>JBOGUF010000055.1:0-127586 GCA_050696075.1 Thermomicrobiales bacterium
CGTCGTAGAGTTCCGGCAGCGTGTCTGGATGGATGTCGCTCAGGTAGTGATGCGGCGCGCCCAGTGGATCAAGCGGATTCGCCGAGACCGGCGGTCGCGGCGCCGGCCCCTCGCCCCGCTGGCGAAAGGTGGCGGCGTCGTCGATACGGCGCGCGCAGAGGGCGGTGACGCGAACGTCGGCAATGCCCGCGTCGAGTATTGCCTTGAGCCCGCGTAAGTGCGCCGGCAAGATGCGGGCGCACCCGACCACGCCGAGTCGCACCGCCGCCGCGCCGTTTTCCGTCACGAATCATCCTCCACCGCGCCAGCCAATTCCAGCGCATGCTCATCGTGCGTCATGCCCACCCCGGCATTCGTAAAGCCGAGCCGCCGAGAGACGGCGGCCGAGGCAACCCGGCATCGCTCCCCCAGGTGATCGATGCGCTCGCCCGCCGCCCGGTGCGCGGGCGCCGCCACGCTCACCGCGGCCACGACCGCTCCGTCATGCCCGAAGACGGGCGACGCGACGCAGCGTACGCCCTCGATCCGCTCCTCGTCGTCGATGGCGTAGCCGCAAGCGCGAACCCGCGCCAGATGCTCGCGCATGCGCATTGGCGAGGTGATGGTTCGCGGCGTGTGCGCGGGCATCCCCTGATCGAGGATCCGATCACGCGTCTCGTCCGGCAAAAAGGCAAGGATCGCTTTGCCGGAGGCGGTGCAGTACGCCGGCCGCCGTTCCCCGATCCCAGTTTGGAGTGAAACCGGTTGCCGTCCTTCGATCCGTTCGATCGTGACGACCTCGTCGTGGTCGAGCGTCGCCAGATGAACAAGCTCCTGGGTGTCGTCACAGAGCGATTGCAATTCCGGCCGCGCCACGTTGCGGATGTCGAGCGCGTCCAGAAAAGCGCCGGAGAGCGTGAGGACCCGCGCCCCGAGCCGGTAGCGGTCGGAGATTGGATCACGTTCCAGATAGCCGCGCGCCCGCAGGGTCGCCAGAAACCGAAACAGCGTGCTGCGGTGCATGTTGAGGGCGCGACCAATCTCGGTTAGCGTGAGACCGTGCCGCGACGCGTCCTCGGCCAACAATTCGAGGATGCGAAGCCCCTTGTCGAGCGTGCTCAGCGTCGGATCGGAGCGTCCATCCGCCCCGTCTACGCCCTGCCCCACCTCGCGGTCGACGTGGTTGCGCAGCAACTCGTCCTCCTGGTGATTTCCACATTCGCGAAGCCGTTTCCGTCTATGCGGCAGCATAGGCAACCCTCGGCAGCGTGTCAAGTACCCTGGCCCCTTGACGCCAGCGCCTTTTCGTTGGATCGTGCGCCATCGATAACGGCCACCAGGGATAGTGAGGAGAGCACCGTGGCATCTGAGCCGGCTATGCGGGTCGCGATCGGGCAGTTCAACGAGTTGAAGGAGGAGAAGCTGCAATTTGCCGCGCAACTCGGCATCCCCGGCGTGCAGATGAACACGCCGAAATTGCCGGGCGAGCAGCGGTGGGAAGAGACGGACCTGCGCCGGTTGGTCCTAAAGTGCCAGGAATACGGACTGGCGTTTGAAGCGATCGAGAACGTCCCGATCCACTTCTACGACAAGGCGATGCTCGGCTTGCCCGGCCGCGATGAGCAGGTCGAGCACTACCAGGCGACGATCCGCAACATCGGCCGCGCCGGCATCCCAATCCTTGGCTACCACTTCATGCCGAACTCGGTCTGGCGCACCGACCGCGGCGCGCCCGGTCGCGGCGGCTATCGCAGCACTCTTTTCGACTTGGCCAAGGTCGACCTGGCGGCCTCGGCCGGCATCCGCGGCTACCTCATCAAGACCGACGAGCGACCGGGATCACTGGCAGTGATGGACGAGGAATCGGTCGTCACCGAGGAAACGATGTGGGCCAACTACAAGTACTTCATGCGGGCGGTCTTGCCGGTCGCCGAGAAAGCCGGCGTCAAGCTGGCGCTGCATCCGGACGACCCGCCGGTCGAGACGCTCGGCGGCGTCGCCCGCCTCTTCCGCAACGTCGAAGGGTTCAAGCGCGCCGAGGAGATCGCGGCCGGCTCGCCGGCGTGGGGCCTCGATCTCTGCCTCGGTTGTTGCTCCGAGATGCCGGGCGGCGCCGCGAACGTGATGGCGATGATCGAGCACTTCGGGCCTCGCGGCACAATTCTCTACATCCACTTCCGCGACGTGCAGGGCACCGTTCCCTGCTTCCAGGAGTGTTTCCTCGGCGAGGGAAACTACGACCCCGCGGCCGTGCTGCTCGCCCTGAGACGCAACGGTTTCACCGGCTTCATCCTGGACGACCACGTCCCCCACATCGTCGACGACACTCCTTGGGGCCATCGCTCCCGCGCCCACGCCATGGGCTACATCCAGGGCCTGATGGCGATGATGGAGCACATGGATTAAGACGAGCTACTCCGGCAGCCTCAGCCCTAGGGCGTCCGCGGCCCAGCGCACGTCTGGATCTTGTCGATCGATCTCGGCAATCTGAACTTCAGCGAAGATGGCAAGCTCAAAAATCGCGACGCAGACCATGTCCAACGCAAGCCGGCTGGAATAGACGATCCCTCGGAAGCCGAGATCATGCGCCCAGGCCGAGATCGCCTGCGTGAGGACCAGATCGTGCCCCAGCGCGTCGCTCATGTCGAGATCGCCATAGCCTCGGTCGGACAGAAAGCCGCGGAGTTCAGTGCGGAGAGATTGGATCGTCTCCGCGGCGCGCAGATCAATCGCGCACCAGGTTGGCTCCAGGAGGGAGAATCGCGCTATTCGGCGCGTGCTGAACCACTCGAGTGGCACGCTTCCAGACCATGCCACGTCTGCCAGGCCCGGGCGAAAGTTCGCAAGGGATTCGATGAAACAGGCGCGGCGCTCGCCCGCGTAGAGCACCCGATAGCTTCCGCGTGGGTCGTCAAACCGGCTCCCGCCGACGTATCGCCACGCGGTCCATTGGAGCGGATCGGATCGACCAATCCGATTGAGGGCGCGCGAGGGCGGTCCGCGGTCTCGAACTGGCATCAGCCAGTCGCGAGGAAGCTGCGTGCCGCGCGCATGACTTCACCGGGCTCCTCGCCGATCACCAGCGCTGGTACCCGATCGTCAAGGTTCGGATTCAACCCGACAAACCAGGCTCGCACGATGGCAGGCGGTTCTTCTTCGAGCAGGAGGTTTGCGATCAGCATCGCTTCGCGGAGCCGTTGCGCCGTCTCCGGGTGCGGCACGCGCTCGCCTCGCGCCCACTTGCCAACAGCCCGCGAATCGCTGACGCCGGCGATTGCCGCGGTGACCTTCTGCCCAAAGAGTTCTTGCAGCTTGGTCGCGACGTCGGTCAGGTCGGATCGCGTTGCTGTCTGATGCGCCTTGTTTTCCCAAACAACGGCCATCCCAGTCACTCCAATTGTCATCAGCCCATCACCATTGAGCACACACTACCATAAACACCACGTGAAACGCGACACGCTGTCCACTTGACAGGTTCGTAGGGCTGCGCCATGACTGACGCTACTTCACTGCTCATCAGGAGGGTCGGCATGCAGCGCTACGGACAGGTCATCGGGGTCAAGCCAGAGCACGTCGAGGAGTACGAGCGGATTCATGCCGCGGTCTGGCCCAAGGTGTTGGCAACGATCCACGCCTGCAACATCCGCAACTACAGCATCTTTCGCCACGGGCGCCTGCTCTTTGCGTACTTCGAGTACATCGGCGAGGACTTTGCCGCCGACATGGCGAAGATGGCCGCCGACCCGAAAACTCAGGAGTGGTGGTCTGTCTGCCATCCGATGCAGCAGCCGGTCCCGGACGCGGCGCCCGGCGACTGGTGGACCACGATGCCAGAGGTCTTCCACGAAGACTGACGAGGCGCGATAAACCGCGCCCCGTCTGCTGCCGTTCAGTTATCCCCCACGCGGCCCAGAAACCGGCCGCCGGTCACGAGGTCGACCGCCGTCGTCCCGGCGCACGCGGAAGCGCGGCGGCCCGGCGTCGCCGCCCCGGTCCGAGTGCCGGCGGAATGGGCGATCGCGGTCGAAGCGACGACCGCCGAAGTCGTCGTCGCTCCCGCGCCGCGGACCGCCGCGGAACCCGCCGCGATCACCTTCGCGCGCGCCACGACCCGCCGTCTGCGGATTCGCCACCTCGATGTTGACCGGGCGGCCCTTGACGCCGCTGGCCGTCACCGCCTGGATCACGCGGTCCACGACATCGGTCGGGACGTCCACAAAGCTGTAGCTGTCGAGAATGTCGATCGCGCCGATGCTGCGGCCGGGGATATCGGCCTCGTTGGCAATTGCGCCGACGAAGTCCTGCGGCCGCACGCTCTGATTGCGTCCCAGGTTGAAGAAGAGCCGGGTCATCCCCGTCTCGCCCCGTCCGGAACGCGCCGAGGAGAAGGTGGCCAGGTCATCTTCTTTCAGATTCTCCGGCGTGGCCCGGCCCGTCTCCTCGGCATAGAGCTTGAGCAGGGCCGCGGCGACCTCGGCCACGTCGTGGTCACTGGCCAGGTCGTCGACCGTGCTCATGTAAGAGCCAAGCCCGTCGTCGGCCGTCATCACCTCGAGGATTTGCTGCTTCATCGCCTCGCGCCGGCGCTCGGCGACGTCGGCCATCGTCGGCAGCCGCTTCGGCTCGATGTCGGCGCGGGTGATCCGCGCGATTTGGCGCAGCCAGCGCGTCTCTTTCGGCGAGACGAGCGTCACCGCCTGTCCGGCGCGGCCGGCCCGGCCCGTCCGCCCAATGCGGTGGACGTATGCCTCCGCGCTTTCGGGGATATCGAAGTTGATGACGTGGCTGACCTCCGGTATGTCGAGGCCGCGTGCGGCAACGTCAGTCGCGATCAGGACATCGGCCTGCCCGGTGCGAAAGCGGCGCATCACCCGATCGCGCTGCACCTGCGAGAGATCGCCGTGGATTGTCTCAACCTGATAGCCGCGCGCCAGCAGCGCCTCACCCAGTTCGTCGACCCCGTGCTTGGTCCGACAGAAGATCATCGCCGAGGAGGGCGTCTCCGCGTCAATGATGCGCGTCAGCGCGTCGACCTTCCGCATGCGCGGCACCTCGTAATAGGTCTGGCGCGTCTCAGGAACAGTCATCTCCTTGCCGACGACGGAGATGCGCTCTGGTTCTTTCATGTAGCGCCGGGCGAGTTCGACAATCCTGGGCGGCATCGTGGCCGAGAAGAGCGCCATCTGTCGCTCTTTCGGGATTTGCTCGAGGATCCACTCGATATCCTCGATAAAGCCCATGTCGAGCATCTCGTCGGCTTCGTCCAGCACGAAGATGCGGGTGGCGTCAAGGTTAAGCGTGTTGCGTCGCATGTGGTCCATGACCCGGCCGGGCGTCCCGACGACGATCTGCGGCCCACGTTGGAGGCCGCGGAACTGTCGCTCATACGGCTGGCCGCCGTAGATCGGTAGCGTCTCCACATCCTTGTGCCGGCCGTACTTGTGCAGCGCCTCGGCAACCTGGATCGCCAATTCGCGCGTCGGGCAGAGGATCAGCGCCTGCACCTGGCGGTTGCGCGGGTCGATGCCCTCGATGATTGGCATGCCGAAGGCGGCCGTCTTGCCGGATCCGGTCTGTGCCTGCGCGATCAGATCGGTCCCGGCCAGCATGACCGGAATCGTCCTCGTCTGAATTGGGGTCGGTTCCTCGTAGCCGACGTCCTTGATGCTCTTCAGCAGCGGACCGCCGAGCCCGAGGTCTTCGAAGGTCGGGGCCGCATCATCGTCGACATCGACGGCCGGCGGTATTGTCCGCTCGGTGACCGCCACGTCCCGCGTGGTCGCTTCACCGTCCGTTTCGGTGAGGGTCGTCTCCCCGTTGGCTTGCACGCCCCGCGGGCGTTCGTCGTTCGTTGGCATGGTGCTTCACCCTTCTCCCGCCGGCGAAAACTCAATCGCCGGTCTCGTCGCCGCGCGCCGCGAGAGGGTTACCAACCAACCTGCAACCTGCCCACGTCCAACGCACAGCGCTACGGCAGCCGCCAGAGCGGCTGTCTGTCTCTATTCCGCATGTCGTGTGCCGGTATCGTCAGGGAAACCAAAGACGCCCGGAATGGGCACAGATGCGGTACCGAAGGGCAAGTATAGCACGGTTCGATCCAAGCGAAGGTTCCTGATCCTACCCTTCATCTTGGTCAAGGCTCATCGTATCGAGCACGTTCCCGTCACGGTCGATCGCTTCGAGCGACAGGCTGTCCGGCGCTACCACCAGCTCGACCGCATGGTATTCCACGGCCGACGCCGCGGTATTCATCCCCGCGTCCATTTCGTGCAGGTCCGCGCCACCGCCGCCAGTGACGACGTAAGTAACGCCGTCTATCGGCACAAAGCGTTCGTAATTGTGGGCATGGCCGGCCAGCACGACATCGACGCCGTGACTCGCGAAGAGCGGGGCCAAGTCGGCGCGTATCGTCGGCTCGGCTTGGTCAGGGGTCGAGCTGTGGGGCGGTCGGTGAAGCACCGCGACAGTCCACGGCAACGACGTCGCCCCCAGGTCCGCGTCGAGCCACGCGCGCTGTTGGTCAATCGCCGCCTGATCCGGTTCGTGGTACACCTCACTATCCAGCACCACGACATGTACCGGGCCATGATCGAACGAGAACCACCGCCCCGTTTCGTTGTCGATCCCGAAGACGTCGTCAAACGCGGCCCCGCCCTCCGCCAGCAGGTCGTGGTTCCCTACGGCCGCGTACAACGGCGCCGACGCGATCAGTTCGGCATAGGGATCGAAGAACTTCTCCTCGTAGTGGCAGAGGCCCCCGCGGCGGTACACTACGTCGCCCGTGATGAGCACGAAATCGGGATCCATGGAGCGGAGCACGGCGGCGACCTCGTGCTGCGCGTCGCCCCCGGTTCCCGTATCGCCGACCACGCCGATGGTGACTGTTGCCGTTTCGTCCGGCGCCGTGCGGAACGTCCCGTTCGCGTCGACCCCGTCGCCCTGAACGCGGTACCGGTACTCCTGCCCCGCTTCCAATCCGGTCAGCAAGGCGGCGTGCGACTCGCCCGACGCGACCGACACCTCTTCGTCAAGCTGCGCGCCACGCCCCCAGGCGACGGTGCCGGCCGTCTCGTCCGCCGTCCACCAGCGGATCACCGCCGAATCGCGCGTGACGTGCTGCACGTACGGATCGGTCGTCAGCTCCGTGTCGACGGGCAACACGTCCTCGAGACAATACCCAAATCGGTCGAGCGCGAGTGGTCCGGCGCCGACGACGGCGACCGCCACCGCGACGATCAGCCCAACCAATACGAAGCGACGACGATTCACCACTGCCTGTCTCGACATGTCCACCAGGAAGCTCTTCGAATTGGACCGCTCTCGGCTCCCGCGCCCGTCCAAATATCGGCCAAGCTCGTGTTCGAAGTCATTGTCGCGCCACTGTCAGGCAGATACGAGAACGGTCAGCGCTCAGTGACTCGACCGATCGCACCGACGGGCCTTTCCAGGGGAGGGCTTGGCCGTTGTCAAGACTTGACACTGGCCGATGTGTTACGTATGATGCATCAAACATCAAGCAGCAGACCATCGGAGTGAGGCGTGAGACTGCAACCGCTGACGGACGAGGCCTTGAGCGAACGCGCGTTCCAGGCACTCAAGGAAGCGATCATCACCATGCAACTGCGTCCCGGGGAGCGGCTGATTGAGCGCCAGATCGCCCTTCAACTGGGCATCAGCACCACTCCCGTTCGCCACGCCATTCACCAGCTTGCCAATGAGGGCCTGGTCACGATCGCCCTCAACCGCACCGCCATTGTCCGCGAGTTAGCTCCAGCGGACATCGACGAGCTCTACGCGGTCAGGGAGTTGCTCGAGCCGGCAGCATTGCGACAAGCGTACGAGCGCCAGGGTGCAGCGCTGTTGGCAAACATGGACGCGATTCTGCTGGATTCGTCACGGGCGGACGGCGCTGCCGATTACGTCGCTCTGGCCGACTGCAACCGACGATTTAACGTAGCGATCGTCGCGGGCTGCACGAATGGCCGGCTGCGCACGATCCTCGACAGCCTGCACAGCCAAACCCGCCAGATTGCAGCGATCGCCCGCGGGTACCGTCAGTCACCTCCCCGCGACCACCAAGAGCATGTCCGAATCGTAGCGGCGCTACGCGGGGGTTCGTGGCCGGAGGTGGAGGCAGCCGTCGTTGAGCACCTCCGCGGGTCACGAACGGAGGTCTTGCTGGCGTTTGAGCGATACCAAGCGGAGCAACGAACGGCCGACGAGACCGACATCGAGTCGGTCGCCCGAACGGCTGGCTGAACACCAGTCGAGAATCGCGGAAACGGGGAGGAGAAGCGACGCGATGCGGATCACGCGGGTCGAGGCGATCCCGCTTTGGGCATCGTTCGTCGAGGCGCTCGGCGGCGCCGATCAGGTGCCGGAGGAACTGAGCAGCCCGGCGTTCGGGATGCAGTCTACTCCCTTGACCGGCCAGGGATGCGTCTGTGTTCGCATCCATACCGACGAGGGGCTGGTCGGAGTCGGAGAGTCGATGGGGCGGCCTGGCGCCCGTGGCGCGGCAGCGCACATCGAGGAGGTGCTTGCGCCTCTCCTGATCGGACAGGACCCGTTGGCAGTCGAGGTGCATTGGGCGGCGATGAGCCGACAGCTCCGATTCGCGCCGATGACGGTCAGCGGTGTCGACATCGCCCTCTGGGATCTCCGCGGACAGGTGTGGGGCGCCTCGATCCATCAGTTGCTCGGCGGGCCCTATCGCACAGCCGTCGATGTTTACGCCAGCCCGATCCCCTTCTTGCCAACCCCGGATGCGTCCGCCGACTGGGCACGACGTTTCCTCGACGACGGCTTCATGGCGGTCAAGCTGAAGATTGGGCGCGGAGTCGGCGGAGACCTGGAGCACGTCGCGGCCGTGCGAGCGGCGATCGGGCGCGGGGTGCCGCTGCTGGTGGATGCCAACGGCGCCTACGGGGTCGCTGACTCGGTACTGCTTGCCCGCGGTCTGGTCCGCGAGGACGTCTACTGGCTGGAAGAACCGGTTGCGCAAGAGTACCCAGAGGCGCTGGCAGAGGTGCGGCGGCGGGTTGATCTGCCGATCGCATCTGGGGAAGGTCTCGGCTCGATCCACCAGTTCACGGCGCTGCTCGACGCCGGTGGCGCGGACGTCGTCATGCCGAACGTAACGCGGTGCGGCGGCATCACCGGTTTCCGACGAGTGGCTGAGGCGGCGGCAATTCGCAAGAGGACGGTGGCGCCGCACGGGGTCGGATCTGGGATTGGAATCACCGCGTCGTTACACGCCATCGCCGCCACCGAGAACTTCTTGATCTACGAGTACAACCAACTCTTCAACCCGTTGCGTCACGCCATCCTCTCCGCGCCGCTTGACTTCGCGGGCGGCCGGCTCACCGTACCCACGACGCCGGGACTGGGTACGGCGGTCGACGAGGCGGCGCTGAAACGCTTTCGCGCGAGGTCGGGCGTTGCGGATGTCGGAATGGATCTGGCCGCGGTGCGTGCCGCGGCCGGTTGAACGAGGAAGGAGCCGAGAATGGACGAGACTACGGGTTCCGGCGGCGAGCGCACGGCTCGCCTGATGCCCAATCGACTGTCGCGGCGCGGCTTGATCCGCACGTGCGGAGGCGCGGCGCTTGCCGCCACGGCCGCGGCCGGCCAGCACCGTTATCCGATTGCCGCGCAAACGGACGACGGCGTGACGATCGAGGATCAGCTTGGCCGCGCTTTCCTGGTCTACCCGGAGACATCAGGCACGGTCCAGTTCTCGAACTGCTGGGGCGGAGCGCGCATCCCGTTGGTCGAAGCCTGGATCGAGGACTTTCGGAGCATCTTCCCCGACATCGACGTGCGGAGCGAATTGGCCGATTGCCCGGCGCTGCGCGACCAGCAAGTCGCCGCGATCGCCGGCGGAGCGCCGCCGAACGTGCTGATGGTGAAGTCGGATACCACCGCCTTCTACGCTGAGCAAGGCGCGCTGCGGCCGATCGACGACTGGATGACTCGGGACGGCATTCAGGCAGAATGGTTTTACCCGGCCGAGTTCCAGTCGCGCACCTGGCAGGGCCAGACGTACGGATTGCCCAACGTCACCGCCGGCGCTCTCCACATGCTCTTCCTGAACACGAACCTGCTGGAACGCATTGGGTGGGATCCGGAAACTCCCGTCGCCACGTGGCAAGACCTCGACGCGCTGATCGAGCCAGCGAAAGCTGAAGGGCTCTTCGTTCTCGACCCGGCAAAGATCTCTGTCGGAATGACCGGCCATCAGGTGCTGACCTACGCAAACGGCGGCCGGTATTGGGATGACGAGCTGACCACGGTGCTGTGGAACCAGCCGGAGGGGATCGAGGCCGCCGAGTGGATGCTCGATTTTGTCCAGCGTCAGGCCGGCAGGTACGAAGATCTGGCAATCGCCTCCGACCGCCAGAACGTGATTCAGACCGAAGACTGGGCGCCCGAGAAGTACGTGGCGATGATCAATCTATCCTCGCAGTTCTTCCAACTCGCGGAACGGGCGCCCCACATTCCCTATACGACGACGACCTTCCCACGCAACGCCAACAACCCAGCCTCCGAGGGCCGGACCCCCATCACTGGTGGTTGGATGTTCTCAATCGCCGCCGACGGTGGCGATCAAGAAGCCGCCTGGGAGTGGATCAAGTTCACGACTGCCTCGTCGCATGCCTGCTCCTTCACAAAGGCACAAGCTCGACCCTCGCCGCAGATCGATTGCAACCAGGATCCAGAGTTGACAGAAAGTAACCCGTATTGGCAAGTGGTGCTCGACGACCTGGCAGCGAATGTTCCCGTACCGACGCCGCCGGACCAGCCGCAATTTCTCCAGCTCTGGTACGACATGGAGGATGCGATCCTCTTCGAGCGAATGGCTCCAAAGGAAGCGCTCGATTCCTTCGCGGCCACGGGTCAGGAGATGCTCGACGAATGGAACGCGAGCCGTTGACCGCGAGCGCGCCAACGAAGATGGATCGAGCGCGGCCGGCGGCACGGCCGCGCATCTCGCTGGCCCGCCGAGAAGTGCTGTGGGGCTACGCCTTCATTCTGCCCTGGATCGTCGGTTTCGTCGTCTTTTGGGCTGGGCCGCTGCTGGCAGCGTTCTACTACTCCTTCACCGACTACCCGATTCTGTCCGAGCCGACTTGGGTCGGCTTGGACAACTACCGGGCAATCTTCACCGAGGATGCCAAGTTCACGAAGTCGGTCTTCAACACCGTTTTCTACGTAGCGGTGCGGGTACCGTTGCACTTGGCGCTGGCGTTCATGCTCGCGCTCCTCTTGAACCGGGCGTTTCGCGGTGTCGGACTGTTCCGAACGCTTCTCTACTTGCCGTCGGTAGTTCCCCTTGTGGCGCTGGCCGTTGCTTGGCGGATCCTGCTCGACCCGAGGATCGGATACGTCAACTATGTCGCCGATAGACTCGGGCTACCGGAGGTGAACTGGCTTACCAGCACCGATTGGATCAAACCAGTCATCGTCGGCATCTCGCTGTGGCAGGTCGGCGTGCCGATGGTGGTTTTTCTGGCTGGGTTGGGCGGGGTGCCGGGGCAACTCTACGAAGCGGCGGCGATCGACGGAGCCACCGCCTGGCAGAAACTGCTGCACGTTACCATTCCGATGCTAACCCCGGTGATCCTGTTCAACGTCGTCATCGACGGTATCAACAGCTTCCAGGTGTTCGGCTACGCCTTCATCGTCTCAGGCGGCGGTCCGAACGATGCCAGCCTTTTCTATGTCCTCTACATCTACCGGCAGGCGTTCGAGTTTTTCCAGATGGGGTACGCCTCAGCCCTGGCAGTCCTGCTCTTTTTCGTGATCTTGGGCTTCACGATCCTGCTCCTCCGGTCGTCTAAGCAGTGGGTGCACTATGAACGCGTCTAGCGGTGCCGGGCGGAGCCGAAAGCATCTGCATACCGCGCTGGTTGTCCTGCTGCTGTCGGCGGCCAGCGTCGTGCTGTTGGTGCCAATCTATTTGATCGTGCTCATGTCGATGCGACCGGCGGATCAGGTGTTCGCCTACCCGCCGGACCTATGGCTGAGCGCACCGACGCTGGCCAACTACCCGACCGCCCTCTTCGACCTGCTGCCCTTCGAACGCTACTTCCGCAATACGCTGATCATCGCGGTGCTTGTCGTGCTCGGCGACGTCATCTCGAGTTCGCTTGTAGCTTACGGATTCGCGCGGTTCCGCTTTCCGGGCCGAGAGATACTCTTTCTGGTGCTGCTGAGTACCTTGATGCTCCCCTTCATCGTCAGACTGGTGCCGCTCTTCGTCCTGTTCAAGAACCTGGGCTGGACAAATACGTTCCTCCCGCTGGTGGTGCCACCGTTCTTTGGAACGCCGTTCTACATTTTCCTGATGCGACAGTTTTTCTTGACGATCCCGTCCGATCTGGTGGATGCCGCACGGGTAGACGGCGCGCACGAGCTGGGGATCTGGTGGCGAATCATGATGCCGCTCTCGAAGCCAGCCCTCGTTGCGGTCGCGATCTTCTCGTTCCAGGACTCATGGAACGACTTCCTAGCGCCGCTGGTTTTCCTCCAACGAGAGGAGGTGAAAACGGTCATCCTCGGCGTCTACGGACTAATGGGGATGTTCATCGAGTGGAACCTCGTCATGGCGGCGGTCGTGACGGCAGTGCTCCCCATGATTCTGTTGTTCTTCGTGTTCCAGCGCTTCTTCATCAAGGGAATCATCGTTGGAGCCGTGAAGGGCTAGCTCCGCCGATCACCCCATCGAGTCGGAGTCCTTGAACCGGCCCGGCTCATCCAGCCACGAGAACGGATTCAGGTCCTTGGTGAGCGCGGTAGAATGCGGCTGTCTCCACCGTCAATCGGTAGCCAAACCTCCGCACGATCCCATTCGCCCGTCGAATCCGACTCCGTCAAGCCGCGCCAACGCGGGCCTCACACCCCCGCGAAAATCTCGGCCACGGGCAGCCCGAACCCCGGCAGCACGTCCCCGCCGTCCAATTCATCGCCCTCCCGCAATTCCGCGACCAGTTGCCCACCATGGTAGACAGCCACGGTGCGGCGCTTGGGATGGACCCACCAGACGAGCGGCACGCCGGCCCGCGTGTAGCGCTCCATCTTGGCGGCAATGTCACGCGGGCCGTCGGAGGGCGAGAGGACTTCCACCGCAAGATCGGGTGGTACGGGGATGTATGTGTCGGGGGGGCGGCGTTCGGGCAGCCGCTCCCAGCGTACGAAGGCGACGTCGGGCACGACCACCGTGTCGGGGTTGCGGCCGAGGACAAACGTCCCATCAGCGCCCGTGACCCAGCCAAGGTCGCGGGGCCAGACGTAGAGGGAGAGCATCACCAGGATCCGTCCAGCCAGGCCGCTCGCCATTCCTCCCGCACCCGGCACTTGGCGTAGCTCCCCTTCCCACAGCTCCCACGGCTCGTCGCCCGGCATTTTCGCCAAGTCCTCCACCGTGAACAGCCTCGTTGTGATCGTCATCGTGCAACTCCGAGCGGCGCCGAACGCCTCGGCGGTGGCCGAGACTGAATCGCCATCCCATCGTATCACGGCGCCGTGGCGCGAGCCGATTTGGTTGCCGGTTCGTCAGCGCCTCACCCCATCGAGTCGGAACCTTTGAACCCGCCCGGCTCTTCCAGCCACGAGAACGGGTAACGCTCGTCTTCAAAGTCCCGTGCCGCCGTCGTGAGCTTGAGCGGCCGGAACGTGTCCATCATCACCGCGAGTTCCTCGGTCCCTTCCTTGCCGATGCTCGCCTCTGCCGCGCCCGGATGCGGCCCGTGCGGGATGCCGCGCGGGTGGAGGGTGATGCTGCCAACTTCGACGCCGCGGCGGCTCATGAAGTTGCCGCTGACGTAGTACATCACCTCTTCGCTGTCGATGTTCGAATGGTGGTACGGCGCCGGGATCGCCTCCGGGTGGTAGTCGAACTTGCGCGGCACGAAGGAACAGACGACGAAGTTCGGCCCCTCGAAGGTCTGGTGGACCGGCGGCGGCTGATGCACTCGGCCCGTGATCGGCTCGAAGTCGCCAATATTGAGCGCCCATGGATAGACGTAGCCGTCCCAGCCGACGACGTCGAACGGGTGATAGTCGAGCCGATAGCGGGTCACCCCGTCCCGCAGCTTCAACCGCACCTCGAAGTCGACGCGCTGGTCGTGGGTCGTCAGGTCGGCCGGTCGACGGATGTCGCGCTGCGAGAAGGGCGAGTGCTCCATCAGCTGCCCGTAGTAGTTACGATACCGTTTCGGCGTCTCGATCTGGCCGAAGCTCTCGATCACCAGATGGCGCTGCGATCCGTCGCTCAATGCCGTTCGGTAGGTCGTGCCGCGTGGGATCACCAAGTAGTCGCCGGGACCATAGGCCAGGTCGCCGAAGACCGAGTGCAGGACGCCCTCGCCTTCATGGATGAAGTAGAGTTCGTCCGCGATCCCGTTGCGGTAGAAATAACCCATCGCCTCCGTCGGCCGCGACAGCGACCAGATAACGTCATCGTTGAACATGAGGCAGGTCCGCCCGGTTACGGCGTCTCCCCCTTCGGGCACCGTCGCCGTCTTCAGGTGGTGATGGTGCTGACCGCACGGCTGCCACACCTCCGGCGCCTTGAGCGGCGACCAGTCGACGCCGGTAATCCGCGCCGGCGAGTTGATGTGGTAGAGGATCGACTCGTTCCCCGAGAACCCGTGCGTCCCGAAGACCTCTTCGACGTACAACCCGCCGTCCGGCTTCTGAAACCGCGTGTGCCGCTTGTGCGGGATCTTCCCCAATGTGTGGTAGATAGGCATCGTTCACCTCACTTGGTTCCGCAACCGCCCCAACCGCTCGATTTCCAACTCCACCTCGTCACCCGGCTCCAGCCAGGGATGAACTTCCTCACCCAGTTCGAGGAGGCACCCACCGCCGACCGTACCCGAGCCGATCACGTCGCCCGGTAGCAACTCGACGTCCCGCGACGCCCGCTCGATCATTTGGGCGAAGGTCCAGTGGATAGACTTCGCATTGCCGCGCGTCACCTCCTCGCCGTTGATCCGGGCGATCATCGCCAGATCGTGCCGCTCACCGTCGAAGCGGTCCGCCAGCTCGTCCGGCGTCACCAGGAACGGCCCCAGCGACGTCGCGAAGTCCTTCCCCTTCGCCGGGCCGAGCCCGACGCTCATCTCTTGCCGCTGCACATCCCGCGCGCTCCAGTCGTTCATGATCGTAAAGCCGGCGACGTGCTGCCACGCCGTCGCGGCCGGGATATCTCTCCCCGCCGTGCCGATGACGCAGGCTATCTCCAGCTCGAAGTCGAGCCGCGCGGTGCGGGCCGGTTTCGGCACCTCGGCATCAGGTCCAATGATGCTCCCGGCGTACCCGAAGTAGAAGACCGGCGCCTCGTACCACGCCTTAGGGACCTCCCGCCCCCGCTTGCGGTGCGCGGTCGCGACGTGCTCCTCGAACGCATAGAAGTCGCGCAGCGACCGTGGCCGCGGCGCCGGCGCCAGCAACTCCGCTTCCCACAGCGGCGCCGCTACCTCGGACGCGATCTTCGCCGTCCCTTGGTGGCCCTCGGCAAACGCCGCCGCCGCACACTCAAGCGCCGACATCGCCTCGGTCCCCCGATCGAGCAACGCAATCACGTCGAGCGGTCCCCCATCCCCAAGCAACCGCCCACCGTGGAGCACCCGATCGCCCTGCACCACTCCAACCCCCGGCTCCGCCCCATGCCGCGGATGCCGGTACGTTGCCAACCGCACGGTTGCTCCCTTCGGTCGCGGGGTCAGGAGTCAGGGACGACGCGGCGTTCTCTCCCTGACCCCTGACTCCTGACTCCTGACCCCTGACTCCTGACCCCCGACTCATGACTCCTGACTCCTGACCCCTCTCAGAGGTTCCCGCGTCGCGCCTGCTCGGCTTCCAGTGCCACGAAGAGCGCCTTGAAGTTGCCGGCGCCGAAGCCCTGGGCGCCGTGCCGCTCGATGATCTCGAAGAAGACGGTCGGCCGGTCTTGGACTGTCTTGGTGAAGATCTGGAGGAGATACCCGTCTTCGTCCCGGTCGGCCAGGATGCCGAGCCGCTCGAGCGCCTCATATGACTCTTCGATCTCGCCCACCCGCTCGGGCAACTCGGCGTAGTACGAGCCGGGGATGCGCAGAAAGCCGATTCCGCGCTGCCGCATCGCCTCGACGGTGGCGACGATGTCGTCGGTGACGAGCGCCAGGTGCTGCACGCCCGGCCCACGGTAGAACTCTAGATACTCCTCGATCTGGCTCTTCTTCTTCCCTTCGGCCGGCTCGTTGATAGGGAACTTGATCTTGCCCGATCCGTCCTGCATCACCTTCGACATCAGCGCCGAGTATTCGGTGCTGATCGCCTGGTCGTCGAAGTGGATGAGCTGCGAGAAGCCGAGCACGTTGGCGTAGAACCGCACCCACTCGTTCATTTTCCCTAGTTCGACGTTGCCGACGATGTGGTCGATGCGCTTTAACCCGACGCCCTGGTCGCCGAGCGGATCCTCTTGCCTGACATAGCCGGGCGCGAACGCCCCGTGGTATTGCGAGCGGTTGACGAAGGTGTGAATCGTCTCGCCGTAGGTCCGGATCGCCGCCTTCTGAATCGCGCCTTTCTTCCCCTCGATCCACTTCGGCTCCAATACCGGTTCCGCGCCTCGACCGATGGCGGCCTCGAAGGCGGCCGCCGCGTCGTCGACGCGTAACGCCACGTCCGCCACCCCATCGCCATGCAACTGGACGTGGCGGGCAATCTCGGAATCCGGGTCGAGCGAGGTGGTCAGGACGAAGCGGATGTCGCCCTGCTCGAGGACGTAGGAGGCCCGGTCGCGCACCTTCGTTTCCGGTCCGCTGTACGCGACGAGCTTGAAACCAAAACCTGTTCGGTAAAAGTGAGCCGCCTGTTTGGCGTTACCGACGTAGAACTCGACGTAGTCGATGCCCTGGAGCGGCAAGTGGTCGGCGTGGGGATCGGACGCCACCGTCGTACCCGGTCGGGTCGTCGTCTGGACCATCAATTCGCCTCCTCATCGAGGTTGCAACCGGCCGTCGCTCCGTTGCGACAGCAGATGGCGGGCCACGATTGCGACCGGCCCGCTGGTCGCTATTCTAGCCGCTCTCCAACGTTGAACGCCCGTCGAGCGGAGCAAAGGGAATGGAGGAGCGACCGAGCCCTACTCTCGCGCAAACGCCGCGTCGAACGCCGTCGCCGACGCCGGGAAGTCGTGGCTCCGGACCAGGGCGAGCGCTTCGCGCGCCCCGTACTCCCGGTCCATCCCGCTGTCTTCCCATTCGATCGAGAGCGGGCCGTCGTAGCCGATCCGGTTCAGCGCCCGCACGATCGGGTCCCACTTCACGTCGCCGCGACCGGGTGAGACGAAGTCCCACCCCCGCCGCGGATCACCGAAGTCGAGGTGCGATGAGAGGATGCTGCTCCGCCCCGTCAACTGCACCCGCGAGTCTTTGACGTGGACGTGATAGATGCGGTCCGGGAACTCTTCGATGAACGCGACCGGGTTAATGAATTGGTGGATGAAGTGACTCGGATCGAAGTTGAACCCGAACGCCGGGTGGTTCCTGATTGCGTCCAGCGCCCGCCGCGCGGTAATCAGGTCGTAGGCGATCTCGCTCGGATGGACCTCCAATCCGAACCGGACGCCCTCCTGCTGGAAGACCTCCATGATCGGCCGCCAGCGGTTGGCAAAGTCGGTGTACCCCGCGTCGATGTCGGCCTGGCTCGTCGGCGGGAAGAAGTAGAACTTGCCCCAGACACTGCTGCCGGTGAAGCCGTTGACCACGTCCACGCCGAAGAGCTTCGCCGCCCGCGCCGCGTTCGCCACGTCCTCCGCCGCGCGCTGGCGAACGCCTTCTGCCTCCCCATCACCCCAGATCCGTGGCGGCAGGATCGCTTTGTGCCGCTCGTCGATCAGGTCGCAGACGCACTGCCCGACAAGGTGCGTGCTGATCGCCCAGCATCCCAAGCCATGCTGTGCGAGCAGGTCGCGCTTCTCCCGCACGTAGCGATCGATCGAGAGCGCCTGTTCGACGTCGAAGTGGTCGCCCCAACAGGCCAGCTCGAGTCCGTCGAAGCCCCACGCCTTCACCTTTTCCACCAGTGTCGCCAGCGGTAAGTCGGCCCATTGTCCGGTAAAGAGCGTCACCGGTCGCGGCATCGTTCCCTCCTCATCCGTGTGGTGGTCGCATTCTCGCCGTTCGGCATGCAACCTTAAATCCGGTTCCGGCCGCAATGTCAAACCGCGGGTCTCACGTCTGGCCACGCTCTCCTGTCATACTGACGCCGGACTTCGACGCGAGAATATGCTTTCAAGGGAGGAGAGATGTCGTCGATCCTAGCCGAGATGTTCAGGCACAACCTGTGGGCGAATCTGCGCATCATCGACACCTGCGCCGACGTGGACGACAGCGTCTTGGACGCCTCAACGGTCGGCGCCTTGGGTTCTATCCGCGAAACGCTCGTCCATATCGTCGGCGCGGAAGCGAGTTACGGCCTGCGTGTAACGGGCGGAGAACCCCCCGCGCCGCCCGCCGAAACAATCAGTCTGGCCGACCTCCGCGCGTTGGCCATCCGGAATGGTGAACGGCTCATCGCCGCGGCGGAGCAGGCCGACATGGACCGCGTGCTCGAAGGCACATGGCGTGGCGAGCCCTACGCCATCCTGCTGTCGACCTTCCTCATCCAGGCGATCAACCACGGGACCGACCACCGCTCGCAGATCGCGACGACTCTGACCCAACAAGGAGTCGAGCCGCCGCGGATCGACGGCTGGACCTACAACGACCACAAGTCCCGCAAAGCACCGGTTTAGACTTCGGCCGGCAATCTGACGGAGAAAGGACCGAGCCGGATGCGTCATCGTGCCAATACGGTTATCGTCGGCGCCGGCATCGTCGGCTGTTCGGCCGCCTACTTTCTCGCCAAAGGCGGGCTGACCGACGTCGTCGTGATCGACCGCGGCCCGCTCTTTCGCACCGGCGGCTCCACTTCTCACGCGCCCGGACTCGTCTTCCAGAACAACGCGTCGCGCACCGTCAGCACGCTCGCCCAATGGACCGTCAAAACCTATCTCGACCTGTCGGCCGACGGCGAACCCTGCTACTTCCCGGTTGCCAGCGTCGAGGTCGCGACGACCGAAGCGCGGTGGGCCGATCTCCACCGCAAGGTCGGCTTCGCGCGGTCATGGGGCCTCGATGCCGTCCTGCTTTCGCCCACCGAGACCGCCCAACAGGTTCCGTTGATCGACCCGAACCAAATCCTCGGCGCGATTCGAGTGCATGGCGACGGTATCGCCCGCTCCGTGACGCTCGCCGGACGACTTGCCCATCGCGCCGGGGCGCTCGGCGTCGAGTTCGTGGGCGAAAACGCCGTGACCGGATTCGATATCCGCGATGGCCGCGTCCGCGGCGTCACTACGAGCAGGGGGCAGATCGAAGCCGAGAACGTCCTGGTCTGCGGCGGCATCTGGGGTCCACTCCTCGGCGAGCTGGCCGGAGTCCCGATACCGCTCCAGCCATGCGCCCACCCGTACGTCCGCACGACGCCCATTTCCACCCTGCATGGACTCGACGGCATCACCCTGCCAATCGTGCGCCACCAAGACGCCTCGATGTACCTCTGGCAGGAGGGCGAGCGGGTTGGCATTGGCAGCTACCGGCACGAACCGAAACTGGTCAGCCCGGCCGCCATCCGCGACGAGCCGACCGCCGAGTTGCCCTTCGACGACGAGATGATGGCCTTCGGCCGCGGCGAGGCCGCGCGCCTGATGCCCGCCCTCCATGGTCACGGCGTCACCGACCGCATCTACGGCATGTTCTCATTCACGCCCGACGCTCAATCTCTGATTGGAGAGGTCGCGACCGTGCGTGGCCTGTGGGTCGCGGAGGCGGTCTGGGTTACGCACGGGGCCGGAGCCGGCCGCTCCGTCGCCGATCTGATGCTGACCGGCGCCTGTGACCTCGATCTGCGCGAGGTCGATCCGAATCGCTTTGCGCCCCACGTCGCCGCCCGCGGCTACGTCGAGATCAGAGGCGAACAGAATTACCACGAGGTCTATGACATCATCCATCCCCGTCAGCAGATCGAGCGACCTCGTGGCCTACGACGCGCCCCCTGGTTCGACCGCCAGCGCGAACTCGGCGCCCATTTCTTCGAGTCGAACGGCTGGGAACGCGCGCAATGGTTCGAGTCCAACGGCAACCTTCCACGCCCCTCGACCGGCACGTCGCGCTCCGGTTGGAGCGCCGTCGAGTGGTCGCCGCTCGCCGCCGCAGAGCACCACGCCACTCGCGAGCACTCCGGCCTCTTCGACCTCTCGACCTTCATGAAGATCGAGGTCAGCGGACCGTCCGCCCTGGCTACACTCGAACGGCTTACGTGCAGCGACGTCGATCGCCCCGTGGGTCGCGTTGCCTACGCCCTCCTGCTCAATCAATCCGGCGGCATCGAAAGCGACCTCACGGTCACCCGGCTCGAAACGGATCACTTCCTGATCCTTGCTGGCAGCGCCAGCGGTCCACGCGACCTCGCCTGGATACGACGCCAAAGCCGCGACCTTGCCGGCGTCGAGATTCGCGACGTCACCTCCGCCTGGTGCGGTCTCGGACTCTGGGGTCCACGAGCGCCAGAGATTATGGCCCCGCTGGTCGATGCCGACCTCTCTGAGCGCGCCTTCGCTCCCTATACCGCCCGCCGCCTCTTCGTGGCCGGCATCCCGTGCCTGGCGCTCCGGCTCTCCTACGTCGGCGAAGATGGTTGGGAACTCCATGTGCCGACCGAGTACGGAGGCGCCCTCTGGGACGCGCTGTGGGAAACAGGCTGCCCTTACGGTCTGGTCGCCGCGGGCGGCACTGCCATGGACTCCCTCCGAATCGAACGCGGATTCCGCGCCCTTGGCACCGACCTGCACGCGGAATACACACCCCACGCGGCGGGCTTATCGTTCGCCGTCACCCGCCGCCGGGACAATTTCATCGGCCACGCCGCGTTAGCCACGCGCCGGCCAGACCGCTGCCTCTCATGTCTACTCCTTGACGACTCGAACGTCGTCTTGAGCGGAAACGAACCGATCCTGGCGGGCGACGCGGTGGTCGGCCACGTCACAAGCGCCAACTTTGGCTACACCGTCGGCCAGAGCATCGCCTACGGGTATCTACCGCTCGAGCACGCGAAACCTGGCGCAACGGTCGAGTTGGAATATTTCGGCGTGCGCCACGCGGCCACTGTCGCCTCCGAACCTTTGTATGATCGTCGAAATCGACCGGACGTCAATCGCGCCGTCTACGTCGCCGCTGCCCGCTGACAGCAAAGGGAAGGGAAACCGATGCCCCGCGTTATCGTCTTCGACGTCAACGAAACGCTGCTCGACCTGAAAGCGCTCGATCCGCATTTCGCGCATCTCTTCGGTGAGGCGTCAGTCCGGCGCGAGTGGTTCGGCCAGTTCCTGCAATCGGCGCTCGTCTCGACGGTCACCGGCGCCTATACGCCATTCGGTCAGATCGGGATGGCGGCGCTCGACATGATCGCGGCCCGACGCGGCCAGACGCTCACGGACGAACAGCGCCAGGTCATCCGCGACGGCATGGCTCACCTCCCGCCTCACCCCGAGGTGTCCAACAGCCTGGCTCGCCTCCGCGATGCCGGTTTCCGCCTCGCCGCCCTCACCAACTCGACCGCTCAGGTCGCCGAGGCGCAACTCGCCAACGCCGGCATTCGCGATTTCTTTGAGCAGGCCCTCTCCGCCGACACCGTTCAGCGCCTCAAACCGGCGCCCGAGCCGTATCGGCTGGCGGCCGGCAGCCTCGGCGTACCGATTGACCAAGTCCGTCTGGTTGCCGCGCACGCCTGGGATATCGCCGGCGCGCTCCGCGCCGGGTGCGCCGCCGCCTTCGTTGCCCGTCCAGGCATGGTGCTTGACCCGCTCGTCCCCGCGCCCGATATCATCGGCGCCGACCTCGCCGAAGTCGCGGAGCAGGTCATCCGCACCGAAATCTGATCGCTTGTAACGTGAAGGGAACCCATGACGCGGAACGCACAACTCCTCAACTCGACGAACGCCGGCGCCGACATCCGCTTCGAGCCAACGGCGGACGGCGCGACCAAGGCCGCGCTCGTCGTCGACGGCGTCGAGGCCAGTCGCGCCTACATCATCCCCTTCACCATCCGCGTCGGCGCGGCGACGGTCCGCATGGACGGCATCGGCGGCGTCGCGACCCCGGAGGAACATCGGAACCGCGGCTACTCGCGGCACGTCCTCCAAGCCGCCGTCGACTTTATGCGGGCAGGCGACGCCGCCCTCTCCACCCTCTACGGCATCCCCGACTTCTATCCGAAGTTTGGCTACGCGACCCTCGGTCCGTACCACGTCATCCGATTGACCGATCCCTCCCGTGTCCCCGATCTTCCTGCCGGCTACCGGGTGCGCCCGCTCTCAACGACCGATCTACCCGCCGTCTCGCGCCTCTACGAACAGAACACGCACCACCTCGTCGGTCCCGTGGTTCGGGACCAGTCCAGTCGTTCGACCGTGCGGCTTGCCAAAGCCGCCGCGCGGCCAAACGAATGCCGAGTGGTCGTACGCGAGCCGGACGACGTCGTTGCCTACCTGTGGCGCGGGAGCCGCAACTGGTGGACGACCGAGGGCGAACGCCATGCGCCACATGGACTGGCGATCGCGGAGATCGTGGCCAACGACCCAGCGGCGGCCGAAGCCGCGCTCGGCGCCGCCCGCCGCTGGGCAAGCGAAGCCGGCAAGTCGGAAATCAACATCTCCGCGCCGCCGGACGACCCGGTTGCCGCAGCCGCCATGTTCCTCAATGCCCGCTTCGAGACCCACCACGCCCGCGACGCCGACTTCATGGGTCGCTGTCTCAATTTGACGACGCTTTTCGTCGCGCTGGCCCCTGAACTCTCCTACCGGATCAGCGGAAGCCGCACGAGCTTCACGGGTCTGCTTCGTATCGTCACCGATGAGGGTTCCGCGACCCTCTCCATGACTCCTGACACCGTCATGCTCTCGTCCGACGATCAGAGTCAAACAGCGTCACCTGAACTCACCGTTCGTATGCCCCAGCACGAACTTGCTCGCCTCGTTTTCGGCGGCTTCCCGCCACGCGAAATCCTCGCGCGCCTACCCGAACCTCCAACCGAACCAACGGCAGAATTACTCTCGATCCTCTTCCCTCGCCGCCATCCCTACATCTTTCCCGCGGACTGGTTTTAGGAGCGTCGTTTGTCGGCAGGTTCGCCGACCGTGTCACGGTCCGGACCTACGGTTTTGTTTTTTTCAGGAACGACTCAATTGCGTCTCTGGTGGGCAATCCTTCCATCGCGCCGGGTCGCGTACAGGCCAGCGCCCCCGCGACCGAGGCGTAGTCCACATCTTCGCGTGCAATCGACGACCAACCGTTCGCCAGCAAGCGCGAAACCAGGGCCGCGGTGAAGGCATCGCCCGCGCCGGTCGGCTCGATCGCGTCTACCTCGAATGCGGGCACATGCTGGACCTCTCCGTTTCCGAACCAACCGCCACGCGATCCGTCCGTTAGGACGGTAAAGGGCGCGCCGAGTTCCCGCGCGGTCTCCAGCGCCGCCGTCTGGTCGTCACCCGCATCGAGCAGGAAGCGCGCGTCGTCCAAGCTCAGCTTCAAGAGCGTCGCGCGGCTAAGCAACGGGACGCAGGCAGCGCGGGCTATCCCGGCACTAGGCCACAGACTGGGTCGCAGATTGAGGTCCACGCAGATCGGGACGCCATGGTCGTCGGCAATCTCGACGGCGTATCTCAGCGCATGCCGCGAAGGCGTCGCCGACAGCGCGACCGAACCGACCACGACCGCGGCGCATCGCTCGATGCCGGCACCCTCTATTTCGTCCTCGCTGAGCAAACGGTCGGCCATCCGCAGCAGGCGGAAGTGCCCGTCACCGCGACCGTCCTTCCAGGCAAACGCCAACGTCGTATCGGCCTCCTCGGTCGTGTGCAGCCGCGAGACGTCCACCCCCTCACGTGCCAGTAAGTACCGCAGGCGTGCCCCGAACGGATCGGCGCCGACCACGCCGCAAAACGCGCTAGGCACCCCCAAACGCGCCAGCGCCACGGCGACGTTGGCCGGCGCTCCGCCGGGGCGGGCGACAAACGCTGACGCGTTCTCCAACGAGGTCGCGCCGTCGGAGGCGATCATGTCGATCAGGAGTTCGCCGATGCTGAGGACGGGCCGCGCCGCGGCGGAGGTCATTGCTTCCAGCCGTTACGGGCCTCGACCGCCACGCCGGATGTGTCGCGGCGGACCTCGTAGACGTCCTGGATACTCTCCAGGCGCTGCATGATCCGGCTGAGTTGAGCCACCCCTTCGACCTCGACGGTCAACGCCAACGTCACCGTGCGGTCGTCGTGGGTGTTGGTCAGGACCGAGAGGATATTGACGCGTTCGTCGGCCAAAAGCGTGCTGACGTCCTTCAACAAACCGACGCGATCCCAGGCCAGCACGGCGATCGCGACCGGGAAGGTGTCGTTCCCTCGATCGCCCCACGTCACCGGCACGAGCCGATCCGCATCCGGCAGGTTCTGGACGTTCGTGCAATCCGCGCGGTGGACGGTGATCCCCCGTCCACGGGTAACATACCCAACGATCGTATCGCCGTTGACCGGTTTGCAGCACTGCGCCAGGTTCGTCAGCAAGTCACCGACGCCCATCACCTGCACCCGAGCCGGCGCGGTGGGCGCTACCAGGTTCGGCGTGGCAACCAGGACGTCCTTGTCGCCGCTCTCGCCGATGCGCGCCGCGATCAATTGCGGGGAAACACCGCCGTAGCCGATCGCCGCCAGCAAATCGTCGAACTTCGTGTAATGCGGAAAGTGTTTGAGGATCTCCTCGGGCTTCTGGTCGATGCTCAGGCGACGCAGCTCGCGCTCAAGAATCTCCTTGCCCTGGGTGATGTTCTCGTCTCGCTCCTGTCGCCGGAACCATTGCCGGATCTTTTCCCGGGCCGACGCCGTCGTCACGTAGCCCGTCGAACTTTGCAACCAATCGCGACTCGGCCCGACCTTGGCCTTACTGGTCAGGATGCGGACGACCTGCCCGTTTTGCAGCTTCGAATTGAGCGGCACAAGCTGCTCGTTGATCTTCGCCCCGACGCATTGATGTCCAACCTCGGTGTGAATCCGATAGGCGAAGTCGACCGGCGTCGCCCCCGCTGGCAACTCGTGAATATCGCCGGCCGGAGTAAAGACGTAGATCATTTCCTGGAAGACGTCGGACTTGAGCGACTCGACGAACTCCTCGGCGTCCGCAACTTCGTCGCGCCAGTCCATCAACTGCCGCAGCCACGCGATCTTCGCCTCGAGCCGCTGGTCGCCCTTGCTCCCTTCCTTGTAGCGCCAGTGCGCCGCCACGCCGTACTCGGCGATACGGTGCATCTCGCGCGTGCGGATTTGAATCTCGAGCGCGTGCCCTTCCGGCCCGATGACGGCGGTGTGCAGGCTTTGGTAGAGACTCTCCTTCGGCGTCGCGATGTAGTCGTCGAACTCGCCGGGGATCGGGTGCCACATCGAATGGATCACCCCGAGCGCCCCGTAGCAGTCCTTCTTCTCTTCGACCATGCAGCGGATGCCGATCACGTCGTAGATCTCGTCGAAGCCTCGGCCCTTGCGCCGCATCTTGCGGTAGATCGAATAGATGTGCTTACTGCGACCGGTCAGCTCAACCTCGATCCCGGCGTCCTTGAGCGCATTCTTGAGCGTCGTCTTGACCCGGTCGATGTAGTCCGCCCGATCGCGCCCGCGCTCCTCCAGCTCACGGCGGAGCGTCGTTGACTCGACCGGATTGAGATACCGGAATGCCAGGTCCTCCAGTTCCGACTTGAACTGCCAGATGCCAAGCCGGTTCGCCAATGGCGCGTAGATCTCCATCGTCTGCCGCGCGGTCCGAACCTGGTTCTCGCGCGGCACGTGTTCGAGCGTGCGCATGTTGTGCAGGCGGTCGGCTAGCTTGATTAGAACGACGCCGACGTCGTCGATCATCGCCAGAAACATCTTGCGCAGGCTCTCGGCCTGCGCTTCCTTCTCCCGCGTGGCCTGGTCCTGCTCGACGTCGCCGGACCAGGGAATGCGACCGAGTTTGGTGACGCCGTCGACCAAGCGGGACACGCGCGGGCCGAACTCGCGCTCGATCTCCTCATGGGAGACATCGCAGTCCTCGACCACGTCGTGAAGCAGCGCGGCGGCAATCGTCTCCGGATCGAGCGCCATCCGAGAGAGGATGGTCCCCACCTCGAGCGGATGCACGACGTACGGCTCGCCCGATTTGCGGATAGCCCCTTCGTGCGCCAGGATCGACCGCGAGATCGCACGCTCGATGAGTTCGGTGTTGATGGTGGGCGCGTGTTCCCGCAGCGTTGCCCGCAGCCGTTCTACGGCATCAAGCACCGCCGGGTCGGTCGCGGAGGCAGGCTCCAGCGCCGCCACCCGATCCTCCACGATCGGTGGGGTCGCGAGTACCTCCGTTGGCGCCACGCGCGTCCGCAGCATGGTTGGCGTCACCATCGCTCGAGTTGTCACCGGCGTAAATGTCGGGGGCCGTGTTCGATAGTGGCAAGTTTACGCAGGGTTGCAACGCCCGTCAACGGGTATTGTGCGATTGCTCACAATCCTGCTCCTTCCCTCTTCCGGCCCCCGGCTGCAACCGGCCGAGCCATTACGTTATGTACGATACCACGTCCGCCGCCAGATGCTTCGGCACGTTGCACCGTTGCATACGGTGAACGAGGCGAGGAAGAGTCTCTACCGATCAGCAAGCGCGAGTTTGGCGCCGAGCACGACAAACGCGCCGGCAAACGTACGGCGCATCCACCTCAACACCCTTGGACGAGAGATGACATGGTTCCGAATCAAGGCAGCGAACATCCCGTAGCCGACGAAGACGGCGAACGTGAGCAGCATGAACACGGCGCTCAACTCGAACATGCGTGAGGCCGGTTGTGGTTCATTCGCGCTCACGAACTGCGGTAAGAAGGCAAAGAAGAAAATCGAGAGCTTCGGATTGAGGATGTTGATCAGGATAGCGGAGAGGATCACTTGCGTTGTCGAGCGAGGGCCGATCTCCGTTTCCACCCTGAGCGCACCTTGTTCCCTTAGCGTGTTCCAGGCCATATAGAGAAGATAGACCACACCCAGGTATTTCAGGGTCTGGAACGCAAGCGCGCTCGTATGCAGAAGCGCCGCGAGACCGGTGATCGCCGCGGCCATGTGCGGGACGATGCCCAGGGTGCATCCGAACGCGGCGACAACGCTGGCGCGGGAACCGCGCGAGAGGCCGGCCGCCAGCGTAAAGAGAACGCCGGTGCCAGGTGAAGCGACAACGATCAGCGACGTAATCAGAAAGTCAATGCTCACGCCGACCCTCCTACCACGCTGGCCCTGTACGCGGCGAGTTCAGAAACGCTCTAGACGAGACTTCGGAGCGTTTCGCGCACCGTTTCAATCGTTCTGTCAATATCGGCGTCGGTATGCGCGGTGGAGAGGAACATCGTCTCGAACTGCGACGGGGCCACGTAGATCCCCCGCGCCAACAGGCCCTGAAAATAGCGGCCGAACCGCTCGGTGTCACAGGTCAGCGCGTCGTCGTAGCTTGCCACCGGCCGGTCGGTGAAGAAGACGCCACCTAGCGTGCCGACGTGCGCCGTTTGCGCCGGCACACCCGCCTCGCGCGCCGCGTCCGCGATCCCGGCAAAGAGGCGTCCTGCCTTCTCCTCGATACCGGCAAAAACGCCGGGTTCGCGCAGAATTCGTAGCGTCGTGAGACCCGCGGCGACCGCAACCGGATTGCCGGAAAGCGTGCCGGCCTGGTACATCGGCCCAGCCGGCGCCACCTGCTCCATAATCAACCGTCGTCCCGCGTAGGCCGCCAACGGCATGCCACCGCCGACGACTTTGCCGAGCGTGATCAGGTCGGGTCGCACGCCGTAGCGTGCGGCGGCCCCGCCCAGCGCAACCCGGAAGCCCGAGAGCACCTCGTCGAAGATCAGCAGCGCGCCGTCGCGGGTCGTCAGCGCCCGCAACGTCTCCAAGAAGCCCGGAGACGGCGCCACGACTCCCATATTGCCCGCCACCGGCTCGACGATTACCGCGGCAATCTGCTCCGGATACCTGTCGAAGAGGTCGGCGACCGCGTCCGCGTCATTGAAGGCGGCAATCAGCGTATCCGACGTCGCGGCCTCCGTCACCCCCGGACTGTCGGGCAGCCCCAGCGTGGCAACCCCGCTGCCCGCCTGCACCAGGAGCAGATCAGCGTGGCCGTGGTAGCACCCGCTGAACTTGACGATCTTCGATCGGCCCGTGAATGCGCGTGCCAATCGCAGGGCGCTCATCGTCGCCTCAGTGCCAGAAGAGACGAGCCGTACCATCTCCGCCGCGGGCACCATCTCGCGGATGAGCTCAGCTAGCTCGGTTTCACCGAGCGTGGGTGCACCGAAGCTCGTGCCCTTTGCGACCGCCTCGTTGACCGCCGCCACGACCTCCGGCGCCGCGTGGCCGAGGATCAGCGGCCCCCAAGAGAGGACATAGTCCACATACTCGTTGCCGTCGACGTCCCAGATCCGGGAACCTCGACCATGATCGATGAAGACCGGCTGGCCGCCCACCGCGCGGAACGCGCGGACGGGACTATTCACGCCGCCCGGCATCAACTGCCGCGCGGCGTCGAATGCCGCCTTCGAGCGATCGAGTGCCGGCGACACGGTCGCGGTCATTCACCCCTCCCGAATGACGTTAGGCAACGCCGCTCCGCTCCTCATCTGCGGCGACCAACGTCACGTTCAGCGCCATGTCGGATTGGGCGTCGAGCACCGGTTCCAGGTCGCTCAGTCCAAAGAGCCGCCGGGCTGCCGCCGCCAGCTCGCCGTCCGCATCTTGCCGCAGCCGGCTCGTCGGATCGTGCAACAGTTTGTTGACGAGCCCCACGCTGAGCGCTGCCACGACGTTGCGATCCCGCTCGGTGAGATGACTCAGCTTACGCAGCGCACGGTTGAGATCGACCTGCCGCAACTGCTCCGCTTGGTCGCGGATCGCGGCGATCGTCGGCGCCGCGGTGCGCTGCGCCCACCACGTCATAAAGGCGTCGCAGGCCGCGTCGACTAGCGCCTCGGCCATCGCCGCTTCGCGCGCCGCTCCCAAACGCCGCTCATCCGCGATCGGCGTCAGCGAATCGAGGTCGAGCAACGCCACGCCGGCCAGTTCCGCGACCGCGGGCGCAACCTGACGCGGCACGCCGAGGTCCATTACGACCACCGCGCGTTCGTCGGCGACCGGTGGCGAGAACATCCCCGACTCAATCAAGGCGCGGTTTCCGCCCGCCGCCGCGATCACCAAATGCGCGCCGTCGAGTGCCTCTGCCAGCGCGCCCAGCGGTCGAAACTCGCCCGCCACGCGTTTGGCTAGCGCCCGTCCCCGTGCCTCGCTACGGTTCACGACAACCAGCCGGCCGACGCCCGCGCCGCGAAGAACTTGCGCCGCCAGCGCGCCCATCTCCCCAGCGCCGACTACGACCGCATTTATTCCGGCGAGCGAACCCAGCCGGCGTGTCGCGAGGTCGACCGCAACGTGGGGGATGGTCGAACGATTGCGCGCCAGACCAGTCTCGGTACGCACCCGCTTGCCAGCGGTCAGCGCGTCCAAGCCCAACCGGCCAAGCACGGGACCGGAGGCGTCACACTCCCGCGCCCGGTTGAACGCGGTGCGGACCTGTCCCAGGACATGAGGCTCGCCGAGCACCATCGACGTTAGCCCGGCCGCAACTCGCAGGACGTGCCGGACTGCCTCCTGATCGAGGTGAATGCTCACCAACTGATCGAGGTCGTCCCTGTCGATCCCGCTGATGCCGGCCACGTACCCTGAAAGCGTCCGCGCCGGACATTGCCCCGCCGAAACCACCGCATAGTATTCGGTACGGTTGCACGTCGAAAGGACGGCCAGTTCTTTGATCCCAGCCGCCGGTCGCTCCAAGACGCGTGGCAGCGCCTCGTCCGCAACCGACAGGCGCTCCCGCGCGGCGACCGCGGCCCGGTCGTGGCTTGCACTCAGCACAATCAGGTGGTCGCGCATATCCTCTCGCACCCATCCGGCGCGGTCGGTCGACTGCGTCCGCATCGCCTACAATCGCCCAAACCCTAGCAGACAGGGCATAGCGTGTGCCACGGCATGCCGTGCACCGATGCACGCTCTCTACCTTGCCCCAGCGATCGCGAGCCATGATCCAAGCCCGTGGTAGCATGCCCCGCGGTTGGGGCAGCAACGATCCCAACCGGGCCTGAGCTATCAACAAGGATGCCACCAACCGTGTCTGAAACAGTGCAACCAGAAACCCTCACGACATCCTCGGACCTCGACAGGCTATGGCACCCGGACGAGGCTCGGGCCACGGTCCTGCGCCACGTCCGCCGCCTCCCGGTCGAACATGTGCCTATCGTCGACGCCGCCTGGCGCGTCTTGGCCGAAGACCTGGTCGCCGCGGAGGACCATCCGCCCTTCGCTGCCTCGACCATGGACGGGTATGCCGTCCTCGCCGAGGACTCGTCGCCGTGGCGCGAAGTCCTGGGCAACCAAACTGCCGGCTACCTGGCCGACGTCGAGGTGACGCCAGGTACGGCCGTTCGCATCACCACCGGCGCGCCAATTCCACCCGGCGCCGACGCGGTCGTGCGCGTCGAGAACACCGAGGTTGCCGACGATCACATCATCATCCACCAGGAAACCGTCTCACCCGGCGAGAATATTCGCCCGATCGGGGTCGATCTGCGACGCGGCGATCCGGTTCTGTCCGCCGGCACGATCCTCGGCGCGGCCGAGATCGGCCTCGTCGCCGGACTGGGCATCACCCCGGCGCCGGTTCGCCGCCGTCCGCGCGTCAGCGTCCTCTCGACCGGGAACGAATTGGTCGACCCCGGCGACAACATCAAGCCCGGCCAAATCCGCGACTCGAATCGATTCAGCCTCGTCGCGGCATTGGAGCGCGAAGGCGCCGAGGTCGTCTTGTCAGGTCGCGCGCCCGACCATCGACAGGAGCTGGAGACGCTGCTCAAAGTTCGAATCGAAGAAAGCGACGTCGTCATCACCAGCGGCGGCGTTTCCATGGGCGAGCTCGATCTCGTCAAGCTGATCCTCGGCGAGATCGCCACGGTTCATTTCCGCCGGGTCTTCATGAAGCCGGGCAAGCCGCTCAACTTCGCCACGGCCGGCGAAACGCTGATCTTCGGGCTACCGGGGAACCCCGTCTCCGCCCTCGTCTCCTTCGAGCTCTTCATCCGTCCGGCGCTGGCGACGATGGCCGGTCGCGCTGACATCGAACGCCCGCGAGTACCTGTCGTACTCACGCACGACACCCCCCCAACCGACCGCATCGAGTTCCAGCGCGCCATCGTCAGCGTCGCCCCTGACGGTCGCCTCATCGCGTCGACCACCGGCGCCCAGGCATCCTCCCGCCTCGCATCCTTCGTCGGCGCCAACGCGCTCCTGGTCATCCACCCCCGAAACGAGAGCTACCTCGCCGGCGAAACCGTCGACGCGCTCCTGCTGGCGGCGCCACTGGGGATTGAGTCGTAGCGAGGATGCGCGTCAGCGAATTTGGGGCGGCCGACCCGTCGTGGGGGCGCTGCCTACCGCGCTCGCGTCGCGTCAAACGAGACGGCTCGCCACAATCAACCATCGTGATAACGCGGGGCCAAACGGGCGCGGAGTTGCGGCGCGGGCCGCGCCTCTACGCACGACGAGGCGACGCCTAATCGGCCGGTACCGCCTCCGTCACAGGATGCCGCGGCTCCACCCCGGCTTCTTCGTCGTACGGCACCGGCGGCCCGAAAATCTGCATCACCTCCGAGGCGTCCAGCGTTTCCTTTTCCAGCAGCGCCGCGACGAGCGCGTCGAGCTTAGCGCGGCGCACCGACACGAGCTCGATCGCCGTCACTAACGCCTGCTCGACGATCTCGCGAATCGCCGTGTCGACCCGTTGCGCCGTGGCGTCCGAGTATGCCTTGTCCTGCACGATCTCCCGGCCAAGGAAAACGTGCTCTTCGCCCGTTCCCAAATAGACCGGACCAACGTCCTCGCTCATGCCCCAGAGGCCGACCATCCGCCGGGAGAGCGATGTCGCCTGCTTCAGGTCATTTTCCGCGCCGGTCGTGATCTCGTCGAAGACGACAATCTCAGCCGCCCGGCCGCCCAACATCATCGCCAACCGACCGTGCAGGAAGGTCCGGCTGTAGTTGTGCCGATCCTCTTCCGGCATCTGAATCGTGACGCCAAGCGCGCGCCCTCGCGGCACAACCGTCACCTTGCGGAGGGGATCGGCGCCGGGCGTGAAGTGCGCGACCAGCGCGTGTCCCGCTTCGTGATAGGCGACGACTTCGCGCTCCTTCGGGTTCATCAGGCTGTTGCGGGCCGCGCCGAGCAGCAACTTGTCGAGCGCTTCGTCGAAGTCCGCGTTGAGGATCTCCTTCCGATTCCGCCGGGCAGCCGTCAGCGCCGCCTCGTTGACGAGGTTCGACAGGTCGGCGCCCGAGAACCCGGTCGTCGCCCGGGCGATCCCCTCGAGGTTGACCTCGCGGGCCACTGGCAAGCCACGGGTGTGGATCGCCAGGATCGCCTCCCGCCCCTTGCGGTCTGGAAGCCCAACCACCACCTGCCGGTCGAATCGGCCGGGTCGCATCAGCGCCGGGTCGAGCACGTCCGGCCGGTTGGTTGCGGCCATCACAATCACTTCGTTGTTGGTGTCGAACCCGTCCATTTCAACCAGGAGCTGGTTCAGGGTCTGCTCGCGCTCGTCGTTCGATCCGCCGAGCCCGGCGAACCGTTGGCGACCAACCGCGTCGAGCTCATCGATGAAGATGATCGCCGGCGAGCTCGCCTTTGCCTTCTCGAACAGGTCGCGGACGCGACTCGCGCCGACGCCGACAAACATCTCGACAAACTCGGACGCGGAGATGCTGAAGAATGGCACGCCCGCCTCGCCGGCCACCGCGCGCGCCGTCAGCGTCTTGCCGGTGCCTGGAGGCCCGACCAGCAACACGCCGCGCGGCAGCCGCGCGCCGAGTTGGTGGTACTTCTGCGGGTTGCGCAGGAAGTCGACGACCTCCGTCAACTCCTGTTTCGCTTCGTCCTCGCCCGCAACGTCGGCGAAGGTCACTTGCGGTCGCTCAGGGTCGTTTTGCCGGGCCCGGCTGCGGCCAAAACCGAAGACGTTTTGCTGGCCGCGAGTCATCTGGCGACCCATAAAGATGATCAGGCCGAGGAAGAGCAGGAAGGGCAACGCACTGAAGAGCAGTCCAGTCCAGAGCGACCCACCGTCACTCCTGCCCTCGACCTCAACGCCATTCGCCGTCATCCGGTCGATCAGTTCCTGGTTGCCGGAGCGGGCAGGCGGCGGGATCGTCGACTCGACTTCGTTGACAGACTGGGCCACTTCGGCGCCCGCCGCGCCAGGTTCGACGACGCGCTCGTTCTCGTTGTCCCATAGTATCGCTTGATCGAGGTCGGCCTCGATCCTTCCTTCTGATACCGTCGCCTTGACGACGTTGCCGTCGTCGATCTGCGCCAGAAGGATGCTGTAGTCGATACCGGTGCGTCCGCCGTCGTCGTCCGGGCTCATGTACTGGTACAGATACCAGCCGACGATGCCGATGAGGAGCACCGCGACGACCCAACTCGGGACGCGAGGGCGCCTCGGCTGAGGCTGCCCACCTGGTCCGGTCGGTCGCCGGTTCGGATCTCGATCCCCGCCCTGCGGCCCGCTCAGCGGGTTACGCGACGGGCGCTTTCCATCCTTGTCCTGCATTGTCCGCTTCTGTCCTCGCCCCGCTTCCTCGCGGGGCGCAGCCGCCCACTCAACCGCAAGCGGCGCCGAAGGGAATGACCAGCGCCGAGCGTCTCAACTCAAAGCGCCACGTCGCGACCGACAACGTGCCGATCGTTCCCGGGGGAATCCTATGCCTTTTGCGGCGGTTATGTCTATGGTTCGCGGCGAGGTCCGACCCAAATGCCGTATCGCACCTCATTCGTCATCGTGCGTCAACCGCCAGCCGTGGCTGTAGACGCTTCGCCTCCCGTCGAGGGCGCGGCCGACCAGCGTCACGCCCGCCGCCTCCGCGACGTCAACCGCGTCCGCCGTCGGCAACCCACTCGCCGCGATGACCGGGAACCCGCCTCGCCAAGCTTTATAGCAGATGTCCGCGGTGACCCGGCCGGTGAGGCACAGCACAAGCCTGGACCGCTCCACCCGGTGCAGCAGCGACCAACCAGTCACCTTGTCGACAGCATTGTGGCGACTCACGTCGCGGGCAATGATGCAAACGCCGCCGCCGTCGCCGGCGCCGGCATGGTGATACCCACCGAGACCACGCTCGGTCCGAAATCGACCGAAGACCTTGTTGATGGTCGTCAACAACTCCCCACGGGGAATCGACCAACCAGCAGGCACGAGGCCATCTTCAGCGACACTTGCTTGGATCTGCCGCGGGTCGCGCGGCAGGCGCAGCATCGACCCGTCAAAGCCAGACACCACGAACGCCGGCCAACGATGGCCGCCCTCGGTGCCATCTTCGACCATCAAGGAAACGCGGTCGCCCCTCTCCGCGATGTGCCGCACGCCGGCCGCGTCGTCGAAATAGCCTTGAGCAAACGCCCAACCCACCGCGAGCTCCCGCGTCGCCTGTGGCGTACATAACAGCAGCGCCAATGGCTTGCCGTTCACCTCGATCGTCAGCGCGCTCTCTTCCGGCAGGTCGTCCAGCGCGGGATGAAAGTTGAACGATCGAAAATCTCCCTGCGCGTCGTCGTCATTCGGGCCATCCGGCCGCGCGCGTTCGGTCCGCTGCACGCGCGGCAACGGTTCGGTTTCGAAAACAGAGCGAGGACGCGCGACGAGTGGCGCGGCGTCTCGCTCAGTGCGACGGTCCAACGCCCTGCTCCTTGCACGGGGTATCAGTCGATGTAGTTGTGCGGGGATCGGCCGTGCGGGCGAGGCGGCACGTGCCGAGCAGTCACTCTACCACAGTATCAGGCGCGCTTGACGTTCCACCAGGCGGGCACGGCATACGGGTCGTCCTCGCCGTAGGCATACCCAGCCCACTCCACCAACCCGCTATGGCGCATCACCGTCGGAATCACCTGACCATGAATCACCATCTTGGCGTACCGGTCGTTCTCGCCCCACCGCCGCAGCGCTTCCTCGTACGCCGCCTTCGCCGCCGGGTCGGTCTGCATCACCTCGATGAACTGTACCGTCGTAAACTCGTCCGCCTCAACCCGCCCCAGCACGTCGACAATCGTCGGCGTCATAAATCGAATCAACTCCTCCAACAGTTCCGGCTTGTCCAGCCCGCCAGCTTCGTCCATGTGGCCCTCGCTCCCTACTGAGTGACGACTGGTTACTCCGCGCGGTCGCCCCGGCGAAGCGCCGCATAGCTCTCGTAGCGAGCACGCGAAATCACGCCGGCATCGACCGCCTCGATGACGGCACAGCTCGGCTCGTGCAGATGCGTGCAATCGTGATAGAAGCATTCGCCGAGATAGTCGCGGAATTCGGGAAAGCACGAATCGAGCGCATCGGGCGCAACGCCGTGCAGCGCTAAGGCGCGGATGCCGGGGGTGTCAGCGACGTAGGTATCTGGGCCGATCCGATAGAGTTGCGTCGCCGTCGTCGTGTGTCGTCCCTTCCCGGTTGCCGCCGAGATCTCGGCCACCGCCCGCGACTCCTCCGGGTGCAGCACATTGAGCAAACTCGACTTGCCGACGCCCGAAGGACCGGCAATTACCGTCACTTTACCGGCCAACTGCCTCCGCAACGCATCAAGCCCCTCACCGGTCACAGCGCTCAGCAACAGCACCGGGTAGACCGCGCGGTAATCGCCAAAGGTTGTCTCGGCGAGACTCCGCCCGTCGTCCGTCGTCATGTCGAGATCCATTTTATTGATACCGATCACCGACGGCAGGTCGCGCGATTCGGCCAAAATCAGGAACCGGTCAAGCATTCGCCGGTGCGGCTCAGGTTCTCGCACCGAAAAGAGGAAAAGCGCCTGATCGGGGTTGGCGAGAATGACCTGCTCGACGTCCTCGGTCAGCCGGGCGAGGCGGGCCAGCACCCGCGTTCGCGGCTCGACCGCCTCGATGACGCCTTCGCCTTCGCCAACGTCGGTGACCCACACCCGATCGCCGACCGCGACCAGATCGGTCCGCCGCCGTTCCCGCTTGAGACTGCCGCGGAGGGTCGCCAGCAGCACCCGCGGTTCGTCACGCAACTCGCTGGCAAAGTACTTCCCAAACGCCCGCACCACGATTGCCGGTATCGCCGCCGACGAAACGTCGCCCTGCATCGACCAGAGATCGACGACAACCTCGTCTCGCGCATACCGGCTGGACGCCGATTCAAAGGGCCGCAATCAATGGCCTCACGCGGATTGTTTCACCAATTTTCATCGTCACACGTCCTGAGGATCAGGGTCGTCCCGCGCTCACCGCAGTCTAGTCGTCCCACTCACTCCGCGCCATCCCCCGCATCGATGCCCCTCGCTTCAAAAAAGCGGCGCGAAAAGTTGAGTATCTGCACGCAATGTGATGGTAGAATGTTTGGAATCCGGATCTGTGCGTCTTGGCCGCACCTGAACTTTAGCGGGTGGGCCATCAGGACAATTGAGTACTTGCGCGTGGCAGTCGCGCCAGGAGAGCCATTGATGGATACATTACTCCTGCTTGCCCGTCTCGTCCTGGCGGCGGTCTTCGTCGTCGCCGGAGTCGCCAAGCTCGCCGATCTCAGCGGGTCGAAGAAGGCCCTCGAAGGGTTCGGTCTGCCCGCGCGGCTGGCCATGCCTGGCTCCATCCTGCTACCGCTGGTGGAGATCGTGGTCGGCGTGCTCTTGCTGCCCCGCGACACCGCGCGGTGGGCCGCGATCGGCGCCCTCGCCCTGCTCCTCGTCTTTGTCGCGGCGATCGGCTACAACCTCGCGCGCGGGCGCACCCCGGACTGCCACTGTTTCGGCCAACTCCACTCGGAGCCGGCTGGCTGGTCGACCCTGCTGCGCAACGGCGTCCTGGCCGCCGTTGCCGGGCTCCTCATCGCCGGCGGTTGGGGCGATCCCGGACCGAGCACCGTCGCCTGGATCGGCGACCTCTCGACGAGCGAGCGTGTGCTCGGCGCCGTCGCCGCCCTGGCGTTGGTCGGCTTGATCGCCGAAGGCTGGCTCGTGGTCCACCTGCTGAGTCAGAATGGGCGCGTCCTCCTCCGCCTCGACGCCATTGAGACGATGATCGCCGACGGCGGTGCGGTCGCCGCGGCTGACCCCGCCGCCGCTCCCGCCGCTCCCCGCGTCGGCCTGCCCGAGGGGGCGCCGGCGCCGGCGTTCCGGCTGGAGGGTCTCCACGGCGAGACGATGACGCTCGACGCCTTACGCGCTGCCGGCAAGCAGGTCCTGCTCATCTTCTCCGATCCGAACTGCGGCCCCTGCAATGCGCTCCTGCCCGACCTTGGCCGCTGGCAGCGCGAGCACGCGTCCAAGCTGACCCTGGCCCTCCTCAGCCGCGGCAAGCCCGAGGCGAACAAGGCGAAGGCCGCCGAACACGGGCTGTCGCATGTCCTGCTGCAGGAAGACCGCGAGGTTGCCCAGCTCTACCAGGCCCACGGCACGCCGAGCGCGGTGCTGGTGCATGCGAACGGCACGATCGCCAGCCCCGTCTCGTCCGGCGCCGAGGCGATCCGCACACTGGTCAGCACGGTGACCGGCACCTTGAGCATTCAACCCGCCGCGGTCCCCGCGCGATCGGCCGGCAACGGCGCCGCCCAGGCGCCGTCAGGACCCGCCGCCGCTCCCCGGCCCGCGGCCAACTATGACGGTCAGGCTGCGCCCGATCCGCGCATCGGCCAGCCGGCCCCCGCCATCAGCCTGCCCGACCTCGAGGGGAAGACGGTCAACCTTGCCGATTTCAAGGGTGATCCCACCCTCCTCGTTTTCTGGAACCCTGGTTGTGGTTTCTGCCGCCGCATGGTCGACGACCTAAAGGCCTGGGAAGTGAATCCGCCCAAGGGTGCGCCGAAGCTCCTCCTCGTCTCCACCGGCGAAGTCGAGGCCAACACGTCGCTGGGCCTGGCCTCGCCGACGGTGCTCGACCAGGGCTTCGCCATCGGCCGGGCCTATGGCGCCTCCGGCACCCCATCAGCCTTGCTGGTCGACAAGGACGGCAAGATCGCCTCCGGCGTCGCGGTCGGCTCCCCCGGTGTCCTCGCCTTGGCCAACGGCCAGGATCCGAAGACCGTCGCCGTCGAATCCGGCGCGCCCGCGCCGCCCGCATCGAAGAAGGGACAGAAGGCTCCGGCGGTCAAGTTGCCTGACCTCGACGGCAACATCTTTGAGCTGAGCAAGTTGCGCGGAGGCAAGACCCTGCTCGTCTTCTGGAACCCCGGTTGCGGCTTTTGCCGCCGCATGATCGACGACCTGCGGGCCTGGGAGGCTGATCCGCCGAAGGGCGCGCCGAAGGTCGTTTATGTCTCGACCGGCACCGTCGAGGCGAACCGCGAACAAGGTTTGTCGTCGACCATCTTGCTCGATGACGGCTTCGCCGTCGGCCGCAACTTCGGCGCATCGGGCACGCCCTCCGCCGTCTTAATCGACGCCAAGGGCAACATCGCCTCCGACGTCGCGGTCGGCGCTCCAGGCGTCCTCGCGCTCGCTGGCGTTCAGCAGAACCAAGCGCAGGCGGTGTAGCCAACCGGCGCAACAAAGGTAAGGCAAACCGCGGGCGCGTCCAGATTGGATGCGCCCGTATTCTTACCGCTCCTGAGGTCCGGCCGCCCGCGCCTCCTGGCTTCGCCGCAACTCGGCCTCGGCCCTGGCAAACTGTTCCCGGCGTCGCTCCGCGCGGCGCGTCGCCCGCTGCAAACGAGTCTCGGCGGCGGCAAGGCGCTCTTGCGCTCGCCGGAAGCGCCGCTCCGTGCGTTCCTCCTCCGCCACCAGGCTACGTTCGGCCTCTGCCGCGTCCCGCAGCAGCTCCCGGTTGTCTACCGAGTTCGACTCCGTCATCATCACGACCTTTCCATGCGCGGTCATCATTCCTGGAATCATGGTACGTTAGCCGGACGATGCGCGGTCCGCTTTACTTCGCGACCTCGAAATCGTGAGCTACGCGTCGAACCATGCGATTGGGCACCAACGTGGCAATTGTTAAATCGTCATACGCGGTCATTGCCGCGTTCGACGTCGGTTCCAATTCGATCAAGATGACGGTCGCCCGCAACGCCAACGGTCGGATCGAAGAGTTCGGCTGGGACTCGGAGACGGTCCGACTTGGGGCCGGACTCGAAACGACCGGCCGACTCGCGGACGACCGCCTCGATGCCGCGCTCGCGACGATCGTCCGTTTCGCGGACGGCGCCCGCGCTGCCGGGGCGACCCACCTGGTCGGCGTCGCCACGGAGGCGGTCCGGGCCGCGGCGAACGGACCGAGCTTTCTCAACCGGGTCCGACGCGAGACTGGCGTCGAGATCAGCCTTATCTCCGGCGACCAGGAAGCTGCGTTGACCTTCCGCGGCCTCGCCGCTTCTATCGACGTCGCCGGGCACCTACTTGTCGCCGACGTCGGCGGCGGCAGTACCGAGATGATCGCCGCGGAGCATGGTCAGATAATCGCCGCGCGGTCGATCCCCCTCGGTTCCGGGCGTTTGACCGATCTCCACGTCGCGCACGATCCGCCCACCTCGGTGGAGATCGATGCCTGCGCCAAAGACGCCGCGCGTCTGCTCGCGGCGGTCCCGTTGCCGTCCGGCCCCGGTCTACGGCTGATCGTCGTCGGCGGTACCGGCGAGTATATGATGAGGCTCATGCCGGAGGGGCGACCGACGACGCCCGCCGACATCAGCGTGACGCTCGTCCGGCTGACGTCCGTGCCATCCGCGCGCTTGGCAACAATGATCCAGATTCCCGAGGCCCGCGCCCGGGTTCTGCCGGCTGGTCTCGCTATCGTTCAAGCACTCGCCGCTCGCACGGCACCTGAGCGCATCGAAGGGGCGCGCAGCGGCATACGAACCGGGCTCCTCATGGCGGCATTTGCCGGAGAGATGTAAGTCGATGGCGAAGACGAACGAATCCCCGCTCGATCCCAACCAGAGCTATTGCGCGGCGATGGCGGAACTGATCGCGGCCCGCTTCGGCGCACTTTGGGAGGCTATCCCAGTCGCCATCGACGGGACTGAGGTCGAAGGCGTCCATGATGTCCGTGTCGCCTCTCGCCGGCTGCGGGCCGCAATGGACGTTGCCGTCGAGTGCTTTCCGGCCGACTGGTACCGACCGCTCCACGCGGCCGCAAAAGAGATCACCGGCGCCCTCGGCGAGGTTCGGGACCGCGACGTCATCCTCGAAGCCCTCCACGCCGAACGTGCCGCCTCGCCTCCGGAGGAATGGCCAGGTATCGACCGTCTCATCGCACGCATCGAGTGCGAACGCGATACCGCGCGCACGGAGATGCTTACCTTTCTGGCGGGCATCGAAGAGCGCCAGACGGCGCGCGAGGCCGAGAAGCGCTTCGGCTCGGCTGCCGGCATCGCCACCGCGCACCGCGAGGGACGCGCATGAGCCGCGCCTGGCCGGTCAAACGCCTCGATCCGAACGCCACGCTCGCCGACAACGCCCGGCGCATCCTCGCGGTCCGCGTCGCCGAGTTCTACTCCTACGCCCCAGTCGTCGCTGATGAGTCGGCCATCGACGAGCTTCACGACCTGCGCATTGCCGCGAAGCGACTTCGTTACACGCTCGAACTCTTTCGGTCCGTCTTCGGCGAAACCGGCGAGCGCCAGATCGTACGCGTCAAGGCCATCCAGGAGGACCTCGGCCAGCTCCACGACTTCGATGTTCGCATCGCCCTCATCGAGGAGGAGTTACGCGTCCTCGTTGCCGAGCAACTCGACGAGCTGCACCATGCCCTCGCTACCGCGCCCGTCGATGACCATCGCGCCACCATCACATCGGCCCTCCGGCCACCGCCGGACGACCCCCGCCGCGGCCTGCTCGCCCTCCTAGGCCGGCAGCACACCGCGCGCCGCGAGCGCTACCGCGCATTCCTGACCACCTGGCAACAACGCCAGACCGACGGCATGCGCCGAGAGTTGGTCGGCCTTTCGTCCTACCCAGTGCCGACGCAATCGGATGCGTTAGTCCAGGAAACAGCGGCGGTGATCACGCTGCCACCGTCTCCAGCCCGGCGGAATCGGCACGCGCGGGACCAGACTCCGGCGGCGGCAGGCACTTTTCAGCCCGCCCCAACAAGGAGCGGTAAAAGGCGAGTGCGATCACCACAATCGTGAGCCCGATGGCGGCGTAGACCATCGCCACGTTGCCCATCCGTTCGGTCAGCCAGCCGCCGCTCAGCGTCCCCAGCGGGATCGCCGAGAAGGCCATCACGCCCGCCACGCTGATCACCCGGCCGAGCAGTTGGTTCGGCACGATCGCCTGGCGCAGGCCGCCAGTAGTGATGTTGAAGAGCACGCCGACGCTTGAAACCATCCCCAAAGCACGAGACCGCCCCACAGCCAGGGCGTCGCCGCCTTCCTATTCACCATTCATCGAGCGTTCAAATATTGCCGTGTATCCTTGGGATCGGCGCACCACTTGTCAACCACCGAGTCGGCGGTCGGGCCGTGGTAGGCTGACCACCTTGGTCGATACCGAGCGCTAAAGGGGTATTTCATCGTGGGTGCTGATGATATGAACGACGGCAGAGCGGCCGATTCGGAGCGACCAGAGATGGTCCAACGCATCCGGGAGGCAGTCGACGGAGTGCGCGACGATCTCGTCGCGTTCCTCCAGGAGATCGTCCGCATCCCCAGCGTGACCGGGAGCGAGGGCGAGGTGCAGGCCGCCGTCGCCGCGCGATTCCGGGGCGCCGGTCTCGACACCGACGTCTGGGAACCCTACCCCGACGAACTCGCGCCTTACAGCCTCCACGTCGGCAAGTTCGACTCCTTCGCCGGTCGACCCAACGTCGTCGGGCGTTTGGCCGGATCTGGTGGCGGTCGCTCATTGATCCTCAACGCCCACATCGACACGGTCGATCCTGGCGACGTCACGCGCTGGACCTACGCACCCTATGCCGCTGAGATCGCCAGCGGGCGTCTCTACGGCCGCGGCGCCTGCGACATGAAGGCCGGACTCGTCTCCAACCTCTTTGCGCTCCTCGCACTGCGTGTCGCCGGCCTCACGCCGCGCGGCGACGTCATTCTGCAAAGCGTGATCTCGGAAGAAAACGGCGGGGCCGGCACCCTCGCCGCCATCCTGCGCGGCTACCGGGCCGACGGCGCGATCATCACCGAACCGACGGGCCTCTCCATCGTCCCCGCCCAGGGCGGCTCCCTCGTCTTTCGGCTCCACGTCACCGGCCGGGCGGCGCACGGCGCCGTCCGCGACGAAGGCGTCAGCGCCATTGAGAAATTTGCCGATCTGCACCGCGCCCTCCTCGACTTCGAATCCGAACGCAACGCCGCCATCGACCATCCACTCTACGCCGACGTCCGCAACAAGGTCCCGATCAGTGTCGGCGTCGTCCGCGCCGGGTCTTGGCCGTCCACCGTCCCCGAAGAGCTTGTCGCCGAGGGCCGCGCCGGTCTTGCGCCCGGTGAGGAACTGGCGGCGTTTCAGCACGCCTTCATCGCCGCGATCGACCAAGCGGCGGCGGCCGACGACTGGCTGAGCCAGCACCCGCCACGCGTCGAGTGGTTCAGCGGCCAGTTTGCGCCTTCGGAGATCGCTGCCGACGCCCCGCTCGTGCGGACGATGGTCGACGCGACGCGGGCGGTCACCGGGCGGTCCGCGCCCCTGGAAGCCGCAACCTACGGCGCCGACATGCGTCATTTCCTCCTCTTTGGCAACACGCCGTGCCTGATGTTTGGCGCGGGCGACGTGCGCGTCGCGCACTTTGTCGACGAATATGTCGCCATCGACGAGCTGCTCGTTGCCACCATGACACTCGCCGTCGCCGTCGCCGACTGGTGCGGCGCATCTCCCCGGACCGCGATGTAGCCTTCGTCCAACGGCATGGCACTCAACGTGCGAGTACGAGCCTAGGGAATCCCATTTCTGAGTCGGCGTGCGCCCGCGTCATCGCTGGGCCAGTGCAGTCAATTGGGAGCACGGAAGACCGCCGGAAATGATGCACAGTATTCCTGTGCAATTCATTTGCAATCTGTCGCGAATCCCTGTATAGTCCGCGGGTCGGACGGGACGCGGCCCTCAGGGTTGCGAACCGCGTCACCCCAAGCGATCGACACCTTGTACGGTCTACATACCGTGCCCGGAGGTGAGGAGGACCAGATGAAATTCGCCCCTCGCGACGGATCGGCCGCACGCACGTTGGCCTTTACCGCGCCCAATCCGCCCCGGCACAACGGATCGCCGCCGTCTGGTTGGCATACCCCTGCCCCGCCGGCGCCGATCCAAACGCAGACCGCTATCGACCGCATTCGTCACCGCCCGCTGGACGGACGGTTCGTACCCTCTCGCCCCACGACCATCACCTACCAGCGTGGACACGAGATCTTTACCCCCGGTCACGGCGCGGACCTCGTCTACGTCGTCCGCACTGGCTGCGTTCGGCTCTACAAGGTCTTGCCAGATGGTCGCTCGATCAATCTCGGGTTGCTCGGCCCGACCACCGTCTTTACCCAGGAGGACGGCGTCGACGGCATAGCTACGGGCTCCATCGCCGAGGCGCTGGTCGAAAGCACCGTCTCTATCGTCGAAGTCGATGACCTCTCCGCGTTAGTCGCCGACGCGCCTGAGTTGGCCGGCGCCCTGGTCAGCGGCATGACCCGCCGGCTCACCGAGTTGCAGACGCTGGTGGAACACCTCCTTGTTCGCGACACCGCCGTCCGCCTCGCCACGACGCTCTTGAACCTCGCCGAACGCTTCGGTCGGCCGACCAGCGACGGCAAAGTCGCGATTACGCTGCCGCTCACCCATCAAAGTCTCGCCAACATGATCGGCTCCAATCGGGTCACCGTGACCCGCAAGCTGATCGATCTCCAGGATGGCGGCTATGTCCGCTCCCTCGGTCGCAACGGCATGGCCGTTGATCCGGCGATGCTTCGCCAGTACGCTCATAATGCGAGCGAGATGGGATAACCGCCTGCTGCAAACGCAAGAGGCGAAGGAGACCTGATGACAGATGGTCAATCCGGACTGAACGTGCATGCCGGCAACGCCGCGACTCCGTCCGGACGTATTTTCATCTCCGGCGGCACCGGGTTTGTCGGCGGCAATCTGCGTCAGGCACTCGCCGGCAGACCGCTGCGACTGCTCGTCCGCGACCCTGCCGCCTATCACAGCCTCGATTCACCGGACCTCGAACTGGCGACGGGCGACGTCACGCGAGCCGAATCGCTTCGGGGCGCACTGGATGGCTGCGACACCGTCATCCACCTCGTGGCCATCATCGCCGAAAGTGGCGGCGCCACCTTCGACGGTGTCATTCGGCAAGGCACCGAGAACGTACTCGCCGAAGCCAAAGCCGCGGGCGTCCACCGCTTCATCCTCATGAGCGCCATGGGCGCGCAAGACAACCCGGCGTTCCCTTACCTGAAGGCGAAATGGGGCGCCGAGCAAGCCGTTAAGGCGGGCGGCATTCCGTGGACGATCTTTCGCCCGTCCGTCATCTTTGGACCCGGCGACGGCTTCATCAACGTCCTGGCCGATCTCGTACGCGGCTTTCCGATTATTCCCGTTGTCGGCTCCGGCAACAGCAAGTTCCAGCCGGTCGCCGTCGGGGAGGTGGCGCGGGCGTTCGTCCGCGCCGTCGATGATCCCGACACCGCCGGAGAGATCTACGAGCTCGGTGGACCAGAAATTCTCACCTATGAGACGATGCTCGACACTATCGCCGCCAAGCTCGGCAAACGCAAACGAAAAATACACGTCCCCGTCGGCCTGATGAAACCGGTCGTCGCGCTCTCGAAGCCATTGCCAAAGGCACTAAGACCGCCCGTTACCGAGGAACAGCTCAAGATGCTTGCCCTCGACAACTGCACCGACCACTCGGCCACCTCCGAGTTGATCGGTCGCCAACCGACCCGGCTGCAAGACGGCATCGACTACATCCTACGTAGGCGTTAGGCGTTAGGCGGTCATCATTCCCCTAACGCCTAACGCTTCGCTTGCGCATCCGCGCGCCCGCTCCTATGATGCCGCGCCCGGACGAAGTGATCCGCGGCACGCCACCTGTGGGAGAGGACCGAACGCGGCATGGGCGTTTACCAGGAACTCGGTGTGGCGCCGATCATCAACGCCAGCGGCACGTTGACCCGGCTCGGTGGTTCGCGCATGGCCCCCGCCGTCTTGGCGGCGATGGCGGAGGCGGCTTCCTCCTTCGTTCGCATCGACGAATTGCAGGAACGGGCCGGCGAGGTGATCGCGGAAGTCACCGGCGCGGAGGCGGGTTATGTCGTCACCGGCGCCGCCGCGGGTCTCGCCCTCGGCGTTGCCGCCTGCGTCGCCGGCCTCGACGTGGCGAAGATGGATCGACTGCCCGACACCGCCGGCATGCAGAACGAAGTCGTCGTCCAGCGCGGCCACCGCAACGCCTACGACCACGCCATCCGCATGGTCGGCGTCCACTTCGTCGAGGTCGGCTACCTCGGCTACCCCGGCGCCGGCGGTACGTTCGATTGGCAACTGGACGAGGTGATCACCGAGCACACCGCCGCCGTTGCCTGCCCCGTCCTCGACACGCCGGGTACACTGCCGCTGCCGGTCGTCGCCGAGATCGCCCACGCCAAGGGCGTCCCCGTCGTCGTCGACGCCGCCGCTTCGCTCCCGCCCCGCGCCAACCTGCGTCGCTTCATCGCCGAGGGCGCCGATCTCGTTTGCTTCTCCGGCGGCAAGGCCATCGGCGGTCCGCAAGCGAGCGGCGTGCTGGCCGGCCGCCGCGACCTGATCGCCTCCGTCGCCCTCCAGCATCAAGACATGGACGTTCGCGCCGCCACCTGGTCCCAGCGCGCTCGCATTGCGGACGGCACCCTGCGCGGCGTGCCCCAACAAGGTTTTGGTCGGGCGATGAAGGTCGGCCGTGAGGAAATCGTCGGCCTGATCGTCGCCCTCCGGCACTTCGCCGCCGGCAACGACGACGCCGACCGCGCCCGCTGGCACGCCATCCTCGACATCGTCCAAGCAGAACTCGGCGATCGTCCTCACGTCTCCATCTGCCGCCTCGCCGGCACGAACCGGATCCTGCCGATGCTCACCCTTGAGCTCGACGAGCCCGCGCTCGGTCTCACCGCCTACGACGCGCTCAATCAGCTCCTGGACGGCCGCCCGCCGATTGCCGTCGCCGAAACCCGCGCCGAATTCGGCGTCATCACCGTCAACCCGCACGGCCTCACCGAGGACGAAGCCACCATCGTCGGCTGTCGCCTCCGCGAGACATTAACCACCACCCGGTAATCTCTCCGCGGGCAGCAATACCCCGCGCTTAACCGACAAAACCCCTCCGGGGTTACGAAAACGGGCCCGCCCATCACGATCACAGCCCCGGATGGGCTTCGTACGTTGAGCCCTGGACTTCAGTCCGGGGTATGAACCGCCATCCGCCTTCCGCCTTACCACCTCGCCGCCCCCGTCAGCGATAGCTCGCCGCCTGCAACTCAAACAACCCCGCGTACCGCCCGCCGAGCGCCATCAACTCTTCGTGCGTCCCTTGCTCGATCAGCCGTCCTTCCTCCACGACCAGGATGCGGTCGGCCATCCGCGCCGTCGAGAAGCGGTGCGAGATGAAGAGCGCCATCTTCCCAGCGGTCAGTTCTTTGATCCGGGCGAACAGATCGTGCTCCGCTTGCGCGTCCAGCGCCGCCGTCGGTTCGTCCAGGATCAGGATCTGCGCATCCCGCATGAACGCCCGCGCCAGCGCCACCTTCTGCCATTCGCCGCCCGACAGTTGGTGCCCACCGTCGAACCACTTGCCAAGCGTCGTCTCGTACCCCTTCGGCAAACCCTCGATCACCGAGTCCGCCCCGCCCCGTTCGGCGGCACGGGCGATCGCGATCAAATCGTCGACGCGCTCGACGCTGCCAACGCCGATGTTCTCGCCCGCGCTGAGCTGATAGGTCGCGTAGTCCTGGAACATCATCCCGAACTCGCGTCGCAACTCGGCTGGGTCGTACTCCCGCACATCCCGGCCGTCGATCAGAATCTGGCCCGCGTCCGGATCATAGAGCCGCCCCAACAACTTGACGATCGTGCTCTTGCCGGCGCCGTTGCGCCCGACGAGCGCCACCGCTTCACCCGGCGCAATCGTGAAGGAGACGTCGTCGAGCGCCGGTTCCGACCGTCCCAGATACCGAAACGTCACGTGCCGAAACTCGATCCCGCGCCGGAACGGTCTCTCAATCGGCGCCGGCTGCTCCGGGGGCGCGATCCGGGGCTCTCGGTCCAGCAACTCGTAGAGCGTCGAGAGATACAACCCGTGCTCATAAATTCCCTGCACGCCGCCGAGAATGCCCTGGAATGAGGTTTGCACCTGCTGCGCCGCTTGCGTGTAGACCGTCAGCCCGCCCAGGCTCACCGAGCCGCGCACCGCGAGAATGGCCACGTATAGAAAAGTGCCGGACGACGCCAGGGTCGTCAGCGACCCCCAACCCAAACCGGCCAAGTAACGCCGCACCAGCAAGCTCTTTGTCTCCTCGTAGTACCCGTCGGCCAATCGCCCGTAGCGGTCGATGAAGTGGTTGCCGAGGGTGTAGAGCTTGACCTCCTTGTTGAACTCGTCGGTCGTGAGCAATCCGGTCAGGTAGGTCATCAGCCGCCGCACTGGCGATTGCCGGCGCATCTGTTGGAAGCCCCACCAACCGTAGCGCGAGCCGGAAATGAATGCCGGAACGGGGGCGACTATGGCGGCGGCGGCGATCCACGGTGACAAACCGACCAAGAGCGCGATCATCGTGGCGAAGGTCACGGTCGTGCGCGCCAGCGAGAAGACGCTCGAGACCATCATCACCGGCCGGTGCGCCGACTCGTGCTGTGCTTGCTGGAGTTGATCGTAGTAGACCGGATTCTCGAAGTCGGCGAGATCGAGCGTGTTGGCATGCCGCATGATCAGAAGTTGAACGTGGATCGCCAAGCGCTCTTGCAGCAATTGCTGGCTGATGTTGCCCAATGTCTGCAGCAAACTCCCCGCCAGAAAGAGTCCCAGTTGCACGATTGCCAGCACGACCACGGCTCGAACGTGCTCGTCTCCCCCGCCGTCGCGAATGCCGTCAGCCACCTCGTCGATCAACTGACCCGCCAGCCAGACTTGCGCCGCCGGGATGATGCTCTGCAGTAGGGTCACGCCGGCCAAGGCGGTGGTCATCCCGCGACTGGTGGACCACACCAGACCGAAAACGCGCACCAGCGCTCGCCAGGTCTCGCGCACGCCACGAGCGACCCCGTTCAGTCGCGGTCGCCGGCCATTGCGCTCCAAGCTGTTCGCGGTTTGACCATTTTGTGAACGGTTCCAGCGCGGATATCGTCCATTCTCGCGGCGCGGATCGTGCATAGGGCTCCATGAGTCTTGCCCCGGCGGTCATGTGCTCGCGCCGTGGCAATTCGAGTGATGGCACGCCCAGGACTGGATCGCTGGACGTACTAGATCACAAATAAACGATTACGAGTGATGCGACAACTCACTCTTCGACTAGGCCGGCTTGGCCAGTTGGGCAGGTTGCCGCGCTCGGAGGGGATGCAAACTGATTGGGGAATCGTCGTTGAACCGTATCGCCGCGGTTCGTTCACCGTGGAGTCATCAACACGCGCGTGCGTCGTGGAGGCAGCGCCAGGACCTGATCGCCGTCACCGTCATCGTCGCCTTCACGATCGTCGGCGTCTGGCCGCTCGTCGCCGGCCACACCCTTCTCGGGCAGGACAGCCTCACCTTTCACTTCACGGCCTACGCCTACCTGGGCGAGCGCCTCGCTGACTTCTCGATCCCAATCTGGAATCCGTACTGGTTCGGCGGCGCCCCCTTCGCGGCCGACCCCGAATCGGGCTGGATGTACCTGCCGGCGATGCTCCTCTTCTCGCTTCTGAAACTGCCGCTGGCGATCGACGCCTTCCTCCTGCTCCATCTCTTGATCGCGGGCTGCGGCGCATTTGCACTCGCCCGCATCCTCGGCATGGGCGCGGGCGCATCGTTGGTCGCCGCGACCGCCTACGAGTTCACGGGCGTCGTCTACAACCGCCTCCCCTGCTGCCCCGCCTACTATCAGGTCGCGGCCTGGGTGCCGCTCATGCTGATCGGGTCGGAACTCGCGTTGCGGTCCAGCACGTGGCGCCGCCGGCTCGGATGGTGGACGCTGGCCGGGTTCTGCCTGAGCCAGATCTTTGCCGTCTGGCTCGGACAAGGCGCAATCTACGCCTGTATGCTCCTCGCCGCCTATCTCGGCTATCGCACCTTGCTCGACCCGGCCGATGCGGCTAGCAGCCTCGCCAAACGCGCGGTCAACCTGCTGCTACACGGCGGCACCACTTTCCTCATCGCGCTCGGACTCGGCGCGGCTGGCCTGCTACCCCGGCTCGAATTCCACGCCCGGTCCAACCTGGCCGATGGCTACGTCGGCAATCTGAGTTGGGCCGCCGTGCTCGGCGGCTGGGATCTGGAAACGGCTTCGACCGCGCTCCTTTCCGGCTCCCTCTACGACATCGGCGGCGTTACCGCCGCCCTAGCGCTCGTCGGACTCATCATTGCCGGCCGCCGCTACAGCGCCCCTTTGTTCGGCTTCCTCAGCGTGGCGATTCTTGCCTATTCCTCGAACACCGTCGCGCGGTGGAGCGAGGCGCTGCCCATCTTCGGCGATCTCCATCCCCACTACCCCGAGCGCATCACGATGGTCGGCGCCATCGGCCCGGCGATGCTCGCCGGCGCGGCGGTCGCCTCCGTTCCCCACCGGCGCCGTCTGGTCGTTTCCGCCGCGGCTGCCTGTTCGCTCGTCCTGCTCTGGATTCTGATGCGCGAACACCTCGAAATCGACGAGCGAGTCGATCTCCTTCGCATGGGCGCGACGGTCGTCGCCATCCTCGCCCTGGTCGCGCTGCTACGCGTGTCGCCACTGCGCCCCGCCGCGACCGCGCTCGTCGTGGTTCTGCTCTTTGTCGACCTCTTTTTCGCCGCGCGGTGGTTTCGGCTCGATGCCCCGTATGGCGGCTACCAGGCAATCGACGTCGAGGAGTACGCGACGGTCGACGGCACGGCCCAGTTTCTCCAATCGCGCCATGGCGCAGAGAGGGGTCGTTTCTATGGCTACGACCCAAAACTACGCCTCGGCCCAGAGGAGCGACCCCTCTATTATCGCTACCACTGGGGGAAGCCCGCGGCGCACGCCATCATGGCCAACAACCGGGGCACCCTCCTCGGCGTCGAAGACATCCAAGGCTATAACCCGCTCCAATTGCAGCGATACGTCGAGGTCATCGACGCCATCAACGGAGCGCCCCAGGACTATCACGGCGCCAACATCCTCGAATCAGGCATCGACTCGCCGTTGCTCGAACTGCTCGGTGCCCGCTACGTCGTCATGCCTGCCGAGTCCGACGCGGCACGTGCCGATATCGCCTGGCTGCGCGAACACTTTCCAGAGGTCTACCGCGACGACGATGTCGCCATCCTCGAAAACCGCGACGCCCTGCCTCGCGCCTGGCTAGTCCACGAGGCCCACGAGGTTGAAGCGGGTCAGGCAATTGTCGCCCTGGAGTCCGGTGCGATCGACGTCCGCATAACGGCGGTGATCGAGCAACCGTCGCCACCCCTCGCACCCGCACCGGCTGCCGGTTCCGAGGAGGTGATGGTTCTGGACGAATCGCCCGACGGTCTGCGTTTCCGCGTCCTCGCCGACGCGCCGGCCCTGCTCGTCGTCGGCGTCAACACCTATCCATCCTGGCACGCGACCATCGACGGCCAATCGACAAGGATCTACACGGCTAATCATATTCAGGCGGCGATCGCGATCCCGCCCGGTGAGCGCGTCGTCGAACTGGGGCACCGTTCGCGCTCACTCCAAGTCGGCGTTGTGATCACCTCATTGACCGCTGGCGGCATCGTCAGCATGCTCTTGATCAGCTCGGTCCTGGTTGCCGTCCGCGGTCGAATGCCGCTCCCGGTCCGACGCCGCCGTCTCTCCTCGGCGCTTCCGGCCGACTGACGCCGGCACACTACCGTCGTTGAACGTCGAAGGGAGCGTCGGTGCGCGCTCGTTCACTCATGCTTGAATCGCCCGGTGTCCTGCGTTGGGTGGAGTCCGCTCTGTCGCCGCCAGGCCCCACGGAGATCATCGTTCGCACCGAAGCCGGCGCGATCAGCATTGGCAGCGAGCTGCCCATTTACACGGGAGAAGCTCGCACCTTCCTGCCGGCAACCTATCCGAAGATGACCGGCTACGAGAATGTCGCCCGGGTCGTCACGGTCGGCAACGACGTCGCCGGGTTCACTGCCGGCGACCGTGTCGTCGCCACCTCCGGCCACCGCACCGCCGCGCTGATCCCAGCCTCCTCCGCTATCAAGTTCCCGGACGAGATTGACGATGCCGTCGCGATCCTCCTCATCCTCACCCGCGACGTGGCCAAGGGCATCGCCAAGCTCCAACTCAGCCCGGGGGAACCGATCCTCGTCACCGGCGGCGGCGCGATCGGTCAACTGACCGTCTGGAGCCTCGCCCAGCGCGGACTCGGTCCAGTCGATCTGGCTGAACCCATCGAGTTCAGGCGCAACCTGGCGCTCGCCCTCGGCGCCCGCGGCGCGTGCCACCCCGACGACTTGCCGTCATCACCCACTTACGACGCCAGCTTCGAGTGTTCAAGCGCCAACGCCGGTTTCGGCGCGCTGCAACGCGCCATGCGCCCCGGTGGTCGCATCTGCGTCTTGGCCGACGGACTCCGGGAACCACTTACCCTCGCCACCGAGTTCCACGAACGCGAATTGACCGTCGCCGGCTCCAGCGACGGCCTCGACTACCACCAACACGCCCGCTGGTACTTTCCCGCCGCGCTGCGCCACGGCGAGAACGTCCGCCGCCTCTTCGACCTCACCATCACCGCCGACGAGATCTCCACAACCTTCGCCTCACTCGCCGTGAACCGGCACGCGGCGATCAAGGTGCTCGTTCGGTATCAGTCCGAGCCCGCGGATTGACACCCTATTCGCCTTCACTGTACGTTAACCGAAGGTTGGCAGAATCATAACCACTCGGTCCCGGTTCGCACCGGATAGTAGATCCGATGATCGACGCGCCGGAACTGCGCGGGAATCGGTGTGGGATGTGGAACTGACCTTTCTCGGCACTGCCGCCTCCGAAGGCTACCCCGACGCGTTCTGCGGCTGCCCCAACTGCGAGACGGCACGCGTACTTGGAGGCAAGAGTCTCCGCAAGCGCTCCGCCGCCTTGATCGATCGCGAGGTCTTGCTCGACCTCGGGCCAGACGTCATGGCCGCCTCCCTCCAGCACGGCGTCCCGCTAACCGACGTTCGCGCGTGCCTGCTGACCCACGAACACGACGACCATCTCGACGCGTCCCATCTCCATTCCCGCAGCCCGCATTGCGGCGTCATCGACGCGCCCTGCCTTGAGTTCTATGCGACGCAGGGCGCCATCGACCGCGCGGCAGGCCGATTTGGACGTTGGCTTCCGCCCAACGGTCTCGCCCACTCCGAGACATCCGCACGGTTGAACTTGCGTGTCTGCCCCATTGAGCCCGGCCAGTCTTTCGCCGTCGGCCCCTACCGCGTGCTGTCCGTGCCCGCGACCCACGGGACGGATCTCTTGCCGCTCCTCTTCGCAATCGAGCGCGATGGCCGCGCCCTCTTCTACGCGACCGACACCGGTCCACTCTCCGACATGGCCTGGCGAAGCCTGCGCGGTTGGCACCACCCATTCAACGTCGTTGCCCTCGACCACACCATGGGCATGAGTGAGCGCTCGACCGGCCACCTCAACGCCGAGCAATTCATCGAACAGCTCGACCGGCTCCGCGCCGAAAACCTCCTCGCTGGCGACTGCCGTGTCTTTGCCCACCACCTCGGTCATCACAGCAACCCTGACCACGAGACGCTCACCGCATTTGCCGCCGCGCGCGGCTACCGTGTTGCCTTCGACGGACTGACCGTCTCCGTCTGAGGGAGGTTCGGAATGGGCGCCGGCAGCCCAGGGCAGGAGTAGCATCATTGGCGACTGTAGCGCTCGGGCCGCGGATGAAACGATGGCGCCGCGAAGCCCGCCGCACGAGCGGCTGGGCCGGCCTTCTCTACGTCCTGCCCGCGCTCGCCATCTTGCTCCTCTTCGAAGTTTGGCCGCTGCTCTTCGGCATCTGGATCAGCTTCTGGCGCTGGGATATCGAGCCGGTCAACTTCATCGGACTCGACAACTACCGTCAGCTCTTCACGGACGGGTTCGTCACCCGCGACTTTCGGGGCGACCTGACGACTGGCGAAGTCGCGCGGAGTCTGATCGTCACCGTTTACTACGTGATCGGGACGGTGCCTGTCACGATCGCCGTCGCCTTCGCCCTGGCCTCGCTCCTCTTTCAAGGACTCGCCGGGCGCGGCCTGCTCCGCACGATCTACTTCCTCCCCTACGTCACGAGCAGCGTCGCCCTCGCCCTCGTCTTCGCCTGGATCTTTAATGCACAGGTCGGCATCGTCAACGCGGTGCTCGATCGCCTCGGGTTGCCCGCCTCGACCTGGTTGCAAGACCCGACGCCGGCCGCCAAACGGCTCCTTTCTTGGCTCGGCGCCGGCGACTTGGACGCTTGGCCGGACCTCGCGGCCGGACCCAGCGTCGCGCTCGTCGTCGTCATTATCTTCACGATCTGGTCCACCATCGGCTACAGCATCGTCGTCTACCTCGCCGGCATGACAGCCGTCCCCCACGACCTCGTCGACGCCGCCCGCATCGACGGCGCTTCGCCCTGGCAGGTAACGCGCGCGGTCACCTGGCCGCTGCTCATGCCCACCACCATCTTCCTCGTCATCTTCAACACGATCGGCGCCTTTCAGGCCTTTACGCCGATCTACACCCTGACCCGCAATACCGGGATGGGTCGCGCCGAGGCGGGCGGACCGCTCGACTCGACCCTCACCATCACCGTCTACGTCTTCCGCAACTTCTACGAACGCGCCAATAGCGTCGGCTACGCCGCCGCGGTTTCCCTCCTCCTCTTTCTGATCATGCTCTGCCTGACGTTCGCCCAATTTCGCGTCCTCGGTCGCAACATTCACTACCAATGAAGGGGCACGATTTCGACGTGGCCGCGCCAGCATTCGAAACCGACCGCAACCAGGGGATCGCGGCGACCGCTGCCGCGGTTCCCCATCCCGCCCGCCGCTTCGTCCGGGCGCGATTGGGGTCGACCTTGGCCTACGGCGTCGTCGTCTGCGGGGCGGTCCTGGTCGCCTTTCCCTTCCTCTGGATGCTGCTCACGGCGTTCAAGAACCTCCAGGAGAGCAACGCCTACCCACCCACGCTCCTGCCGCGGAACTGGCACTGGCAGAACTTCCGCGATGCCTGGACTACTCCGCCAAGCACGCTCGGGCGCTATCTCTTCAATAGCGCCCTCATCGCCACCGTCGGCACCGGGCTGCAACTGGTCTTTTGTACCCTGAGCGCCTACGCCTTTGCCCGCCTCCGCTTTCCCGGTCGCAACGCCCTCTTCCTCGTCGTCATGGCCACAACCATGGTCCCCAACGAGGTCACGCTGATCCCGAACTTCGTCACGATCCGTTCGTTTCCGTTCGCCGGTGGCAACGACCTGACCGGCAACGGCGGCATCGGCCTCTATGACACCTACGCTGGCATCATCCTGCCCGGTCTTGCTGGCGCCTTCACCATCTTCCTCCTCCGCCAGGCCTTCATGCAGGTGCCGAACGACCTCTGGGAGGCTGCCCAACTCGACGGCGCCGGCAGTGCCCGGTTCTTGGTGGGCGTGCTGCTCCCGTTGACCCTACCTGCCCTGCTCACGGTCGCCATCTTCGGGTTCGTGGCGCGGTGGAACGCCCTCCTCTGGCCGCTCATCATCACCCGGTCCGAGCATTTGCGGCCCGTCCAACTCGCCATGACCTACTACCAGAGCGAATTCCTCACCGACCACGGCTTAGTGATGGCCGCTTCGGTCCTCGTCACGCTGCCGATCATCCTCCTCTACGTCCTTGTCCAACGGCAGTTCATCGAGGGGATCGCCGGCACGGGGTTGAAAGGCTGAGGCCAGAAGGAGGTGCCTGCACACGCGCTCCAATCCGACGCGGGACGACCGAACTATCCACGACAGGAGAAGATCAGATGACACGCACCCTCTCTCGCCGCCACTTCGTCGGCGGTTCCCTTTCGGCGGCCGGCGCCGCCGCGTTTGCTCTGCCATCCTTGACATCCGCCGCCCTGGCACGCCTCTCTGCCATCCAGAACGGCCCAGTCGCCATCGACTTCTGGCATCGCAACATCGGTCCGGCCGCCGAGGAATGGGAGCGGCTGGCTCCGACGTTCAACGAGGAATTCGCCGGCCAGGTCGAGGTGACTGTCATCGCCCAGGGCGACATCCAGGAGCTCAACCAAAAGGTGCGCGCTGCCGCGGCCGGCGGCGGTCTGCCGGGCGCCCTGATGGCCGACGACTACGACGTGACGCAGTACGCCGCGAACGACCTGCTGGTCCCCTTCGACTCCTACCTGAACGATGCGGAGAACGGTATCCCGCCCGCCGAGCAGGACGACTTCCTCCCCGGTCAGATCCTCCGCCACAAGCTTCCCATCTACGACGACCAGACCATGGCCTTTCCACAGGGCTTCAGCGCGTTCACTTGCTTCTGGAACGTCGACGCGCTGCAGGCGGCTGGGTTCGACGGCCCCCCGGCGACGTGGCAAGAGTTCCCGGACCACGTGCGCGCCGTTGTCCAGGCGAACCCGGACATGGTTGGCTGGAACATCTCCGGCGCCGGCGACCGCTTTATCTCGTGTTTGCTGACCCACGGCGTCCAGTGGCTCTCCGAGGACGGGCAATCGTCCACCTTCGACCGCCCCGAGGCGCTCGAGATCATGACCTGGTGGAAGGAGCTTGCCGACGAAGGGCTCCTTGCCGTCCTGCCCGGCGAAGAGGCCGTCAATTCCTTCACTGGCGGCAAGTCGGCCTACTTTATGGATAGCTCCGGCAATACCGCGAGCTTCCTGGAGGCGATTACCGGCTTCCAATGGGATTGCGGACTGCCCCCGCAGGGCGCGCAGAATCCCGAGCCGGTCACCGAAACGTACGGCCCGATCAACACGCTGCCGCGGACCGACGAGGCAAAGCAACTCGCCGGTTGGCTCTGGATCAAGTGGCTGACCACACCCGCCGCGCTCTCGCGGTGGGTGATGGCCACCAACTACTTTCCGTCTCGCGTCTCCGTCGCGGAAAGCCCGGAACTCGAAGCCTATTACGAGTCGAACCAGTTCGCCGCGAAGCTGGTCAGGGAGGTCGCCCCGCTCGCGCGCATCCTGAGCCCGAGCCCGGCGCTCACCCAGGTGCGCGGCCAAATCACGGCCGACGTCGTCAACGAGGTACTCTTGGGCCGGCTCTCGCCCGAGGATGGCGTCCTCAAGCTGAAAGCCGAGGCCGACGAAGCGATCCAACAAGCGCAGAACTAGGACGTCGCGCTCCCGCGCGGGGCCTCGCACCCTGACGGGGCGCCGCGCGGTCTGATACCCTCCCAGCCGCGGTACGTTTTCCGCGGACGGAGGGAAAGGAATGAGCGAAGAAGAGATCTGTTGGCTCTCCGCAACCGATCTCCTCATCCATTACCGCGAGCGATCACTCTCGCCGGTCGAGGTGACTGAGGCGATCTTGCATCGCATCGACCGGGTCAACCTGCTCCTCACCGCCTTCATCACTGTCACGCCGGAGCTTGCTCTCGATCAGGCGCGGGCGGCCGAGGCCGCCTACCAACCAGGCGGCTCACCCGGCCCACTCGCCGGAATCCCGATCTCGATCAAAGACCTCACACCCACCAAAGGCGTCCGCACCACGCGCGGTTCCCTCGTCGATCCCGATTGGGTGCCCGACTACGATCCGCCTTATGTCGAGCGCGTGTTAGCCGCCGGCGCCGTCATGCTCGGCAAGACGAACACCCCGGAATACGGCTGGAAAGGCGACTCCGGCAACCGGATCGTCGGCCCGACCCACAATCCGTGGCGCCAAGGGCGCACTGCCGGTGGGTCGAGTGGCGGCGGCGCCGCTGCCGTCGCCACCGGCCTCGGCCCGCTAGCACAGGGTAGCGACGGAGCCGGCTCGATTCGCATCCCCTGCGGCTTTTGCGGCATCTTCGGCATCAAGCCCTCCTTCGGTCTGGTGCCGCAGTATCCGCCCAGCGCCGTCGGCGACCTCTCCCACCTCGGACCGATGACCCGCACCGTCCGCGACGCTGCCCTCTTGCTCTCCGTCACCGCCGGCGCCGACGCCCGCGACCGCCTCTCCTGGTCCAGCGGCATCGACTACCTCGCCTCCCTCGACGGCGGATCGATCGCCGGCCCGCGTGTCGCCTGGTCTCCGGACCTCGGCTACGCGCCGGTCGAACCCGCCGTTCGCCAAGCGGCCGAAGCTGCCGCCCTGCGATTCGCGGAATTCGGTTGCACCGTCGAAGAAGCGACCCCCGCTCTCCCTGACCCTTGGGACATCGTCCACCCGATTTGGTCCGCCGGCATGGCTGGGCTACACACCACGAATCTCGACGACGTGCGCGACAAACTCGATCCCGGCCGCCTCGCCGTCATCGAGCAAGCTCAGACCTACACCGCGGTCGACCTGGCCAATGCCCACCAGCGCCGCAACGCCTACGCCGAGGGCATGCGCCGCTTCATGGAGTCGTACGACCTGCTCCTCACCCCGACGCTCCCATGCACGGCCTTCCGCGCCGGCGACGACCATCCCGGACAGATCGCCGGTCAGCCGACCACCTATCTGAACTGGACCCCCTTCACCTATCCGTTCAATCTTACCGGCCAGCCCGCCGCCACCGTCCCGTGCGGCGTCGACGGCGACGGCTTGCCGATCGGGCTGCACATCGTCGGTCGCTGGCACGACGACGTCACCGTCCTCCGCGCCGCCGCCGCGTTCGAGAAAATCGCCCCCTGGTCCCACCACCGACCGGACTTCGCGGGATGGGAAACGGCAGCCGACACGCGCCGATAACGTAAGAGATGCGTCATATTCGTTCCGGTAACAGTCATCGCCCTGGTCGACACTGTTCGTATTGACGACGACGGCGCGCAACCGTGCGCCCGGTTCGATCACGATTGACGGAGGGAAGACCACCATGCCCACTCTGAATGTTGCGAGCGCGCACCGGATCACGCGCCGCTCGCTGATCGCCGGCCTAAGCGCAACGGCTGCCATTTCGGCGATCTCCAGCTTCAACTCAGCCGCCGCCCAAAGTGATGCCTTCGATTGGCGCCAACTCGCCGTCAACGCCGCCGCCCCGCCGCCCCGCTGGGACCACACCCTCGCCGCGGACGACGAAGGCAAACAGCTCATCCTCTTCGGCGGCCGCGACGGCGGCGGTGTGCCACTTGCCGACACCTGGCTCTATGACCGCACCGAGGGGAGTTGGACCGCGGTGGACATCCCCGGCCCCGAGCCGCGCTTCGGCCACGTCGTCGCCGTCGACCAAACCGCCCGCAAGCTCTTTCTCTTCGGCGGCGAAGCCGGCGCGACCTTCTACAACGACTCGTGGGTCTTCGACGCGGTGGAACGCACCTGGACCCGCATCGACACCGGCGATAGCCCGCTCCCGACGCCCCGATACGGCCTCTCCGCCGTCCTCGACGGCGAGGGCCGTCTCATCGTCTCCCACGGCTTCACCTTCGAGGGGCGCTTCGACGACACCTGGTCGCTCGACGTCGCCTCGGGCGAATGGACCGACATCTCACCCGCGGCCGGCGAAGCTCGACCGCTCAAGCGGTGCCTCCACGATGCGATTTGGGACGCCGCCGCGGGACGCATGCTCCTCTTTGGCGGCTGCTCCTCCGGCTTCGGCCCCTGCCCGCAAGGCGACCTCTGGTCCTTCGACGTCGAAAGCCGGACTTGGACCGAGATCTCTCCGGCAAGCTCACCGAGCGCCCGTTCTAATCCCGCGCTCGTCTACGATCGCACTCGGCAACAGTCGATCCTCTTCGGCGGCCTCACCGCGGGCGGCTATGGCGCCGATCTCTGGCTCGGCAAGCTCGACGGCGACGCCTTTGCCTGGACCGAGGTGCCCGGCCAAGGCGCCTGGCCCACGCCGCGGGCCAGCCACGACGCGGTCATGTCCGCCGGCGCCCTTTACCTCTTCGGCGGCGCCAGCGACCAGGGAACCTTCAACGACCTCTGGCGCCTCAAGCTCCCCGACGCCGACGGCTAGTTCTCTCCTCCTTTCCGTTTCCGCGTGACAGGCCCGGCCCCGCCCGGGCCTGTCGCGTGCTTGCCGCAATTCCGTTCGCCCATGTACGATGCGGCGACGCTACTGACGACGCGAAATAGGGGGTATATCGCAGTGCCACCGGTCGAAGTTGGAAACACCGCGCCCGCGCTCGATCTAGTGTTGGCAGACGCCGCGGGCAACAGCCATACGCTCGGCGAGGGCCTCGCCACGGGTCCGATCCTGATCGGCATCTACAAAAGCTCGTGTCAGGCCAGCAAGACGGTCTTCCCCATGCTCGAACGTCTGCACCGGAAATATGGCGGCGACGGCTTGACGGTCCTCGGCATCTCGCAGGACTCCGCCAACGTCTCGCGCTCCTTCGCCCGCCGCTACGGCGTCACCTTTCCGCTCTTGATCGAGCCCGATGGCTACCCCGTCTCGACCCAATTCGACATCTTCGCCACCCCGACCGTCTTCCTCATCCGCCCGGACCAAACGGTCGCCTTCACCACCATGGGCTTCCTCAAGCCGCAAATCAACGACCTCGCCGCCGCCGTCGCCACCGAGCTCAACCTCCCCTCCGAACCGATCACCTCCGAAGACGAAGCCGACGTCCCGATGTTCGTCCCTGGCTGACCAAGCAAACACCTGGACTAGGGTTCCTGGTCCCTCAACAGGCGAAACCGGACTTTCCCGTTCACGCGGATCGTGCGAAGATGCCCCATCCGCGTCGTTGCGTTGCCATTCCCCCACCGCGCGGGAAATCTGAAGCCAGCCGTTCCCTCTCTCCCGCGCATCGGGAGTGGGGGTCAGGGGGTGAGGGATGTCCATCGAATTCACCGCGAAAGTCCCGCCGGACGCCGAGGGCATTTTGACACCCGAGGCGCTCGACTTCGTCGCCGCTCTCCACCGCGAGTTCAACCCGACCCGCCGACAACTCCTCGCCCGCCGCGAGGAGCGCCAGGGCGAGATCTCCGCTGGCGCTCCGCTCACCTTCCTCCCCGAAACGCAAGTGGTCCGCGACGGCAACTGGCGCGTCGGCCCCACCCCCGACGCCCTCCAGGACCGTCGCGTCGAGATCACCGGCCCCGCCGACCGCAAAATGATGATCAACGCCCTCAACTGCGGCGCAAAGGTTTTCATGGTCGACTTCGAGGACGCCCTTTCGCCCACCTGGGAAAACGTCACCGTCGGCCAGGCCAACGTCCGCGACAGCGTCCGCCGCACCATCTCACTCGACGATCCGAGCGGCCGCCAGTACCGCCTCAACGACAAGATCGCCACCCTCGTCGTCCGTGCCCGCGGTTGGCACCTCGACGAGCGCCACGTCCTCGTTGACGGCGAGCCGATCTCCGCCAGCCTCTTCGACTTCGGCCTCAGTTTCTTCCACAACGCGCGGGAGCAACTCGATCGCGGCGCGGGGCCGTACTACTACCTGCCGAAGCTCCAGAGCCACCTCGAAGCCCGCCTCTGGAACGATGTCTTCAACGCGGCGCAGTCCGCGCTCGGCATCCCCTTCGGCACCATCCGCGCCACCGTCTTGATCGAGACGATCCACGCTGCCTTCGAGATGGAAGAGATCATCTACGAACTCCGCGAGCACGCCGCGGGGCTCAACGCCGGCCGCTGGGACTACATCTTCAGTCTGATCAAGACCCTGCGCGACCAACCCGACAAGATGCTGCCCGACCGCGCTCAGGTCACGATGACCGTCCCCTTCATGCGCGCCTACACCGAGCTCCTCGTCCGCACCTGCCACAAGCGCGGCGCCCACGCCATCGGCGGCATGGCCGCCTTCATCCCGACCCGGCGCGACCCCGAGGTCAACGAAACCGCCATGCAACGGGTCCAGGAGGACAAGCAGCGCGAGGCCGGCGACGGCTTCGACGGCACGTGGATCGCCCACCCAGGCCTGGTCGAGGTCGCCCAGGAGCAGTTCGATCGCGTCCTCGGCAAACGACCAAACCAGAAAGATCGCCTCCGCGACGACGTCCAGACCACCGAGGCGGACCTCGTTAACACGACGGTCGAAGGCGGCGCGGTCACCGACGCTGGCGTCCACACCAACGTCAGCGTCGCCCTTCAATACGTCGATTCCTGGCTACGCGGCATCGGCGCGGCTGCCATCAACAACCTGATGGAGGACGCCGCCACCGCCGAGATCTCCCGCGCCCAGCTCTGGCAATGGATTCGCCACGGCACCACCACCGAAGGCGGTCAGCCGCTCACCAACGATCGCTTCAAGACCACCCTTGACGAGGAACTCGCCAAACTCGGCGGCCCCGGCGTCGGTCGTCTCGGTGACGCCGCCGAAATCCTCGACAGCCTCGTCCGCACTGACGATTTCGTCCCGTTCCTCACTCTGCCCGCTTACGAACGGTTGGATTGAAGATCTCTGGCAGAGGCGGACCTAGCGAAAGGAATGTTCGTTGTCCGTTGCCGGCCCCGTCGATCTCCTCATTTCCGGCTTCGATTCGCCCGAAGGACCCGCCTTCGACCGCGAAGGCAACCTCTTCTTCGTCAACTGGCTCAGCAGCTCGATCATGAAGCTGACGCCGGAAGGGGAGGCAACCGAGTTCTTCAACACCGGCGGCATCCCGGCGGGCCTCGCCTTTCACCCCGATGGTTCACTCTGGATCGCCGACGAAGGGGAGCAGATTCACGGCATTATGCGGATCACGATGGACGGCGAATCGGAGATCGTCGCCAACGAATACCAGGGTATGCCCCTCAACGGCGCCAACGACCTCGTCTTCGACCAGAATGAGGTGCTCTACTTTTCGGACCCCTGGCGCTCCAGCCTCGACAACCCGATCGGCGGCTTCTATCGCCTCTTCCCGGATCGGCGGCTGGGGCGGATCGACACTGGCCTGGCCTTTCCCAACGGCGTCGCCGTCAACGCCGGCGGCAACGCCATCTACCTCGCCGAAACGCAGCGCAACCGCATCCTGCGTTACGCGATCCACCCGGACGGGGCGATCGGACCTCGGGACCATTTCGCCGACACTGAGCCACCGTCCGGACCGGACGGCATGGCCTTCGCCGCAAACGGCGATCTCTACGTTGCCCATTACGGGGGAAGTCGGGTCGATGTCTTTGATCCGACCGGACAGCAAGTGGGTGCGATTCCGGTTCCAGGGGCGAAGGTGACCAACGTCGCATTCGGAGGACCCGACAACCGGACGCTCATCATCACCGACGTCGAAACGGCGTCGCTCTACCGCGTCCGCCTCGACGTCGGCGGCCAGCCGCTCTCCGACGGTCGCTCGTATTAGCGCGGGTTAGGTTGACGACAAAGCCGACGCGCTGCCGATCTGCTGCAAGAGCGCCACCGTGTCGTATTGCAGCCAGCGCTCGATCGTTTGGCCGTCGCGCAACCGGTCCATCGAGATGCCGTCGACCTCGATCCGGCGACCTGACGGCGGCACACCCATAAACGGGCCCTTGTGCGTGCCGCGGGCGACAAAGCGATAGACCACGTAGTCCGCCTCGCCGACCATCGACTCGATCGTCAGATGCAGATCGGGAAACGCCGATCGGAAGCCACAGATGTCGATGCGGACCCCCTCCGGACCGTAGTGGTCACCCAGCGGCAAATGGCTGACGTGGTCCGGTGACACGATCTCGGCGAGCAGACGGGTATTGCCGCCGTTGATCACTTCCTCGACGAACCGATGGGCAATGCGCTTGTTCTGTTCGACCATGACTCGTTGCTCCAGATACGTGGACACCCGTTCGGTGTCCGGGACTCGACGTTGACGACCCGCCGGCGGCATTTCCTGCCCGCGGGCGCCGGTCCCCGGGATGGCCCTCGATCCAAGGTCCCCGACGCTTACCTGATCATGCGGCATGGCCCACACTTTTTCATCAGTGAGACGACGTATTCTTGACAAATACTCTTTACGCGTCCGCATACGTCAGGCGACGTATCGTCCGCACCCGACGGTAGCCGGCGTCACGCGGCCTAGCCTCTGCCGAGTGTTAGGCTGGGCGCTTAGGACGCCCTAACAGCCATCGGCGACGCGGCCGGCGTGGCGCCGTCACCGTACCACCGTTCTCGCAGGGCAATCAGCCCGTCAATCCACCGTTGATCCCGGTCGGCAATCGCCGCCGCTTCCAAGCGCAATTCGTGGTGCTCCGCCTGCTCGATCGCGGCCCGCGCCAGCAACAGGTCCGCATCGACCGCGCCGATCAGCAGTTCCAGGAGTGCCGCGTCGTCCGCCGCCGCGCACGCCTCCTCCACCAACCCGGTCATCCCCAGCACTTCGAATCCGCCGGGTATCCCTCCCCGCCCGGGCGTTGCCTCGCCTAACCGCTCGACCGCGCCGATCAACTCCTCGCTCATCAAAACCGGCTGCTCACCGAACCAGAGTGACCGCCACACCCCCAGGCGTCGCGCACGCTCGTCGAGATGCGCCGCCATCTCCGACCCAAACTCGCTCAACTCATCGTGCTCCGCGTGATCCGCCGCTAGCTTGGCGACGCCCGCCAGCCGCTCCGTGTGCGCCATTACAAGATCGAGGTAAACAACATCGAAGGACAAATCGGCCGCGGGCGTATCCGCGATTGCCGGCGTCCCCGCGGGCGTCGCCGCGACGCCCACCTCACAGGGATCAGCGGCCGGCGTCACCAAACTCGGTCCCGGCGTACCGCCTTCCTGCCCATCCACGATGCTCACGGACGAACCCAACACGCCGACAACCGTGATGACGCCGATAGCTGCAACTGCAAGAATTGCGCGATACATGGATCGCTTCCCCCGGAGCGACGGTGTGCCGCCACGCCCTATTCGCAACACCGCGCCGGAGGCCGGAGTTTCAGCTTCTCCTGCTGCCGCTCCGGCAACACGGCCCACGGGTGCAGTTCCCGCTCCCGCGTCCGTGCCAGGACCTCACCATCGATCATGGTCAACATGTTCACCAGCCGCCTCGTGCCGGCGCGTTCGTTCATGTGGATGTCCTGGAAGACAAAGTCGCCCTCTTCCAGGGCAAAGATCGCCAGGTCCGCAGCGCTGCCCGGTCGCAGCGAGCCGAGGTCCGACCGCCGCATCGCCAGTGCCGGCCGGCAGGTCGCCCGCTCGATCACCTCCGCCAGGCTCATGCCAAGATTGAGAAACTTCGAGAGGGTCCACGGCATGTCGAACATCGGGCCCTGGATCGCGAGCTGGTGGATGTCGGTGCTTATCACGTCCGGCAGGATGCCGTCCGCCAGCAACGCCTCGGTCGTTTCGAAGCTGAACGACCCGGTTCCGTGGCCGACGTCGAGCACCAACCCGCGATCGTGCAACGCCTTAATCGCCGGCAGGACCTTGCCATCTTCCCCGACGATCCGCATCGACTGTCCGGTGAAGCAGTGCGTCAGAATATCGCCCGGACGCAGGAGGTGCGCGACCTCCTCAATCGTCGGCGGCCCCAGCCCAATGTGCGCCATCAGCGGCAAATCAACCCGGTCCGCCAGCTCTCGCGCCAGCTCGAGCGGCCGGATGCCGACCCCCCGCGTCGTGTTGGCATCGATCCGCGCCTTGATGCCGAGGATCACGTCGCGGTTCTGCTCGACGATCGTCTCTGCCAGCGCGACGTCGCAATAATCGAGATTGGCGAACTCCCACGAAGGCGCGATCAGACCGATCGCCGAGAGGTTCAGCAATGCGTACACCTTCGCGCGGCTTGCCTCAGCCACGTACCGCCGAAAGCCGGGAAAGCTGTAGGCGCCGGCGCTCCCCACGTCCAGCCACGTCGTCACGCCGCTACGCGCCGCCACCGGGTCCGGCTCGATCCCCCAATAGGTCACGCCCCAATAGACGTGCGTGTGCAGGTCGATCAACCCCGGCGTCACATAGCGATCACCGGCGTCGATCACCCTCGCCGCCGTCGCCGGATCAATCCCGGCTTCCACGGCCGCGACCTTCCCGTCCTTGATGACGACGTCGAGCCTGCCGTCATACCCCGACCCTGGATCGACAACCGTGCCGCCTCGAATCAGCGTGTCGAATTGGGTTCCGGCCACCCTTTCACTGACTATCATCCGCCCGTTAGCCTCGCTCTTCCAACGCCCGTCCAGCCGGCTTCAGCCGCGCGCGTCAGCCGTGCGCCAACCTACCCCTATTTCCACCGATCCTTTTCCGGGTCCTCGTCGAGTGGAGGCAATGCCCGCACCTCCGCCCACAGCTCGTCCGGGATCGGATAGGTGTGATTGTCGATCGACTGTTGAATCCGCTCCGGCCGGCTCATGCCGACGATCGTCGAGGTAATCCGCGGGTCGCGCGTCGAAAACTGCAACGCCACCGCCGGCAGCGGTACGCCATACCGCTCGCAGACCTCCATGATCTGCCGCGTTCGGTCCACCAAGACCGGCGACGCGTCCTGGTAGGCGTATCGAGGATACGCATCCGGTCCCTTCGCCAGCATGCCGCTGCCGTAGGGCGCGGCATTGAGCACCGCCATCCCCCGGTCGGCGGCCGCGTCGATCAGCGCGTTCGCGGTTTGGTTGAGCAGCGTGTAGCGGTTGTGGGTAATCAACGCGTCGAAGATGCCCGTCTCCACGTACTGCGTTTCGACCTCGACCGGCCCGCTCGCCACTCCAAGGTACTGGATGACCCCTTCGTCCCGGTAGCTGCGCAGCACGTCGACCGGTCCGCCTGGCGCTACTGCGTCCACAAACGTCGTCCACTCGGCGTCGTGGAGGTAGACGATCTGCACGCGGTCGAGCCCAAGCAGGTCGAGACTCCGCGCCAGTCGTCGCTTAATCGTCTCGCCGCTGTAGTCGCCCGTTTGCGGGTCGCGGCCCTGCTTCGTCTGCAGCACCGCCCCAGCCGGGAGGCCGCCCAGTTCGCGAATCACCAGCCCAACCCTGCGCTCGCTCTCCCCGTCGCCATAGGACGCCGCGGTGTCGATGTAGTCGATCGGGCTGCCCAATGCCGCCCGCACCGTCGCCGTCGCGTCCTCCTCAGTGACGCCATACGCAAACGTCTCCGGCATGTTCCCCAGCGGCGCGCAACCGATCGCGATCGGCGGCACCGATAGCCCTGTCGAGCCAAACGGTCGCCTCGCCAAGAGATCGTCCGTAGTTGCCTCCGTCATCGAGTCGTCTCCTCTCACGTTCCACGCCGGGATCATCGCATAGGCCCGTGCCGAGCGTGTCGAGGCATCTGGCTCTGATGAAACGGGCGGTTGGCACAGGCAGATCCTTCGGCTTCGCTCAGGATGAGAAGGATGGTTCGCCCTAGCCCGAAGCGCCTCGGCATCCTACGTACTTGCGTCAACGACGAGTTGCATGCGTCCGGCCCAACTCCTCCGAAGCGCGCGCGATAGGATCGTCGGGCAACGGTTTCTTCCAGTCGAAGAGATCGGCTAGTTCGTCCTCCGTCATGCCCGTCCTGGCCAAGACTCGCTGCACTGTTTGTCCCAGCCGCTCGAGCGCATCATGATAAGGCTCACGCCGGCTGGCCTTCGTCGGAATGTAAAACCCGATTGGGTCGCCATGCCGCTCGATCGCAAGCACTTCGTCGCCCGCCAAATATTTCGTCGCGTGATCCCGAAACTCGCGAACACCAACCCGTTTCATCGCGGCCTCCTTTGTAGTCACTTGTGACCACAATAAACCACGCGACGAAGCACCGGCGGCGCGCGACTACGCGAACCTCGGTATCAGCTCGCGCGCGATCCGGCGCACCGGTTCCTGGTTGTAGGCGACGCCCGGCATCTGGAGGATGAAATAGTCGGCCCCGGCGTCGATCAATTGGCGAACCCGCGCCTCGATCTGGTCGAGCGTCGCCACGAAGACCGCCTGCCGGAACTCCTCGAGCGACCGCTCGCCGCGCACCGCCGCGGTCTCCTCCTCGGCCGTCTCTTCCCGCTCGATCAGATAGCAATACAGGCTCGTCGACTTCACGATCTCGTCGTAGTCCCGACCAAGGTCTTTGCAGTGCCCGCGCAAGACTTCGAGTTTGTGGCGCACTGTCTCCGGATTACCCCAGCCGACGTTGCAGGCATCGCCCCACCGCGCAACCAGCCTCAGCGTGACTTGCTCGCCGCCGCCGCCGATCCAAATCGGTGGGTGCGGCTTTTGAACGCCCTTCGGCTCATTGATCGCGCCGTCGATCGAGTATCGCTTGCCGTGAAAGACGGCGCGGTCGTCCGTCCACATCGCGTGGATGACTTGCAGAGCCTCCCGCAGCATCGCTAACCGATCGCGCGCCTCCGGAAACCCGTACCCGTAGGCGCGCCACTCATGCTCGTACCAGCCCGCGCCGATCCCGAAGTTCAGCCGCCCATTACTGGCGACGTCGACCGTCGAGGCAATCTTGGCCAGCAACGCCGGGTTCCGATAGCTGTTGCACGACACCATCTGCCCGACGCGCACCCGCTTAGTGTCCCGCGCAAGGGTCGCGGTCACCGTCCACGCCTCGAAGACCGTTTCGATCTCTGGCGTCGGCACCGTATGAAAATGGTCCACCACCCAGAGCGAGTCGAACCCGCCCTCGTCCGCCGCCCGCGCGACCGCCGTCATCGCCGCGTACTGCTCGACCGGGTCGTCGATCTCGACCAGGTCCATCCGCCAACCCTGCGGCACCACAAGCCCAAACCGGTACACCATGATCCCCCCTGTTCAGGCGTTAGGCGTTAGGCGTTAGGGGCTACGTCGTTCTCCCTAACGCCTAACGCCTAATCCCTAACGGCTCCGTCACCTGTACAACGTCTCCACCTTCTCCGTGATGTAGCGAACGAACGGCGCCGAGTCGAGCGGGCCGCCGGCGACCAGCTCGATCGTCTCCTTTGCCGTGAACTTGCGACCATGGCGATGCAGGTGCTCGCGCAGCCAATCGCGCAGACTCAGGAACTCGCCGCGGGCGAACTGCTCCTCGACGTCGGGCATCTCCACCCGCACGCGCTCCCAGACCTGGACCGCGATGATACTGCCGAGCAGATAGGTCGGGAAGTAGCCGATCAGCCCATCGGCCCAGTGCACATCCTGCAATACCCCGTGCGCGTCGTCTGGCGGCTCGACGCCCAGGTAGTCGCGCATCTTGTCGTTCCACGCCGCGGGCAGATCGGCCACCGCCAGCCGCCCATCGATCAGATCCTGCTCGATCTCGAAGCGCAAGATGATGTGCATCGGGTAGGTCAACTCGTCCGCTTCGACCCGGATCAGCGACGGCCGCATCCGATTCGCCGCCCGGAAGACCGTCTCCTCCGCCACCGATCCGAACCGCGTCGGGAAGTGCTCGCGCAAGAGCGGGAAGGCGAAATGCCAGAACGCCTGCCCCCGCCCGACCACGTTCTCCCAGAGCCGGCTCTGCGACTCGTGCAGCGCCAGCGAAACCGCATTGCCGAGCGGGCCGCGGCCCAGCGCCGGGTCGATTCCCGCTTCGTATAACCCGTGGCCGCATTCGTGGATCGTGCCGAAGAGGGCCGTCGCCAGGTACGACTCGTCGAAGCGGGTCGTCAGCCGCACGTCGGACGGCGCGATGCCGGAGGCGAACGGATGCGGCGCCGTATCCAGCCGCATCCCCTCCGGGTCGTAGCCGAGCTTCGGCAAGAGCGCTAACATGAAGCGCCGCTGCTCCTCGGCCGGGAAGTGCCCGTAAAAACAGGCGTCGTCGACCGCGTCCGGCCGTTCGCCCACCCTCGCCACCAGCGGTTTCAACGCCTCCCGTAACGGCCCGAAGACCGCCCGCACCTCGGCCGTCGTCATCCCCGGCTCATAGTCGTCGAGCAGGACGTCGTAGGCGCACGCCGCCGGTTCGAAGCAGGCGATGTATTGCCGCTTCAGATCGAGCATCCGCTCCAGGCTCGGCCGAAACCGCTCGAAATCGGACGCATCCTTCGCCTCCACCCACACCCCGAATCCTTGCGAGGCGGCGCGAACCAATTCCGCGAGCAACTCGCCGGGTACCCGCCGAATCTTCTCGTAATCGCGCCGCGCCACCCGGATCAGGCTCGCGTCGTCCGCATCGGCAGGCAGCGATTCCTCATACGGCCGAAGGTCTTCGAGCCATTGCCCGATCTCGTCGTCGACGAACCGCTCGTGCGCCAAGCGCGCCACGGTCGCCAACTGTTCGGCCCGCACCGCCGCTCCCTTCGGCGGCATGATCGTCTGCTGGTCCCAACCGAGCAGTCCCTCCACGGCATACAGGTCGCTCACCGCCGCGAGCCGTGCCTTAAGGTCCGCCAAAGTCTGATCCGTGGTCCTATCGAGCGTCGTGGTCGTCTTCACCGTCAACTCCTGCATCGAACGCGTGGCGCATGCCGTCTCTGCCGCAACGCTACCCTGCAATTTGGTCCCGCGCAATAACCGGGCATCTCTCCCGCTTCGGCGGCGACGCCCGTCTCAACCGTGGGTCTGCCTCTGCCTATGGTAAGATCACCCCCGACTTCGAGCGAGTATGCGACGTTCGCAACCGACCTGGGGCGCGCCGGTTTTCGTCGGCCGTCGTCAGCGGGAGGACACGATGGCATCGACCAAAACCGTGACGGTGCAGCGCGCCGGCGGCACCGCCGCCGTTGAAGCCGAGCTGATCGAAGGCGAAACGGCCGAACAACTGGCGCGCTTGGCCGCGCCGCAACTCGGCCTCTCCGAAGACGGCCTCTACCAGATTCTGCTCAACGGGGAGCTCGTCAAAGGCGATCTCTTCAAGGTGGTAAAGGAAGGGGACACGCTGACGCTGGCCCAGCAAACCACCGGCGGCAGGTCGGGCAGCGCTCACCGCTAGATTCATCGATTCCAGGGGCGCCGAGGAGGTTCCGTGACGGCGGACGTCCGATTTCAACGAGAAATCGCCCAGATCCCACGTTTACAGAAGCTGTTGGAGGCGGACCAGGTCTTGCCGCTGCGGCTCGCATTCGAGCGGCAGAGCCTCGATCTCCGCCGCTCGCGCGTCACGATGCGCGGCCTGAGAAGCATTGTTGCCGAACCGGGTGTGTTGCGGGGTGGCGATGCCGACGTCTTCACGATCACTCTCGCCGTGCCGCCCGAATACCCCTGGAGCCGGATTCCGGACATCCGCTTCATCGGCAATATTCCCTTTCATCCCCACGTCTGGACGCACGGCGGCATCTGCTGGGGCACCGCGCACACGCCGCAGCCCGACTTGATGCTCGTCGACTGGTTGGTGCGAATCGTCGAGTACTTGCAGTTCAATCAATCCAGCCTGATCGGCATCAATCAGACCAGCCCGGCCAATGGCGCCGCGATGCGCTGGTGGCAGCGGCACGCGCGCGACATCGCCCGCTACGTCCCACCGATCGACCTGGCCCGGCTTCGCTTTTGGGCCGACCAGGCGAAGCTGAGCTGAGGTGGCGCCGTGAAGCTGGGCGCAGTTGTCCGCCGCGACCAACCGCGCCCGACGCGCCTCGCGCATCAGGCGCCGCGGAATGGCCTACCCTTCGTGCTCGTCACGCCCGACGTCCTCTCGGCGATGCACGAGCACGCGACCGAGGGCTTTCCTGACGAAATCGGCGGCTATGCGGTCGGCCTTCCCCTGATTGACACCGCAACCGGCGTGTTTGGCACGTACATCGAACGCGTGCTGCGCGCCGAGTCGATCTCGACCCACACCCACGTCACCTTCCTGCATGAAAGCATGGCCCTCGTCGATCAGGTGTGCGCCGAGACGGGCCTGTTGCTCGTCGGCTACTACCATTCCCACCCCGGCTTCCGCGTCTTCCAATCAGGCGAGGACGTGCAAACCTTCAGCCGCTACTACGCGGAGCCATACCAAATCGCCATCGTCGTCGATCCGACCCGCGCCAAGGCCGATCACCTGCCAATAGCGGCCGACTGGATCGGCTTCTTCGCCTGGGATCGCACCCATGCCCCCGCTCGGCTGCCCGCGGCAAACCTCACCCGCGTCATCGACCGTCCGGCCATCCTCACCGAGACCGCGATTCGCCCACGGGCTACGCGTTTCGTCGTGCGGCAGCGCGCTCCCCAACCGTTCGGGCCGAGCCGGATTCGTCGCAACCCGCACCGCATCGTCCGCATCGAGCGACGAACCGTTTGGTGGATCGAAGTCTCCGACGCTCCATCGCCCGGCCGGTCCCGGTAACGCCCCATGGACCGCTACGACCGTCAGCGCCGCCTCGCCGGGTTCGACCAGGACATCTTGAGCGCCGCGCGCCTCCTCGTCATCGGCGCAGGCACGACCGGCAACGAGGTAATCAAGAACCTCGTCCTCCTCGGCGCCGGCCACCTCACGATCTGCGACGTTGATACCATCGAAACCGTCAACCTCAGCCGCAGCATCCTCTTCCGCGACCACGACCTCGGGCAATCGAAGGCGCGGGTCGCCGCCGAACGCGCGAAGGAGATTAACCCGGACCTGCAGGAGGCGGTCGCCTGGCACAAAGACGTCGTCTTCGCGGTCGGCTGCCGCGCCTACGAGCAGTTCGACTGCGTCTTGCTGACGGTCGACAACCTCGAAGCCCGGATGTGGGTCAACCGCTATTGCTGGCTCAGCCAGACCCCGCTCATCGATACCGGCGTTCACGGCCTGCTCGGTAACATCTCCGTTATGGTCCCGCCCGCGCCCGCCTGCCTCGAGTGCGGCTGGAGCCTCGACGCCTATCGCCGGCTGGCCGAGCGCTTTAGCTGTCTCAGAATCGGCCTGGACCCGAACGATCCCAAGATCCCGATGGTCATCACCTCCGCCGCCGTGATCGGCGGGTTGGCTGCCCAGGAATGCGTCGGCCTCCTTCACGATCGCCGTCGGGGCGACACGGCGCGCGGCGGCAGGTGCCTATCGTTCGACGGCGAGATCTGCGCGCTCGTGCGCTGGCAGACGCCGGAACGGGAGGAATGCCCCGGTCATGGCGCGACCTGGACCCAACGCACGATACTCGACGTCGTCGCCCTGACCGACGAGGTCGTTTCATCGCTCAAAGGACGGATTCAGCAGCACACGGATGCAGATGTCGTCGAGCTCCATCACGACAAAGAAATCGTCTACGAAACCGTCTGCAACGCCTGCGAGGCCGTGGCGCCGATCGCGCCGCTTCCGCTCGGTCTTTTCCGGCGGCGGGTCTGCGATACGTGCGGCTCCGTCGGGCTGATCCCGCACGACGTGACGACCGAACTGCGGGATGGCTTTAGCCTGACCGACCTCGGCGTGCCGTGCCAACATGCGATCCGCATCATGTACGCGCGGGGTGAGCAGGTCGACGAGGCCTGGTGCGCGGTGAGGTAAGGTCCGATGCCGCGTATCTGTCCAGTGTGCGCGGGTCGGATCGAAGACTCCGAGCGATTCCAGGAATGCTCCGTCTGCCACCGCAATTACCATTTGGACCACCGCTGCCCGGAACATCCGCGCGCCAACATGCTCGTCATCTCGCCGAGCCAGATCATCCGCCGTCCAGAGGCGGGTCAGCCAGCGTCCACCCGCACCACCATTTTCCGCCCCATCCAGTCACCCACCACCACTCCGACCGGGCAACGACCGCGCATCCCCGCCCCCGTCTTGACACCTCAACGCGACTATCGCAAGCCGATCGCGGCCGGCACGGCCCTCGTCGTCGTGCTTGCCATCCTCGCAATCGGCGTCCTGACACCCATCGGACTCCCGTTCGTCGGATCCGAGGCTGATCCGACGCGCCCCGCCGGCGGACTGATACGGGAACGGTCGACGACGCAAGAAGATGACGCGGAAGTCTCCAACCCGCCCCGCACAACCGACGCTCGTGACCAAGAGTCGAGCGCCGCCATCGCCATGCGCGACGCCCGCGAGGAGATCGCCGAGCTCAAGTTCGGCCCCGACGCCGGTCGGCTCACCATAGGTCCCGATGCAACGGCGCCAGGAACACTCGCCTCCGGCGTGCGCCTGCGCGATCCCATGATTCGGGTCCGGCTCTTTACTCCATCCGAAGCGGAGCGAGCCTGGGACTACGGCATCACCTTTCGCCGCACGGACGAGAACCGGGAGTACCGGCTCATCATGACCTCGGACAAAGTCTGGTACTGCGACCTGATCGACGGCGACTCCTCACAGCCGGTCAGCCGTCAAAGCGGCCGGCTCACCGGCGTCGACACCGAAGCCGGGGAACACAACGACCTGCACCTGATCGCCATCGGCGACGTCGGCTACTTCTTCATCAATGAACGCTACGTCGCCACTCTCGACCTCAGCGAGAAAATGGAGGCCGGCGACGTCACCATCGGCGCCGGTTTCCTACCGGCACACCGGTCACCAGGCCAATCCGCGGACTTCCAAGACTTCGAGATCGCCGCCAGAAGCCCCCGCCCGTCGTCGTAGGGGCGCTGCTTGCTCTTCCCGTCGCCCGCGGGGCGACATGCCGCGCATGCCCTCGATCACCACACCCGTTCAAACAGGCGCAACCAGTTCCGATGAAAAACCGCCGCGACGTCCTCCTCGTCGTACCCTCGACGCCGCAACATCTCCGCAATCTTCTGCAGATCGAAGATCGTGTCCAAATCGCGCGGCACCTGCTCGGTGCCGTAGCCGCCGTCCAGGTCCGTCCCGATCGCCGCATGGCGCGCATTTCCGGCAAGCTGGCAGACGTGGTCGATCTGATCGACGAACGCCTCCAACCCAACCACCTCCGGCTTCGTCTCTCCCTTGATCCAATTGGGATAGAGCATCCAGGCATCCATCGCCGCGCCGATCACCCCGTCCCGTTCGATCACGACCTCGATCATGTCGTCTGTCATCTGGCGGTCGCCCGGCACCAACGCCCTGCAATTGGAATGGCTCGCCAGCAAAGGTCCGGGAAACCGCTCAATCGCCTCCCAGAAACTCTCATCGCAGAGGTGCGTCGCGTCGAGGATCATCTTCGTCCGCGCCATCCCGTCCAGCAGCGCCCTCCCCTGATCCGTCAGCGGTCCTTCGCAGGCCGTCCCGTGGGCATACGCGCTCGGCCCATAGTGGGCCAGGCTGAGCACCCGCAAGCCGTCGTCCCACCAGTCGCCGAGCTGCCCCGGCTCGACGATCGGGTCCGCCCCCTCCATGCATAGGATGACGCCGAACGGCGCCGTCTCTGGGCTTTCCCGCCATTCTGCCATGTGCGCCGCGAGCGCGGGCCAGTCCGTCAGCATCCGCATGACGCCCTGCCGTTCCAGTTCCCGGTAGTAGGCGAGTTGTCCTTGCGCCTGCGCGTAGGCGATTTCGTGGGTGCGATAGTCGATCCCGGCGGCGCCTTCGTAATTCACCCGCGCGATCACCGTCGCCAGGCTGACGGCAACCTCTCCCCGCCGCATCTCTGGAAACCCAATCGTCCCCGCCCCTCGCCCCTTCTCCGACATCCCCCGTTCTTGGTCCCGAATCTCGTATGCGCTCCGCCGCAGATCCCGGTTCCACAGCAGCGCGTTCATCGCCAGATCGAGATGCCCGTCAATCACGATCACGTTCCGATCCCTCTCCTACGACGAGGCGTCGCCGTCACCGCTGGCGACCGCGCGGGTCGAGCGCGTCCCGCAGCCCGTCACCCAACAGATTCAACGTCAACACGGTAATCACCAGCGCAATGCCGGGGAATATCGCCAGCCACCATGCCCGCTGCAACACCTTCTGTCCATCCCGTAGCATGTTGCCCCAGGTCGGCGTCTCCGGCGGCACGCCCGCTCCCAGGAACGACAACGACGCCTCCGAGATGATCGCGAAGGCGATGACGAAGGTGCATTGCACGATCAAGGGCGAGAGCGCGTTGGCGAAGACGTACCGCCGCAGGATGACGTAGTCCCGTAGCCCGATTGCCCGCGCCGATTCGACGTATGGCTGCTGCCGCAACACCAGCGTCGAGCCGCGCACCAGCCGCGCGATCGTCGGCGTATAGACGATCACCAACGCGATAAAGACGTTGAAAGTGCTCGGTCCGAGACTCGCCATGATTGCGATCGCCAGTAAAATGCTGGGGAATGCCATCAGGCCGTCCATCGTCCGCATGATCGGCGTGTCGAGCCGATCGTAATAGCCGGATAGCAATCCCAACGCCGACCCCAGCACCGCCGAGACGAACGTCACCGATACGCCGATCAGTAACGAGATCCGGGTGCCATAGATCACCCGGCTCAGGATGTCACGCCCGAACTCGTCGGTGCCGAACCAGCGCTCGCCCGACGGCCCCTGGAGCCGGATGACCGGATCGACGATCGTCGGGCTGTACGGCGCCAGCACCGGCGCCAGCAGCGCGACCACCACCATCGCCCCGACGACGACCAAACTGATCAACGCCGCCGGATTCTCCAGCAGCACTCGCACCCAGTACCATCGCGACGCCGGCTGAATCGACGCCAGCGGCGACCGCCGCCGGCGGCGAGCCGCAAGCCGGCCGGCGGTCATCTCAGTCACCGCCATAGCGAATCCGGGGATCGATGTAGACGTAGAGGATGTCCACCAGCAGGTTCACCAGCACGTAAGTCGCCGCGATCAGCATGATCGCCCCCTGGATAATCGGGTAGTCCCGCCGGCTGATGCTCTGCACCACCAGCCGGCCCATACCCGGAATGGTAAAGACGGTTTCGGTTACCACCGCCCCGCCGAGCAGCGCGCCCAACGAGTACCCAATCACGGTGATCGCCGGTATTAGCGCGTTCCGCAACGCGTGGCGGACAATCACCGCCCGCTCCGGCATCCCTTTCGCCAACGCCGTCCGCACGTAGTCCTCGCGCATCACGTCGAGCATCGACGAGCGGACTAACCGCGCCAGCAACCCTGCCGACGAAAACCCCAACGCGAACGCCGGCAGGATCATCCCCTTGAAATGTTCAATCGGGTCGTCCGTGATGCTCGTGAAGCCGCCACTCGGCAGCCACCGGAATCGCACCGCAAAGACCAGGATCAGCAAGATCCCGAGGAAGAACGTCGGGATCGCCGCGCCGCTGATCGACATCACCATCAACGCCCGATCGACGATCGAGTTCCGCCGCACCGCCGCCACGACGCCCGCCGGAACCCCGATCGCGATCTGGATCGTCAGCGCGTAGACCGTCAGCAGCGCCGTCGGCTGTGCCCGCTGCCACAACGCCTCGGTCACCGGCATGTTGAGGAAGAGCGACTCGCCGAAGTCGAGGCGCAGCACCCCGGCAAACCACTCGACGAACTGAATGTGGAGCGGCTCGTTCAGCCCAAGTCGGTCCCGAAGCTGCTCGATCTGTTCCCCCGTCGCGTTCTGTCCCAGGATCACCGCCGCCGGATCGCCCGGCGTCAAATGCACCAACGCAAAGACCACGACCCCGACGATCAGCAGCACCGGGACCAGCAAGATCAACCGCCGAAGGATGTATGCCGTCATGCACGCCCTTGGGCCGCGGGCGTTAGGGCTGAGGCGTTAGGCGTTAGGGAACACGACGACGTAGCCCCTAACGCCTAATGCCTAACCCATAACGCCTACGACTCCTTCAGCCACAGATTCCAATACGGCACGCCGCGCTCGATCTGCGTCGTCCAGCCGCCGACGTTCTCGGAGCGGTACGTCGAGATACTGGAGTCGCCGATCTTGATCGCCGGAATCTCCGTGTAGGCGTTTGCCTGCACCTGCTCCCAGATCGGATAGCGGGCGTCGAACTCCGTCTCGGCCAGGAGCTCGTCCGCCAGCTCCAGACTCGCTTCGCTGCTCCACCAGCCGGGGTACTGGTTCATCTGACCGACGTACGAGATCTGGCTTGGATCGGGCACAAATCCGTGGCTTGTGACGAACGCGTCCCACTCCTCCGGCTGGGCCCGCCGCTCGACCAGCGTCGCCCAGTCGATCACCTGATGATCGACCGTGAACCCGGCGTTCTCGAGCTGCTGCACGGCCACCACGGTGCCGCCATACATGTACCCATACTCCTGGGTGGACATGAAGCGTAGCGGCGTCCCGTCGTACCCCGCCTCTTCCAGCTTCGCCGCCGCCAACTCGGGATCGTTCATGTTGTACTGCTCGATCCCGGCATCCGTGTGCCATGGCGATTCGGCCATCATCAGCCCTGGGTCGAGCCGGATGAACTCCTCGGAGCCACGGGCCGAGAGCAGGATCGGCAAGTGATCGAGCGCCGCCTGGAAGGCCTGCCGCATCGCCAGGTTCGACATCATCGGCGACTGCCAGTTGAGGAAGAAGACGTCCCACTCGGTCGGGTGCTGGATCTCGGCGATGATCCCCGGCGAATCCTGCAACACCGTGTACTGGTCGTTGGCGATCTGCATCGCATAGTGATAGTCGCCCGCTTGCATACCCGCGACGCGCGCCGCCTCGTCCGGCACAGGGATGAACTCGATCACGTCGGCATACTGGAACTTCCTGCCGCCATACCCGTTTGGTGGACTTTCGAGCGCCGCGTACTCTTCGAACCGTGCCATACGAATAAAAGCGTCCGGCTGCCATTCGGCCAGTCGATACGGGCCGGTGCCGACGAACTCGGTCAGCGGCTGGTCGGTAGCCGCATCCAGGACCGACTTCGGATGGATCGACGCCGCCTGCGTGTTCGACGCCAGGGCCACGAGGATCGTGCCGTACGGGCGAGACAGCCGAAACTCGATCGTCGCGTCGTCGACCTTCGCCAACTCCGTTGTCGCCTCGAACAGGCGCTGGCCAACGCCGCTGATCCCACCCCAGCGCGTCAGCGAGGCGATGACGTCGTCCGCCGTCATCGTCGCGCCGTTGTGGAATGGCACGCCCTGTCGCAGGGTAATCGTGTGCGTCAGGCCGTCCTCGCTCACGGTATGCGATTCGGCTAGCATCGGCACTGGCTGGTACTCGGCGTCGTAGGTAAAGAGTGTCTCGAACCAGCAATAGCCGATTTCAGCCGTGATCCCGGCCGTCGTCTGGTGTTCGTCGAGCGTCGGCGGCTCGCCGATCGTGGCAATGCGGAGCGTCCCGCCCCGGGTGCCGGCAGCGGGATCATCCTGGAGCATCGCCCGCGGACCCCGGGCCTGTGCCGCGCGTGGACCTGTCACCCCGGCCAGCGAGGCCGCCAGCGCCGAGCTGCCGAGCCCGATTGCCGCGCCGCGCTTGACGAGCTCGCGCCGGCTCAAACCCCTGCCGTCCACTCGGGCCAATAATCGAAGGAGATCGCGATCCGGGGGCATCTCACTCTCCCTTCCGCCGCGACAGGGCGGGCAAACCAATGCGATCACACACACGCGTGACTTCGACGCCAGCCGTACCGGCAGTCACCGGCCGAGGACCCCGCGCCTCCTTTCCGTTGCGCGGTCGGAAATTGGACAGCCGAGAGCCCAACGATGGCTCATGCCCCAACGAACGCGTGCCCGATGAACTTGTGGCGTCTGCCGGTAGTGTGCAGAGAGAACACGGACCGGTCAAGTGGCCCGCACAGCGAACTGCGAATGCATCGGCCTACAACGGCGAACTGGTGATAGCATCCCAACAGTTCAACACGTGGGAGGAGCACTTTCCCGCATGAACCACAACAGAAGATTCGACGTCATCGTTCTCGGTGTTGGGGGTATGGGTTCGGCCGCCTGTTACCACCTGGCCCGGCGCGGTCAGCGCGTCCTCGGCATCGACCGGTTCGACGTGCCGCACGCCATGGGCTCGTCGCACGGCGTCAGCCGCATCATCCGCCTCGCCTACTACGAGGACCCCAGCTACGTGCCGCTCTTGCGCCGTGCCTTCGAACTTTGGCGTGACCTGGAAACAGGATTCGGCGAGCAACTGCTCTTCATCACCGGATCAATCGACGCCAGCGACCGCGACGGCGCGGTCTTCCGCGAATCACTACGCTCCTGCCAGATCCACGAGCTGCCCCACGAGGTGCTCACCAGCGCGGAACTGACTCGTCGCTTTCCCGCCTTTCGCCTGCCGGCGAGCCACTACGCTCTCCTCCAACCCGACGGCGGGTTCCTCACCTCGGAGCGCTGCATCGTCGCTCACGTCGTCGCGGCCCAAGAGGCCGGCGCAACGATCCACGCCAGAGAACAAGCGCTGAGTTGGGAATCGACCGCGAGTGGTGTCCGGGTCGAGACGGATCGCGGCGTCTACGAGGCGGAACGGCTCGTCATCGCCGCCGGCGCCTGGAATGGCCGCCTCTCATCCGCACTCGCTCCGTTGCTAACGCCAGAGCGACAGGTGCTGGCCTGGCTCCAGCCACGCCAACCGGACCTCTTCCGGCCCGAACGCCTCCCCGTCTTCAACCTGGCGGTCGAGGAAGGCAGATACTACGGACTTCCGGTCTTCTCGGTGCCCGGCTTCAAAGTCGGTCGCTACCATCACCGGGATGAGCAAATCGACCCCGACCACCTGGACCGCGAACCCAACGCCGTCGACGAGGAGATCCTGCGCGCCTTCACCGCGCGTTACCTCCCCGCGGGCGCCGGCCCGACGATGGCGATGCGCTCGTGCATCTTTACCAACACGCCCGACGAGCACTTCATCCTCGACCTCGATCCGGCCGACCCACGGGTAATCCTCGTCTCACCCTGCTCTGGCCACGGCTTCAAGTTCTGCTCGGTCATCGGCGAAATCGTCGCCGACCTGGTCGAACGCGGGTCAACTGACCACAACTTCGACCTCTTCCGCCTCGCCCGATTCGCGGCCACGCCCCAAACGACGTAGCACCGCGCCACCATCCCGCCATTCCGAGCCGCGGCGAGGAATCTCTCCACACGACGTCCTACAACCGCACCTGGATGCTGAGGATGAGCTGATCGTCGCCACCGAGCGCCCGCCCAAACTCCTCAACCCCGTCGCAGGCATCAGCCAGCGCCGCCAGGACCGCATTGACCGACCGCCCGGCCGCGTTCACCGTCACCGAGTACTGGTCCTGCTCAACCGACTGCTCACGAAAGAGCCTCGTCCGCAGTTCCGCCACCGCCGGCTCCGGCCGCGGCGCCGGCTCCCCCGGCCACGGCAGAATCGCCGCCGGCCGCCCCACGACCGTCAGCGTCGGTCCACTCACCGTGTACTCATTCGTCGTCGCCGGTCGCCGCGGCATCGCCAGTTTCATCCTCGTCCTCCTGCCACTCTGCCTACCAGAGACACGTCGATCCTAGCGGAGGGATCACTCGCCTGCCGCGAGCGTCCTCCCGGTTCCCTTGTGCCATCCTGTCACCGGATGCGGGCCGGGGCGCTTGCCTGTACGTACACTCTAGCAGAACAGGTGATCTATGGCAAGGGGTTTCCGAAAATTCGTTCTACAACGCTGGCTGAAGGCGCCGTCGGGGCGGTTCTACGATCGCGGACATCACCGCCCGATTCTGGCATCCTTCCACCGGCTCCCCGCGACCGGCGGCGCCACTGATACCGATCGAGAAAGGCCCTCATTCGTGCAGCCATCGCTTCGTTTGCCCATTGCCGACTACCTCCGCGCCATCGCCATCTGGCGACGCCGTCGCGCCGACGACGACCTCCGCGACGCGCGCAACCTCCGCTCGTCCGCCGCCCTCGAAGCACTCGCCGACTACGTGTTAAACCTTCCCGAAGACGATCCCCGCCTCCAACGACTCGCCAAGCTCGCCTTCGAAGGCGAGCTCTTCGTCCCCGGCCAACAGGCCGCCTACGAGATCGGCCGCTTCCACTTCTTCAGCGACGAAGCATCGTTCGACGGCTTCCTCGACAACCTCGTCGAACTCGCCGCCGCCGACCGCAATGAGCGCGGCCGCTTCGGCGGCAAACAAGCCCCCGGCGACGAGCCCTGGCGCTGAAATCCTGCCGCTCGTAAGAATCTCGTCACCCCTGTCGTCCGGGGGTAACGCGGGCGCCTCACCATGGCACTGACTCCGAGAGGACAGTCGCGACAGCCATGGGTGTAAGATGAACGCAACCGGACTTTCTAGCTACGCGGGAACCGACGCGGGTCATTCGCGTCAACCCGCGTCCCATACCAGGCCGACGATGACCACCATCTTGATCGTCGACGACGAATCGATTGTGCGCGAGGTCGTCGCCCAGTACTTGCGGCAAGACGGCTTCCAGGTCGAGCTTGCTGCCGACGGGCACGAGGCTCTGAGCCGCTTCGCCGCCGCCCGGCCCGATCTCGTCCTCCTCGATCTGATGCTGCCTGGCGTCGACGGCCTCGAAGTCTGTCGTCGCATCCGCTCCCAGAGCAACGTCCCGGTCATCATGGTCACCGCCAAGGGCGACGAGACCGACACCATCATCGGCCTCGGCGTCGGCGCCGACGACTACGTCTCAAAACCGTTCAGCCCCCGCGAGCTCGTCGCCCGCGTCAAAGCCGTCCTCCGCCGCACCGCCACCCAACCAATCGCCGACGGCGATCCGCTCCATTTCGGCCCATTAACCATCCGGCCGGATCGCCGCCAGGTGGAACTCAACGGCACGACCATTGAGCTCACCGCCCGCGAGTTCGACCTCCTCGAATTCCTCGCCGCCCATCCCAGCCAGGTCTTCTCTCGCGACGAGTTGCTCGACAAGGTCTGGGACTGGGCCTACGCCAGCGACGGCGGCACCGTCACCGTCCACATCCGCCGCCTCCGCCAAAAGATCGAGCCTGACCCCGAACGCCCGCGCTTCATCAAGACCGTCTGGGGCGTCGGCTACAAGTTCGAGCCATGACCACGGAGACTCTTCGATGATCGCCCGCGCCGGACGCCGCGCCCGGCTCGCGGAGCGAATCACCTACGCCCTGTTGGCGGTCGTCGGCGCCGTCGCCGCCGCGATGACCATTGCCCTGACCGCGCTCGATCTGCCCCACGACGAGGCGCCCCTCATGCTCGAGCTGCTCGTCGGCTCGGCGGTCGTCTCGCTCGTCGCCGGCGGCCTCTTCATTGTCCTCTCGTCGGGTCGCCGCTGGAACCGGCTCAGCGCCAGGCTCGCCGCGGCCCACCTCGTCGGCGGTGTTGTCGTCCTCGTCAACATCGCCTATACCGCCTACGAGATGTTCTTTTCGACGCACGACCTCTGGCTGTTGGCGCTGCTGCTCGGTTACTCACTGGCCATCGCTATGATCTACTCCGCCCTCGTCAGCGCATCCCTCTCCGACGCCATCGGCCGCCTCAGCGACGCGGCAGCCAAGATGGCCGCCGGCGACCTCAGCGTCCGCGTCCCGATCGCCGGCGAGCGCGAGCTGGCCGATCTCGGCCACGCCTTCAACCAAATGGCGACCCGGCTCGAAGCTGCATTCGCCCGCCAACGCGAGCTCGAGGAGGCACGGCAGGGTCTCATCGCCGCCGTCTCGCACGATCTCCGCACCCCGCTCGCCTCGCTTCGCGTCATGGTCGAGGCAATCAACGACGGCGTCGCCGACGACCCGGCCACTATCCGCCGCTACGTCGCGGCAATGGAGCGCGAAACGATCAGCCTCGGCAAGCTGATCGACGACCTCTTCGAGATGGCCCGCCTCGACGCCGGTCAGGTGACGCTCCGCCTCCAGGCGAGTCCGATCTCCTCGTTAGTCCTCGAAACGATCGAGGCGATGAACGCCCAAGCGGCCCGACAGGGCGTGCTGCTCCGCGCCCACTGCCCCCCCTATCTCGATCCGGTCATGATCGACGCCGACCGCATCCAGCGCGTCCTCTACAACCTCGTCCAAAACGCCATCCGCCATACGCCGGCCGACGGTTCGGTCGTCGTCGAGGTGCTCGATCGCGGACCAGACGTCCAGGTCAGCGTCCGCGACACCGGCGAAGGCATCCCCGAATCCGACCTCCCTCACGTCTTCGACCGCTTCTACCGGGGAGACAAAGCCCGCACCCGCGACGGCGCCCACGGCGGCGCCGGTCTCGGCCTCTCCATCGCCCGCCGCCTCGTCGAAACCCACGGCGGCCGTATCTGGGTCGCCCAACCCACCGACGGCGGCAGCGTCTTTTCGTTCACCTTGCCGAAGGCGTTAGGCGTTAGGCGTTAGGCGTTAGGGCCTGTCTGCACCCCGTCATGCTGAGGTACCGAAGCATCCCCGCGCGAAGCGCCACGCCTGCCGCGGACGCGGGTGCCGATGAGCGCGCGGCTGCGCCGGGGGCTACGTCGTCGTTCGCCTAACGCCTAACGCCTCAGCCCTAACGCCTACGTCCCAAGCTTCCGCACGTGCAGCAGATTCGTCTTCCCGGCCACATGCGTCATCGGCAGCGAGCCGACCATCAGGGCATACTCGTCGGGCGATGCCAGACCCGCCTTGATGATCTCCTTGCCAGCCTTGAGAAACATCGTGTCCGGGTCCTCTTCGACTCCCACCACGACGGCGCGCACGCCCCAGACCATGTTCAGTCGCCGCGCGTACTCTTCGCTTTCCGCCACCGCAATAATCGGCGGGTTCGGCCGGTACTTCGCTACCCGCCGCACCGCCGTCCCCGTCTGAGTGAAGACGACGATGTGCTCGGCTGGCGCAATTTCCGACAGCGCGTGCGCCGCCCGCGCGATCGCGTCCGCAAACTTGAGCGAAACGTCTTTCCCGGTCGGCAGCGGCTTTTGCGAGGCCTCCGTTCGCACTGGTCCCCGCTCCTCGACCGCGACAATGATCCGGTGCATCGTCTGCACCGCCTCCATCGGGTGCTTGCCGACCGCCGTCTCAGCCGAGAGCATCACGGCGTCGGTGCCGTCCCAGACGGCGTTCGCGACATCGCTCGTTTCGGCGCGAGTCGCCATCGGCTGCATGATCATCGACTCGAGCATCTGAGTCGCCGTGATCACCGGCACGCCCAGACTATTGGCGACCCCAATAATCTCCTTTTGGGCCAGCGGCACTCGCTCCGGCGGCAACTGCACACCCAAGTCACCACGCGCCACCATCAGCCCATCGGCCTGATGGGCGATATCGCGGACGTTCTCCAGCGCGTCCGGTCGTTCGATCTTGGCGATAAGCGCGGGCGGCCGAGCCGAATGAGCGCCGGCGACGCCCCGCGCCATGAGCAGGTCCCCCGCGCTGTGAATGAAGCTAAGGCCCAGGAAGTCGACCCCATGCTGGATTGCGAATGCGACGTCGTCGAGGTCGTCCTTCGTCAGCGAACCGCCCTCGATCTGCGCGCCCGGCAGCGTGACCCCTTGTCGCGAGAGCAGCAATCCACCGCGACCGACCACGCAATAGGCCTGTTGGCCCTCGATCCGGTCGACCATCAACTCGATGAGCCCGTCCGAGATGAGGATGCGGGAGCCGGGTCGGATCGCCGGAATCAAGTCCTCGAAGTCAATCCCGATCCGCCCCTCTTCGGTCGGCTCCGGTCGCGGCACGATGACGACCTCGGTGCCGCGCGCAAACCCGACCGGCTCCTCTCCCTGGAGGGGTCCCGTGCGGATCTTGAGTCCGCGCAGGTCGAACAGCACCGGCACCTTGACGCCAAGCTCGTCGGCAACAGTCCGCACGTCCTCGATCAGCCGGGCGCGGCTATCCGGCGAACCGTGCGCGGCGTTGATCCGCACCATGTCGGCGCCGGCCAGGAGCAGTTCCCGCAGGCGTTCCTGCCCGGCCACCGCCGGACCAAGCGTCGTCACGATCTTGACGCGCCGGTTACTATAAACGGGCACGACCTTCTCCTCGGTTACGGCTTCCCCGTGCGTCACCGCGGGGAGTCATGAGCAGCACACTTCTAGCCGGATAGTACCAGCCAAAGGCGGCGAGGCGGCGAGGCGGCAAGGAACAATCCCTCGTCATTCCGAGCCGTAGCGAGGAATCGTGCCGTCGTTGGTCTCACGAGAGAGAATCCTCGCCGCCTCGCCGCCTCGCCGCCTAGCAGTCGGTCCGCACGACGACCAATTTATCCGCGCCGGACTCCGCGCCCCAAACCTCGCCGGGGCGCCCGTGGATCTGGCGGACGTTCGCGCCCGGATCCGGCAGCGGCACGGAGACGAAGGTTTCTGTATCCGGGTCGAACCGAACCATCGTGTTCGCGCCGAAGTCGCTCAGCCACACGTCGTCCCGCTCGTCCACGTAGACCGCGTAGGCTTGCGGCTGGTCGCCGGGCAAGCGCCACTCCTGCCACGCCCGCGTTGTCGGGTCGAATCGCGCCACCTGGCCTGCATCCCACTCGCTGATCCACAGGACACCCGCCGAGTCGGACCAAACCCGCCGTAACCCCGCGCCCGCGGTCGGCGGATCAACTACCTCGATCTGCAGCGTTCGCGCGTTCGCGTCCGCTTGCCAATCGAGCCTGCCCAGGTAGCTGCCGGCCAACGAGACGAAGTAGACCTCGCCGTCCGGCATCACCGTGATGCCATACGGCCCACGCCCGCGCGGCGCCTCGACGGTTTCCATCTCACCTGCCGCCGGATCGAGCCGCCCGACGACACCAGTCTGCCCCGTGAACCAGACGATCCCCTCACCGTCGATCACCGGCGTATTGAGGTTCGCCGACGTGAAAGGCACCGGAAAGACCGCCAGCTCAAACGTCACCGCGTCGACCCGCACCATCGCGTTCAGCCCGCCGTCCGTGACCCACGCCGCACCCTCGGCGTCGACCATCACTCCATGCGGCGCCGACCCGTCGCCCAGCTCGATCCGCTCGATCTCGCCCGTTTGCGGGTCGAGCAATCCGAGTGCGCCCGTCCCTTGGGCCGTGTACCACACCCCATTCCCGTCCGCCGCCGGCGCGACGTCGTGCGGGCGATCGCCGGCCGGCACAGGAAAGGTCTCGACCGCAAGGCACGACTCCGGCGGAGTCACCTCCGGCGTTGCCGGTTGCGCCGCCGCGGGCGACGCCGCAATCGAGGAACCGATCAAAGCGAGGAGCATCGCCAGCCGCGCCGTCAGCGCCATCAGCGATCGCGAAAACGCCGTCATCGTCAGCCTCCTCGTACCGTAGTCCGTCCTACGCTCTGGCTGAATTCCATTGGCCAGTTGCATGCCCGGCACTGTAGCATGTCGCACTCCGACGGCACTGTGATTGCGGTAATGCATCCCGGAGCGGAGGACGACAACCGTTTGGAAACCCTCGCCAACGTCTGGCGCTACATCGACGAGAATCCGGATCGCTTTCGCGATGCGCTGCTGACCCATGTGCAGCTCAGCCTACTCGCGCTCGTCGCCGCCCTTGCGATTTTCGTTCCCCTGGGCGTGCTCTCGGCGCGCTCGCGGACACTCGGCCCGCCGATCATCGCCGCCGTCGCCGCCGCCCGCGTCGTCCCGAGTCTCGCCGTCCTCTTTCTCCTCTATCCCTATCGCCAAGAGGTCGGCGACCTGCTGCCGATGTTCGACCGCAACTTCGCCCTCGCCCTCATCGCCCTGACGGCGCTCGCCGGGCCGCCGATCATCATCAACACCGACGCCGGCTTACGCGGCGTCGAAGCCGCCGTCCTCGAAAACGCCCGCGGCCTCGGCATGAAGCCGCGACAAGTCTTCGCCCGCGTCCACCTCCCACTTGCCCTGCCGGTCGTGATCGCCGGCGTCCGCACCGCCGGCGTCGAAGTCGTCGCCAGCGCCACGCTGGCGGCCTTCATCGGCACGGGTAGCCTCGGTCGGTTCATTAACAGCGGCTTGACGCTCTTGGACACGACCTTGCTCTTAGTTGGTGCCATTCCGGTCACGCTGCTGGCGCTGACCGTGGAGGGTGTATTGGCCTGGCTGGAGCGGCTGGTGACGCCGGCCGGTCTCACGCCGTAGCGGTTGAGAGCGTTCCAAGGAAGAACGCTCGTTCGACTTTTCGAATGGATTCGCAGAAAGGATTGACGCATGGTTACACGGCGAACGTTGGTCAAGGGACTTGCCACGGCGCCGGTTCTCGGTTCGATCGCCATGAGCGCGCCGCGCGCCGTGGCCCAAGACGACGCCGTCGGCGTCGGTTCGAAGAACTTCCCGGAGGCACTCGTAATCGGCGAGATGTACGCCCTCGCCCTCGAAAACGCCGGTCTCACCGTTGATCGCCGTCTCAACCTCGGCGGCACCGGCGTCGCCCACGAGGCGCTCCTGGCGGGTGACATCGACCTCTATCCCGAATACACGGGCACCGGCCTGCTCGCCGTGCTCGGCGCTACCCTCGCCGACGTCGTGGGACCGGTGGCCTCGCCCACGGCGGGCGCATCGGCTTCGCCCGTCGCCACCGACGCCGTCGATGCCGTCTATAACTATGTCAACCAGCAGTACCAGGAGCAGTTCGGCCTCGTCTGGCTCGACCAATCTCCGATGAACAACTCCCAGGCCCTGGCCGTCACCCGCGACTTCGCCGACGAGTACGGCCTGACCACCATCTCACAGCTCGCCGAGTTGGCCGGCGACGAAGACATTGTCATCTCCGCCCCCTCCGACTTCGAAGAGCGGGACGACGGCCTGCTCGGTCTCCAAGCCGTCTACGGCGGCGGCTTCGAGAACGTCGAGGTCAACGGCGTCGACCCCGGCATCAAGTACGTGGCGCTCACCGACGGCGACGCCAACGTCGTCCTCGCCTTCACCACCGACGCCGAGATCGCCTTCTTCGACCTCGTCGTCCTCGAAGACGACCTCGGTCTCTGGCCGCCCTACCACGTCGCGCCGGTCGTCCGTCAGGACACCCTCGACGCCAACCCGCTCATCGGCGAGACGCTCAATACCCTCTCGCCCTTCCTCACGACCGAAGTAATGATTGATCTGAATGGCCTGGTCGTCGGCGAAGAGAAGCAGGACCCGGCGGACGTCGCCCGCCAGTTCCTGGTGGACCAGCAACTGATCAGTGAGTAGCACGCCAAGCGAACCGAACGGTACCGAGCGGCCGCGCCGGGGGAGTGAGATCCAATTCGAGCATGTCTCGAAGCACTACCCCGGCGCGGCCGCGCCCGCCGTCAACGACGTTACGCTCTCGGTTGAACCGGGCCGGATCGTCGTCTTGCTCGGCCCCTCCGGCTGCGGCAAGACGACGTTGCTCAAAATGGTCAACCGGCTCTACGAGCCGACCGGCGGTCATATTCTGATCGACGGCGTCGAAACGCATGTCCTCCCCGCCCCGGAACTGCGGCGGCGGATCGGCTACGTCATTCAACAAACCGGCCTCTTCCCGCACATGCGGATCGAAGAAAACGTCGCCGTCGTCCCCCGCTTGCTGCACTGGGACCAACCGCGCATCGACCGCCGCATCGACGCGCTGCTCGACCTCGTCGGCCTGTCCCCGGCCAGCTATCGCCGCCGCTTCCCGACCCAACTTTCCGGCGGCGAACAGCAGCGCGTCGGTCTCGCCCGCGCCATGGCCGCCGACCCGACCACCATGTTGATGGACGAGCCATTCGGCGCCCTCGACGCCATCACCCGCGCCCGCCTTCAGGACGAGCTGATCCGCATCCACCACCGGCTCGGCCAAACGATTCTTTTCGTCACCCACGACATCGAAGAGGCAATTAAGCTCGCCGATCGGATCGCGGTCATGCGCCAGGGTGTTGTCGTCCAATACGACACCCCCCTGAAGATCGTCATGGAGCCTGCTGACAACTTCGTCTCCGAACTCGTCGGCGCCGACGACACGCTCCGCCGCCTCAGCCTCATTTCGGTCTGGAGCGTGGCCCGCCCTCTTAACGGCGTTCGGCCAGAACCGGAGATTTCCGCCACCAGCGACCTCCGCACCGCGCTCGGACTGCTCTTGGAGAGCCGTGCCCCCGCGCTGACCGTCCTCGACAACGACGACAAGCCGGTCGGCTTGGTCGACCTCGAGGCGATCCAGTCCGCCTCCGGACCTCAGTCCATCGGCGCCAAGGCCGCGCCATGAACCTTGATTACCTCACCGAGAACTGGCGGGAGATCTTGCGGCTTACTGTCGATCACGTCGAGTTGAGCGGCATCGCGATCCTGATCGCGCTGCTCATTGCCGCGCCGATCTCCGCCTTTGTCATCGCCGTGCGACCGGCCACCTTCCCCACCTTCGGCTTCCTCGGCGCCGTCTACACGATCCCCAGCCTGGCGCTGCTCGCCTTCCTGATCTCGATTCCGAACCTGGGCCTGGGGCGACGCTCGGCGATCGTCATGCTCGCCGCCTACGCCCAGCTTGCGCTCGTGCGCAACATCGTCGCCGCCATGCGCGGCGTCGACCCCGCCGTCCTCGAGGCCGCCCGCGGCACCGGCATGACGAACTGGCAAGTCTTCCGCCGCGTCCGCCTGCCGCTCGCGCTGCCGATCCTGATCGCGGGCATCCGCATTGCGATGGTGTCGACGGTCAGCCTCGCCACCATCGCCGGCGTTGCGGGCGGCGGCGGGCTGGGCGAGGTGCTGTTCGACGGCATGTCGCGGCGGTACGCGTCGGAGATTCTGGCCGGCACGATCGCGATTACGGCCCTGGCGCTCGCAACCGATCTCATCCTCCGAATCGTCGAGCGGATGACACCGGCTGGACGGGCCGCGCGGGCCGTCCGCGGCTAGGATCGGCAGAAGACACCATTTCCGCCGCCGAATCGTTACAATAGACGGGCGAACGCGTCGCGGTCCCTGGTCGCATCGTGTCGTCGGAACGCCGTCTTTCAACCAATACATGCCGTCCCGCTTGCTCGCGGGCGAGGTTGGTCCTCCAGTCAACGGAGATCGACCGAACTGACGACCGGTTACCTCGGTTGCGGGCGAAGGCACCGGGTCCTATGGCGTCCGATCCACTCATCGCACCGCTCCAGCGCCTGGCCAAGCTGACGCCAATGGTGGCGGCGTTGATCATCGCGGGCGGCGTCACCGCCGCCCTCGCCTACGTTGTCCTCCCGGCGGCCGACCGCGAACCCGAACCCCAAGCGCCCCAAGGCACCGCCCTGGCCGCTCCCACCTTCGTGCTCCCCACGCCGACGACCGAGCCCCAAGCCACCGCCGTGCCGGACGACGCCCCGCCGACACCGACCGCGCGCCTCCTCCGCGACCTTGCCAACGTGGCTCAAGAAGAGGAACCTGAAGCGGAGTCCGACGCAACCGCCGAACCGACACCCACGCCGCGTGTCGTCCGTGCTCCAGAACCTGAGGCCACCGCCACGCCGACGCCAAACCGGACCGTGGTCGCGCTGGCGCCGTCCAACCCCAGCGGCAACCCGGCTCCGCCCCCGAGCGGCGGCGGCAACGCCGGCCCGCCGCCACAGGCGCCACCGCCGCCGACCTCGACCCCGATACCGCCCGCCGCGCCGACTAAAACGCCCGTGCCGTCGCCAACCGCGACCCGCGTCCCGCCGACCCCGACGCCGCTGCCCACCGCCACCAACACGCCGGTTCCGCCGCCGCCGAACACCCCGCGGCCCACCTCCACGCCCATTCCCACCGCGACGTCGACCGTGCTGCCGTCGCCGACGAGCAGTCCATTCCCAACCTCGACCCCCGAGTCGACGCCGTCACCATCGCCGTCACCAACCGAGGACCCGGATGCCACCCGCACCCCTCGTCCAAGCCCGACCCCTGACTCGGACGAGACCCCCACGCCCAAACCCGACCCGACCGAGCCGCCCGACCTCACACCCACACCAGATACCGAGCCAACTATCGCTCCTCGCGACTGAGCCGATCCCGATCCTCGCTCTCGGCACTAGCCGGCAACCAACGTCAACCCGCGGTGCGCTTCGTCCCGCGCAAGCGCCATCAATACCGCCTCAACCAGCCCGAACGACCCGGTCAGCATCATGTCGCCGTGCGGCGCCGCCTCGTGATAGCCGAGTGGCCGCGCCAACGCCCGGTTCGGACCGGTCACCGCCACGAACCGAAACGGCCCCTCGCGTTGATAAGCCGGATCAATCGCCGCCCCATGCCCGTCAAAGTCCCGCATGAAGGTCTCGTTATCGATCGCGCCGGCCCGTAGCCGTTCCACCAAATCCTCAATAATCCCCGCGGTGATGCCGCCCGTGTGATGTTCGAAGAACCCATACAGCCGCCCGCCTTTGACCAGCGTGGCGAAGGTATGCATATTTCCGACGTTGACCAGAATCGCGCCGTCTGCCCACGCCGCCCGCGCAATCACCGGGTCACCTAACGCGCCGAGCACCGCCGCCGCACCCGTATCCATCAGGTACGCGCCGGGAATGGCCTCGGCCACCGCCTGCATCCGGGTCATCCCCGTCGGCGGTTCGCGATAGGCCATCCGCGACAAATCACCGCCGTCGTCGAGCAATCCTTGCAAATACTCGAAGCGCACCGCGTTGTTCCCCGAACCCGGCCGGTAGCCATGATCTTGCACCGCCACCGCCACCAATTCCGGTAACTCCACCCCAAACGGCGCAAGCGCGGCGGCGAGCCCCGCCCGATCGACGTCCATGAGATCGACCACGACCGCCCCCGGCGGCGCTCTCTCACGGATGCAGACGCCCATCTGTTCGACACGGGCCGGATCGTTGTGCAGCGTCCGCGCCGCGTCCGCGGTCGCCGTCACCGTTAGCCCGGCCGCCAGATGATCGGCCACCGCGCCGCTCGACGCCCCACCGCCCATCAGTCGCCCCGCCAGGTGCAGCGGCCGACCCGCCGCCGTCACCCGCCGTATCCGCCCCGCGACAACCTGAGTCTGCGACGGCAGGACCAGCTTGATGCAGTTCTCCGGCGTGCGCGCGCTGTCGTAGAGGAGGATGTCCTGCGTTCCCGCCCCAACGTCGATGGCGAGAATGCGGAGCCGTTCGGCATCCGCGTCGTGCGTCTGGTCGTCGTGCGAATGATCGTGACCGTGGTCATGCGTCGGCATCTGCGCGTCCTCGCTGCAATCGAATAGTACGCCGCGAAGCATGGAGGACACGCGCCGAACCGTCAAAAAACGCGGGGACGGTCGCGCTGGCCCCGCGATGCGAGATTTTTCCTGACGGCGGAATGACGAAGAGAACGGTCGGCAAGATCGTTTGCCAACGCGCTATGGCTCAGCGTTGGACCGGACGGACGCGGCCACTTCGGGCGACGATTCTGTAGCGTCAGTCACACCTTTTTGCTCTTCGGCCGTTGCTTGCGCGTCCTCGTCCGAACTCGACTCCGCCGCGGTAGTCGGCTCGTCCCGCGCTGCTTCCGCCGGAACGAGCGCTGCCTCGGCATCTACAGGAGCTTCGTCCGACGCCTTATCCTCCGCCTCCACCGCATCCACGGCCGGTTCCTCACCGTCCTCACCGCCCTCGCCGCCCTCGCCCGGCGTCGATGCCGCCTCGACCACCACCTCCGTGGGAATCGGTTCCAACGAGGCGCCGTTCAATCCGATCGCTACCGCCGGTTCCGCCGCTTCCGCCGGCTCCTCAGTCGCTACCACGGGCTCTACCGGCGTTGCCGGCTTCACTTCTTCCGCGGCCGGCGGTTCAGCCTCCGGCCGCGCGGCCGCAACCTCCACGCTCCGCGGCGCCGGCTGCGCCAACTGGCGCGCACGCTCCCGAGAACGACGATCAATCGGGAAGAGCTCGTTCGCCAGCATGCCGAAGCGGGCGGCTATGCCCCCAAAGACGACGAGGGTAACGGCCAGCACCATGCGTGCACCGCCCCCATTGTCGACCCCCGCGCCAATGCCGACGACGGCGGCCAAAATAATCGCCCCGCCACCGAGCATGATCGTCGACCCCGCCTTTTGGCAGGCCGCCGCCCAGCGTTCGACCGGCACGCGTTGGATAGAATAGATACCGGGCGCCTGGTCGCCATCCGACTCCGGCGCATCGGGACGCCGCAACCGCGGTGCGAGATCCCGCACCGCGATGCCGACCAGAACGATGAGCGCTCCGAGCCCAAATCCTACGACGACAAAATCCACGCAGCGTCTCCCGAAGCCCCCGCCCCGTCTGTCGCGACACCGCGGACCATCACCCCGCACGAAGGTCATGCCCAAACGCGCCGATCGCCCCTTCCCCGATCGTCAACCGGCGCGCCGCTCCCAGCGGCCACTATCGCGGACCGGCCAATTGTACCCCGCGGCCGTTCTCTTCGTCGGCAATTCGGCACACGCGCCAACCACCACGCTCCCACTGAAGTACTATCCCGATCCGACGACGGCCCGCATTGAACTGCAAGGAGGACAGCGGTGGAGAGGACGCGACCGCTCAAGGTCGGCCTGTACATTCCCAACGGCGACGGCATCATGGGCGGCGGCAACCACCGCTGGCCCGATGTGCGCGCCATCGCCCAACGCGCCGAGGGGGTCGGTTTCGACTCCGTTTGGGTCGCCGATCATGTCCTTTTTCGCTTCCCGGACGAACCACCCCAAGGGCGCTGGGAATGCTGGACCCTCCTCGCTGCCCTTGCCGCCGCCACCGATCGCATCGAGATCGGCCCGCTGGTAAGCTGCATGAGCTTTCGCAACCCGGCCATGCTCGCCAAGATCGCCGAGACGGTCGACGAAATCAGCGGCGGCCGGCTCATCCTCGGCCTTGGCGCCGGCTGGCATGAACCGGAGTACACCGCCTATGGCTACCCCTTCGACCATCGGGTCAGCCGCTTCGAAGAAGGTCTCAAGATTGTCCACGGCCTACTCCGCAATGGACCCGTTACCTTCGCGGGCGCCTACGAACGCGCCGTCGATTGCGAGCTGCGCCCGCGCGGCCCGCGCCCGAACGGCATACCGCTCATGATCGGCTCCAACGGCGAGCGCATGCTGCGCCTCACCGCGACGTATGCAGACCTCTGGAACACCACTTGGGTCAGCGACGCCGCGCAACTCGCCTCCAAGCTCGCCGCGGTCGACGCCGCTTGCGAGGCGGTCGGACGCGACCCCGCGACTTTGGCCCGCACCGCCTGCGTCCTCGTCGACTTCCCGAATCGCGTCCGCCGCTTCAACTGGGCCAAGCCGGTTCCCCCGCCCCCGCGCGAACCGGAGGCGATCGCGGAGGTGCTGCGCGGCTTCGCGGAGGCCGGCATCAACCAAATCATGGTCTGGCCCGACCCCAGCACGCTGGCCGGCGTCGAAGCCATGGCGCCCGTCCTCGACCTGCTCGATCGCGGCTAACGTCGGTCCACGAATCAGCCCGGAGACATCGCTGAGACAAATATTGCCAAACCCCTTGACAGGGTCAGGGTGTACGTTTACTATGTACGTACAGTCCCGAGGAGCCGAGCAGTAGCCGGACTCCCCACCGGGACGGCCAGAGGACGAGGGGGCATTGCGGGGTATCCCTTCGACACCAGGCCGTTGCGGGACAGGCCAGGAATCCACGTACGTTGCGGGGCGTTGCGTGGCGGAGCGGTCAGTCGCGGGGAAATGGCGACCCAAAGCTTGTCGGGACTTTTCCTTTTCCCTCATCTACTCCTCAACTCGCCCTCTTCGCCCACCTTCTAGTCACTCAGCGCGCGTTGCGCCGTACACCGCGCCCAATCCACCGCACTGTGCGATAGTACACGCCTCGGCTACTGAGGCTTGTTCACACTGCGGAGAAGAGCAGGATGGCGGAAAAACCGAAGTACACGGTTGCGTTCACCTCCGATCGCTATACCCTCGATTGGGAATCGGACGCAATCGCGTCCCTCACCGACCTCGATATCGACGTCCTCACCCGTAAATGCGCCACCGAAGACGAGATCGTCGAGCTCGCCCGCGATGCCGACGCCCTCGTCGTCTCCACGCGCCATCCGATCACCCGCTCCGTCCTGGAACAGCTCGGTCGTTGCCGGGTCGTCGGATCCTACGGCGTCGGTCTGGACCACCTCGACCTCCTCGCCGCCGCCGATCTCGGCGTCGTCGTCACCCACTACCCCCAATACTGCACCAACGAGGTTGCCGACCACGCCTTCTCGCTCATCCTGGCGCTCAACCGGCGCATCCACGAACTCGACCAAGACCTGCGCAAGGGCGCCTGGAACCACGCCGGCACCCGCCAGATGCTGCGCGGCCCGGTCGCGCCGCTGCGCGAACAGACCCTCGGCATCGTCGGCCTGGGCCGCATCGGCACAAAGGTCGCCGAGCGTGCGCGCCCCTTCGGTCTGACCGTCATCGCCGCCGATCCGCAACTCGACGCCGAAACCGCAAAGGCCCGCGGCGCGGAACTCGTCACCTTCGACGAACTCCTCCAGCGATCCGACGTCATCACCATCCATTGCCCACTCGGGCCGCAAACTCAGGGACTCTTTGACGCTGCGGCGTTCGCCCGGATGAAGCCGACGGCCTTTCTCGTCAACACCGCCCGCGGCCCGATCGTCGACCTCGACGCCGCCATCGACGCCCTACAGCACTTCGCCGTCGCCGGAGCCGCCCTCGACGTCGTCTACCCGGAGCCGCTCCCGGCCGATTCGCCGCTCTACCAGCTCCCCAACGTCATCCTCACCCCGCACTCGGCCTACTACTCCGAGCGCTCGGTCGAACTGGTCCGTTCCGAAACGCTGCATGACACCCTCAACGTCTTACGCGGCATCCGGCCACGCACCGTCGCCAATCCGGAAGTGCTCGACCGCGTCTCGCTCGCGCCGCCGGTCGAGTGACCGGGTAATCGTCACGCATTGGCAGGTTGGCAGGCGGGTCTATGAGCACGACAGCGAACGTCTCATGATTCGCCCGCGCGGTCGAACTCGCGGCGAACCCGCCACGGCCTCATCGCCTCCGCCCGCGCCGGCCGAGGTCGACGCGGAGGCGTTGCACGACGAGCGCCTGATCCGCGCTGCCCAAGGCGGGGACCTGCCGTCCTTCAACGCCCTGGTCACCCGGCACGAGCGGCCGATCTACAACCTCTGCCTGCGCATGCTGCGCGATGTCGCCGCCGCCGAAGACGCAACCCAGGACACCTTCATCAAAGCCTGGTCGTCGCTCGATACCTTCCGCGGCGGCCTCGTTCGCCCCTGGCTGCTCAAAATCGCCACCAATCGCTGCTACGACCTGCTTCGGGCCAAAGGACGGCGCCCCGCCTCGTCACTCGACGCCGAGCCGTTCGAGTCCCAGCCGCAATGGACCAGCCAGGTCGGCAGCGAGGACCCCGAGACCTTCGCAACGCGCGCCGAACTGGCAACCCACCTCGAGCGCGCGATTGCCGCGTTGCCCGACGACCAACGATTGGTGATCCTGCTGTCTGACCTGCAGGGCCACGGCTACGAAGCGATCGCGGAAATCGCCGGCGTCCCCGTGGGCACGGTCAAGTCCCGCATCAGCCGTGCGCGAGCCCGCCTGCGCGATGCGTTGCGCGAAGACCCCGCCTGCCGGGAACTGTTCGAACGTTTTGGCCGTTTTTCTGAGGAGTGAAGTGGACGCCTCGGGGCGCATCGTCGCGCCGGGGCGGGACGCCGACTATGAACGACGAATCGGCACACAATCGACCACAGCCCGATGGCAGCGAGTGGATCGCGGGACAGCATCTGTCCACCGATGACCTCAACGCGTTCCTCGACGGCACACTCGCCGTCACCGATCACGTCCGCGCCGACGCCCATCTCCAGACATGCGCCGATTGCCGCCGCGACCTCGCCGACCTCCGCGCAACGGTCACGCTCCTACGCGGACTGCCCGAACAACGCCCTCGCCGCGCATTCCAACTCAGCCCGGAACAGGCGCGGACTTCACGTGCTCCCTGGATCCTTCGGCACATGCCCTCGCTGCCAACCCTCCGTGCCGCGACCGCGGTCGTCGCCATGCTGCTCGTCGCCGTCATTACCGGCGACATCCTCACGAACCAGGAGACAGAACCGGATCGCATCGCCCAGGAAGCGCCGACCACCGCCGTCGACTCGCGCGAGATGGCGCCCGCCGACGCCGCCCCTGCCTTCACCGCCACGGCGCCGGCCCCAACCACGATCCAGGAGCCGGAAGCGGCACTGGCCCAGCCCACACGAACTGTCGGTCCGCCCCCCGTCGCCGGCGACGTGGCGCCTATGACGCCCACCCAAGAGCGGATGGCCGCCTTCGCGGAAGTAGCCGAGGAGGGCGAGGCGGACGAGGACGCGCCGCCCGCGGCGCCCGCCGCCGAACGCGCCGCGGATCAAGCGATCGCGGCCGACGAACGCGACGGCAGCGCGGTCGACGACCCGGCGTTGGGTGACGCCGCTGGGGCAGGTGCTCAAGCAGCGTCGCCATTCGTTCCAGCCACCCCAACGGCAACGGCAACCCCAAGCCCATCCATGACACCGTCGCCCACGGCAACTCCATCCCCCAGCCCAAGCGCATCGCCGACGCCAGCCCCGACCGTCTCCCCAACTCCCGCTCCGACGCCGACGCCGGTCGCCCAGCCCACCAGCGACCGCGACGGCCGCCCATCAATCTGGCGCATTGCCGAAATCGGCCTCGGCCTCCTCCTCGTCTGGCTCGTCGTCAGCCTCATCGGCGTCGGCCGCATCCGCCGACCGTAGATTTGCCGTCGCCGTGGACTGGTGGGAACAAAATGAACTCGCCGTTCGTTATCGATCCAGGACGCGGTTGACGCGCGCCTACGCCACGCTCAGCAACCGCCCGCGCGCCTGGCCGGGCGGCCCGATTTCACAGATCAGGAGGACGCCATGTCCCGAGTCGTTCGTCCAGTCGCGCTCCCCCGAGCGATCGTCGCCCTCGCCGTGCTGGCCATGATCAGCGCCGCCTTCGCCGGCATCTCCCGTCCGGCTGCCGCGCAAGACGCGACCCCGAGCCCGGCCGCGGCTGGCATGACCACCGTCAGCGTCAACGGCCAGGGCCGGGTCTTCGTCGAGCCGGACACCGCCTCCGTCGTCGTCGGCGTCGACGTCATCCAGGACACCCTCTCCGCCGCTCAGGCCGAGGCGACCACTCAGATGACGGCGATCATCGAAGCATTGACCGCGGCCGGCATCGCCGAAGATGACGTCCAGACTGTCAACTTCAGCGTCAGCATTCTGCGCGACTACGACGAGCGCGGCATGCCTGGTCCGGTCAGCGGCTTCCAGGTCTCGCATCAGGTCAACGTCACCGTGCGCGACGTCGATCAGCTTGGCGATCTGCTCGACACGGTCGTCGACCAGGGCGCCAACGCGATTTGGGGCATCAGCTTCTACGTCGAGGATCCCTCCGGCCCCGCCAGTGAAGCCCGCAAGCGCGCGGTCGAAAACGCCACTCAGAAGGCGCGGGAACTCGCGGACGCGTCTGGCATGCAGCTCGGCCGCCTGGTGAGCATCTCCGAGGGCCACGCCCCGCCGCCGATGCCGTTCGAATACGCGGCCGCCGAAATGGCGCAGCGCGGTGACGCCGCCCCCGTCCAGCCCGGCACGACCGAAATCGCCGTCGAAGTCCAATTGACCTTCGAGCTGGTGCCGTAGACACTCGCCCGTCATTCCGGATGCAATGAGGAATCGTCCCGTCGTCAGGGAACGGGACGATTCCTCGTACCTCCGCCTACTCCACCGGCCGCTCGCCCAGCGTCAACTCGACCTCGAGCGTCTCGTCACCGCGCTGGATCGTCAGCGAGACGCTCTCGCCCGGCTCATACCGGAAAAGCACCTCGGTCAGCGAGTTGTTCTGGTCGATCCGCTCGCCGTCGATCGCCAGAATGATGTCCCCCGCCTCAATGCCAACGTCGTCGGCCGGACCGCCCGGAATAATCTCTCGGATGAAGACGCCAAAGTCGACCGGAAGGTCGTTCTGACTGGCGATCCGCGGATTGATCGGCTCCGGCCCTCTGATACCGAGGAACGGGTACTGGACCTCTCCTGTCTCGATCAGCTTCGCGGCAATCTCCTTCACCGTGTTCGAAGCAATGGCGAAGAAGAGTCCCTGCACCGGCACGCCGCCCGCCGACTCCGGCAGACCAAGCGTGTTGACGCCGACCACCTCGCCCGCCATGTTGAAAAGCGGTCCTCCGGAGTTGCCGGGGTTGATCGCCGCGTCGTGCTGAATCAGCCCCGTTAGTTCGGGATTGCCTTGTTGCTCTGTCAGACCGCGGCCCAGCGCGCTGACGATACCCCGCGTCACCGTGTTCGTGAAATGCCCAAGCGGCGACCCGATCGCCAGCACCGTTTGCCCCGGTTGCAAGGCGTCCGAATCGCCGAGCAGGACGACCCCCGGCAGATCGCCGTCGACCTGGATCACCGCCAGATCACTAATCTCGTCGGAGCCCACAAGCTCAGCGTCGCGCCGCTCACCGTTCTGAAAGATGACGAAGATGTCGTCGCTGCCGGTCACGACGTGCCAATTGGTGACAATGCGCCCTTCGTCGTCGATGATGAACCCCGTGCCGGACCCCGCCGGCACCAACTCACCCTCCGCGAACGGCGACCGCGCCTCCCGCGCGTTGATCACCGTCACCACCGCCGGCGCGACCCGCGCCACAACCGCAACTGACGCTTCTTCGCCTGTTGCCGCGGGAGTGCCGGCCGGAGGTTCCGATTGGGCGCTCGTCTGAGCGGAAAATGGCCGCGCCGCGATCGCCGTCACCGTCGCTGCCGGCACCTCGGTCAACGTCGTGTCCGCCGGCTCATCCTCGATCCACTGCATCGCCAGCCAGCCGCCAAGCGCCCCACCCACGAGGCACACCGCGATCAGCACCGTCAGCCCAATTCCCCAACCAGTTCGTCGTTCCATTGCTCTGCTGCATCTCCCTGGCGCGTGTCACTCGGTCCGTCGGGTAGACTTTCGCACAAGATGGGCCACCAGCCTTTAACACGTCGCCACCTGATCGCACGCACCTTGAGTGCCGGCGCCGCCTCCGCCGCGGCCATCACGCTTGCCGGATGCAACAACGCGCTGCCTCAAGTCCCGGCCGCCACCGTCGCCCCCTTTGCCGGCAATGGCGATCCGCCGCTTCTCGTCGACCCGTCGTGGCTCGAAGCGGCCCTATCTCGCACGGTGCATCAACTTCTCGTACTCGACCTCTCACCGCCGCGGACCTACCGCCGTGCCCACGTTCCCGGCGCGGTCCACGCCTGGTGGCAAGACACAACGGAACTCGATCAGCCGCAACACATCTACGGCACCATTCTCGACCAAGACTTTGGCGCCCAGACCGCGCGGATCGAGCTCCTTTCATACCTCGGCATCGACGGCGAGACTGAAGTCGTCGCCTATGACGACGACCGCAATCGCTGGGCAGCGCGGATGGTCTGGTTTCTCCGCTTCCTCGGCCACGACCGCGCGTCCGTGCTCGACGGCGGCCTGGCCGCCTGGCGCGCTCATGGCGGCGACACGCAGGATGGTTCGGTCGATGCCCCTGACGCGGACCTCCCAACGGTCGCGCCCCGTGAGGGGTATTACTACGTCACCGGCGAACTGCTTGAGCAACTCGAACGACCGGAGACCGCCTTAGTCGATATCCGCACCGACGAGGAAGCGCACGACACCGACAACGACCGCCTGCCGCTCGGCCGCATCCCCGGTTCGATCTCAATTCCCTGGACCTCGACCCTTCGCGATGACGCCGGCCGCCTGAAAGCCCCCTCCGACCTCGAACGCCTCTACCGCGACCGCAACGTCACGCCCGACCGGCCTATCGTCGTCTACGCCCGCTACGGCGTCGACGCCGCCCACGGCTGGTGGGTCCTCAAGCTCCTCGGCTACCCCAACGTCGTCGTTTACGACCGCGGCTGGGCCGGCTGGAGCACCACTCCCGACCTCCCCATCGACCCCCTCTCGTAGTGCCCAATGCCGAGTGCCCAGTGCCCAGTCAGTCTTCGGACGTCGATGGGCCATCCCAACCGATCCGATATGATCGACCGCGATCCGCTACAACGAACTGGGTACTCGGTACTCGGTACTCGGTACTCGTGCCTTTCGACGCCGGAGTCGCTATACTCCGACGCATGAAGCGGACAAGGGAGGCATCCCGCGGGTCGCCGACGCGGCCCACCGCCCGTGCGTCGGCGCTGCTGCCCGGCCGGCTTCGTGCTGCCCGGCCGATCACCCTCCTCCTCGCGTTGCTCGTCTGGGCCGCGGCCTTTCCCCCATTGGCGGACGCCGGACCGGGACTTGGCCAAGTTGAGCAAGCGCCCACCGTTACCGCGCGCTCCGCGCCCGAGCGGGTGCGCTCAGAGCTTCTACGCCTCTATCCCTCCGCCTTACAGCCCGCGGCCGATGAGGGAGAGCTTGACGACCTCGAGGTGCGATTCATCGATGCCGATCTCGACCCTGAGACCGTCCTCCGCTCCCGCCCCTTCATCCTCGGTCCGGAATCGCTCGACGCCTATCCTTCAGACACCAAAACGCCGCGCGCCATGACCGTCGACCACGCGCGCGACCGGCTCGAACGCTTCCTGAATCGCCGCGAGTTGAGCTTCACGGAGCGCGAAGCGGCGCTCGTCATCTACGACGATCCCACCGTCCAGACCATCGTGCCGGCGCCGAACCTGCGCGCCGGCCTGCTCATGCTCACCGGCTGGGACCCGTACCAGATCACCATCGACGCGGTGCTCGATGGCGCAAACCCGTCCGGCCGACCCTTCGAAGCGCTGGAGTTCTCCGACATCGGCCTCGAGGACGCGGTCGCCACCATCGACTACAGCCCGAACGGCCGCTTCCGCATGATCTTCAATGAACAATTCGCGGGTGAATCGCCCGAGCAATTGATCCCGGTGATCGTCCATGAATCGCTCCACGGCGGCGGCGCCAACTCCCGCCAGGAAGAGGTCATCGCCAACATTCTCGACACCATCTGCTACGGTGAGCTCGTCCTCATCGACCCGCGCATCGTCGACTTCGGCACCGACCTCGCCATCTTCAACAACGTCGAATTGCTCGCCTTGCTCAACTCGATGGGGCACGCGGGCGGCGGCGCCCTCGGCATCAGCAGTTCCCCCCTCGGCGACGTCTTCGTCGGGCCGAACCTCGAAGACCTGGACGCCGAAAGCATCCAGGCTGTGATCGAGTCGGACCCCTTCTACGGCGCCTTGCCGCCCATCGGCTCGGCAGGCCAGGCCACCTCGACCGCCTTGCTGCACCGCTTCCCCGGCGGCGACCGCCTCGGCGACGAGCCACGATTCGACGACGCGGCCTTGGCCGTCATCGACGAGGGCGTCGCCGAGGTGATCACGGCCCGGGACGCGACGCGCCTGGCCCGCATCCTCGGCCTGCTCATGACCGGCGACGTCATCGAAGTTCCCTTCCCGACGCGAGAAGCTGACGCCCTCGCTCAGCGCCCTTTCATCCCGACAGAGCCAGAGCTCTTCAGCCCGCGCTACGCCGTCGCGGCGGGCGACCCGCCCTCCGAAAATCAAGCCGAAGCCGCGCTCGACGCCAGCTTGATCGCCGCCGGCGTCGACCTGAGCACGCGCCTCCAGGTCGTCGACAAGATCGACGACGGCTTCTACCGGCGCCTCATCCCCGATCCGTCGTTGCGCGGCGCGGCGTTGATGCTCGAAGCGATCGAGCCGTGGCAGTCATCGGCGGCCGTCATCTTCGATGGCACCGACGACGACGGTGAACCGGTCGCGGTGGAGTTCGCCGACCTACGCGGCAGCGCCCCCGTCGCCTTCGTCGACGACCTGACGTCACCCGACGGCAAGCCGGCCATCCTGGTCAATAGCTGGTTGCGCGCCGAGCCGTTGCCGGTGCTCGCCTCCTACCTCGTTGAGGCGACACTCGTTCGCGCCGACGAACCGACGGAAGACGAAGCGGTCACCGCCGCTCTGCTCGGCACGCTCTCGTACGCCGACTTCGTCGACGCCGAACCGGATCTCGTTGCCCACTCGACCTGGGGCGTCATTCAGCGAAACCGCGACCTTCTCGCCCTGATCAATTCGTCCTCCTGGGCGCCCGACCTCGACAATCTCAATTCGGTCGGCTTCCTGGGGCCGTCCAACGGCGCAATCGACATCCTGCCCAACCTCTACGATGACGCCGCATCCTTTGCCGAGTTCATCACGGCGCGTCCCCGCGCGGTCGACCTCGAGCGCCGCGCCACGACCGAGGCCCCACCCGTCTTCGTCGCCTATCTCATTCACGCGGGCGTCGAGCCTCGGCAGCGGGAGGGCCGCCCGACCTTTGACGCCGAGACACTGGGCGAGCTCGACGCACGTTTGGGCGCGTTCCTTTCGCCCGACGACGCGCTGAGCGCGGCCGGCGCCCTGGAACTGGGCGCCGCCTAAGGAAATCGACGACGTCTATCGCGGGGGTCTGGCCTCGCCAACCGTGTCGATCGACGCGGGCGAGGCGCCCGGATCGGGGGAACCGGGCGCCACCGTTGACTTTCTGGCTGTTGCGCCAGCAGGGGGTTCACGCCTAGTCTATATACGTCCAAGCGTCAACGGCCCGCGACCCCGCGCGGAGCCGAGACGGCGCCTATCAGGGTCGCGGATCGCACGCGCGGCTTCGTTCGCCCCTCGCCGCACCGATTGGGGGTCGGATGCCCTGGTAGGCCCGTGGAGGGATGGGTCATGTCATCGTCGCGGTCGCGGAGCGGCCTCCGCCCGTTGCAGCGGGTGGTTACGTCGCGGTGGGACGCCCATTGCCTCGCTCGGCTGGTGGCGCTCCTTTCGGTGCTCTTCATCCTCGTTTCGCCACTGGCCGGGTGGGTCACGCCCCAGCCAGCCGGCGCCAACCACACGAACATCAAACTGCCCTTTGTCGCCGGCTCCAGTTGGTACATTTCGCAGGGCTACAACACCTCAGCGGCACAAGGAGGCAGCCACTACAACTGCGGCGATGCGGCTTCCGGCAGCCAATCGTGCTCCCAGTACTGGCAGTACAAGTACTCGCTCGACTTTGCGCGCCCGGGCGGCGGCACCGCCGGCCAAACCGTGCTCTCCCCTGTCAACGGCACCATTCGCTGGATCGATCTGGCATACGGTGGGATGTCGATCAACCTCGGCGACAACTACGCCGTCGCCTTCTTCCACGCCGATCTCGCCCCCGGCCTGGCGGCCGGACAAACCGTGCGCCAGGGCCAATACCTCGGCACCGTCGCCGGACCTGGTGGCGGCGGCAACGGCGGCTGGCCGCACATTCATTTCACGATCTGGTCCACGACCGACGGCGGCAACTGGAGCCGCATCGCCGTTCCATTCACCGACGAACACTCCCTCGAAGGAGTCGACTTCCCCGCCTCCGGCGACAGCAACCGCAACCAACACCAGGGCCGTCAGCTCACGTCGTCCAACGTCCAAATCACCGAAGTCCAGACGCCCGGTGTGCCCACGCTGAGCAGCCCGCCGACCGGCACCACCTACCAGACGAGCCCGGCCCAGCCAACGCTCAGTTGGCAAGCAGTTGCCGGCGCCACCGAGTACCAGGTCGTCATCAACGACGGCGCCATGAATAGCCCGTGGGTCAGTTCGACGTCGTGGACGACCCCGCAACTCGGCGACGGCCAGTACGCCTGGCAAGTCCGCGCCCGCAACTCGGCCGGCACGAGCAACCTCAGCCCGAAGTGGGTCTTCTGGGTCGACCCGCCGCCAACCGACCCGCCGCCCCCCGGTCCCGGCGACGGAGAGCTCGAAGTACGGCTGAACACCACCGCCGGCAACGTCGGCGCCGGCGTCACCGCCACTGGCAGCGGCATGGGCGCCAATGAGACGGTCCGCATCTATTGGGACACCCAATCCTCGACCGCCATCGCCTCGACGACCGCGAACGGCTCCGGCGCCTTCAGCGTCGCCTTCAATGTGCCCGAGGCGACCGGCGGCAACCACACCGTCATCGCCCGCGGCGCATCGACTACCCGTCGCACCACCGCCACCTTCCGCGTCAACCCTGCCCTGGTTCGCGCGCCCTACCAGGGTCCGCCCGGCACCCCAATTGACGTCACCGTGCGCGGCTTCGGTGGCAACGAGACGGTGCGCCTCACCTTCATCTCCGCCACCGGACCGGTCCTCGGCACAACCACGACCAACGCTCGCGGCACCGGCACGCTTCGGATCACCATGCCCGAGGCGGCGAGCGGTTGGCGCGACTATACCGGCGTCGGCCTCACGAGCGGTCTGCGCGCCTGGGGCGCCCTGCTCGTGCAACCGATCGTCACCGTCAGCCCGACCAGCGGTGCGCCCAACGCGACGATCAACCTCAATGCCAAGGGGTTCCCCGCCAGTCGCGGCGTCACCGCGGCCTGGAACAAGAACACGACCAACCCCGGAGCCAACGTCTGCTCCGGCACGACGAATAGCTCCGGCAATTACTCCTGCTCCTTCCGCATCCCGCAATCCGGCGCCGGCTCATTCCCAGTCGTCGTCACCGCAACCGACAACACCTTCGCCAGCGCCACCGTCGGCGTCTCCGGCGCCACCGCCATCACCGTGGCTCCCACCAGCGGCCGGGTCGGCACCGACCTCACGGTCAACGCCGGCGGCTTCTCGGCAATCGAGATGGTGAACTTCACCTGGGACTCGAGTTCGACCGTCTGGCAGTCCCAACGCGCCGATGCCAACGGCGCCCTGCTCCTGCGCACGACGGTCCCGTCGCTCTCGACCGGCGCCCATACCCTGCGAGCGCGCGGCGCCTCCAGCGGCCGGACCGTCACCGCTCCCTTCACCGTCCTCTCCGGCGCCCCCACCGGCGATACGAGCATGATCGGCCCCGGCACCTACGCCGTCACCGGCACCCGCGAAGGACTCGTCGGAGGCACGACCTCGAACGGCCACGTCATCGTGCCAAATGATCACTTCGTCGCCCTCCCGGCCTGCACGGCCTCGTCCTGCCCGTGGGCGATGCCCGGCTCGATCCACCCTGATCTCGGCCGCATCACCGACTGTGGCGACAACTGCTACGTCCGCGTCACCAACCCCGCTACTGATCGGTGCGAGGTTGCGCCCATTTGGGACGTTGGCCCCTGGTTCACCAACGACAACTGGTGGGAAACGGTCGACCGCCGTAACCTCAATAACCTCGATTCGACGGTCAATATCCTCGCCCAGGGCTACACCGGCGCCGACGCGGCCATGAACGGCCTCGACGTCGGCTACGGCGTCAGCGGCCGCGGCCGCGGCATCTCCAACAAAGCCTACGAAGTCGGCAACCGCGCCGCGATCGACATCGCCGACGGCACTTGGGTCGACATCGGGTTCGCCTACGGCGACGGTATTGGCCAGGTCGTCGTCACCCTGCTCTGGCAAACCGGCGAGGATCACAACGCCGCCGCCCGCGTCTGCGACGGCGAGGACCCGCCACCGACCGGCGACGACGCCCGGATCTCCATCTCCCCGCTCACTGGCCCGCCAGGCACCGAGATCGACGTTTCCGGCACTGGCTTCCGTCCCAACGAGCGCGTCGGCGTCTATTGGAACTCGACGTACTCCACGCCGCTCGTCACCGTGACCGCGAACAGCTCCGGCGCCTTCACCACCACCATCGAGACGCCCGACGACGACGAGGGCCGGCACCTTGTCGCCGCCAAGGGCCAAACCAGCGGCTGGAAGGCGTCCCGTAGCTACACCCTGGAGGAGCCGCCGCCGCCGGCCCCGGACCCGGACGAAGAGGAGAGCCGCATTAGTATTGCCCCAAGCAGCGGCCCTGCCGGGACGACCGTCAGCGTCACCGGCGCCGGCTTCCAGCCCGGCGAGTCGGTCAAGGTCTCCTGGGATTCGAGTTTCGCGCCGGCGCTGACCACCGTGCGTGCCAGCAGCACCGGTACGTTCGCGGCGTCGATTCGTGTGCCAAACGACGAGGATGGCCGCCATCTGATCGTCGCCAAAGGGTTGACGAGCGACTGGAAGGCGTCACGCACCTTCACGCTCGGCCCCTTCTCCGCGACCGACGACACCCGCGTCAGCATTGATCCGCTCTCCGGCCCGGTTGGAACGACGATCGCCATCACCGGCACCGACTTCCTCCCCGGAGAGACGGTCCGCCTCCACTGGGACTCCACCTTCTCTGCCGAGATCACGGCAGTCACCGCCGACGGCAACGGCGCCTTTAGCGGCTCGATCCAGGTCCCAGAGGACACGGCGAGTCGCCACCTCGTCGTCGGCATGGGCGAGACCACCGGCTGGAAGGCGTCGCGCGGCTACACCCTCGTACCGAGCCTGACCAGTCAGCCCGACGGGGCCGACGCCGGCGCCACCGTCGATGTCGACGCCCAGGGCTTTGGCGCCAGCGAGACGATCGAGATCCGCTGGGGCGACGAAGACGGCGACGTCGTCGGTTCGCTGACAACCGACAGTCGCGGTTCCGGCACGGGCGAGTTCCAGATTCCGACCGGCGCCGCCTTTGGCCCGGCCAGCTTCGTCGCCGTCGGCACGTCGAGCGACGTGAGCGCGACCGGAACGGTCGTCGTCACCAGCGCCGAGCCGACGATTTCGCTCGCGCCGACCGTCGGGTTCTCCGGCGACCGCGTCACCATCACCGCCGCCGGCTACGGCCCGAACGAGTGGGTCCGCGTCTTCTGGGACGATCGCACCAGCTACACGAGCAGCGGCCGCACCGACGCCTTCGGCATGGCGACCTTCTCCGCGGCCATTCCGACCATGCCAAGCGGCGACCACACGATCACGCTTCGCGGCGACGATAGCGACGGCAGCGCCGCGGCCCCCTTCCGCATCGACCCGGCCATCACGTTGACGCCGGACTCCGGTCCACTGGGCACACGCGTCTCGGTTGCCGGCAAGAGCTGGACGCCCGGCGCGTCCGTCACCCTCTACTGGCTGCGGGCCGGGTCCGAGACCGGTCCAGTCGTTTGCACCGGATCACCCTCCAGTACCGGTTCATTCTGGTGCTCCTTCGATGTGCCGTCGGGATCAAGCGGCGAGTCCTTCTCGGTCAGCGCGGTCAGCGGCCAACTGAGCGCCAGCGCCGACTTCACGATCGGCAGCTTTAGCGCCCAGACTGCTCTCGCCAGCGACGGCACCGACGTGCCTACACCGGACACTTCACCACCCGCCGATCCGGTCACGCCGACACCCGAGCCAACTGAGACCCCAACCGACACGCCAACGCCGGATGACACTCCGGTCGAAGAACCCTCGACAACTCCGGAACCGACCGAGTCACCGACTGAGACACCAACCGAAACGCCTACCACGGAGCCTTCGGAGGAGCCGACGCGGGAGCCCACGCCGACTCCGACGGACGCACCGACGGAGGTTCCGACCGAAGAACCAACAGGGGTTCCAACCGAGGTCCCGACGCCCACCCCGACGCCCGAGCCGGTCCCGCGAGAGGTCGTCGCCTACGCGGTCAGCGACGCCAGCGTCAGCGCCGTCGCGCCGGACGACGTTCAACCTCCTGACCAGATCGGCAGCCTCCCGGCCGGTGGCGCGGACGGCGCGGTCGCCTTTGTCACCTTCCAGGTCGAAGGGATCGCGGCTGGCACGGTGATCAACGCGCAACTGATCCTGACCCCGGTCGGCGACGTGGGAGCGCCGGGTGGTGTCGTCGGCGTCATCCCCGGGTACTGGGCCGACGAGGCCAGCCTGACTTACAACACCGCGCCGGTCGCCGGCAACGCCCCCGCCTTGCGCGCCGACGGTTCGGCCGCGGCCATCGACTGGGCCGAACCGTGGGTCGAGGTCGCTATCGATGTCTCCGGCACCGTCACCGCCGATGGCCTCGTCACCTTCGTCGTCTCCGGCGCCCCGGATCAGGTCATCGCCCTCGCCTCCCGCGAGAGCGGCGCCCCCGCCCGCTTGGTGATTACGGTCATTGATCAGTAGGCGTTAGGCGTTAGGCGTTAGGCGGCGTTTGCCAACCGTCATGCTGAGGCATCGAAGCATCCCCGCGCGAAGCGCGGCGGCGGCACGAAGGACCGGCGTCGCCGGGGGCTGCCCGTCGGTTCCTCAGGGCGTGCTTCGGCGTCGCCGCCGCAGGACGGAGCTTGTCACACGCCGCCTAAGCGCGAGGGACAACGTCGTCGTTCCCCTAACGCCTAACGCCTCCGTGTGTGCGACAATACCTGACAGATATCGCTCCTCACGCGCCGGCGATCGTGCTCCACGACCGCCTTCGGCAGAATCGACTCGTTTTGATGGCAGGCGCTACGTCAATATCGACCGACCCGGTTCTCCCCAAACCGCCACCTTCCCGTCTGCCTCAAACACTCGCCGCCTTCCGGCACCGAAACTACCGACTCTTCTTCTTCGGCCAGCTCGTCTCGGTTACCGGCACCTGGATGCAGTCGCTGGCGCAGGCGTGGCTGGTGCTGACCCTCACCTCGTCGGCCTTCCTGCTCGGTCTCGTCGCCGTCTTCCAGTTCACCCCAATCCTGCTCCTTGGCCTCGTCGGCGGCGTCATCGCCGATCGCGTCCCGAAGCGGAATCTGCTCGTCGCGACCCAAACCTGCGCCGGCATCCAGGCCGCCATCCTGGCGGCGCTCGTCTGGACGGACCGCGTCGAGCTCTGGCACGTCTATCTCCTCGCCTTCGGCTTGGGCACCGTCAATGCCTTCGACATGCCGACCCGGCAGTCGTTCGTCTTCGAGATGGTCGGCAAAGACGACCTGCTCAACGCGGTTGCCCTCAACTCCGCGCTCTTCAACGCCGCCCGGCTGATCGGGCCAGCCGTGGCGGGCGTCATCCTAGCCACTGCCGGCATCGCTATCTGCTTCGCAATCAATGCCGTGAGCTATGTCGCCGTCATCGCTGGACTGCTCTTGATGCAGGTCCCGCGCGTAGCCGTCACCCGCAAGCGCGGCGGCCTCGGCCAATTGCGGGAGGGACTTGGCTATGTTCGTCAGACGCCGGCCGTCTTCCTCCCGATTATCCTCGTCGGTTTCGTCGCCACCTTTGGCATGAACTTCAACAACGTCTGGATCCCGCTGCTGGCGAAAAAGGAGTTCGCCGTCGGCGCGGACGGTTTCGGCTTGCTGATGGCCGCGCTCGGCGTCGGCTCGCTCATCGGCGCGGTCCTTCTCGCCGCCAGGGCCAAGCGTCCTCACCGCAAAGTGCTCTTCGGCGTCGCCATCGCCGTCGGCGTGATCGAGCTCGCGCTCGCCGTTGCCGGCGCGATCCCGCTGCCCATTGCCGCTGCCTTCGTCATCTTGCCGATGTTAGGCTTCAGCACGACGACGATGATGGCGATGGCAAACTCCACGGTCCAAACCACCGCGCCCGACGAGCTTCGCGGCCGCGTGATGAGTGTCTACATGACCGTTTTCGGCGGCACCGCGCCCTTCGGCGCGCTTTTCGCCGGGACGACCGCCAAGTTCCTCGGCACCCCCGCCTCGATCGCCATCGGTGGTCTCATCACGCTGGTCGCCGCAACCAGCATCGCCGTCACCAGCGGCGCCGTGCGCTGGCCAACCGGGCGCCGCCCGGTCGTCCCGCCACCGGCGCTGCGCTCCGATCCACCTCCCGGCGATACGCCGTCCTCCCGGAAGGCCGCCTCGGCCTCCGGCCACGACTGAACGCGGCAATGGGCTTCGAAACCTTCGCGCTCATCAGTCTCGTCTACGCGGTCGTCGGCGTCGGCATCGTCAGCAGGATCGTCCGTCAACGCCGCGCCATTTTCGACCTGAAGTTCACCGAGGAAGACCGCCGTCACGTTACCGAGGCCGCCTTCTTCATCCTCTTGCCCGTCTCGGTCGCGCTCCACGAGTTCGGGCACGCCTTTGCCGTTTGGAGCTTCGGCGGCGAGGTCGTCGACTTCGGCTTCTATGTCTTCGCCGGGTTCGTCGGCCACCGCGGTTTCTACACCGACACGGAGCGGATCCTAATCGCGCTCGCCGGTCCGGCGGTCAACGTCGTTCTCTCGGCCGCCGCCTTAGCGGTCGTCTTCATCCGTCGCCCGCCCCTGCGACCCGCCTTCAACGAACTGCTCGTCCAATTCGCCATCCTCTCGGCACTCAACGCCCTCGTCTTCTACCCCCTGCTCGACGTTAGCATCGGCCTGAACGCGGACTGGAGTCAGATCTACTCCGGTGGCGTTCTGGCCCTCAGCACGGCAATTGGAATCTGCCACGCCGGTATCCTTGGTTTGGGATTCTGGGCCTCGCGCAACCCCGGTCTGCGCCGCCGGCTGGCCGCATTGACCGGTCTCCCACCCGGCGCCGAGCGCGGTCTGTTCGGCGACATCGGCCGCGTCGCCGGCGGTGGCAGCCGCGCTCCCGCCCAGCAGGTCAACCTGTCGCCCGCGGGGAAGACGCTGATGGAGGCCGGGCAACGCGTCGCCAGCGGGTGGCAGACGTCCGTTGATGCCTCGATCCACGACCGGGATGGCATCTCGGCATTGGCGCTAACTTGGCAGTCGAACGACCGGCGCCGCACCGTCGTCGCCCGTGGCCTGCCGACCGGGGCGACCGAGATCTGGGGCATCGTCGAACGGAACGGGAGTGAGCCAGCTTCGCCGGTTCACCGGCGCCAAATCAAACAATGGCCGTCGCCACCCGATATCGACAGCCTCACGCTCAACCTGAGACTTGCCATGGAAGAAGTCGACACCTGGCCCAAATAGCCTGCCTCGCGCCAAGAGCACTGGCTAGATCGAAAGTGAGATCAATACGCCGTCGAGGCGGTCCAATTGGGCGGCGGCCTGGCGGTAGATCTCTGATGCTTCCTGCTTGGTTTGCGCCTGATCCAGCTCGCTCTTCGCCTGGGTGACGATCGGTGGCATCCGCGTCTCTAGGTGTGTCCTCGCCGGGTCGCGCCTGTGCCGCGCACGCAGTTGCAATGCCTTTGCGTCGAGCCGATCTTTCCGTTCAGTGCAAAACTCATCGGTAAGCGCGTCCCGCCAGCGGATCGTCAGCGGGTTCGTAAAGTCGCCCGACCGCACCGACGCCTCGTGGAACGTCTGGCCCGCTTTGGACCCGTACATCTGGAAGTACCACAGACCGCTCGGCTGGGGCGCCTGCAAGATTGCCGCCTGGCCCTTCGCGATGAGCTCCTTGTTCAAACCTTGGACGGCATACGACGGAAAGCTGGGGTCGTCCTGGAGAATCTGCTCTACTGTCTTGCCCCCGTGTTCCAAGCTCGCCTTATATTCGTTCATGCGCGCGGTATGATTTCGCTCTGCCTCTCGGTAGGCGGCCACCATCGCTTTCTTGATGTCCGGGTCCCGATTGTAGTTCTCCAGCGTGACGGTATCGCCGTCGCTGCGCGCCACGACGCCCGCGAAATGCCAACTCCACGGCTCGTCGACGTTGTGCGCAAACTGCTTCGCATACTCTCGCAGCGCTTCCTCAGCCTCCTCCTGCCGCATGCGCCCAAGTTTGACTTTGATCGCGTTCATCTGCTCCACGGCGACGAGCTTGAGCCAGTCCAGCGACCTCTCCCGCGTGTAATCCAGACTTGGTCTCTCGCTTCTCTCTCCGATAGACATCGTGGCGAAGGCTTCACCAACGTCGGGCAGCACAGCCTCGTTGACCCCTACATCCTTGGCCCGGTCTTGCGTTACCCAGGGAGGCATTCGCCCATATTCCGCCGCCGTGCCCTCAGGCGGCATCGTTCCCTTTGTGTCTCCCAGATGCCCTGTCAGCGCCTTCGGGGTCATGGGCAACTGTGGCAGGCTCGTGAGGAATTCGGCCACGCGGGTCGGGCCTGGCTCCGTTGTCGCACCGGGCAGGGAGTGAGCGCCTCCCCGAAAGTCGAGCTTCATGCTCTTGACCGAACCGCCGCCCTGACTTTGAAAGATCGCCTCGGCTTTCTCCTCGGTCACATTCTGTTTGCCCATCACGACCGCGGCGATCTCATTGCATTTGTCGGAGAGGGCCGCCAGGCCGCCAGGACCGGCCATTGTGGGCTGTACCAATTGAAGTTGCTTTGTCTGGTTGCCCAGTCCAGGAACCGGGACCGTCAGCGACGTACCGGAGCCGACTAAACGCAGCGGCGAGCCAACGCTCTCAAGCTTGCTATTACTCGCCGCGAGTACAGCCTGATCGGCGTAAAACTCCTTCGGCTGGGGAGCAACCGCGATCGCCAAGTCGCCCTTGTCCGCGACCTTGAGGTCCGGGTTCTGCAAAGGCTTGACGATCTGCTTGCCCGCTTTCACGGTCAGTTTCTGCGCCGAGAACGTCGGCCCGCCTCCGGCGCCCGCATTGCCAGGGAGACCCGCGTAGGCGGCGGTAGACACTTCCTCGTAGCGCTGCACGGCCCGTGGCGCGGTGATTTCCGTGTGCGCGGGTCTCACGCCCAGCGAGAGGTGGCGCATCGTCACGCGATTTCCATGAATGCGCTGATGGCGCATGATCGCCGCGATTTCTTGGGATGGGGATCCGCCGCGACCGCCAACTGCATGTCGCGGCAGTGCAGACCGCGGGGGCTGAGTTTCACCGTGCGCTTCTGAGCGTGCGTCAGCGGCCTTAATTGCCGAGCCGCGTCTTGAGGCAAGCACGCGATCGAGATCTCTCGACGCGCGGAGCGAACGCATAGTGGACGCCTCCGACCGCTGCCCGATGAAATCCGGTTTCGTCACCCTACAACGTTTTGTGGGGCAATTCAAGAGCCACGATAATTCCAATGACCGTGCTCATGGCGCCATCGCTTACACGTCCTCCATCGCCTCACCAGCCGGCGCACTGACACCCCGCACCGCCTCGATCGCCGGGTCGTCCGGCTTGGCCAGCTCGAATGCCGCCCAGAAGACTGCCTCGGACAAGGTCGGGTAGGCGTGGATCGTTTCCGCGATCGCCGACACCGGCAGACGCATACGCATCGCGAGCGCGATCTGGGGAAGCAATTCGCCGCCCCGCGCCGCCAGGACGTGTCCACCCACCACCTGCCCCGTCGCCCGGTCGGCGACGAGCTTCACCATCCCGTCCGTCTCACCGGACGTGATCGCCCGCCCCAGATCGCGCATCTTGACCGTCGCACACTTGACGTCGTACCCGGCAGCCTTGGCCTCGTCCTCGGTCATGCCAACGCGGCCGAGCTCAGGGTCGGTGAAGATGGCATGCGGAATCGACCGGTAGTCCGCTGTTCGCGGCGGCCTGTCGCTCAGCGCGTTGTGCTCCGCAATCCGGGCGTGGTAGTCGGCAACGTGCGTGAACGGCTTGATGCCGGTCACGTCGCCGATCGCCCACACATTCTCCGCGGTCGTCCGCAGCTGATCGTCGACCGTGATGCCGTCTTCGCTAAACGCGATTCCCACCGCTTCCAAGTTGAGCCCCTCAACGGCCGGCTTTCGACCGACCGCAACCAAGATCTCCTCGCAGCGGACCTCGACCTGCTCCCCGTTCCAATCCGCGCGCAACACCTTGTCCGCCCCACCGAGGCCGACGCATCGCACGCGAGATGACATGAGCACGCGGACGCCGTCACGCTCCAAGTAGCCTCGGAGGGCTTCCGTCAGTTCGGCATCCTCCTGTGGCAACACTCGCTCGCGCCGACCAAAGAGCGTTACCTCGACCCCGAACCGGGCGAAGAGCTGCGCGAACTCCACCCCGACCACCCCCGCGCCGATGATCCCGAGTGACCGGGGCAGGCGCGGCAACGCAACCGCCTCATTGTTGGTGATATAGCCGGCGTCGTTCAGTCCCTCGATCGCCGGGATCACGTTGCGTGCTCCCGTGGCGATGATGATCTTGTCGCCCCGAATCTCCTCGCCGCCCACGTCAAGCGAGTTCGGTCCGCGGAATGTCGCCGCCGCCTTATAGAGTTCGACACCCGAGTCGCGGATGTTCTGGTCGCCGTCGCCGCCGCGGATCGTATCGATCACCCGCTCGACCCGCTGCATCACCGCCGGCCAATCGACCCGCGTGCTGTCGACCTCGATCCCGAATCGCTCGGCGTGCCGCCCCAGGTGGATGATCTCGGCGCTCCGCACCATCGTCTTCGTCGGGTCGCAACCCGTGTTAAGACACGTCCCACCGACCTTCCACCGCTCGATCAGCGCGACTTTGGCTCCGCGCTGGACTGCCTCGCTCGCGGCCGTGCTCCCCGCCCCGCCCGCGCCGATCACGATCAGGTCGTACGACTCATTCCCATCGCGTGCCAACGAACACAACTCCCCCTGCACGACCAACGGGCGCGGTGCTTCGACGCGCCCGTTGCAGATTCTACGGATTTGGGCGGCGTCCGGTCAGTCGTCCTTCGAGGCGCCCGCCACCCAATTGCCGTCGTCGTTCTTGTGGTAATCCTTCTTCACCGCGCCCCACGCCACGCGATGGGCGCGTTCTTCGTCGTGCCCATATTGATCCCAGGCGCTGTTGTACGCCTCCTTGTAGATATCCTGCGCGTGCGGATGTTCAATCCGATTCGTCCTGGCGATAAGGACCATAACTGCCAGGTTCGCGCTTGCCTTGTTTTGTTGATATTCGAGATTCTGATCAACAGTGATGAGGGCTTCGAACCTCGTTTCAGCAGCGCGCCTGAGCAACTCACCGTCGGGGCAACGACTCATCGAGCAGCAAGCGCACTGGCGGTTTCCAACGCTTCTCGCGCGATCTCCAAGGCGGCTTCGGCCTGTTCGCGTCTGACGGATGGGAACTGATCGAGAAACTCGTCGAGACTGTCGCCGCCAGCCAGGTAGTCGAAGAGTGTGCGAACGGGGACGCGCGTGTTCGCGAATACGGGCGTGCCTCCAAGCGTATCGGGATCGCTCCGGACCACGCCTCCAATCTCACTCATGCCCAATCTCCCCACCGTGCCTACGCCACGTGCAGGTTTCGCTCCTCGACGGGCAGCAAAGCGGAATCGAGGACTTCGCTCAGCGAGTTGACCTGGATCAACTCCATCTCGTTGCGCACCACCTCGGGCAGTTCGGAGACGTCCTTTGCATTGCGCTTGGGCAGTACGAAGGTCTTGATGCCACCCCGGTGCGCCGCCAGCGTCTTTTCGCGCAAGCCACCAATGGGCAGGACTTTGCCGCGCAAGGTCACTTCGCCCGTCATCGCCACGTCTTTGCGTACCTTGCGGCCGGTCAACGCGGAGATAAGGGCCGTCGCGATCGTGATCCCCGCCGACGGGCCGTCCTTCGGAATCGCGCCCGCCGGGATGTGGATGTGAATGTTGCGCCGGTCGAAGTACCCCGGCTCCAAGCCATACTCCGGCGCGTGGTTGCGCGCGAAGCTGATCGCCGCCCGCGCCGACTCTTGCATCACCTCGCCGAGCTGACCGGTCAGGATCAGGTCGCCCTTTCCTTCCATGAGCATCACTTCGATGGCCAGCAAGTCCCCGCCGACGCTGGTAACCGCGGCGCCGGTCGCCACGCCGACCTCGTCCTGCTCCTCCGCCAGTCCAAACTCGTAGCGGGGCACGCCCAGGTACTGCTGCACGTCGGCCCCGTCGATCGTGATATCGGATGGCGGGTCGTCCCCGGCAAACTTGCGAGCCACCTTGCGGCAAAGCGAGCCGATCTCGCGTTCGAGGTTGCGCACGCCCGATTCTTCAGTGAACTCACGAATCAGTCGTCGCAGCGCGTTGTCGGTCACTGACAGGTGTTCCGCGGTCAAGCCGTGGGAGTCGAGCGCCTTGGGCAGCAAGAAGTTGCGGGCGATCGCCAGTTTCTCCACCTCGGTGTAGCCCGAGACCTCGATCACCTCCATCCGGTCGCGCAACGCGGGCGGCACCGGCTCCAACAAGTTCGCCGTCGTGATGAAGATCACCTTGGAGAGGTCGAACGGCACTTCGAGGTAATGGTCGGAAAACGCCGCGTTCTGCTCCGGGTCGAGCACTTCTAACAGCGCCGACGAAGGATCGCCACGGAAGGCGTCCGTGCCAACCTTGTCGATCTCGTCGAGCACCATCACCGGGTTTCGGCTCTTCGCGTCGCGCAACGCCTTGACCACCCGCCCCGGCATCGCTCCGACGTAGGTCCGCCGGTGCCCGCGGATCTCGGCCTCGTCGCGCACGCCGCCGAGCGACATGCGGACGTAGTTTCGCCCGATCGCCCGCGCAATGGAGCGGCCGAGGCTCGTTTTGCCCACGCCCGGCGGTCCCACAAAACAGATGATGGGCGCGCGCAGGCGATCGCCGGCCAACTTGCGCACCGCGATGTACTCGACAATCCGCTCCTTGACCTTCTCCAAACCGTAGTGATCCTCGTCGAGGATCCGCGCCGCTTCACTAAGATCGAGCCGGTCCTCAGTCTCGACCGACCACGGCAACTCGATCAGCCATTCGAGGTAGGTCCGAATCACGCCGATCTCCGGCGAAAACGGATGCTGCTGTTCGAGCCGTTCGACCTGGACCAGCGCCTTCTGCTTTGTCTCGTCCGGCATGCCGGCGGCCTCGATCTTCTCGCGCAGCTCCTTCGCCAGCGATTCTTCGGCCGTGCCTTCGCCGAGTTCCTTCTGGATCGCTCGCATCTGCTCGCGCAGGAAGTACTCGCGCTGCTGCTTGTCCATCCCGGCCTGCGCCTCGGATGCGATCTGCTGGCGCAAGTTCAGGACGTTGAGCCGCTTCTGAACCATCACGCTCAACCGGCGCAAGCGGGCGACCGGGTCGAGCAGTTCAAGCAGTTCTTGTCGTTGGTCCGCCGAGAATTCCGGTGAGAAGGCGATCAGGTCGGCCAGCCACCCCGGTTCCTCGACGCTGCGGATCATCGTCAGCACTTCTTCTGGCACGTTCGGAAGCATGCTGATGTAGTTCTCGACCTGCTCCAGCACCGTCGACATCGCCGCTTCGGCCTCCGCCGAATCGAGCACCGGGTCGTCGTGCCGGCTGACGCGGGCGACGAGGTACGGGTCCTCCTGGATGAAGTCCTTAACGATCCCGCGCGCCACGCCTTGCAGAATGACGTGCGAATGCCCGCCCGGGCGGGAGATTCGCTGCCCGACTTCGGCAATGACGCCCACGCTACACAACTCGTATTCCGGCCCTTCGAGTTCCTCGTCCGGGACCCAATCGGCCTCGCCGTTCGCGACGCCGACAATCGGATCGTGGCCGCCAAGCGCGTCGGCGACCAGCCCGCGGAACTCTCGTTCGGCGTCCTCGTCGTCGGTTGGCATCGCGGTGCCGTTCGGCACAATGCGTTCGGTCAGGACCAGCACGTAGCGCGGCGACATCCGCGCCGCTCGGTCCAACACCATCGCCGCCTCATCGTCCTCCACCGGGAAGGGGATCGACATGTGCGGCAAGAGGACCGTCTCGTCCACGACGAGCACCGGCAGCGCGACCGCGCGCCGCCGCGCGGCGCTTCGCCCGCGTCCGCTACGCTTGCGTACTGGTGGCGCCTCAGGAGTTTCGACGGCCGTGGCCGTCGCCTCGACCTCCTCCGGCGTGCCGGCTACGGTTGACTTGGACGATGATCGTTTGGACGTGGTGCCGGACGGCATGGCCTCGTCTTTCATGCTTCAACTGAGTCGGCAAGTAGAGGAACGCGCTGGGGAAGCGGTGGGCGCGGGAGATCGGCCGCGATGCGCCGACCCACACGTGCAAGCAGCATTCATCACCGTCAATTCTAGCCGTTCTCTCCCTTAGGAACCACCCGGAGCCTGTTAGCAGCCTGGCGTGTGTCGTGCAAAAGGCAGCCAGGGCGCACCATCGATCGGGACGTGCTGAAACAGGAGAGTGCGATGGAGACATTCGAAGAACCGCCGCCTTCGGGCGACGCCGGGGCCGTCGTCGTCGGTGTCGACCTCGGCGCCAGTAAGGTCGCCCTCATGGCAACCGACGCGGCCTCCGGCGACGACCTTGCGCACGATCGCTTCCCCACCCCGGCGGACATCGGCCCTGACGCGATGATCGAACAGCTATGCGACGCGATCCTGACGCTCGTCGAACAGGCGGGGCGGTCGCCCGACGCCCTGTGCGCCTTCGGCGTCGCCGTCCCCGGCCCGGTCGACGTCCGCAACGGCCGCGTCATCCTCGCCGGCAACCTGCACGGCTGGGTCGACGTCCCCCTGCGCGCGACGCTACACCACCAACTCGACATCCCGGCCTGGGTCGACCAGGACGCCAAGGCGGCCGCGCTCGGCGAGCGCTGGCGCGGCTGCGCCACGGCGATGGAGACCTTTGTCTTCCTCGCGCTCGGCACCGGCATCGGCGCGGGCCTGTTCATCAATGGCCAACTCCATCGTGGCCGGCACCACGGCGCCAGCGAAGTCGGCAACGTCGTCATGGGCCGGGAGTATCTCGGCCGCGAACGCATCGCGCGCGAACTGGCTCGCCCCCCGGCCCTCATGGGTTCGGTCCTCGGCGAAGACGCGCAACTCTTCGGCGCAACCTTCGGCGCCCTGCAAGTGCTCAAGGAGGAGAACGACCGCACCCAATAGCCAGGCGCGCGAATCGCGACGACAATCCCGCCGTCGGCTAAGGAGCAAGCCGTTCGATCACCCAGCGATCGTCCGGCTGCCGTCGATACCGCAATCGGTCATGCAGCCGACTCGGCCGTCCCTGCCAGAATTCATAGACCGCCGGCGCCACCCGGTAGCCGCCCCAATGCTCCGGCGGCGCGATCTCTCCGCCTTCGTGTTCGGCCTCGAACCGCGCATAATCGTCGTGAAGTCGCTCGCGGCTTGGCAGCACGGCGCTCTGGTGGGAAACGGCCGCCGCCATTTGGCTGCCGCGCGGTCGCCCACGGAAATAGGCGGTCGACTCGTCGTGCGCCACTTGCTCGACTGTCCCACTGATCCGGACCTGCCGCTCGAGTTCAGGCCAATAGAAAAGCAGAGCCGCCCGCGGGTTCGCCGCCAAATCATGCCCCTTCGCGCTGTCGTAATGGGTGTAAAAGACAAAGCCACGCTCATCAAACGCCTTCAGCAAGACCGTACGCGCCGACGGCTCCCCGTCCGCGCTCGCCGTCGCTACTGTCATCGCGTTTGGCTCGCGCCGCGACGCCTGCCGCGCCTCATCGAACCAGAGCGCAAATTGCCGCAACGGATCGGGATCGACGTCGCCCTCATGCAGTTCGTCCAAGCGATAATCCTCGCGCAAATGAGCCAGCGATACGGCAACACCCTCAACCGCGGTCATATGCTTGTCGTCCCATGAACTGACGCGTCCCCACGTTCTCGTCAAATCGGCCGCGAGTCTAGCATAGCGTCTCTACGCCGCGTGATTTGCAGCGTTCCACGCTCGAACCGCGAACCCGTTACACTCGTCGTATGCGTCTTCGTGCCAATAAGGGACATCCGTCTCATGAGATCGGTTTCCAGACTGACGCGAAAAGGTCAACTCACGATTCCGAAACGTATTCGGGATGCGCTTGGATTCAAGCCACACGATGAGATCGAAGTTGAGCTGGTCGACGGGGAAGTACGACTGCGCAAGGCGCGGCTGTCGCTCAACGAGATCGCCGGCAGCGTTCCCCCAATCGATGTGCCACTCGAGCGCGCGATTCACCTGGCAAAGGAGGAGCGGGCGCGGCGCAAATATCGTGACTCCCTCATACAGAGGATCGAGCCATGATCAGTTCGTCACTCGGCCACGGTTCTCGCGAACCCGGCTACTACATCCTCGACCGTCAAGAACCCATCTCCGTACAGCTTGTTGATTTGGGTCGAATACGTCAGCGATCCGGAGAGCACTTCACGCGGCGTGCCGTCCGCGATCACCTCGCCGCCGCCCAAGAGCACCACCCGGGTTGCGACCTGCGCCACCATCTCGACATCGTGCGTCGCCAGCACCACCGCCACTCCCTCGCCGCACAGCCGGGTCAGCAGTTCGCCCAGGGCGCGCTTTCGCCCCGCGTCCATCCCGCGCGTCGGTTCGTCCAGCAAGAGCACGCGCGGCGCCGCCACCAGGATCGAGGCCAGCGCGGTCCGTTCCTGCTCCCCCGCGCTGAGGTCACGCGGATACCGTTCGGCGAGACGCTCCAACCCAAACGCGCCGAGCAGCGCATCGGGGTCAGTTCCGCGACCCGCGCGGCCGTTCGGGTGATGGGCCAACGTGAATTGCAACTCCTCGCGTACCGAGCGCGAGAAGAGGAGCGCGCCTGGGTTCTGCGGCAAATAGCTGACGTCGCGCGCCAACGTCGCCGCGTCGAGCGACGTCGCATCACGCTCCCCAACGACGATGCGACCCTCGACTGGCCGGTGAAAGCCCATCACCGCCCGCAGCATGGTCGTCTTGCCTGAGCCATTGCGCCCCATCAGCGCCACCAATTCGCCGGGCCGGATTTCGAGATCGAGGTCACGCAATACCGGCCGCCGGCCGTACCCGGTCGACACGCCCTCCAGTCTGAGTACCGGCGCCGCGCCCGATACTCCCAGACCCCGTACCGGCGATGCCGGATCGCGGCCGTCCATCGCCACCGCGCGCCGCCCCTCCTTGATCGTCAGCGGCAGCGGTTGCCAGCCAAGCGCACGACCGAGCCGGACCAGCGGCGGCGCCAATTCCTCATCCATCAGCTCTAGCACGTCGCGCGGATGGCCATCCAGCGCGTCGCCGTTTGCCCAAAGCACATGCATCCGGTCAGCGTGCCCGACGACGCGCTCCAAGCGATGCTCGGAGAGGATGACCGTGAGCCCCAGGTCTTCGTTCAGGCGGGTGAGCGTCGTTAGCACGTCCTCCGCGCCCCACGGATCGAGCTGGCTTGTCGGCTCGTCGAGCGCGAGGATGCGCGGTTGCAGCGCCAGTGCCGAGGCGACGGCCACCCGCTGCCGTTCCCCGCCGGAGAGCGTCGCGGTCTCCCGATCCCGCACATCCGCGATCCCCAGCAGATCGAGCATCTCTTCGACTCGCTTGCGCATTGTCGGCGGCGGCACGCCGAGCTGTTCCATGCCGAACGCGATCTCGTCCTCCACCCGGCCGGTAACGATCTGCGCCTCCGGGTCCTGGAAGACGAACCCCACATCGCGGCTCAGGATGCGCGGACCGTGCTGCCGCGTGTCGAGGCCGCGCACCGTCACCGCTCCGCCGAACCGCCCGCCCGCAAAATGCGGCACCAATCCGTTCAGGCAGCGCAGCAGCGTCGACTTGCCGCTCCCCGACGGCCCGGCCACGACGACGAACTCGCCGTCGTCGATCTCCCAGTCAACCCGCGACAGCGCCGCATCCTCGGTTCCAGGGTAGGCGTAGTTCACGCCGGCATACCGTATGCCGTTCATGCCGCGTCCCGCACCGTTGAGGAGCGAAGCGGCGGTACAAGAAACGCCGGGACCACGAGGAAGGCTATGCCGCCGAGGAGCAGCAGATCAACGACCGGCGGTTCCAGTGTCGGATACGGCTCGTAGCGCAGCGCGGCCTCATGAACCGAGAGGGTCAGGATCACCAATAGTGCCGCCACCGTCGATGCGGCGGTGGCGACAATGTCGGCCGTCTGCCACTCCGGCCGCCTATACCGCGTCCGCTTCGAAGCAGGTGCGCGCCGCACCAACACCACCACCGTCAGGATCGCTACCGCCAGCGCCAAGCCGGCCATGAGACTCCGTCCGGTCGCCAGCAGATAGCCCGCGGCCAATCCGGCCGCCAGCCCGAGCGCAATCACGATCCGCTGCCAACCTGATGTCCGCGTGGCGGTTGCCGGCGCCCCAAACGCCCGCGACTCCAACGCCTCGGCGGTCGTCATCGCCCGTTCCAGCCCGCCGGTCAGCAGCGGGACAACCAGGGGCACGAGATCGCGGACGCCGCCGATCCGGTGGCCGCGGATCGCCTGTGCCTCCCGGATCTCCAGAAACGCCGCCGCCGTTTGCGGCAAAAAGGCAAAAGCGACCGACCCCGCGACGGCGACCGTCGCCAACCGCTCCGGCAGCAACCGAAGCAGCGCCGGCCATTCAGTCATCGCGCCCACCGTCGTCCCGATCAGCACGAGAATCACCAGCGCCCACCCGCTGAGGAATCCGTAAATCAACGCATTGAGTGTCAGCGCCCCGCCGACGATCGGCCAACCCTCCGGCAGCCGCGCCAGCTCCCGATCCCCGCCGTGGTAGGTCAGCAGGTTGAAGAGCACGCCGATCAACGCGGAAATCGCCGCCAGGCGCACCAACCAGCTCCACGAGGCGATCGGCCGACCCCGTCCGCTCCACGCGGCCCGCACGCTGACGACCACCAGAAGTGCGGCCGCCAGCGCAAACGGATTACGACCAAGTAACGGCAGGAGACTCGCCGCCGCGCCCCAGATCAGCCATGCCCGCGGGTCCAGCGTCGGTTGTGCCCCACTCATGGCGACTCCTCGCGTAGCCGCCCCCGCCGGATCGCTACCACCATGGCCACCCCCAGCCCAGCCAGAATCGCCCCCGCGCCCGCGTAGACCAGTGGATCCTGACTGCTCGTTTCCGGTTCTGGCGTCGCGCCGGCCGGATAAACGTTCTGCACCGCCGCCGTCGGGACCTCACCCGCGACCGGACTCGCCTGGCTGCCCGTCACTCCCGCCAACCGCGCAACCTGGTCGATCGTCACGGCCGGCAGATGCGGTTCCTCCGGCGTCCACGACCAGCCGTCGACATCGCCGTCCCGCACCTTGGTCGAGCTTGCGCCCAGCACCAGCGGCTGCCAGTCGCCCAGCGCGTCCTGGCGGAAGTACTGCCAGAAGGGCGATTCGTTCCCCGGCCCTTGGCAAACCCGCCGCCGGCACTCCCCCGCCCCGCATCCCTCGTGATCGATCGAGCAGATGCCGACCCCAAGCCCGCCAAACGGGACCGTGACAATCGGAATGCCCGTCCGCTCCAACAACTCCGCACCCGTGATCTCCTCCTCCGAGAAGGCCACGTACGCATACGTCAACCTCCCATCCCCGTGATGCACCACCACCCCGGCATGGCTGAGCTCCTCGCCCGCCACCAATCCAAACGGCGCCAGCACTGCCAGCACGACCAACAACAATGCGACGACCCAAGACCCTCTGCCGGCCAGCGATTCTCGGTTGGGTCGCCGCGTGCCTCGCGCGCAATCGTGCCACGCGCACTGCCCGTCACGATCCGTGTAGGGGCGCTGCTTGCTGCGCCCGCGCGCCGCCGCGCGCATCGGTCGCGGACCGATAACCTTGCAATTCGACTGGAGGCGTGGACCCAACCCATCCACATCCATCGCTCGACGCTACCCGCCCGCGGCCGGCGACGCCACGGGTACGCCTCCCGCGGGCACGATTGGCAGCGGCAGCCCGGCAACAGCTGGCAGCGCCTGGACAGTCGCGAAGAAGTTGTCGTCCGCCTCCGCGTCGGTATACCGAAAGGCGCCGCTCGGGTTCTGGAACGCAATCAGCGCCCCCGCCGCATCATTCCAATCATCCGACGCGGGATCCTCCCCGGCGGCGATCAACGCCTGCACGACCAGCGCCGTCGAATTGGCGTCCGGCGTCAGCGGGTCGGCCGGCTGATAGGTAAAGCCACCGCCGTCCGCCTGTACGGTTCTCAAGTAGCCGAGCGCACTCTCTATCAGTGGGTCATCGCCCGCCCCCATGGCGACCAACGCCTGGATCACCACGGCGGTCGTATTGGAATCGCCCGCGCCGTCCTCCGTCGTGCCGTCAAACGCCCACGACCCGTCGTCGATCTGGATCGCTCGCAACGCCTCGATCGCCGCGGCCGGCACCGGCTCGTTGGCGGCGACGTGGGCCAGGACAATCAGCGCGTGGTCAAAGACGCCGAACCCGAACAGACCGGTTTCCTCGTTCGCGCTCCGCGTAAACAAGGCAACCGGATCGACCGTCGCCACGTCGCGCGGATTCCCGCCCGCGCCGACCACCGCCAGCGCCAGTTTCGCCGCCTGCCCTGGTCCCGTCTGAGCATAGACCAGCGCGTTCGCTTCGAGGGAGGCCACTGACGCGCTCAGATCGACCTCGGTTCCCGCCTGCCGTGCGGCGGCCAGCGCGATCACGGCGTCGGCGGTCGCGCCGGGATCCGGCTCGCCGTCAAACCCCGCGTACGACCCGTCCTCTGCTTGCTGCGACACCAGCCACGCCGCCGCCGCATCCACGGCGGGCGACGCGGTCGGTGTCGCCTGTTGGGAAACAGCCGACGGCGCGGCAACGCCGATCAGCGCGAATAAGGCGACGAACAACATCGACAGCGACAACAGGCAACGGCGTGGCCGCCGCGGTTCACCACGCATGGCAATCCCTTTCTTCCCGTCTTGGATGCAAACAAGCGCACGGCAGAATGCACCGCTCGAATCGCGCGCGAACGGGCGACTCGGCGGCGTCACGAGGTCGAATGAGGTCAGTGGTGCGGTACCGGCATGCGGTGTCCTCCCCTTTCACGCGAGGGCGTCGGACGCACGCAAGGGCGGGTATTCTGGCTCCGCCGCTCCGAAGATCAGACCGGCGATACAGTTGCGGGACAGCGCCGGCGTCGCACCGGCTTCCCCCTGTAAGCCCGCCGCGCGGCGGGCACCCCTTGCTGCTTGACAAGCTGCGACGCGGCATCCAGCAGGATCCGCCATCGCGCGCAGTCTCCCATCAGCGGCAGGCTATGTCAACCAGACAACCATCCCCGTCATGTGTGCTATAAGGCCGCACGCACGGGATGGCTCGAGTTGGCGCAGGAGTGCTCGCGGGTGGATCTTTCGACGGCGATCGGACTCGGAGTCGTCTCCGCCGTCGCGGCGATCCTCGGTTCGATGCTCGGCCTCGGCGGCGGCGTCTTTTTGGTCCCGATCTTTACCCTCTTCTTCGGCGTCGACCAGAAAATCGCCATTGGCGCTAGCGCCGTCGCCGTCGTCACCAACTCGGTCATCGGCTCCTCGGTTCACTTGAGGAGCCGGTTCACCAATCTGCGTCTCGCCACGCTCTTGCAGGTCACCACCGCTACCGGTGCGCTCGTCGGCGCCTTGATCGCGATCAGCGTCGACGAGCGCCTGGTCAACGCCATTTTCGGCCTCGTCCTCGTTTACGCCGCCGCCATGATGGCCATTCGCCGCAAGCAGAGTGCGCCCGCGGTCGTGACCGGCGCGGACCCCTGGCGACTCGGCGCCACCTACCTCGATCCGGCCGCTCGCCTCGACGTGGGTTATATACCAGGCCGCATGCCGTACGGCCTGGGGGTGAGCGGCTTCGCCGGAGTCCTTTCCGGCATGCTCGGCATCGGCGGTGGTGTCATCCAGGTCCCAGCGATGAATCTGCTTATGCGCGTCCCGGTCAAAGCCGCGGCCGGCACCAGCTCCTTCATGGTCGGCATCACCGCCGTCGCTACCTCCTTCGTTTTCTATGCCGATGGCAAGATCGACCCGACCGTTGTCGTTCCGGCCATGATCGGCATCTTCGTCGGCTCGCAGGCCGGCTCCCGGCTCACCCGCAAGCTCCGCACGCACAACCTGGTCGCCATCTTCGTCCTGATCCTGCTCTACCTCGGCGGCTCATTGATTCTGAAGGCCGCCGGAGTTACGTTGCCGGGGCAAGAATGAGCAGACAGATGACCCCCAACGCCCAACCCGAACCGGAGGTACATGCCGTGCCCCGCGACGACTTGGCGCCGCTTTACGCGGCGGCGGTACGCACGCTCCAGATTGGCTTTCGCTTCGGCGCGGCGCTATTGTTCGTCGGTCTTGTTTGGACGGCAATCGCCGGACAGTCGCTCGGTCGCGAGGTCGACGCCTTCGACGAGATCATTTCCGCCCTCCGCGACGGCCACGCGAGCGGGCTGATTGACCTCGCCATCCTCTGCTTCATGGCAACACCGGTCGCCACCGTCGTCGTCGTCACTCGCGGCTTCTACAAGATCGGCGACCGCTCCTACACGCTGCTGTCGTCCGTGGTGCTGGCGATCCTTGCCGCCAGCATCGCCCTTTCGCTCTTCGAGTAGGCGGTCGACGATGGCACACCAACCGATCGGCATCGTCGTGGCGATGGAGTCGGAGTTGCGCCATCTCCTCGCGGCCGCCCCGGTCGAGCGCGGCGGACGCGGCGGCATCTGGCTCGAACGCTGGCTCACCGTCGGCGATCGGCCCATCGTCGCGGTCTTGTGCGGCATCGGGCTGATCAACGCCGCCGCCGCCACCGAGCGCCTCATCGACGCCCACCATCCCGCGGCCGTGCTCAACTTCGGCTGCGCGGGCGCGCACCGGCGAGACATCATGCCCGGCGACGTTGTGATCGGCGACCGCGTCGTCCACCACAGCGCGGTCCACCTGCTTGCCAGCGGCGACGAGATCAAGGCAGCCGAGCTCCCATGTGACCCGAAGCTCGTTGCGACCGCCCGCTCCGTCGCGGACACATGGGCGCCCGAACCCTGGCCACGAGCCCTCGGTTGGCCGGCGGCCGTCGCCTACCGCGATCCGATCATCCACGCCGGCGCCGTCGCCTCAGCCGATGTCTGGACGCGGTCGCGGGCCCGGCTCGACGTCCTCCACGGCCGCCACAATTCGCTCTGCGAAGACATGGAAGCTGCCGCCGTTGCCCAAGTCTGCGCCCGCCACGGCGTCCCATTCCTCACGATCAAAGACATCTCGAACAACGAGTACCACGTGGCCACCGACCTGCTCGGCGGCGGCGATGACTTTCCGATGGAGGAGGTGGGTAAGCGCGCCGCGGCGCTGGCGCTGCGCGTGCTTGCGTCGATGGCCGGGATCTACTCGTGGTAGACGAGCGGGCGCACGGTCATCCGGCGCTCCTTGGGCCGGACGTCGAGGACGACGTCGGCGTGGTTTGGCAGGAGCAGTTCTTTGCCGCCGCCCGGCGGCGCAATCACCAGCACGTCGTTCGCGCCGGTTTCGATCAGGTCGGTCACGGTGCCGAGCGTCGCTCCGGCCTCGTCGAAGACCTCCAACCCGATCAACTGATAGAGAAAATGCTCTCCCGCTTCGAGCGGGCGCGCATCGCTCCCAGCAATGCGGACCGGCAGCCCCCGCAACTCCGCGATCTGTTCCAGGGTGGAAACGCCCGGTAGCCGGATCAGCGCATGGCCGGCGTGGAAGCGGATTCCGAGCAGCCGGCGCGCCTTCGCCTCCTCGCCAACGAAGACCCGCTTGATCGTCGCGAGGTGCTCAGGATCGTCCGTGGCAAGGCGCATCTTCAGCTCCCCGCGCACGCCATGGGCGCCGCTGATCGTCCCCACGGTCAGGCGCGTCTCCTCTGGCGGAATAGTCGGCTCCGGTCCCGCGGAGT
>JBOGUF010000056.1:0-4188 GCA_050696075.1 Thermomicrobiales bacterium
ATAAACCCCCGTGGCCCGGCGTTACGTCAACCGGACCGCGCCATACCAGCGAGATGAGTAGTACTGGGACCCGAGGTCGCTGATTCGCACGCCAGTATTCTGGTTCTCGGCGTGGATGAACTGTCCGCCGCCGATGTAGAGACCGACGTGGGAGAGACCCCAGGTATAGGTGTTCTGGAAGAAAACCAGGTCGCCCGGTTGCAGGTTGCCCTGCGAGACCGGCGTGCCGGCGGCCACCTGCGTCCACAGGCCGCGCCCGATGTCCCGGCCGAGCACGTTCAGCGTCACCCAATAGGTGAAGCCAGAGCAGTCGAAGCTGCCAGGACCAGCGGTAGCCCAGACGTACGGGTAGCCGAGGTATTGCATTGCGAAGTTGACCATCGCGTTGCCGGTCGCGCCACCGCCGTTGTTATTGCCACCGCCATTGTTGCCACCGCCATTGTTGCCGGAGCCACCGCGCTCGCTCAGCGGGGCGTCGGTCCAGCTCAGGTAGCTGTGGAACATGTAGCCGGAGAGGCCGTCCCAATTGACCGGGTAGTAGCCGTTCGACGGGGCGCCGGTGATCTCGACCACCGTGCCGGACGGCGCCACCGCCGCCACGCCCGCGCTGCCACTCGGCTCGTAGCGCAGGTTCAGCGCGGCGGTCGCGGCCGCGTGGTCGCCGGTTGACAGCCGCCAGCCGCCGCCGCCGCCACCGCCACCGCCCGAGTTCCCGCCGTCGTTGCCTCCGCCGCCGCCGCCGCTGGAACTGCCGTCGGACGCGGTCAGGTAGTCCATGTGGGCGAAGCCGTTGAGGCCGTTGAAGGAGACGGCGACCCAGTCGCCCGTACTGCCGCTGACGACGTCGACGACCGTGCCCTCGGGCATGACCGTGATCGTGGAGGAGCCCGAGCTCGCGCCTGAGCGCAGCCGCAGGCCATCGCCGTTGGTGCCGGCGACCTCGGCCAACATCCCCGCGGTGAGGCCGGAGTTGGACCCGCCGCCACCGCCGCTGGAGCCGTCGTCATCGTCGCCGCCGCCGCCGCCGGAACTGCCGTCAGTCGTGATGTAGTCGACGTGGACAAAGCCGTTGCGGCCGGCACAGATCACCGGCTGCCACTCGCCTTGGGCGCTACCGCGCAGGTCGACCCGCGAGCCGTTCGGCAGGACAGTGATGACGTTGTTGCCCATCTGGGCGCTGGAGCGGCAGTTCAGACCGCCGCCGGCATTCGTAATGCGGCCTTCGCCGGTGGCGGAAGAGCCGCCGTCGTCGCCATCATCGCCGCCGTCGTCGCCACCACCGCTGCTGTTCGAGAGGTAATCGACGCTGGCAAAGCCGTTGCGGCCGGCGCAGATGACCGGCTGCCACGACCCTTGGGCGCCGCCGCGTAGTTCGACGGTGGAGCCTTCGCTCAGGACGGTGATGACGTTGTTGCCCATCTGGGCGCTGGAGCGGCAGTTCAGACCGCCGCCACCGGTGCCGGTGACGCGGGCGGTTCCGGACGCCTGGGCGGTCGCCTCCTCTGCCCCCTCCGCTTCGTCGGCCTCGCCGTCGTCGCTATCGTCGGGCACGCCGCTGTACGAGAGGTAGCTGACGTGCGCCCAGCCGTTGCGATCGGCGCAGAGGACCGGCTGCCACTCGCCTTCCGCGCTGCCGCGCAGGTTGACGACGGTGCCCTCGGCCAGGACGGTGATCGTGCTGCTGTCGGTGCCCGCGCCGCCGCGGCAGCGGAGGCCGTCGCCATTGGTGCCGGCCACCGTCGCCGACCCGGTGACGGTGGCGCTCGCCTCGAAGGAGGAGTCTTCTTCGGGCGCGGGCGCATCCTCGGCCGGTTGGTCGGGTTCCGGTTCTGATTCAGGTTCCGGGTTCATGCCGGCGTCGCCGGCCGGCGCGGTGCCGTCGTAGGAGACGTAGGCGCTATGGACAAACCCGCCGCTGCCGGCGCAGTTCACCGGCTGCCAGACGTCGAACAAGGCGCCAGTGAGTTCGACCTCGGTCCCTTCGGGGAGGACCGTGATTGTCGCCGAGCCGCTGCCCGCGTCGGCCCGGCAGCGCACGCCGTCGCCGTTCGTCCCGGCGATGACGCCGTAACCGGTGACCGCGCCGATGGCGCCGGCTGTCACTGGTGGGGCTGGCGGAGCCGCTTCTTCGGCTGGCGGGGCCGGCACGTCCTCAACTGGGACATCCGCGACGGGCGGCGGGGCCTCCTCGCCGCCGACGAGTTGGAGGAAGGTGGCGTCCATATAGCCAACTTGACCGTTGACGCCGACGTAGTACCAGAAGGAGGCGTCGGTCGCCTGGAACGGACCGTCGAGAACCTCCAGGATCGTGCCTTCCGGAATCAGGGCGAGGACGTTGGATACGTAGGCGGGCTCGTCGCGGAGGCGGACGTCATCGCCGTTGGCATAGGCGATGCGTGCTTGGCCTCCGATCACGAGATCGGTGTCGGCGAACGCCGCGACCGGCGCGAGCAGTGTGGCAAAAAGGATCCCGACCATGGCGAGAAAGAACCCGCGCGGAATCCGGTGGGGAATGTGTGCCAAAACCCCTTCCCTCCGTCGTTAAGTTTCGGCCGAGCAGCCCCTCGGCCGTCCCGCAGGTGTCGGGCGCAGGAAACCTGTCTGGCCTCCGTCGTACTGGTTGATCGAACTCAGACCCAGCCCCAGCGGGCAGGATCCACAACCTGCAACTGACAACTGAACCACGCTTACGAGTGCGGGTCTACCGGGACCAAGCAGCGCCCATCCCCGCTGCCGTCCCTTGTTCCAACGATGCGTTGGGTGTCCGCGCCGCCATCGGGAGGCGGGCAGACAAAAACCAGCGGTCAGCCGATTCGCGCACGAACACGAAAACGACGAAGGCAAAGAGACCCATCGCGGCACTGGCCGGTCGCGTCTCTGCTCGCCGTTCTCATCCGTGGACAGCCTTTCGCTGGCACACTACGTCGTTGGCTGGTCTGCTCTCCGCAAGCCACGACAACGACGTCATCGCAGTAGCCGGAACGGTCGGACCTTAACAGAGAAACGGGGGCATGTCAAGCCCTCCTAGTGCCTGGGAGTCACCCCATTCGGACCCCGCCGAGGGTCATTTGCGTATCCGCGCTGGCTACAATGAGGTTGACCGGGGGAGTCACAAGCAATGTTAAATCGAGTTGAGTTGGCCGAAAACCTCGACGCGCTGGCGCGCATTCCGACCGGCTCGATTCCGCTGATCTACGTCGACCCGCCCTTCAACACCGGCAAAGCGCGGACGCGGCGGAGTATCCGCACCGAGCGCGACCCGGCGGGCGACCGCACCGGCTTCGGCGGCCAGCGCTACCGCACGACGCGCCTGGGCGATGCCGCCGCGGCCTACGCGGACGCATTCGACGACTATTTGACGTTCCTCGAACCGCGCCTGCGCGAAGGGTATCGCGTCCTCGCCCCGCACGGTAGCTTCTACCTCCACCTCGACTCGCGAGAGGTGCATTATGTCAAGGTGTTGATGGACGAGATCTTCGGCCGGGCCTGCTTCGTCAACGAGATCATCTGGGCCTACGACTTCGGGGGGCGTCCGACCCGCCGCTGGCCAGCCAAGCACGACAACATCCTCTTCTACGTCAAAGACCCGTCCGCCTATGTCTTCAATACCGACGAGGTGGAGCGAGAGCCGTACATGGCCCCTGGCCTGGTGACGCCGGAGAAGGCGACGCGGGGCAAGCTGCCGAGCTCGGTCTGGTGGCACACGATCGTCAGCCCGACCGGGCGGGAGAAGACGGGGTATCCAACCCAAAAACCGATCGGCGTCCTGAAGCGGATCGTCGCCGCCTCCTCCCGCCCCGGCGACGTTGTGCTCGACTACTTCGCCGGCAGTGGTACGACCGGCGCCGCTGCCCACGCGCTGGGTCGCCGCTTCCATCTAATCGACAACAACCCGGAGGCGGCTCGCGTGATGGCGCGGCGGTTTGCCGATCTGGAAGACGTGGAGTGGGTGGGGGTCGAATGCTGAGTGCTGACGAGTGCTGGGTGCTGGTGGCGGTGCGGCTGATCGGGCCGCGTCACCCGGCCGACCGGGATCAGGGGTCGGGCGGGGCACTTCTGACAGAAGCCATCTGTGTGACCGGTGGTGCCAGCCGGGATAGGGATGACGGGATATCGTCCCGGGCGAGGTGAGGCGCTGCCCAGGCCCGCACCCTCGCCGGATGTGCCGCTTACTGGGTACCATATCAG
>JBOGUF010000057.1:0-2777 GCA_050696075.1 Thermomicrobiales bacterium
GGGAGAACCTGACCGTCGAGCACGAGACGGGCATGAGACTGCCCGGCTTCCGCGATCCCGCCGCGGTCCGCACCTTCGATGCACCCGAGGCCCTCGGCATCCGCTTCTACGAGGTCAATGCCCGATCGGCGATCAACGAAGTTCCGAAGCGGTCGCGGATGCCGTTCCGGTACACGATCAATCCATATAGAGGGTGCTCACACGCATGTGTGTACTGCGTATCGGGGGAAACACCGATCCTGATGGCCGACGGGAGGACGAAGCCCCTGGCTGAACTTCGAATCGGCGACCGCGTTTATGGAACGCGACGGGACGGCGGGTACCGGCGCTACGTCACGACCGAGGTTCTGGCCCATTGGGCGACGATCAAACCGGCCTACCGCATCACCCTCGAGGACGGGACGGAGCTGGTGTCGAGTGGTGACCATCGCTTCCTGACCGAGCGAGGCTGGAAGTACGTCACTGGCCACCGCGGCCGAGGTGGTCGCCCCCACCTAACGAAGCGGACGCATCTAAGGGGGCCGGGGGGATTCGTAGAGGAGCCTAAGAGCCCCTTTCATAAAGCGCCTGCCGCCTGGAGTTGCCTGAAGCAGATCAGGCAGCAGCCGATGGTCAGGAGCGCCTGGTGGATGTCGTCTCGACGCTCGTAGCGGACCCGCAGGCGGCGGTGCTGGTGTAGCCAAGAGATCGTGCGCTCGACTACCCAGCGGCGACGGCCGAGCCCGGAGCCGTGGGGATCGCTCGGCCTGGCGACCCTGACCTTGATCTTGCGGCGGCGAAGCTCACGGCGGGACTCGCGCGAGTGGTAGGCGCGATCGCCGTAGATGCGTCTCGGTCTTCGCCGCGGACGCCCTCGCCGGCCGCGCACCGGCGGCACGGCGTCCACGACCGGCACGAACCTGGTGATGTCGTTGACGTTGCCGGCCGAGTTCTGAGCGACGAGCGGAGTGCCCCGCCCGCAGGTGAGGACGTGGTGCTTGGAGCCCGGCTTTCGGCGGTCTACTGGGCTCGGGCCGGTGTTCTCGCCCCCCCAAAGGCGCGCACGTGGGAGGAGTCGATCGCGGCCCGTTGCCAGTCGATCTGGTCGGCGGCGTTGAGGCGGGCGAGCAGCAGCTCGTGAAGCTGCGCCCACACGCCCTGCTCTTGCCAATCGCGCAGCCGTCGCCAGCAGGTCACCCCCGAGCCGCAGCCCATCTCCTGGGGGAGCTCCTCCCAGGGGATGCCGGTCCGCAGAACGAAGAGGATGCCGCTCAGCACCTTGCGATCCGGGATCCGCTTGCGTCCCGGGTAGCGGTAGCGGCGCTTCACCTTCGGAATCAGCGGCTCGACCACCTCCCAGAGTTCGTCCGAGACGACCGGCTTTGCCATCGCGCCTCCCTTTTCGGGGTTGACGCGTTATGAGATTCGCCGCCGGTTCCGCGGAACCTCTTTTCGAAAGGGGCTCTAAGGGCTGGCTGGACCACGACTACCGTCTTGGGTACCTCTGCGGCCTGATCCGCGGCGACGGCCATCTTTCGTCGCAGTGGTACGACCGCCCGGGAAAGGGGCGAGAACGACGCCATGTATTCCGCCTTGGGCTGGTGGACATCGAGCCGCTGCGTCGTGCTCGCGAGTATCTGGATTTGATGGGGGTCGAGGTAGCCCAGTATCGATCAGTGGACCAGCGCCCCGGCCACCTACCACTTACGGTTCTTCAGTCGGCGGCGGGCGATCGCGTGGCCGCGATCCAGGATGCGGTCGCCTGGCCACGTCAACCAACCGATTCTTGGTGCAAAGGATTCTTGGCTGGCATCTACGACGCCGAGGGATCGCACAGTGCGGGTCTCGTGCGGATCGCTAACACGGACCCGATGATCATCGACTGGATCACTCTGAGCATGCGGAGGCTTGGGTTCCGATTCATACCGGCCCGGACCGGCCGCCCAAACGGACTCGTGTTCATTCGCCTCTTGGGTGGGGTCCCTGAGCAGCTCCGCTTCTTCCTCACGACTGGGCCTGCGACGACCCGAAAGCGTTCGATCGAAGGTGTTGCCCTGAAGACATACGGGCAACAGATGCGCGTCGAGTCGGTGGAGCCGGCGAACCGGTCGATGCGCCTCTACGACATCACGACCGGCACGGGCGATTTCATCGCGAATGGCGTTGTAAGCCACAACTGCTTCGCTCGCCCGACGCACACCTACCTCGACTTCAACGCCCGCGAGGACTTCGAGCGGGAGATCGTGGTCAAGGTCAACCTGCCCCAGCGCCTGCGGGCCGAGCTCGCGCGGCCGTCCTGGGGCGGCGACCACGTCGCGCTCGGGACCAACACAGACCCGTACCAGTGGGTCGAGAGCCGCTACCGGCTCACCGAGGGCGTCTGGGAGGCGATGCGCGACTTCTCCAATCCGTGCTCGGTGCTGACCAAGTCGCCGCTGCTCCTGCGTGACCTGAAGCTGTTCTCGGAGCTGGTCGAGCGGACCGACTTCGTCGCCAACCTCTCGATCCCGACCCTCGACGAGAGCGCGTGGCGGGCGACCGAGCCCCATACGCCGCACCCGCGGAAGCGGATCGAGGCGGCTGCCGAGCTGGTTCGCAACGGGATCCCGACCGGCGCGTTGATCGCGCCGCTGATGCCCGGGATCAACGACGATCCGCGCCAGGTCGAGCAGATCCTCGAGCTGCTCGGCGAGGCGGGGGTGGACAGCATCGGCGGGGTCGGCCTGCACCTGCGCGGCGAGGTGCGCGAGATCTGGTTCGACTGGCTGCGCCAATACCGGCCCGACCTTTTGGACGAG
>JBOGUF010000058.1:0-31907 GCA_050696075.1 Thermomicrobiales bacterium
GTTAGGCATTAGGCGTTAGGGGCTCCGTCGTCGTTCTCCCTAACGCCTAATGCCTAACCCCTAACCCCTCGTGCGAGGGCGAGCACTATGGGTGACCTTGGGATCAACGCCTGGAATCTGATCATCCAGTTGGTCGCGTTCATCATCTTTCTCTGGCTGCTCTGGCGGTTTGCGCTCGGCCCGATCGTGCGCATGATCGACGAGCGGCAGGGCCGCATCCGCGACAGCATGGCGGCCGCCGAAAAGATGCAGGCCGAGCTCCAGGCGACGGCGGCGAAGAATGAGGAGATCCTGCGCGAGGCCCGGCAGGAGTCGCAACGGATCCTCACCCAGGCGCGCGAACAGGGCGACGCCACGATGGTGCGTGCCCGGGACGAGGCCGGCAAGCAGGCGGAGGAATACCTCGCCCGCGCCGAGGCCACATTGCGCGCTGAAACCGAGCAGGCCCGCCAGCAGCTCCGGCAGGAGGTCGCCGACCTAGCCGTCTTGGCCGCCGGCAAGATTGTCCGCAAGGAACTCGACCCGAAGGCCCAGGCCCGCCTGATCGAGGAAACCCTGGCCGAGGCGACCGGCGGCACGAACGGAACCGCGCCGGCGTCGTAGCCACATCTCAGTAGGGGCGGACCCATGTGTCCGCCCGGTCGCGCGAACGCGCGACAAGCCGCTCTCGCGGCCCGTTCATCGGTTATCGACCCGCGGTCGATGCGCGCTGACGCGCGCGGGCGGACACATGGGTCCGCCCCTACAGCAGTCGTTGCGAGGAGCTTCGGAATGGCAACCGGCGCGGCGAAGCGGTACGCGCAAGCGGTTTTCGAACTGGCCAAGGAGAGCGAGCGGCTCGACCAGTGGGAGGCGAGCCTCGCTCGCTTTGCCGAGTTGATGAGTGACGAACGGGCGGCGGGCTATTTCGCCAACCCGAACGTGACTGCCGCCGACAAGCAGGGACTGCTCGATCGCGTCCTCGCCGACGCCCAGCCGGAGGTACGCAATCTCGCCGGCCTCCTCCTCCTGCGGCAGCGGTTGGGGATCATGCCGGATCTCTTCCGCCTCTACTCGGAAGCGGTGCTGAACGAACGCGGCATCGCCATCGCCGACGTCACCACCGCCGAGCCGCTCGGCGAGACGGCGCAGGCGTTGGTCCGCGCGCAATTGAGTCGTGTCGTCGGCAAAGACGTGCAACTACGGTTGCGTACCGACCCGGAGATCATCGGCGGCATCGTCGCCCGCGTCGGCGATCAACTGATCGACGGCAGCGTCGTCAACCAATTACGTCGTTTGCGGGCCCGCCTCCAAGCACCCGCATAGCACCGAACGCCTAACGCCTAATGCCTGGAGGTCACCATGGTCGTACGCGCAACCGAGATCGGCGACATTCTCAAGCAGCAAATTGCCGGCTTCGAGCAACAGATGACCGTCACCAACGTGGGGACGGTCGTCGAGATCGGCGATGGCATCGCCCGCGTTTACGGACTCAGCAACGTGATGGCGAGCGAGCTCGTCGAGTTCACCAAGAACGGCGTCCTCGGTCTCGCCTTCAACCTGGAAGAGGACTCCGTTGGCGTCATCATCATGGGCGAGTACACCGCGATCGAGGAGGGCGACGAGGTCCGCTCGACCGGCAACATCGCCGCGGTCCCGGTCGGCGACGCCCTGATTGGCCGAGTGGTCAATGCCCTCGGTCAGCCGATCGACGGCAAGGGCGCGATCAACACGGAGAAATCCCGCCCCATCGAGCGCATCGCCCCGGGCGTCGTCCTCCGCCAGGACGTCGACACCCCGCTCCAGACCGGCATCAAGGCGATCGACTCGATGATCCCGATCGGCCGTGGCCAGCGCGAACTGATCATCGGCGACCGCCAGATCGGCAAGTCGGCGATCATCCTCGACACGATCATCAACCAGAAGGGCCAGAACGCGATTTGCATCTACGTCGCGATCGGTCTGAAGCGCGCCCAGATCGCCCAAACCGTGCGCGTGCTCGAGGAGCACGGCGCGATGGAGCACACCATCGTCGTCGCCGCCTCCGCCGCCGACCCGGCCGCGCTCCAGTACATTGCCCCCTTCGCCGGCTGCGCTATGGGCGAGGAGTTTATGGAATCCGGCCGCGATGCGGTCTGCTTTTACGACGACCTTTCCAAGCACGCCTGGGCCTACCGCCAGGTGTCGCTGCTGATGCGCCGCCCGCCGGGCCGCGAGGCGTACCCCGGCGACGTCTTCTACCTGCACTCCCGCCTGCTGGAGCGCGCCGCACGCCTCAACGAGCAGCTCGGCGGCGGCTCGCTGACGGCACTGCCGGTGATCGAGACGCAGGCGAACGACGTGTCGGCCTACATCCCCACCAACGTCATCTCGATCACCGACGGTCAGATCTACCTCGAACCGGACCTCTTCTTCGCGGGCATCCGGCCGGCGGTGAATGCCGGCGTCTCGGTTTCCCGCGTCGGCACCGCCGCCCAGATCAAGGCCATGCGCCAGGCGCAGGGCCGCCTGCGTCTCGACATGGCGAACTATGACTCGTTGCGGGCGTTCGCCCAACTCGGCACCAGCGACCTCGACCCGTCTACCCGTGCCCAGGTCGAACGCGGCCAGCGCCTGACCGAGATTCTGAAGCAGGACCAGTACCAGCCGATGCCGGTCGAAGAGCAGGTCGCGGTGATCTGGATGGCGACCAACGGTTTCGTCGACGACGTCGAGGTCGATCAGGTTCGCGCCTTCGAGGCCGCGTTGCTGGAAAACCTACGCACCGCCCACCCGGAGATCCTCGATCGGATTCGAACGGAGAAGGAGCTCAACGACGACCTGATCGAGGCGCTCAAGAAGGCAACCGAGGACTTCAAGGCCGGCTCTCAGTGGGCATCGAAGCCCGCGGAGGCAGCCGCCGCGCGGTGAGTACCGAGTACCGAGTACCGAGTACCGAGTACCGAGTGCTAGAAGCTAGGAGCTAGGAGCTAGGAGCTAGGAGCTAGGAGCTAGGAGCTAACGTGGCAAGCACGCGTGAACTCAACCGCAGAATCAAGAGCGTTGGCAACGTCTCCCAGATCACGCGGGCGATGGAGATGGTTTCCGCCTCGAAGATGCGGCGGGCGCAGCAGCGGGTGCTCGCCAGCCGCCCCTACGCCGACCGCCTCCAGGGCGTGATCGCCGACCTCGCTTCGTTGCAGATCGACCCACAGGATCTGGCCCGATTCCCGCTGCTCGTTCAGCGGGAGATCACGAACGCGGCGGTCATTTTGATCACGCCGGACCGCGGTCTGACCGGTGCGCTCAACTCGAACATCCTGCGCCGCGCCAGCCGCTACATCCGGGCCGAGGCCAACGTACCGGTCGAGGTCATCGCCGCCGGCAAGAAGGGCCGCGACTTCATGCTCCGCGCGCGCCAAGACGTCGTGGCCGAATTCACCGGCTTGGGCGACAAGGTCTCGCTCGATGACCTCCGCCCGATCGCCCAGGTTGCCCTGGATGACTTCATCGGCGGCAAGGTCGACGCCGTCTACATCGTCTTCGCCCGCTTCGTCAACACCCTGACCCAATCACCCGAGGTCCGCCAGATCCTGCCAATCGAGAAGCCGGAAGGCGTCGGACTCTACACCGATTACATCTTCGAGCCGAGCCCGGCGGCGGTGTTGGAGAGCCTCCTACCGCGCTTCATCGAGATCCAGATATACCAAGCGATGCTGGAGTCGATCGCGTCGGAGCATTCGGCCCGGATGGTGGCGATGCGCAACGCGACCGACAATGCCAAGGATTTGATTTCCGACCTGCGGCTGGAACGCAACAAGGCCCGCCAAGCCCAAATCACCAGCGAGATTGCGGAAATCGCCGCCGGCGCGAATGCGCTGAGCGGATAGTCACTAGCTGCTAGCTTCGAGCTTCGAGCTTCGAGCTTCTAACCGCTAGCAGTGAGCCGAACGAGAGCAGACGCCAGATTATGTCGCGGGCCAGCCGAAAGCCAAGTGCTAAAGGCTAGCAGCTAGTAGCTAGAAGCTCGGAGGAAGATATGGTCGCCGCCGCGGAACAACCACAAACAACCACCCAGGGCGCCACCGGCAAGGTCGTCCAGATCCTTGGGCCGGTGGTCGACGTCGAGTTCCCGCCGGATCAATTGCCGGAGATCTACAACGCCATCGAGATCAAGATGGAGGACGACAGCGTTCTCACGCTCGAAACGCAGTATCACCTCGGTAACGACTGGGTCCGCGCCGTCGCCATGAGCACGACCGACGGCCTGCGCCGCGGCATGGACGCGGTCGACACCGGCCAGGCGATTGCGGTTCCGGTTGGCCCGGAGACGCTGGGCCGCATCCTCAACGTCGTCGGCGAGCCGATCGACCAGGCCGGTCCGGTCGAGGCCAAGACCTACTACCCGATCCACCGCCCGGCCCCGTCGTTCGAGGAGCAAGCGACAACCGTTGAGGTCTTCGAGACCGGGATCAAGGTCATCGACCTGATCGCTCCATTTACCAGGGGAGGCAAGACCGGCGTCTTCGGTGGCGCCGGCGTGGGCAAGACGGTCATCATCACCGAGCTCATCCGCAACATCGCCACCGAGCACGGCGGCTACTCCGTGTTCGCTGGCGTGGGCGAGCGGACGCGCGAAGGCACGCAACTCTACCGCGAGATGCACGAGTCCGGCGTGCTCGACAAGACGTCGATGATCTTCGGACAGATGAACGAGCCGCCGGGCGCTCGCCTGCGCGTTGGCCTGAGCGGCCTGACGGTCGCCGAGTACTTCCGCGACGAGGGCCGCGACGTCCTCCTCTTCATCGACAACATCTTCCGCTTCGTCCAGGCCGGTTCCGAAGTCTCGGCGCTCCTCGGCCGCATGCCGAGCGCCGTCGGCTACCAGCCGACCCTCGCCGCCGAGATGGGGCAACTCCAGGAGCGGATTACGTCGACCAAGACCGGCTCGATCACCTCCGTGCAGGCCGTCTTCGTGCCGGCTGATGACTACACCGACCCGGCTCCGGCCGCGACCTTCGCCCACCTCGACGCCACGATCTCGCTCGAACGCTCGATCGCCTCGCGCGGCATCTACCCGGCGGTCGACCCGCTCGCTTCGAGCTCCCGCATCCTCGATCCTGCCATCGTCGGACAGGACCACTACGAGGTTGCCCGCGAAGTGCAGCGCGTCTTGCAGCGCTACCGTGACTTGCAGGACATCATCGCCATCCTCGGCGTCGAGGAACTGAGCGACGACGACCGGCAGACGGTCAACCGCGCCCGCCGCATCGAGCGCTTCTTCTCGCAGCCCTTCTTCACCGCCGAGCAGTTCACCGGCACGCCTGGCCAGTACGTCACCCGCGAGGAGACAGTCCGCGGCTTCAAGGAGATCCTCGAGGGCACGCACGACGACAAGCCGGAGCAGGCCTTCATGTATGTCGGCGGCATCGACATGGTCGTCGCGGCGGCCGAGAAGATGGCTTCTAGGGGTTAGGAGTCAGGAGTCAGGGGTCAGGGAGAGAACGCCGCGTCGTCCCTGACTCCTGACTCCTGACTCCTGACTCCTGACTCCTGACTCCTGACCCCGCGACCGAAGGGAGCACCATGGCAACACTCGACGTGGAAATCGTCACCGGGGAGCGGGTCGTCTTCACCGAGTCCGACGTCGACATGGTCGTGGCGCCGGGGACGGACGGGACGCTCGGCATTCTGCCGCGACATGCGCCGCTGATTACGACCCTCGCCGAGGGAGAGCTGCGGATCAAGAAGGGGAACAGCGAGCAGGCGCTCGTCGTCTTCGGCGGGTTTATGGAAGTCACGCCGACGAAGGTGATCGTCCTCGCCGACTCGGCGGAGCGGGCGGAGGAGATCGACGTCTCCCGCGCCGAACAGGCCCGCCGTCGCGCCGAGGAGTCATTAACTAGCCCGCGCGACCAGATCGACCTGGACCAGGCCGAAGCCTCGTTGCGCCGCGCCGCCGTCCGCCTCCGCGTGGGCCAGCGCCGCGGCAGCCGTCGCGGCGGCCCGCCTTCGCCGACCGGCGGCGGCGAGAGCTAAGGGCTTCGGCGTTAGGCGTTAGGGAGAACGACGTAGCCCCTAACGCCCAGGCGGCGTTTGCCAAGCTCCGTCATGTTGCGGCGACGCCGCAGCATCCCCCGGCGACGCCGGTCCGTCGTGCCGCCGCTGAGCTGCGCTTCGCGCGGGGATGCTTCGATGCCTCAGCATGACGGGGTGCAACCGCGGCCTAGCGCCTAACGCCTAACGCCTAACGCGTCGTTTACGGTATAGTCCGTCCGGACACGACCCGTCGTTCAAACGCCGCGACGCGGTCCTCCGCGGCGCGCCGACCCCCGCTCCGGCCTGCCGTCAGATGGTGCGCGGCCCGGAGCACAACGACCCATGGTAACGACTGCCGGCACGCCAGCCCGTGTTGACCTGACCGCCCCGACCACCGACGCGGTGCCCCGGCGCGTCATCGAGATCGACGGCGGCGAGCCGTTGCGCGGTGAGGTGACGATCGGCGGTTCGAAGAACGCGGCGCTGCCGCTCCTGGCCGCCACGCTCCTCACCGGCGAAGAGTGTATTCTCACCAACGTGCCGGCCCTGGCCGACATCCAGAACATGGTCGCGCTGCTGGACGCCCTCGGTGCGGAGGTCGACTACTCGCCGGAGCACCGCCGCATCCGCGTCCGCGCGGCGAAGATCACCAACACCGCCGCGCCGCCGGAGTTGGTCGCCAAGATGCGGGCCTCCTTCCTCGTTGCCGGTCCGCTGCTGGCCCGCGCTGGCGAGGTCAGCGCCTCGACGCCCGGTGGCTGCCAGCTCGGCGCGCGTCCGGTCGACGTCGATGTCCGCGGCTTCCGCCAGATGGGCGCCGAGGTGACGTTCGGCGAACGCCAGATCGTCGCCACGTCGGTCGGCCTGCGCGGCGCCCGCATCTACATGGACTACCCGAGCCACACTGGCACCGAGAACCTCCTTATGGCCGCGGCGCTGGCCGACGGGCGGACGATGATCGTCAACGCCGCCTGCGAGCCGGAGATCGTCGCCCTCGGCACGATGCTGACGCGCATGGGCGCCCGCATCTCCGGCCTCGGATCACCGATCATCACGGTCGAGGGGGTCGACCGCCTGCGCGGCGTCTCCGAGTCGATCCTGCCCGACCGCTTGGAAGCCGGCACGTACGCCATCGGCGCGGCGATCACCGGCGGCGAGGTGACGTTGCGCCGAGTGCGCGAGCCGGACATGTTGCCATTGACCGCCAAGTTGCGCGAGGCCGGGGCCGAGGTTTGGGTCGCCGACGAAAACATGCTTGTTCGGCCCGGCGAGACACTGCGCGCCGTCGAGGTGCAGACGCTCCCCTTCCCCGGCTTTCCGACCGATCTCCAGGCCGCCTTCGCCGTCCTCATGACTCAGGCCGAGGGCACGTCGAAGATCCACGAGCGCGTTTTCGACGACCGCCTGCGCTATACCGACGAGTTGGTGAAGATGGGGGCGCGGATCTGGGTCGAGAAGTACGCGGCCGACCGCTACGGCACCCACGCCGAGTTCACCGGACCGACCAAGCTCCATGGCGCCGAAGTCCGCGCCCTCGACATCCGCGCCGGGGCGGGCATGGTCCTCGCCGGCCTCGTCGCCGACGGCCGCACCGCGATCACCGACGTCCACCACATCGACCGCGGCTACGACGGCCTGGTCCGCAAGCTGCAAGCGCTCGGCGCCCGCATCAGCGAGACCGCGTGAGTACCGAGTACCGAGTACCGAGGGCTGAACACTGAACGCTGAAATGTGGGCACGCTCTCTGCATAGGGCATACGCGCCATGCCCGACTATCAGCGATAATGATCGACAGGTCACTCGGTACTCGGTACTCGGTACTCGGTACTCTCGGGAGTCGCCCTCGTGCCGCCACGGATCCTGATCGTCGACGATGAGCCCGCGGTTGCGGACCTGATCGAGGCCGTCCTCGTGGGGGAGGGCTATACGGTCGCGATTGCCCGCGACGGCGCGCAGGGGCTGATGCTGGCCCGCGAGTGGAACCCCGATTTGATCTTGATGGACGTGATGCTGCCCGGCGTCGATGGCGGCACCGCGATCAAGCGCCTCAAGGGGGACCCGGAAACCGCCGGCATCCCGATCGTCGCCATGTCGGCCGGGCGCAACATCCGCCACAAGTCCGAGGACTTGAGCGAGGCCGACGCGGCGCTGGCGAAACCGTTCGACATCGACGCGCTGCTGGCCCAGGTTGCCTTCCACCTCTCGCGCCGCAAGAACGAGGGGGGCTGACCGTTTGCCCGGTCCCTCCGTCACCGTCGTCATCCCGACCTACAACGAGCGGGAGAACCTGCAAACGCTTATCCCCGACGTGCTCGGTTTGGGGCCGACCTATCGCGTCATCGTCGTCGACGACAGCTCGCCCGACGGCACCGGCCAGATCGCCGACGACCTCGCCCGCCGCTTTCCCGGCCGCGTCGAGGTGCTGCATCGCCCGCGCAAAGAAGGGATCGGCCGTGCCTACGTCGCCGGCTTCGACCCCGCGCTGGCCGGTGACGCCGACCTGATCGCGCAGATGGATGCCGACCACTCGCACGCGCCGGCAGACCTGGCGCGCCTCGTCCAACGCGCCCAAGACGCCGACCTCGTCCTCGGCTCCCGCTACGTCGCCGGTGGCAGCACCCGCGGCTGGGCGTTCCAACGCCGCCTGATTAGCCGCTTTGGCGGACTCTACGCCCGCCTCGTCCTCGGCGTCCCGATCGCGGACCTCACCGGCGGGTTCAAGGTCTACCGCCGCGAGACATTGGCGGCCCTCGACCTGGCTTCAATCCAGTCCGACGGGTATGTCTTCCAGATCGAAACGACCTACCGCACCTTGCGATCCGGCTTCCGCGTCGTCGAGGAACCGATCACCTTCGTCGATCGCCGGGCGGGCAAATCGAAGCTCTCGCGCCGGATCGTGCTGGAGGCGATGATGATGGTCTGGCGCCTGCGCTGGGAACGCATCCATGGAGGGGCGAGTCGGTGACTCGCCCTGGTACATGACAGACGCGGTGCCGCTTGGAGAACCAGGGCGAGTCACCGACTCTCGCCCCTACAGAAATGCCGCGCATCTCACACGATCCCGTGCTGGATCATTACATCAACGTCTGGCATCATCTCGGCATTGAGAACGGATGTCCGTATCGAGGGAGTTGCATCAAAGATGACGGCGGCTGACGTGATCATCGATCGACGCGAAATGAACGCCTCAGCCGCCGCCGATCCCATCGCTTGCACCCTCGACGAAGCGCGGATGCTGGCGGTCATCGCCCAGCGGCTCGACCGCCGGCCACGGGGGAAGGCGACGAAGGAACGCCTGCTCGAGACGATCCGCCACCTCGGCTGTGTCCAGCTCGATACGATCAGCGTCGTCGCCCGGTCTCACGAAACGGTGCTCTGGAGCCGGGTCGGCGCGTACGACCCGGCAGACCTTGCGGCGCTACACTACCCCGACGGCGCATTGATAGAGTATTGGGCGCACGCTGCCGCCCTCGTGCCGATCGAGGCGTATCCCTACTTCCGCCGCAACATGGCCTACTACGTCGGACCAGACTCCCCGATCGCCGGCTGGGAACAGCAGAACGCCGAGGTGATCGATCACGTCCTGACCTTGATCCGCGAGCGCGGCCCTCTCACCTCACGGGCGTTCGAGCGTCCGGATGGCCCCCGGCCCAAAGCATGGACCTGGTATGGCGGCAAGCCCGCGCGAGCAGCGCTCGACGTACTCTGGACGCGCGGCGACCTGATGATCCTCCGCCGCATCGGCTTCGAGCGCGTCTACGATCTCACCGAGCGGGTCCTGCCGAACGGCTACGCCGGCGACCTGCCCTCCATCGAGGAGCAGCGGCGCTACTTCGCTTCCCGCTCGCTGCGGGCGATGGGCGTCGCCACACCGCGTTGGGTTGCCGACTACTTCCGCACCGGCGGCCGCGCCCACGTCCCGCTCAAAGACGCCAGGCAGGAACTCCGTTGCATGGCCGACGAGGGAGTGGCTATCCCGCTCGACGTCGCTGGCTTTGCGGAACCGGCCTGGCTCGATCCCGCGCTGGCGCCGGTGCTTGACGACCTACGCGCCGGTCGCGGCAAGCCGACGCTGACGACGCTCCTTTCTCCGTTCGACAGTTTGGTTTGGCACCGAGGCCGGGCGGAAGCGCTCTTCGGATTCGAGTACCGGATCGAGGTCTACACGCCGGAGCCGAAGCGGCGCTACGGCTACTTCAGCCTGCCCATCCTGCACCGGGGCCGTCTTGTCGGCCGTCTCGACCCGGTCTACCGGCGCAAGGAGCGTGTCTTCACGGTCAAAATCGCCCATCTGGAGCCGGGCGTCCGCGTCACCGACCGCCTGGCTGCCGACGTCGCCGCCAGCCTGCGCGACTACTGTGCCTTCCTCGGCGGCGGTGAGGTCGTCGTGCTCGCCTCCGACCCGCCTGCTTTTGCCCCTGCCCTCACCGCGGCCCTCGGAGGGCTGCCGGATCCGATTCATCCAGGAAAAGCGAGCGAATCAGTTGCTTGAAGATATGATCGAACCCCGTTCCAATTCAACAACGGTGCCTAGCGCCCGCTTACGGAGTCGCGCGTGGGTCGGCTACGTGGTGTGCGCTCTGGCGGTCGTCTACATCGTGCCGCACGTCTGGTGGGCGCTTGGCATCTCAGCGGCCTTCCCAGGCGACCAGGACGACTTCGACGAGGCGTTTGGCAGGACATGGTTCTTCGTCTACAACCTCGTCGATACCGTCCTCGCCGTCATCGCCGCGTTCATTGCGCTCGCCCTGATCCAACCCTGGGGTAGGACGATCCCTCGCCGGCCGCTGGTCTTCTGCGCCTGGGCCGGCGCCGCGATCCTGACATTGCGCGGCACGGTCGGTCTGGTCCAGAGTCTCCTGCTCGTCACCGACGTCCTGTCACCTCGTGCCGAAGGCCATTCCCCGAACTCGCGGTATTTTTGGATCGCGGCGGCGTGGGAGGCGATGTTCCTGGTCTGGGGCATTGCCCTCGGGGCGACGGCCCGGCTTAGCCACCATCGTGAAAGGAACAACCCCCTTCGTGACCGATAACCAACACCCGCGTGAACGCGACCACTTGCAGCCCGACCGCATCTTCGACACCCACGTCCACTTCCCGTGGGGCGAGGACCGGGAGCCGGAGGCCGCCCTCGATGAACTGGTCGAAACCTGCGAGCGGCACCACATCGTCAAGGTCGCGCTCCTCGGCAGCCGCTGGGCCGATTACAACGACCGCGTGGCGATGGCAATCGCGCGCTATCCTGACCGCTTCGTCGGCATGTACGGCGTCGAGCTGGAGACCGACACCCCTGAATCAATCCGGGGGGCGCACGACCGCGGTTTCCGGGGGTTGAAGATCATCCACGCGGTCAAGAACTACGACGACCGCGACTACTGGCCGATCTACGCCGAGGCCGAGAAGCTGGGGATGGTCTGCCTCTTCCACACCGGGGTCGTCGGCGGCGGGGTCGATTTTCGCGATACCGATCCGTTTGACCCGGAGGTAGTCAGGCGCACCCGCTTCTGGGAGAAGCGCACGGCGGGCGAGGGTTTCTCGTCGGCCCACATGGACCCGATCAACCTCGACTCGATCGCCTTCACCTTCCCCCGGTTGCGCGTCATCGGCGCCCACCTCGGCGTCGGGCAGTACGACTACGCCTGCCACATCGCCCGCTGGCGGCGCAACGTCTTCTGGGACATCTCCGGCGGCGAGCTGGTCCGCCGCCACGCCTTCGAGCGCCGTCTCATTGGCCCGGAGATCTCCCCTTCAAGCTGGTCTTCGGCTCCGACCGCGGGATGGAGAAGATGGGGCACGAAATCGCCGACTGGCAGGCCGTCTTCGATCTGCTGCGCCTGACGCGGGCGGAGCGCGACCGCATCTTCTACGGCAACGCCGCCCGCATCTTCGGCCTCGACGAGTTCGCCGGCGTCACCAACGAAGCGGCCTATGACGACATTTGGAACGCCAACGACGAGGAACCGGTCGACGAGGACGGGGGCGGGTCGGAACTGGCGGCGCTGGAGGACGAGGAAGCGGCGGATCTGGTCAAACGGTAGCGGTCCCTCGTTCGATAGCGTCCACACCGGTTGCCTGCTTGCTGCTGATTGCTTATCGGTAAAGCACATGGCATCATATCTTTACCAATGTACGTGTGCTTTACCTCAGGTGGCGCCATGCACGAGATCGTTTCGACGATCAGTAGCAAAGGGCAGGTGACCATCCCAGTCGAGATCCGCCGCCACCTTGGCATCGGCGCGGCAGACAAGATTGCTTTCGTCGTGCAAGACGAGGGAACTGTCGAGCTCCGGCCCGCGCGGTTCACACTAGAATCGGTATTAAACTCGATCGACGCGTTACCCAACGAATCGGTCGATCTCGATCGGGAGATTGCCGAGGCCATGGAAGAGGAAGCACATCGGCGGGTTCAACGCATGGCGCGCCAATGATCTTCTTGGACGCGACCTTCTTCTTGCGCGCACTTACCCGGTCACCTCTTCCCGAAGTCCAACGGATGAATCTGATTGCAAGTGACCTCATTCTGCGCGCCGACCGCGGGGAAGTCACGCTCACGACCTCCGACGCCATCATTGCCGAGGTCGCCTTCGTCCTGACCTCCAAGGCACACTACAACCACGGCGTTCCTGACGCGGCCGGTCGTCTCTCAACCGTGTTGAACCTGCGAGGCATGAGACTTCGCGGCAAACGCGTCATCCCGCGCGCGCTTGATCTTTGGGCGAGCCATCCCAAACTCGGCTTCATGGACGCGCTTGCGGCATCCTATGCCAGGCACACGGACGTCGAACTCGCCACCTTCGACACAGATTTCGATGAGATCCCCGATATCACCCGCTGGCAACCGCCTGTCCCACCTCCATTCACCACATCCTGATCTTCTGACCGGTCACGAATCGCGCCTGGTGCGACGCCAAGAAGACGACGACGTCGGCGACGTCTTCGGGTTGAACGACATGGTAGAGGGGGCCTTCGCTGGCGAATTGGGCGGCCATCTCAGGGGTGATCCAGCCGGTGTCGGTCGGGGGTGGGTAGAGGATGTTGGCGGTGATGCCGTATTTGCCAAGTTCCCAGGCTGCCGCTTGGGTGTAGCTTTCGAGGGCGTTCTTGCTGGCGCCGTAGGAGACTTCGCGGGCGAAGCCGCCCTCGCCGCCGGAGGTCATGCTGATGATCCGGCCCCAATCGGCGCCGCGGGCGATATGGCGGCGAGCGAACTCGGCGATCAGGAGGGCCGTGGCCCGGCTGTTGACGCTGAAACTGTGGTCATGCGTAATCGCCGTCACCGGCGTCAAGTTACGGCCAAAGTCGTCCTTTGCATCGGGGAGAAAGGTATCGGCGACCCAGGTATCGGCGTTGTTGAACAGGATCTCGACCGGTCCCAATGCGGCCTCGGCATAATCGAAGATGACTGGCACGACCGAGGGGTCGGCCAGGTCGGCCTCGAACGCCGCCGCCCGGCCTCCCGCGCTCCTGATCTCGTCGACCAGCGCATCCGCCGTTTGCGCCCGCGCGCTGGCATACGCGTCCAACTTGGTCGCCTGCACGCCTGGGTCATCTTTCCCCAACCGTAAGTAGGTGATAAAGACCGCCGCGCTCTGCTCCGCCAGCGCGCGTACCGCGGCGGCGCCGATTCCCTGATTCCCTCCTGTGACAAGCGCTACCCGCCCCCGCAAACCCGCATCGATCATGTCCGCTCCCTTCACCGAATGACTAGTACCTTCGTTCCATCATCGCCCATCCGTCCGGCACCCACCGCCTTCCGCTTTCCGCTTTCCGCCTCGCCGCCGCCCCCGTTTCGCTTGACGCTCTTTCACGACGACCCGTATCATCCCCCTGGAGAGGGCAAACGCGCGAGGTCCCGCCTACGCCGGCAGCCACGCGGTAGCCGGCGATTGCGGCGTGCCACGCGCCCATCCACCTTAACAATCTATCAACCCCCGAATGGGGGAACCTACTACCCATGAGGAGCGGCGTTCATGGACAACGTCATCATGTTCGTCCTCGGCGCGCTGCTCGCCGGTGGTCTGGCGTTTTTCGCGACCTACTTCTACCTCGACAAGCGTGCGCACTCCCGCGTCCGCACGGCGCGGGACGAGGCTCAGCGCATGCTGGGGGAAGCGGAAGCAACACGGCGAGACGCGGCGATTGCGGCCAAGGACGAAGCAATCCGACTTCGCGGCGATGTGGATCGAGAACTCACCCAGCGCCGCAAGGAAGTCGAACGGATCGAACGACGAGTCGAACAGAAGGAGGAGAACCTCGATCGCAAGACCGCCTCGCTCGAACAGCGTGAGCAGGCGGTGCGGAAACAGGAGCAAGCGGCCACCCAGGCCCGGGAAGAATGGGATCTGGAGCAGTCGCGCCGGGTGCAGGCGTGGGAGCAGGAACGATCCCAACAGCTTCATGAACTGGAGTCGGCGCGGGGCCGGCACCTGCAAGAACTGGAGCGCATCGCCGGGCTGACGGCCGACGAGGCGAAGCTGCAACTGGTGGCCGAAGTCGAACACGAAGCGCGGGCGATGGCGACCCGGCGGCTGCACGAAGTCGAACAAGAGATGCACGAGGAAGCGGACCGCCGCTCGCGCAAGATTCTGGCGACGACGATCCAGCGGATCGCGACCGACTATGTGGCCGAAACCACGATCTCCGTCGTGCCGCTGCCGAGCGACGACATGAAGGGTCGGATCATCGGTCGTGAGGGGCGGAATATCCGCGCCCTCGAACAGGCGACCGGGGTCGACCTGATCGTCGACGACACGCCGGAGGTGATCACCGTCTCCGGCTTCGACCCGGTGCGGCGCGAAGTGGCGCGCATGGCCTTGCAGCGCCTCCTACAGGACGGACGGATCCATCCGGCCCGAATCGAGGAGGTCGTGGCCAAGGTGCGGATGGAACTGGACCAGACGATGCGGGAGGAGGGCGAGCGCGTCGCCTACGAGGCGACCGTCGTTGGGCTCCATCCGGACCTGATCAAGCTATTGGGCCGGCTCAAGTTCCGCACCAGCTACGGGCAGAACATGCTGCACCACTCGCTGGAGGTCTCGATGATCGCCGCCGCGCTGGCGGCGGAGATCGGCGCCGACGTCAATGTCTGCAAGACCGCCGGGTTGCTGCACGACATCGGCAAGGCGGTCGACCACGAGGTCGAGGGGCCGCACGCCTTGATCGGTGGTGAGATCGCGAAGCGGCTCGGACGGTCGGCGAAGATCGTCCACGCCATCGCGGCCCACCACGGGGAGGAGGAACCGCAGACGGTCGAGGCGTTCATCGTCGCCACGGCGGACGCCATCAGCGGCGCGCGCCCCGGTGCCCGGCGCGAGATGGTCGAGACGTACATCAAGCGGCTGGAGGCGCTGGAAGGGGTCGCCAACTCCTTCGACGGCGTCGAGAAGTCGTTCGCGATTCAGGCCGGTCGCGAAGTGCGGATCCTCGTCTCGCCGAGCAACATCGACGATCTCGGCGCCAGCCGTTTGGCGCGGGACGTGGTGAAGAAGATCGAGGAGACCCTGGAGTACCCCGGCCAAATCAAGGTCACGGTGATCCGGGAGACCCGCGCGGTCGAGTATGCTCGCTAAGGCGGCGGCGCAGGAACCGCCCCCTGAGGCTCAACACCCGCCGCCGCTCGACGGCGACGGGTCGGACCCGGAGACGATCCGGGTGCTGGCCGTCGGCGACGTCGTGGGCTCGCCGGGGCGGCGGGCCTGTCGCCGCATCCTGCCGGGGCTGCGTCAGGAACTCGACGCCGACCTCGTCGTCATCAATGGGGAGAACAGCGCGGGCGGACGCGGCCTCACCAACCGCACCGCCCGCGAACTGCGTGATGCGGGCGCCGACGTCATTACCACGGGCAACCATGTTTGGGCGCGGCCAGAGATCGACGAGGCGCTGGCCGACGAGGACTTGCGCATCCTGCGGCCGCTCAACTTCCCGGCCGGCCTCCCCGGCCAAAGCGCCTGGTCGACCAAGCTCAAGGGCGCCGACGTGACGGTGGTCAGCCTGATGGGCCGGATCTTTATGGCGCCGCTGGACGATCCCTTCCGGGCTATCGATGGGTTTCTGCTGGCTGACGGCGGGGGCACTGCGCCACGACCGCTGGTTGTCGTAGACTTCCACGCCGAGGCGACCTCGGAGAAGCTGGCAATGGGCTGGCACCTCGCCGGCCGGGTGGCCGCCGTCGTGGGCACACATACGCACGTGCCGACGGCCGATGCGCGGGTATTACCGGGGGAGACGGGGTATGTGACGGATCTCGGAATGGTCGGGCCACGCGACTCGATCATCGGCGCGGCAATCGAACCGACGCTGCGCCGCTTTCTGACCCAGCGACCCGGCCGTACCATCGTGGGCGACGGGCCGGTCACCTTCAACGCGGTTCTCATCGAACTCGATGCGATGCACGGCACCTGCCGGGCGATCTCACGGGTAGACCGACTCGACATGGGCACGGCCGACGGTCGGTCGCGCACGCAAGGGAGACCTCACGCATGAACCGGTTTTTTAGCAAACTCGACCTGCGCGACATCAAGATCGACCCCACCGGCTCGCACTTCCCACCCGACGGCGACGAGGTTGAGGTCGACGCCGAAGACGAGGTTGCCGCGCGGGACGCGCAAGAAGACGTCCCGGCCGAGGCGGTCTCGATCGACGGGGGTCGCACGCCCCACGTTCCCTCCTGGGCCAAGCCGGCGCCTGCCGACGTGTCGAGCGACTCGCCCGCCGTCACGGCCGCGGTGCAGGCGGCCCCGGTCGAACTCGACGGTGAGGGCACGGGGCATGACTTCGAGCCGGCGGCGCCGGCCGAGCTGGCCCAGCCGGCGCCGCCGGCCCATCAGAACGGCGAAGTGCTGAAGGTCTCGGCCCGGTCGCGCCCGAGCGCCGTCGCCGGCGCCATTGCCGGGGTTGTGCGCGAGGTTGGCCGGGCCGAGGTGCAGGCCATTGGCGCCGGCGCCACCAACCAGGCGGTCAAGGCGGTAGCAATCGCCCGCGACTACCTGCGCGAAACCGGGATCGAGGCGATCTGTCTCCCGGCGTTTATCGACGTCACCATCGACAACGAGGACCGGACCGCAATCCGCCTCGTCGTTGAGCCGCGATAAACACGCGCCGTCCAGGTGAACACCAACGCTGCCACCGTCAACGTCCCGAATCCGGTCGATCTGCACAGTCATAGCACCGTTTCGGACGGTCTGCTCGCCCCCGCCGCCCTGGTGCAAGAGGCCAAGCGACGGGGGCTTCGCGTGCTCGGCCTCACCGACCACGACACCCTGGACGGGCTGGCGGAGGCCGAGGCCGAGGCAGCGACACTCGGCATCGAGCTGGTCCCCGGCGTCGAGCTTAGCACCGACCTGGGCCGGCACGAGGCGCACATCCTCGGCTACTTTGTCGACCGGGACGAGCCCGACTTGCTGGCTGGGCTCGATTGGTTCGCCCAGAAGCGGCGGGAGCGCATCGAGCGGATTGTCGCCAAGCTGCGCGGGCTCGGCATCCGGATCGAGTTGGATCGGGTCCGGGAGCTCGCCGGGGTCGGCACCATCGGCCGGCCGCACGTCGCCCGCGCCTTAATCGAAGCCGGGTACGTCGCCTCTATCACCGACGCCTTCGACCGCTTCCTGACGCCGGGCCGGCCGGCCTTCGTGGCGCGGCAGAAAGTGTCGCCGGAGGAGGGGGTTGTGCTGATCCGCAAGGGCGGCGGCGTGCCGGTGCTGGCGCATCCCTATTCGACCGGCGACGTCGAGGGCATCCTGGCTCGCCTCGTACCCGCCGGCCTCCTCGGCCTCGAAACGTGGTACGGCGAGTATGACGAGGAGGAGCGAGCGGAGCTGCACCGCCTCGCCGACCAGTGGGGACTCATCCCCACCGGCGGCAGCGACTACCACGGGCCTCGTTTCAAGCCGGGGCGGGAGCTGGGCGGCCCACCCGTGCCGTACGAAGCGGTCGAGCGCCTACGGAGTTCGGCGGAACGAGTTCGACGTTCGACGCGATGAACAACGCTAACCGCCGATCCCTCGATTCCTCGGGACCGAACGCCGAACCTCGAACGCCCGCGGCGGCTGTCATCGTCGCCGCCGGGCGCGGGGAGCGGTTCGGCGCGGCGGATAAAGTCTTCCTGCCGCTGGCCGGTCGGCCGATCCTCGCCTACGCGCTGGACGCCGTCGAGGCGGCGGCATCAATCGCGGCGGTTGTGATCGTTGTCGGTGAGCACACGAGGGCGACCGCGGTCGAACTGGTAGCAGCGGGCCCATGGACGAAGGTGACGGCGATTGTCGCGGGCGGGGAGCGGCGCCAGGACTCCGTCGCCGCCGGACTCGCCGCCGTGCCTGACGAGGTCGAGATTGTCGCCATTCACGACGGCGCCCGGCCTTTCGCACCGGCCGCGCTCTTTGACGCCTGTGTCGCGGCGGCGACCGCGACCGGCGCCGCGATTGCCGCCGTGCCGGTGACCGACACGATCAAGCGGGTGGTCAACGGGCAAATTGCCGCGACCGTCCCGCGCGCTGACCTCTGGGCGGCGCAGACGCCGCAGGCATTCGTCCTGGCGCGGTTACGGGAGGCGTTCGAATACACTGCTCTACACGACCTGACCGTCACTGACGAGGCGGCGCTCTTCGAACTCCTCGGCTGGCCGGTCCGGATCGTCCCCGGCGCTCCCAGTAATCTGAAGATCACGCACCGCGAGGACCTGGTCGTCGCCGAGGCGATCCCGCGGGATCACGGGCTCGGAGCTAGAAGCTAGCAGCGAGGAGCCACGAATCGTCATGACGTATCGGTCGGGGATCGGATACGACGCGCATCGCTTTGCCGAAGGTCGAGCACTGGTGCTGGGCGGCGTGCGGATTCCGCATTCACGGGGGTTGGCGGGGCATTCGGACGCCGACGTGCTCTTGCACGCGATCGCCGACGCGATTCTGGGGGCCGCCGCCCTGGGCGACATTGGGCAGCATTTTCCGCCGTCTGACCCGGCCTTCAAAGACGCCGAGAGCCGCGATCTGCTGGCCCGTGTGCGGGCGCTGGTTGCCGCACGCGGCTTCGCCGTGGTGAACGTCGACGCGACCGTGATCGCGGAAGCGCCCCGGATCGGCCCGCACGTCCCCGCCATGCGCCGGGTCATCGCGGAGGCGCTGGGGATCGCCGAAGACGCGGTCGGCGTCAAGGCGACGACGAACGAGGGGATGGGCTTTGTCGGTCGGGAGGAAGGGATTGCGGCGCTGGCGGTGGCAACGCTAGGTGAGGGTTGATCGTGCGTATCCTCGTGCAGCGCGTCAGTCAGGCCCGCGTTACGGCGCACGGCGAAACGGTCGGTGCGATTGGCCGGGGGTTCCTGCTGCTGGTGGGCGTGACGCATGAGGATACGGCGGAGGACGCGGTCTTCTTGGCTGGCAAGGTGGCAAATTTGCGCATCTTCGACGACGCGGCGGGCAACCTGAACCGCTCCGCGCTCGCTCTGGCCTCGGCAGCGGAGGAGGTCGGGGCGCTGGTGGTTTCGCAGTTCACCCTCTATGCGGACGCGCGCAAAGGCCGGCGTCCCAGCTTTGTCCGCGCCGCGCCGCCCTCCATTGCCGCGCCGCTCGTGGACCGCGTCGCGGAGGCGTTGCGGCAACTGGGCCTACCGGTCGCGCGGGGGCGATTCGGGGCGGAGATGGCCGTGGAACTGATCAACGACGGCCCGGTCACGATCTGGCTCGACACCGCCGAGCTCAGGGGCTAGCGGCGGGCACCGTATACTGCGACCGCGGAACGGTTATCGGCCGTTGGCCGATGCGCGGCTTCGCCGCGCGGGCAGACACATGGGTCTGCCCCTACCGGGCGTTGGGCGCGGCAAGTAGCGCCTCGACACGGAACGTGACAGGCCGGGTGCGCCGCACGAATGCAGGCGCGGCCGCCAGAGCCTCGACGAACGACAGTCGCTGCACGGCAAACCAGCTCGGAGGTCGAGCGAGTGATCACCTGTCCGGCGTGCGGCACGGACAACCGCGAGTGGGCGAGCCATTGCGGCGAATGCGGCAAGCCGCTGCCGGATGGCGCGCGCCCTCGGCCGAGCACAACGGATGCGCCTCAGGCCGAGCGGCTGCCGGAATGGCTGCGGCGGGACGTCGACGAACGCGCGCGAACGAGCAGCGCCTCGCCGGGCGCTCCCGCGCGCCGTGGGAGTGACCTGCCGCCTATCCCGGACGGCGGACTGGCGGGCGCGATGCCGTCATGGCTTGCCGGTTCACGAGGCGAGGCGCTCGATGCGCCCGCGTCGATTCCACCCACCGGGCAACGACCTGGTGCCGCGTCCGACGCGCCCGACGTGACCACCTTCCTCTCGCCGGAGGACCTTCCCGCCTGGCTGCGCCGGCTGGCTGAGACGGAGACATCCCCCGCCGAATCGCCGGATGATCGTCTCCCAGCGCCGGCGGGCGCCTCCATTAGGCCGATCGTCGGCAACGAACCCGTCGAGATCCTCTTCGCGGACGAGCGGGTGTCTTCGACCACACCGAACAGCGCCGAACTCACCGATCCCAGAATGGATCAGGATCAGGATCAGGACCAGTCGCCCGCGCGCCTCGCGGGAACGCCTCGCGGCGACGATGCGTCGCCGGCTCCAGCGCCCGTTGCTGACCGGCGGCTAACCGCCGCGATCCTGGCGGGAGTCGCCATCGCGGCGATGATGATCGCCTACGCGGTCTACCTCGGCGTCGCCGGCTAGGACCCCCTTAGCCGCCGCTGGGGAGCGGCAGTCTGAGCCGCGGCGAATCGGGCGTGTAGGCGATTTCGACCAGCGCGGCATCGGTCTCCACGATGAACCAGATCCATCCTCGCGACCGCTCACCACCATTGAGGTTGCGCGGCCCGATGAAGGGCTCGGCGCCATATGCCGATCCACCGCGGTAGGCAACCCCGTCGGCCGAGTGAACGGTCACATCGCCCGGACTGAAGGCCAGCGGTTGGTCGGCGGCGTTGTCGATCACGACCTCGGTCGCGACGTAGCGCGTGCCCGGCGGGGGCTCCGCGGGTTGCTGCACGACCCCCGGATAGGGATCCTGGTAAGCAACCACCGCGAAAAACCATGCCGGCATCCCGGCCCGCCCCAACTCGCCGGCCTCTGGCGTGCCCACGCCTTGCGCGCTGGCCGCCGCGGGCCCGGAGAGGCGGGCGACGGAGTCCGCGCCCGCGAGCGCGATCCCCGCGCCGGCGACGAGCGCCGCTCGAGCGACGCCGCGCCGGCTGGCCGTGATCCCCTCCGCTAACGGCTGGGTCATGCTGCCGTCCTCCATACCTGAATTGTCCGCGAGCGGACGTTGCGACCTCGCTCGCAATGCGTATGCCCCGGCTACCTCATACCACGCTCCTACCCCGCGTGCCCACCGCCCGCGTTGCCACGGGCCGATGCGCTACGCCCGGGCGACAAAGATGTCTCGCACGGCGGCCACGCCGATGGGGGCCGCTCGTTCGGTCCACTGGTGCTCGGCGTGCGCCGCCGGCCCATTGCCATTGCCGGTGAAGCGGCCAGCCTGGACGTACGGCGCGGGGTCGGGCCCGATCGAGGCCCAGCCGCGCAGCAGCGACTGGCGCAGGATGCCGATGCGATCCCGCGCGCCAAAGGCGCGCATCAACGCTGAGACGTGGTGCTTGATCGTCTGCTCGGCAAGGCCCGCGCTGACACCGATCTCGCGGTTGGTCATGCCCACGACGACGCCGTCCAGCACGCCGAGCAGACGCGCGGAGACGCCGGGGTCGTAGCGGTTGGCCGCCACGCCGTCGGCGTAACCGGCCCGCACGTCGGTGAGGAGGCGGGCCATGATCGACGGGTCAGCCATCGCGCGCTCGTGCACGAGATTCCTCCCCTGCGCGACCGCGGCGATGGTATGCACGACCTCTTCGTCCGGCGTGCGCCGCCAGATCAGACCGGATGCGCCCGCCTCCACGGAGGCGACCCAGGCATCCAGGTCCAACCGCTCGGCGAGCACAATCGTACCGATGTGCTGTCGCTCCCGGCGCAGGGTCGACGTGAGTGTCAACCCACGCAGGCCGGGCAGCCAGTCGGCAACCACGACCGCATTCGGTTTCGATGCGGCGATGTGCCCGAGTGCTTCGCGGACGGAACAGGCTTCCGCCACGACCTCAATCCGTGGATCGACCTTGAGCGTCCGTCGGAGCGCGCGGCATCCCGCGTGCTCACGATCGACAACGATAACGCGTGCTGTTTCCATTGCAGATATCTCCTGAAGCCCGGGGCTCCGGTTACTCGTACATTCACGCCCCCGGGAGGTCGCCGTTGTCCGATGTCCCACCGACCTTGGGGAATCGGATAGTTGGTTCACCGGACGTTGGCGACCTCCCTCCCGGATTCAGGTCGGAGAAGCGGCAAGACCAGCCGCCTTCACCAACTGAGAACGCACCGGGCCGAGGAGCGGTTCATGGGGGCCCCAGGCCCAGGCCGTCACGCAGCCCAAGATCGTCCAGGTCGAACAGCTCGAGGAGTTCGAGCTCGTCCAGGACGTCCGACCGCGCGGTGTCGAGTTCCTCGAGGACGTTGAGATCGAGGTCGACGAGGTCGTTCGGCAGCACCCGGCCATCGAGTCTGTCGAGCACGTCCACGCCGTCCAGGCGATCCAGGTCTTCGAGGTTGTCAAGCAGGTCGAGACCGTTGAGCAGGCCGCGATCGTCCGGCGCCAGCAGGGTGTCCAGGTTCCCCATGTCACGCAGGTCGAGGTTGGCCAGTACGCCGTCCGTGTTCGAGGCGATGAATAGCTCGTCGAGTTCAACGACGGCGAGGTCCTGCAGGACCGCGTCGGCGAAGAGATCGTCGAGGTTCACGCGATCGAGCGTGTCGGCAACGTTCCGATCGTCGAGCAGACGGAGCCCGTCGAGGTCGTCGAGAATATCCGCCAGACGAACGTCGCTCGTGACGTCGACGTCGTTCTCGCCGGTGGCAACAATGCCCAGCTCGACCAGTTGGCGGTCGGCCAGCAACGCGTCGAGTTGGACCGGATCGAGGTCGTCGATCGGGTTCCGCTCGTTGTCACTGAGGGCATCGTCGATGCGGTCGAGATCGAGTTCGGCGTCGGCGCGCTCCACATTCAGCAACTCGTCATCGCCGAGATCGCTGAGCATGGCGCTTTCGCGAAGGACGGCATCCAGCACATCGGTCCGGACCTCGACGTCGCTCGTGACGTCCTCGAGACCGAAGTCCAGAAGATCATCGAGCGGATCCAGATCGATGGCGATACTGAAGGCCCCTTCGCTCCGAATGCCTCGGGCAACGCCCGGACGGTCGGTATCGTCGCCGGCTTCGACGTCGCCGGTTTCGACATCTGACTCGCCGGCGGCATCGCCGCCGTTACCACCGTCGTCTTGGGCTAGTGTCACCCATCCCGCCACGGCCACAAGACCGAGCGCGAAGATAACTGCCAGCACCCATGTTGAAGGACGCATGATCGTGCGCTCCTGGGTGTTTCCGGGTCGCTCACCTGGACGGAGCAACCCAGACGTTGTGGCCACCGCAATGGGCACGAGCACGCCGTGGAGGCGCACTCATGTCCGGGTAGCCACTACCCAGGAGGTGTTTGGATGGACTGAATGATCCCTGTTGGGATACGGAGGGAGTCGCGGCCCCAGGCTCGCCATGCCGTGAACTCGAGGGAGGCGTGGCTCGCGAGCACCGCCGCGAAGGGGGAAGCAAATCCGGGAGCGGAGGGAGACGACCCACCGGACGACCCACCGCCGCCGATGCCACCGGAGGTCTGGAATTGCGCGGATGGCGCGGAGCCGCCCGGAATGCTATGCAGCGGCTGCCCAGGGCCGCCACTCAGGAACGCAAGCATGCCGCTCAGGCCACCATTCGAGGGAAGCGCGCGGGCATGTCCGTGATCCCGTCCGCCGCCGAAGAGGGACGAGCCGGAGGTCGGCGAGGTCAGGCCGGGCAGCGCGTTGGCGCCGGGGGCGCCGATGCACGCCGGGTTGCTCCAGATCGGGTCTTGCCGGTCGAGTTGCTTGACGATCGGGCTCAGGCCGATGCAGGGGACCTCGGGGTTGGCGACCGGTCCGCGGAGGCCGACCGGCCCGGTTTGGCCGTTGCCGCCATCAAGCCCGGCCGGTCCGTCGTTCGGGCGCCGCGTGCCGCCATCGCCATCATCCGGCCGTTCGACGCTTGGATCATCGCTGCCCGGCAGGCCCACGCCCGGTCCATCGACCGGCGGCACCACGATCGGGGGCACGTCCACCGGCGGGAGCACAATCGGCGGGATCACCACCGGCGGCTCGTTCACCGACGGATCGTCGTCGATCGGCGGCACGATCACCGGCGGCTCGACGACCGGCGGGTCGAGGATGGGCGGGAGCACGATCGGTGGGATCACCACCGGCGGCAGGTCGATGCCCGGTAGGTCGATGTCGATCGGGGGGATGACGATCGGGGGGATGACGATGGGCGGGAGGACTACCGGCGGGTTATCGGTTGGGGGATTGATGACCGGCGGGTTGATCACCGGCGGCACGACCTCGATGATCGGGTTGACCACCGGATCGACGATGGGATCGATGACGTCGGTGATCGGATCAATCACCGGGTCGACCACGCCGACGATCGGGTCGACGATTTCGACAATCGGATTGACGACCGGCTGCACGATCTCGACCACCGGCTCAATGACCGGGTTGAGGACCTCGCCGATCGGTTCGACCACCGGGTCGAGCACCGCGCCGATTGGCGCCACCACCGGATCGAGCACCTCAACGATCGGCTCAATGACCGGGGTCGTCACCTCGATGATCGGCGTCAGGGTGCCGATCACCGGATCGAGCACCGGGTCCAGCGTTTCGATGATCGGCGAGACCGTTTCGTCGACGACGTCGAGGATGGGCGTCAGGGTCTCGGTCACCGGGGTCACGATCTCGGAGGTCGCTTCCAGGACCGGCGACAGCACGTCGACGACCGGCTCTACAACCTGGATAACGACCGCGGTCACCGGCTCCAGAATCGTCCCGACCGTCTCGGTCACCGGCTCGAGAATCGGCGTCACGACCTCGACCACCGGCTCCAGGATCGACCCGGCGACCTCGCCAACAGCGGTGGTGACCGGCTCCAGGATCGGGGTCAGGACGTCGGTGACTGGTTCCAGCAGCGGGGTAAGCGTTTCGCCAACGATCGTTGTCACCGGCTCCAGGATCGGCGCCACCGGCTCCAGAATCGGATCGAGCACTTGCCCGACCGTCTCTGTCACCGGGGTCAGCAGGTCGGTCACCGGATCGAGGATTGGGGTCGTGACGGAGGTGACCGTGTCGGTCACCGGCTGCAGCACTCCGCTGGTCAGATCGTCGATCGGGGCGGTCACGGTCGACACCGTCTGGCTGATCGGGTCGAGGGCGCCTGTCAGGATTGGATCGACTGTTTGGGTGGTCGTCTCAACAACCGGTTCAACGACTTGGGTCACGACGTCAGTCACCGGGGTGATGAGCTCGTTGAGGATATCTGTCACCGGCGTCAGGACCTCGGTCACCGTGCCGAGGCTGCCGGAGACCGGGTCGGTGGCAGCGGTCCCGCTGCTGGTCTCATTCTGGGTCAAGCCGCCGGTCAGGCCGCCGACCAGATCGCCGGCGCCGCCGAGGAGGCCGCCGATCACGCCGCCGAGCGGATCGGCCGACGTGGTGGTCTCGGTCGTCGCGGCGCTGATTTCATCGACCGCCGTCGTCTCCGGCTGAGCGATCACGTTGGCAACTGGATCGAGCACCGTCGAAGTCAGACCGCCGAGGAGGGAATCCTCACCGGCAACCTGATCGACCACGTCGTCGACCGCACCGACCGGGGACGTCGCATCGGTTCCATCCTCCGGCGCCAACCCTTCGGTCAGACTGCCGACGAGTCCGCCGACGCCGCCGAGCACGCCACCCAGCAGGTCGTTCGACGGCGAGACCGGGGCCAAGGCACCGGTTGTTGTCGTCGTCGCCTCGGTCGTGGTTTCGTCGGTCGTCGCGCCGAACTCCGGTGCGACCTCGACCGTCTCCGGCGCCGAGGTTTGGGTCGTGTCGCTCGGTTGGGATTGCAGCCCCTCGGTCAGGCCGCCGACCAGGCCACCCACACCACCGAGCACGCCGCCGAGCAGCGAGCCTTGGGGTTGGGCCGCCGGGGCCGGGGGCGCTTCCTCGACCGTCGTTTCCGCTACCGGCTCATCGACGGCGGGAAGGTCGGTCGTGGACGTTTCGGAGAGCTGATCGGTGTCGGCAACGACAGGGATTGTTTCCGCCGCGGCGGCTGACTCCATGACATCGTTAGTCACGGTGTCGACCACCGGTTCGGCGAATTCGGTCACTGATTCGATCGGGGTTTCGACGACTTGCTCGACGACTTCCTCAATCGGTTCGACGACCTGTTGAACCGGCTCAACGACCTCGTTGATGACCGTCTCGACCGGCTGCGTCAACGGCTCGACGACGGTCTGCACTGGGGCGGCAACCGGCTCGACGATGGGGGCGACGACGTGCTCGACAACCGGGGCCACGACTTGCTCGGTCACCGGCGCGACGACTTGCTCGGTCGTCTGTTCGACCACCCCGCCCACGGCGCCCAGCAGGTCCAACCCGTCCGCCGACGCCATCGACGTCGCCGGGAGGAAGACTCCCAGGGCAATGAGAATGGCGAGGCAGACGCGGAGCATCAACTCGGTCCTACCGCCCTCTCAACAGACAGGTATCCCGGCACCGCCTGGCGCCGGCTGCTCGCTTTGGCCGATTTTCACGGTAAACCATATCGTTTCACAACGCAATTGGCAAGATGGACTAGAACCGGGGTCCACCAACCTTCATCACATCGTACCAAAAGCTAGCGGATATAATATAGGCCGTTAGTCCTAGCCCGTTCGCCGCGCCGAAGTGGCGGTCCTTAACCTTGTCAACTGACTGTTCGCCATTGTAGCAGTTGCTACAGAATTGTCCCCTCTCTCTGGAGAGCGGATGCCAGTGGGTCGTTGCGCCGTCGAGAACTTCGCGCGAGCGCGCCCGCCCGGTAGCCGGCCGCTTGCTCGATCCGCGCCCGCGCCATGTTGTCGCACGCGACGGCATCCGCGACAGAATGTCACCGATTTAGCTCCCACAACCGCTTCTGACGTGAAACACATTTGACTTTAGCGGAATCTGTGTCTGGCCCGCGGGTAGTGTACGTACACTCTTGAGCTGGATGGCCTCCGTCACGTGCTGATTGGTTCATTCGTGTCAATATTCTATATCAGTTTGACGGCGCTTCTCTTTGCAGACTCATAGAATACATTCCTCTTCTGGATCAAGTATCTTCATCTCTTACGACTACGATCGAAGGGCGGCGATCGCCGCCCTTCGATGCTCATTCGGCTCGGTGTCGGACCGGTTAGCGCGGCTGCAATTCGAGCGCGCAACTGTTCATACACCAGCGCAGACCGCCGGCCTGCCGTGGCCCGTCGTCGAAGACATGGCCGAGGTGGGAGTGGCAGCGAGCGCAACGGACCTCGGTCCGCACCATGCCGTGCGAGCGGTCTTCGCACAGCTCGACCGCGTCGGGCGCGATCGCCTCGGTGAAGCTGGGCCAACCGCTGCCGGAGTGGTACTTGGTGTCGCTGGTGAAAAGGGGATTGCCGCAGGCGGCGCAGCGGTAGAGGCCGTCGTCGTCGGTGTCGACGTACTCGCCGGTGAAGGCCGGCTCGGTCCCCGCTTGGCGCAGAATGGCGTATTGCTCCGGGGTGAGCCGCTGCCGCCACTCGTCGTCGCTGGTCGCCAGCGGCCGCGGCCCGTCGTCGGTCTCGGTCGCCGTCTCGTGGCTACCGCCCGAGACCGGCGCCACGCCAAGGGCGAACGGGACCGGGCAGGCGATGCCGGTCCCTTCTAGGCCGCAATAGCCATGCGGGACCTTGTGCAGGTACTGCTGGTGGTACTCCTCGGCATAGTAGAAGGGGCCGGCGGGCGCGATCTCGGTCGTGATCGGGTCGCGCCGGGCGCGGCGAAGCGCCTCGTCGTAGGCGCCACGCGTCGCCTCCGTTGCCCGCCGCTGCGTCTCGTCGAAGTAGTAGACGCCGGAGCGATACTGCGTGCCGACGTCGGCGCCCTGCCGCATCCCCTGGGTCGGATCGTGCGCCTCGAAAAAGGTGCGCAGCAGCTCCTCGTAGGTCACCTTGGCCGGATCGAAAACGACCAGGACCGCCTCGGCGTGCCCGGTCTTGCCGCTACAGACCTCGTCGTAGGTTGGGTGCGGCGTGAAGCCGCCGGAGAAGCCGGCTGCGGTGGTATAGACCCCCTCGGTTTGCCAGAAGATGCGTTCGGCGCCCCAGAAGCAGCCGAGAGCGAAGACGGCTGTTTCCAGCCCGTCGGGGAAGGGTGGCTGGATCGGCGTGTCGAGGACCGCGTGCCGGGTGGGGATGTCGAACGCGGGTTGCTCTCGCCCCGGTAGGGCGTCGTCGGGCGCGGGCATCTTGGACTTCTTGCGGGAAAAGAACACGGTGGTGTCTCCTTTAGCTGCTCGCTGCTAGCTCCTCGCTGGAACGGGCTTGTCATCAGTGCAGTGTGCCGGACATGGTGATGTGTTGCACGCCGCTGGCTTGTGACGTCGCATCGAGCGTGCCGCCACGAAGGAGCGGGTTTGTCGACAACGAGCCGTTCAATCCGGTGTGATGGGCGTGAATTGTGCGCGCGCGGCATCGCCCTCCGCGCCGTCTGGCTTGCCATCGAGCGCCCGCCATCGCTCGAAGTCGGCCGGGCTGACGACGACCGCCATCGGCTTGCCCTTGCGGGCGATGACGACCGGCTCCCCGGTGTAGTAGACCGACCCCACGACATCTCCGAAGTTCGCCCGCGCCTCGTGGGACGACATCGTTCGCGCCATCATGCACCTCCTTCTTGTTCAGTTGCCGATGAGGAAACGATCATGATGTACAAGATGACAATGTTGCCATATTGTACCTTGTCACTTGCCGATTGACAAGGAGGGGCTCGCCCGCGGGATGAGGGACGTTTCGGACTCGTGTCGTAGCGACTGTTGTCGTTATAGTTCGTCTCATGGAATTCGAGTGGGATGAGGCAAAGCGCCTGAGTAATCCGATTCTTTTCAACCAGAAGGACTCGCGATGCAGAACGACGAACGTATCGTTCGCTGTACGGCAGAGGAGATTGACGACACGCTTTGCCGTGGCGAGGACCAGACCGACTGGACCAGAGTCGATGCCATGACCGAAGCAGATCAGGGATGTCTTCTCGGTACGTGCCGATAGGGATACAATGCCGGTAGCTGGTTGCATTGATTCGGGCCGAGCATCGCGGGAGCTACACGGGATGAGGCGAACGACCAGCAGTGGTCGGCTCGAGACCCAGAGCGCCGTGTCGTTGCTCGCCGAGGAACTCCAACGGCTTGCCACTGAGTCTGCCGCCAGAGCGGAGGGAGCGGGCGCCGTCCCTGTTGAAAGCACGGCCCCTCGGCCAGACCTTGCGCAGGCGCTAGACGCAACATGGGAGCGGAGCGACGCCGTCTACCGAGCGTTGGCCACCGAGTAACGGTGACCCACTACCTCACCGTCGACGACGTCATCCACATTCACGCGGACCGAATGAAGCGCCTGGGGCGTGCGCCAGCGCCCCTTCATGACGAAGAGGCGTTGCCCATCTCAAGCCCTTCGCTGCCCCGAGAGCCGACAACTATGTCACGGCCTACGCCGTCATGGAGACATTTCTCGAACTAAATGGACATGTCATACGGCAGGAGAGGCCAGAGGAAGGCCCGGATCTGGCGCATTTTCTCCGCTTGAACGCTGGCAAACACGACTTCGAGTACGCGCTCGACGATTTCGCGAGCCGATTGCGGCGACGGGTTGCCACGAAGTAGCCCTACGACCGCTCGACTCCGTCCTTGTCCTTCCCACGCGGCCGGTCGAAGAGGCGACAGATGAACGTGACGTATGAACTATGGGATGTGGAGACCGGCAACATCGTCGGGGCGTTCCCGACGGCAGCGGATGCGCTCGACGTCGTGCAAACGCTGCTGGACGCCTATGGCCCCGACTATTCCAGCGAACTCAGCCTGAGTGAACGCCAGGATTGGAAGACCGCACGAGTCATTGGTTCGGGGCAGCAGCTCATCGAGAGGCTTGAACAGCGCCATCTAACCGGCTCCATCCATCCAGCCGCTCGCACAGGCTGACATCAATACCGCCGATGGTGCACATAGTGGGGGCTCGCAGCGTCGCAGATACCAGCCAGGTTTGAATCCGGTGTTGCCTATGGACTGCACCCATTTGACCGAGCCACGGTCAAAGTCAACTCCTCATCGTCGTAACGTAGTCGTCTTCGAACTCGATCGGCGGCAAGTAGCCGAGGCTTGAATGCAGCCGCTTCGCGTTATACACGTCGCCAATGAACCGTCCCAGGTTCTCCTTGGCATCGTGGAACGTCTGGTAGTGGTTCAGATGCACCTCCTCCCGCTTCAAGGTCTTGAAGAAGCTCTCGGCTTTGGCATTGTCGTACGGGATGCCGACCGCCGACATGCTGACTTGGATCCCCGCGTCGGTGAGTCGGGCGATGTAGGCCGCACTTGCGTACTGGACGCCGCGATCGGAGTGGTGGATCAATCCTGGCCCCGGCTGGCGAGTGGTCAACGCCTGGTCCAGCGCGGAAAGCGTCAGCGTCGTGTCAATGACTCGCGACAGGCGCCACCCGACGCAGCGTCTTGACCAGGCATCGAGCACACAGGCGAGATAGGCAAAGGTCGTCGGCAGGCGGATATACGTGATATCCGCCACCCAGATGTGATTCGGACGGGCGGGCGCCAGGTCCGTCAACAGATTCGGATAGGTGCGCAGTGCATGCGCCGAGTCAGTGGTGCGAACAAACCGGCGCTCAAGCTGGCACAAGAGCGCTTCTTCGCGTATGACCCGCAGCACCCGCTTGTGGTTGACCTCCCACCCGTCGCGCTGAAGCGTTCTGGTGACCGGCGATACCCATAGCCCGGGAGTTCCAGCACGATCCGTTCGATCGCGTCGCGCAACGCGGTGTCGCGTTGCGCGACCGCATCCGCTGATGGACGGGTGTACCACCAGGTGCGCCCGGCGCCGACCGCGGCGCAGAGCTGCCGGATCGAAAAGTCCGGATAGGCGTTGTGCGCGGCGGCAATCATCGCGTGCCGCTCCGCGACGGAAGCGTGCTCACCCCCTTTTTAGCGCCGCGTTCTCCAGTGCCAGTTGCCCGCAGAAGCGCTCCAACTCGGCAACCCGGCGCTCCAAGGCCACCGTGCTCGCCGCCTCGGACGGCCCAAAGGCCGCGTCACCGCGCTCGGCCACCTCGCGTCGCCAGCGCAACAGCAGCCCTTCGGCGAGGCCATGCTCCCGGCAAACCTGCGCCGGATGCTTCGCGCCGCTGACCACTTCCTGCACCGCCGCGAGTTTGAACTGACGACTGCAGGTCCGTCCCCGTCCCATCTCGTCCTCCGCTGGCTGGCGGTCCGTCTACCGCCTCCCCCGGAGGCATTGCCTCTCAGCGTGGTTCGCGATTTGGGGGGCAGTCCACCCGTCCGGTTGTCAGGATTGCCATAGGAACGCCGGTATGGAAAGCATACTCAAATAGCTGTCGCTCGGCTTCGGCTCCACCTCCAATCTGTTTGACCTCGATGAACACCGCGGGCGTTTTTGGAGGATGGCAGAGCGCGAAGTCCACTCGACGTCCGGACAGGGAAAACTCTGGAATCACGACGCCAGGGTCGAACGTCGGCCAGGAAAGCGCGCTGAGGATCCGCAGAACAATCCCTTGGGATACCGCAGCCTCGCTGACGAATTCACTTGCCCTGATCCGCTGCTGTATGTCAACGATGACGTCTCGCATGCGCTTGTCCTCAGGCTGGTTCTTTTTGCGACATTATGATGATCTCGAATTATGCCAGATAAGGAGACAGACTGAGAGCGAGCTTTCGACTGGTAGGAACAAGGCGGGGT
>JBOGUF010000059.1:0-165045 GCA_050696075.1 Thermomicrobiales bacterium
CGTTTCTTCGGCCGCGCGGCCGAACCCGCTCCCCCGAGCCGCCGAAGCGTCGGGGTGTCGTCGAGAAGAGGACGCGCCAGCCGTTCGCCGGTGCGTCCGTCAAGCCCGCGACGTGCGACAGGGAGAGCGACATGGCCGAGCCGAGGGTGGCGATCAGCAGGCGGTGCTCGTCGTCGTGCCAGCGGTGGACCGCGATCGCTTGGACGCCGAGCGCCGCGGACCGAGTCGTCGCGCGGCCTCCAACGGCGAGGACCGAGTCGTCGCGGCGGAGGACGAGCAGCGCCTGGTAGAGGTCGTAGACCGACCGGTTTTTTCGGCGTTCGTGCAGGTCGAGCTTCGAGGCGAGAAACGACGACTCGGCCCGCGGGTCGGGGATAGCATCGCGCATTTCGGCGTCGGCGAAGGCACGGAAACCGCTGAACTCTTGGCGGCGGCCTTCGGTGATGAGTCGCCCCATTTCCGGCGTGTGGTCGGTGAAGAAGAGGAACGGGGTCGAAGCGGCGAACTCCTGGCCCATGAAAAGGAGCACCGGTTGCGGCGCGAAGAGGAGCAGCGTCGAGGCGACGGCGTACCGTTCGTGGTTGATCTCGTGGTGAACGCGCTCGCCAAACGGGCGGTTGCCAACCTGATCGTGGTTCTGGATGCAGAAAACGAATCTGGATGGCGGGCCGGATTGACTCTGATCGGGGAAGCCGTGCTCAATGGCGCGGGCGACCTGATCCATGTTGCCAGCATAGTCCGCGTAATAGCCCTCGTGCGCGTTGGTCAGCAAGACGCGCAGCTCGTGGTGGAAGTCGTCCGCCCAGATCGCGTCGAGGCCGTAGCCGCCGGTGGAACGAGGCGCGATTGCGCGAGTGTCGCTCTCCGCAATCAGCACCACGTTTCGTGTCGTCGCCCCGCGGACGGCGTCGGCAACCTCGGCCAAAACGTGTGTCGGGCTGTCGTCGACGATGGCATGCGGCGCGTCGATTCGCACGCCGTCGATGTGGTATTCCGCGATCCACTGCCGCACGTTGTCAATCACGAAGCGGCGGACCCATTCGCGGTTGGGGCCGTCGTAATTGACGGCGTCGCCCCAGGGGGTTTGGTGGCGGTCGGTGAAGTAGTCGTCGCTGAACGCCCGCAGGTAGTTGCCGTCCGGCCCGAGGTGGTTGTAGACGACGTCGAGGATGACGCCGAGTCCTTCGCGGTGGGCGGCGTCGACGAACCGCCGGAGGTCGTCCGGCGACCCGTAGTTGCAGGTAGGAGCGAAGAGATTGACGCCGTCATAGCCCCAGTTGCAGCGACCGGGAAACTCGGCAATGGGCATCAATTCGATCGGGTTAACGCCCAATCGTCGCAGTTCCGGTAGCTCGCGGGCCAGCGATTCGAACGTCCCCTCCGCGGTGGCGGTTCCGACGTGACACTCGTAGATGACCAGGCCGTCCATGGTGATGCCCGGCCAGTCGTGGTCGGTCCAAGCGAACCGCGTCGGATCGACGACCTCCGACGGTCCGTGCGGCCCTTCCGGCTGAAAGCGGGCGTAGGGATCGGGAAAGGATTCCCCTTCGTCAAGGCGGTAGCGGTAGCGACCGCCGGCGCGTAGACCACGAACGAACCCGGCATGGACTCCGTCGTCGCCGCCGACCAGAGGATGAACGGTCGAACGCTCTCGCTTCTCGATCACGACCTCGACGAGACGCGCCTTGGGCGCCCAAACGGCGAAGTGGACGCCGCCGACGACGACAGTGGCGCCGAGCGCCGGAACCTCAATGCTCATGTGTACTCCACGTCAAAGATCCTCAAGCATTCACCAGGAGGGCGAACGGCAGATGGGCGAAGAGGTCCGCCACCGCCGGCACCGCGTCATCGTCGCCGACGGTGACCTCCTCGCCGGTGAACGCGTCCCGATAGACTCGGCCGCTGGCCTCTGGCGGCAGCGACAATCGCGTGTCCCCCCATGACGCCGCGCCGAGCGGAAACGGCTCAGACGATCCGGTCAATCCCGCGATCAGCCGGGGCACGGCGACGATGACGTCGCTCGATTCGTGCCGGCGCGCGAAGGCGACCAGGTGTGCGGCGTGCTTGCCAGTGGCCTCGATGCGTTCGTAGTTGCCGCATTTGAAGAGCTTCGGCAACGAGCGGCGGACTTCGAGCGCGCGGCTCGGCTTGCGGCGGCGCACGGCGGACAGGGCGGCGCGGCGAGCCTCGAAGTCGACCGGGCGGCGATTGTCGGGGTCGACCAGGCTGAAATCCCAACACTCCGTCCCCTGGTAAAGATCGGGGACACCGGGCGCGGTGAGCTTCAAAAGCTGCTGCGACAGGCCGTTGATGGCGCCGATGCGAGCAATCGCCTGCCAAAAGACCGCGAAGTCGTCGAGGAAAGCGCCGCCGCGATCCACGCTCAGCGCCGCCCGGACGAACGCCTCGGTCGCCGCATCGTAGTCCAGATTCGGGTTGATCCAGCTCGTATGGACCTGCGCCTCGTGGATCGCTTTGAGCATCGACGCGGCGATGCGGTCCACGAACGCCTCGTCCGGCCGGTCCATGCCAAAGGGCCAGGCGCCGAGCAAGGTTTGGTAGAAGAGATACTCGTCGTTGCGGTCGGGCGCGGACCCGCCCTCCATCCGCGACTTGAGGCGGCGGGTGAGGCGCGACCAGCGGTTGATCGCCGCGCGCCACTCGCGCGGATTCTCGGAGAGGACGTCGATGCGGGCCCGGACATCTTCGCCGCGCTTGGTGTCGTGAGTAGAGGAGGTCAACATGGCGTGCGGCCAGCGGCGCAGGCGCTCCTCGTTGCCGAGGTGGAACTCGGCGACGTCGACGCCGAATCTCGTTGGGTCGCCGCCGACTTCGTTCAGCGACACCAGGCGGTTGTCGATATAGAACGCGGTGTCCTCCACGCCCTTCGCCATGACCGGACCGGTGAGTTGCTGGAATTTGAGGCAGAACTGGCACTGCTCCTGCCGCTGGCTCTCGGTTGCGTCCGAGGCGAAACGCTGGAGAAGCACCGCCTGGATGAAGTCGAAGGTGGCCAGGTCGCTGGCCGGGTTGCGACGCTTGGCGCGGGCGACCGCGTGTTCGATGTAGCGCCGGTCGCGGTTGCTGACGGCGCCGTCGTCGCAGACGACGTAGGTGCGATAGACGGGGAAGCAGGCGAAGACCTCGCGCAACGCGAAGCGCAGGCTGTTGAGCGTAAAGTCGCGCGTGGTGCGGCGCTGCTCCGAGATGCGGTTGAGGACGCGGGCCAGGACGTTGACCTCGCTGGCGAGCGCGACCCGCATGATGAGCTTCTTGTGCTCGTAGATCAGGTCGTCGTAGCGGCCGGAACGGCCGGTGAACCGCTGATAGAGAGCGTCGAATGCCTTGCGGCTGGCCGGGTCGACGAAGAGGCCGGTTGCGAGGCGGGCGAACTCGTAGCCGACCGTGCCGCTGACCGCCCAATCATCCGGCAACGACTCGCCGTGCTCGAGGATCTTTTCGACGACCAGATAGAGCGGAGACGGGGCATGGTCCTGAAGGCTCACAAAGTACCCCGCCGGGTCCAATAGACCGTCAGGGTGATCGACGCGGACGCCCGAGACCGAGCCGTCGCCGATCAGACCCAGCAGGAGCTCGTGCGTTGCCTCGAAGACGGCCGGCTCTTCTTGCCGGATCGCGGCGAGCTCGTTGATGGCGAAGAAGCGACGGTAGTTGATCTCCTCGGCCGCGGTGCGCCAGAAGGCGAGGCGGTACGACTGCCAATCGAGCAGCCGGTCGACGTCGTCGAAGCTGGCCGGCTCGCTGGGCGTGCCATTGATCTGGGCGACGGACGATGCAACGGCTGCTTCGATCTTGGGAGCAGCGCGCAGCAGGTCGGCGAGACGGCGCTTGGCGACGACCTGCTCCCGCTGCCGCTCCGCGATCAGGTCGGGGTCGCGTTCGTCGTTCGCCGCCAGCCGTTCGAAGGCGGTGATGATGCTCTGGTATTCGAGCAAGTGCGGGTCGGCCAGGTCGAAACGGTCGGCCAAGTCGGCGAGCGGTGGCCGCAGGATGGCGGGATAGGTCGGGGGCGCGATCGGCAGCGGTTGTTCGAAGTACCAAACCGTGAACGCGCCGCCGGCGTAGCGGAGCGCCAACTCGCCGCGCTCCAGGACGACGCCGTAGTGATCGCCGAGGACCGGCAACAGCACCTTGTCCCGCAATTCCGGTTTCAGCGGTCGCCAATCGACGTCGAAGAAGGTCGCGTAGGTTGATGTCTGGCCGTTCTCCAACACGTCGAGCCACCAGGCGTTGGCGCCGTCGCAAATGCCCATGTGGTTCGGCACGATGTCGAGCAGCACGCCCATGTCGTGCCGTTGGAGTTCGGCGACAAGGGCGCGGAACTCCTCCTCGGGCCCGATTTCCGGGTTAAGCGCGCCGAAGTCGGTCACGTCGTAGCCGTGCATGCTGCCAGGGCAGGCCCGGAAGACCGGCGAGGCGTAGAGCGTGTCCACCCCCAGCCGGGCGAGGAACGGGACGATCCGCTTCGCGTCGGCGAAGGTGAAACCGGCGTTGAACTGCACGCGGTAGGTTGCGCGCGGCACCCTGACCATCGGTTCTGTTCGACGATCCTGAGTCAAGCGAGATTGCCCCCTCACTGATTCGATTCTTTGGTGGCGAGTGAGGCGGCCGTTCCATGATCCATGCCACGAGCCGCGTTCGCCCGCGGATCGTCCCAGGATAATCCGCCGGTCCTGAGCGCGTCGGTCGCGCACGACTGCCAGGGCGGCGTCCAAGCACGACCCGACGACCTGGATCCTGGCCGAGGGGCAGGTCACGGCCGAGGCCGGTGCATGAGCTGATGGAGGATGCCGCCGGCAGTGAAGCGGTCTCCATACGGGGCAAAGCCGAGGCGGTGGTAAAAGCGGAGGGCGTGGACCTGGGCGCTGAGGAGAACGGTCGGCGCGTCGGCCTCGTCCGCCGCATCAATTAAGGCGTGCATGATCGCGGTGGCGACGCCTTGACCGCGATAGTCGGCGAGGGTGGCGACCCAGGCGATGACGGCGTGTGGCCGCTCGATGTCTGGGAGCGTCAGGCGACCGGTGCCGATGGCGCCTTCCGGGATCACGGCCAGCGCGTGCAGACTTCGCCAGTCGTCGGCATCGTCTTCCCCGGCGTGCGGCACGCCTTGTTCCAGCCCAAAGACACGCCGCCTGATCTCGCGCACCGCCGAGAGCTCGGCCGGCGAGCGGGCGAACCGGACCTCGAAATCTGGCAGCAGCGACGGCGCGGCCATCAGCCCTCCGCGCCGCTCCCACGCCGCATTACTGCATTGTGCGCGGCTTCGCGCTCGGCCAGCCATGTCCGATTTGACTCCAGCGTGGTCCGCGCGGTCTCGGCGGCGGCGGCGACGCGGCGGGGCGCGGTGCCGCCGGGCACATCGCGCGCGGCCACGCTCTCCTCGGCGGTCAAGGGCGGCTTGGTCTGGCCGAATACGGGGTGAACCGCGGCCCACTCGTCGTCAGTCAGGTCGGCGAAGGTCTTACCGGCGGCGACGCACCGGCCAACTAGGCGTCCGACCGTCTCGTGCGCCTCGCGGAAGGAGACCCCGTTGCGGGCCAGTAGATCGGCGGCGTCGGTGGCGAGGATGAAGTCGCCGACCGCCGCCTCGGCCATGCGTTCTCGATTGAAGCGGGCGGTGCGCAGCATCGCCGGGAAGACGTCGAGCACGGCCAGGGTCGTGTCGACGGCGTCAAACAATCCTTCCTTGTCCTCCTGCATGTCCTTGTTGTAGGTGAGCGGCAGACCTTTGAGCATGGTCAGCATCGCCATCAAGTGACCGATGACGCGGCCGGTCTTGCCCCGTGCCAGCTCCGCCACGTCCGGGTTTTTTTTCTGCGGCATGATCGAACTGCCGGTGGCGAAGGCGTCGTCCAGTTCGAGAAATTTCACTTCCCCTGAGGACCAGATGATGATCTCTTCGCTTAGGCGCGAGACGTGGATGGCGATCACCGCGCAGGCGTGCAGCGCGTCGAGGACGAAGTCGCGGTCGGCGACGGCATCCATGCTGTTGGCAGAGATGGCGTCGAAACCGAGGTCGGCGGCGACCCAGGAGCGGTCGAGGGGATAGGTGGTCCCGGCCAGCGCCACCGAGCCGAGCACGAGGACGTTGGTGCGGCGGTAGGCGTCCTTGAGCCGGTCGACGTCGCGCTCGAACATGGTGACGTAGGCCAGCAGATGGTGCGCCAGGAGCACCGGCTGGGCGCGTTGCAGATGGGTGTAGCCGGGCATGACGACGTTCAGATGCGCCCGCGCGACGTCGATGAGCGCGGTCGTCATCTCCAACACGCTCTCGACGATGGCGAGGATCGCTCCGCGCGTCCAGAGGCGGACGTCGTTGGCGACCTGATCGTTGCGACTGCGGCCGGTGTGTAATTTGCCGGTCACTGGCCCGATCAGTTCGCGCAGACGCCGTTCGACGCCGGTGTGGACGTCCTCGTCCGCGACCGCCAACGAGAAGGCGCCCGCCACGACCTCATCCCAGACACGCCACAGGCCGTCCTCGATGGCGGCCGCCTCGTCTGAAGCGATGATCCGTTGGCGGCCGAGCATCCGAACGTGCCCGATCGAACCGCGGATATCTTCACGAATTATGCGGACGTCGAATTGGACGGAAGCGTTGAAGGCTTCCAGCCGCGCGTCGGGCGTGGCAGCGAACCTGCCGCCCCAGGCTTTGGCGGTGCCGCGCGTTGACGTCGATTCGTGCGTTGGCATGCGATCCTGCTCAATTTCAACCATGTGTCCGGCGTCGCCCGCGGTCATTGGCCCCGCGCGACAGCGGCGCGATGCCGCGATGACGGCGTAAACCGTCTCACCTTCGCGCATTATCACCCGACGCGTCCAACACGGCACGTCGCGCGCGATTGACGCCATGTCACCCCATCTGCTAGTGTACGTACACCCCGCCCGATTCTTCCCGGAGTGCCGCGCGCGGAGAGCGGGGTGAAAGAAATGCGGCGATCTGGATGGCGATGGATTGCGGCTATCGCCTGTCTGCTGGCGACGATTGAATTGGCTCCGCGCGCGACGAACGCCGCCACAATCGGGGTGGTTGTCGGCGGCGAGGGCGTCAACGTGCGGTCCTGTCCGAGCCTGGATTGCGACGTGCTTGACGTGCTGCCGCTGGGGACGACGGTCGAGATCGCGGGCGACGAGGTTGATGGGTTCGTGCCGGTGCGGCACCGATCGACGACCGCGTACGCGTACCGCCTCTACGTCGCCACCAATCCGGCGGAGCCGCCATACCTGATCGAAGGCCAGCCGGGCTGCAACCGTGTCTCAATCATCTTCAACGTCGGCATCGGCGAAGAATCGGCCTGGGGCATCGTCGACACCTTGGTCGAGGCAGAGGCGCCGGCGACGATGTTCGTCATGGGGTGGTGGGCCGAAGCGTTTCCCGACGCGCTGGAACGTTTAGCGGCTAGCGGATTCGTCATCGGCAGCCACGGCGACCAACCGGTGGAGTTGACGCGGCGATCGGACGCCGAGGTTCTGGCCGACATTCGCGCGGCGTCGTCGGCCATCGAAGGGGTGCTCGGCGTCCAGCCCGGACCATGGTTCACGCCGTATGCTGCCGCGGTCGATGGACGCGTACGCTCCCTGATTGCGCGCGAGGGATACTTGCCGGTAGCCTGGAGGGTCCCGGCCATCGACTACGGCCCCGACGCGACCGCTGAGGGGGTCTACCGGCAGGTGATGGGTAAGGTCTACGACGGCGCGATCGTCGAGATGCACCTTGACGGCCCGGCCAGCGCGACCTCGACCGCCGTTGCCTTGCCCCGAATCATCGCCGACCTGCGCGCCCAGGGGTATCAGCTTGTCGACATTCCTGATTTGGCGACGCCGTGCCTGTAGGGGCGCTGCTGGCTGCGACTGACGGACGGTTATCGGCCGTTGGCCGATGCGCGGCTTCTCCGCGCGGGCGCGGAGTTCGGCGCAGGTCCCGCCCCTACGACGGATCGTGATGGGCAGGGCGCGTGGCGGGGGGCGCCATGTCTGATTTCCTTGCGAGTGTAGGAACAGGGGGGTAGTGCCTGGCGAGCGGCGGGTCGTGGCGCCGGCGGCTTGCGCTATACTGGGATAGACCCGCACGGACGTTCGACTTGTACGGATACCCGCGCCGCACGCCGACCCGGACGTTCGCGGAGGAACCGACCGTGGCCGTTTCGACGCTCGACAATGCAGCCAATCGACCGGCGGGAGCGTCCTTCGCCGGGCAGGCGTCGCGCCTCGACGCCGAGTTGAAGCGCGCCGGATTGAACTTTCGCGACATGCGCCGCGAGCAGCAACTCGAGTTGCAACTGATTGGACCGGGGGTGGAACGGGAATCGTCTGGACGCTCAAAGCAGGTTCCGATCGAACGACTGGAAGGGCCGATCGCCGCCCTGCCGGTGGCGACCCCGGCATGGGAACCGTCGCGCTTGCGGTACTTCCTCGATGGCAGCCAGCGGACGCTCCCTGCCTATCTCATCGGTGCGGTGCCGGTGATCGCCTCGGTCGCGGCGGCTGCCATCTTAGAGCGGGACGAGCGCGGCGAAGGACGGATCATGCCGGGGATGCTGCGGCTGAAGCACACCTGGTTGGTCCCGATGCGCCTATCCGAAACGGCTCCCTTCGTCGAGGTCGTCGAGCGGTTGGGGATGGACATCGCCGATCCGCTTGGGCATCTGACGAAGAACGACGACTATTCCGAGGCTGCCGGCGACTATGCGCGGCTCATCGAACTCGGTCACGGCGCCGCGAACAAGGCCCGCTCCGCGCTCGAAGACGACCTCCTCCTATCGTGGAGCGGCGCGGCGGAGCGGGCGGCCGACGACGGCTGGATCCTGGTGGACGGGACGTTGCGACTGCCCGCGCCGAAGGCCGTGGGACTGGTGAAATCCTTTACGCGGCAGTATCTGTCGGGCGCGGACGCCACCTGTCTCTTCGGATTGCCGCCCGGACACCGGACGACCGCCTTCCGCGCCGCCGACGGGTGGCGGCCCGAGGTCGCAATGTGGTTCCTGCGCTTCCGGGACGCGGCGGGGCGCGACGCGCGCCATTCCCTAGTCCGGATCGAAATTGCTCCAGCCGAGGCCGAAGCCGCGCGCATCGACGAACTCTCGTCCTGGCTGATGGGTGAGCGTGTGCCGCGGGCGACGGCGGACGCCCGCTGGGCGACGTTGCTCTACCCGGTGCATTACCTGGAGCGCATCCTGAAGCGCTACGTTGACGCCGATACCCGCGGTTGGCCGGGCGCGCGGGCCGGCGTCTAGGATTGCCGCCACGCCCAGAGGACGTAGGAGCGATGGATTCGTTGACCGAGATCACCGGAGCGGGACTGAACGGGCACGGCGAGGGTCGTCCATCGCGTGAGGACATCTTGTCCGAGCGCTTCGCCGGCCTGATCGATGCGTACACCGGGCCGATTGGCCGGGTGGTCGGCAGCGAACGGGAACCGGCCGGCGCCCATCAGTTCTGCTTCTGGGCGGCGGACGGCGCCTTGTCGCTCGACGTCGGGCATATCGTCGTCGCCTTCTCGGAGGAGGCGGCGGTGATCGGCGTCGTCGACGAACCCCGCCGCTTCTCCGATCTGCGCACCTTCTTGGACGACTACTTCGACCGCCACGTCGAGGAGGCGTTGCTGGCCGGGGAGCCGCCGACGCTGCGCCCCGAGATTCTGGTCTTCACGGTCAGCGTCCTGGCAACGAAGCACCTTCGCGACGACGTGACCTCGAACCGGCCGCCGGTGAGCGGTCCGGTCTATTACGCCACCCGCGAGGCGATCGACTACGCGCTCGGTCGCCCTGACTTCAGCGGCGCCGCCATCCCGGTTCTGCTCCATACCAACGGCAACGTCGAGCGAGACGACGCCGGTGAGCCGCGCTTGGACGAACGCGGCAACGTCATCTTTCAGCGGGCGCCGGTCTGGCTCGACGAGGACTACCTGCTCGGTCCGGAGGCGGGCCACGCCAACTGGACCGGGCAGTCGGGGTTGGCCACCAAGACGAGCCATGCGCTCTTTCTGATCAGTGCCATCTTTCAGCGGCTGCGCCGGCCGGATGCCGACGGCAAACGGAAGTCGGTTGCCGCGCTCATGTTCAACGTGAAAGGGCCGGACCTGCTCTGGCTCGACAAGCCAGCCGTGCCGCCGGAAGGCTACCAGGCGGCGTACGAGGCGGCCCGATTCAAGGGACTTTCTGAGCGCGACCGCGAGGCTTACCGGGCGCTCGATTTGGAGCCGGAGCCGTTCGACAACCTCCGCATCTTCGCGCCCTATCGACCCGGCATGGCCCCGTTTGCGAGCCACGGTTCGGACGGAGCCATCCACCTGGCGTCGAAGGTCGATCACCAGAAGCTCAATACGCTGCGCAACGCCCCGGCCGAAACAACCCGCGTCTACCCGATTCTCTGGGCGCTTGACAAGATTCTCTATCAGCCGCACAAGGTTTTTGAGTACGGGGACCTCGACGACATGCTCTGGGGCTTTGTCTACGAGGTGCGCGACACGCTCGGCATCACTTCGCTGCACGCGCTGGCCGACTTGTTCGGCAAGATCGAGGCGCACTTTGAGGATGAGAAACAAGATCGCTGGCACGGGCACCACAAGGCGACCATCCTCAAGGCGCGCAACCGCTTCAATGGTTTACCGTCGAAGTTCGGCGGGCTGTTGACGGACGGCACGGTCAACTACGGTCATTTGCCTCAGGTTGACCATCCGTTCCAGGACCAGGAGGTCCGGGTGGTCGACATCGCCGGGTGCAACTCCAACGTCCAGGAGTTGATTGTCAGCAACCTCATCTCCAGCATCTGGCGCGAGGCCGAGAAAGGCACGCTGGGCGTGGACAAGGTGATCGTCTTTGTCGACGAGCTCAACAAGTACGCGCCGGCCGGCGGGCAGGGCGGTTTGCGGGACACGCTGGTCGATATTGCCTCCCGCGGACGACACCTCAACGTCGTTCTGTTTGGCGCGCAGCAGTTCCGGTCGAAGGTGGACGACGAGGTTCTCGGCAACAGCGGGACGTCGTTCTACGGCCGGATCGGCGACGAAGAGCTCACGAACAGCGCCTACCGCTCGTTGAGTGAGACGGCCAAAGCCGAGTTGCTTGGCCTGAAGAAGGGGCGATTGCTGGCCCGGCACGCCCATTTTCGCGCGCCCGTCTTCGGCGCCTTCCCGTTGCCGCCCACCGTGCCGGGGATGGCCGGCCAGCGCATCTTCAACGACGTCGAGAATCGGTCAGCGCTCGGCGCGGATCCGGGCGAAGTCGTGGTTCTACTCTTGAAGCGCCTCATGGGCGACGGCGCTCCGAAACGGGCCGAGGTCTTGACCCTGACAAACGGGCACGATGGGGACTTCTTGTTGCAGGTGTGCAGTAAAGTTGAGATTGAGTGGGAGCGGAGGCGGACGACCACCGCCGCGGCTCGCCTGACCCCATGGGCAATGGTCCGCAACTCGCTGCAAAATCGCGTGAAGGTGATCCGCCGTTGAGCAAGCCCGCGACCCCGCTGCGTATCGCGCACATCGCCGACACGCACATTGGCTACCGGGCGGTCTATCGGAGCGACCCCGAGACCGGGCGGAATCAGCGTGCCCTTGACGTCGAGCGCGCCTACGAGGCGGCGATTTCGGACATGCTGTCGCGGCGGGTCGATCTGGTGATCCACGGGGGCGACGTCTTTCACCACACGCGCCCGTCGTGGGCGGCGTTGCGCTGCTTCGTGCGGCAGACGCGCCGCCTGACCGATGCCGGCCTGCCGGTCCTCGTCATCGGCGGCAACCATGACACGCCCCGGTTGCGGACCAGCGGCTCGGTCTTTTCAGTGATGGAACTGGCCCTGCCCGGCGTGACGTTTGTCACCGGATACGAAGACCTGCCGATCGAGTTCGATGACTTCAACCTGAACGTCATCGCCGTCCCGCATGGGAAGTTGACCGACATCAACCCGCCGATCGTCTTCCCGGAGCCGGGGAAGCGCAACGTCATGGTGACGCACGGGTTGGTGCCGGGAATGTCGATTCGCGGGCACCGCGAGCCGGGCGAGGAAGAGGTGAGCGACGCGCTGCTCGACGCCGACTTCGACTACATCGCGCTCGGTCACTTCCATCTCTGGGGCAAGCAGCGGCACAACGCCTGGTATAGCGGCTCGACCGAGCGCATGGGCTGGGGCGACGAGGCGGTCGATCCCGGCTACCTGATCGTGGATCTGACCGAACCGGGAGAGCCGCCGACCGTCGAGCACATCCCAATTCCGGCTCGGCCGATGAAGACGCTCAAGCCGCTCGACGGCGAAGGGCGGACCGCGCGGGAACTTGCCGACTTGGTCCTCGACCGCTTGCAGGCGTTCGACGAATCGCGGGCGATGACCCGGATCGAGTTACAGCAGACACAGCGCCCGGTGCGGCGCGAAGCCGAGGCGATCCTGCGGCGGGAAGCGCCGGATGTCGTCTGGCATCTCCACGTCTACTCACCGGCCGACATCCTGTCCGGGTTCGAGCGGCGGCATGAGGCGACGGTGACCGACGTGCGCGTCCTCTTCGCCGACTTCGTTGCCGACAAGGTCAAAAAAGGCGAATATGAACCGGTCTTTGCCGCGGCCTTCAAAGAACGGGGCGAGCGGGCGATCGACGAGGCGATCCGCGAGGCGGAGGCCGCGACCGGCGCGGAGGATGCCGCGTGATCGTTGCCGGGCTCGAGATCGAGGACTTTAAGCAGTTTGCCGGGACGCACCGGTTCTGCCCTGCCGAGTCCGGCATCGTCGGCGTCATCGGCGCGAACGGGGTTGGCAAGACGACTCTCTTCGAGGCGATCGAGTGGTGCCTCTACCAGCCGCGCGAGATCACCGCCGAGGAGGTCCGGCCCCGCGGCCGGTCGTCGAAACCGCGGGTCAAGCTGACGCTCGCGGATCCCGCCACCGGCGTGCGCTACGTCGTCGAGCGCGAACTGAAGAAGAGCGGAGCCAATGCCGACCTCTACCGCGACGACGAGCCGGAGAGCCGGATTGTTCACGGCTCGCGCCAGGTGACGGAGTACGTCGCGCGTTCGCTGATTGGCCTGAGCCATCGCGCTTTCGTCTCGACCTTCTTCACACGCCAAAAGGAACTTACCTTCTTTGGTGCGCTACGCGAAACGGAGCGGCGGCGTGAGGTCGGCCGCCTACTCGGCTTCGAGACAATCCGCGCGGCGCAGTACAAGATCGGGCAGGATCGGACCGCCGCCGGCAACGAGGCGAAAGTGTTGCTCGCCCAGCACGCCGAGCAGAGCGAGGGGCGCGATTTCCTGGCCGAAACCTCCGAGGCGGAACTGGCCGTCGCGTTGCGCCAATGCGCCCTCGATGAGGCAAACGCCGCGCTGGCAGGCGCCTCGGAAGTACTCATAAAGACGCGGGACGACCTGGCCAGGATGCGCGATCTCGAACGGCAGGACGCCGAGGTCCGGCGCGAGCTTGAACGGGTCGCCGGTGACGAACGGACGGCGACGGCGAAGCGCGACGCCGCGCTCGGCGCGATTGCGGAACTCGACCGCGCGGCGGCGCAACGCACAAAGCTGGAACCGGTGGCGGCCGCGGAGTCTGCCCGCGTCGCGGCCGTCAAGGAGCATGAAGCGGGGCGGGATCGGCATCTCGAGTGGCGGCGCCTGCAACAGGATCTTAGGCGTCTCCAATCTGGCATCGACAAGGTACCCGCCGATCTGCGCCGTGCGGTCGCCGAGGCGAATGCTTCACGTGTCGCTGGCTGGTCGATTGCGATGGAGGACGCGGCGGACCCGGTAGCGGCGGCCGATCGGTTGGTCCGCGTGGCGGAAGATGTAGATGCCACCGCCGCGGCGCAAGAGGCGACCGCGCTCGCGACGTGTTTCAGCCTGGCCCAGGCGCGCGAACGGGCGGAGGAGACGTTTCAGAAGCGGGATCAGCTCCTGAAGGGATTGGAGCGACAGCGGGCGGAGGTCACGGCAGCGGGTGATCCCCGTCTAGAGGCCACCGAGGCGCTCCGCACGCGGGATGCCGCCCTTCGCACCAAGCAGGAAGCGGTCAGCAACGCCGAAAACGCGCGGCGGACGCGCGACGAACTCGCGCCGATTGTCACGGGGCTGAAGTCGAAGAAGTTCGAGGGACGTTGCCCGACTTGCGGGCGACCCTTCTCCGAGCACGAGGCCGGCATCACGCTCGCCGCCCTCGAGGACCACATGGAGGATCTTGCCGCGCGCATTGCCCGCATGGACGAGCAACGGAAGCGGGCCGAGGGCGAGGCAAGCGCCAGTGACAAGCGGCGCCAGGACGCTGAACAACGGCAGCGCGAGCTCGCGACGCTGGACGGACGCATCAGCGATGGCCGCCCGATCGTCGACGAAGCGCGACGGCTCTTTGACGAGGCTGTGCGGGAGTGTGCCGACGCCCTGGCGGAACTCGGTATGGGCGACGCGCCGACGAAGGGCCGCGTGGACGAGGCCCGCGTTCGTGCCGAAACGTTAGGTCGGGTTGCCCAAACGCTCTCACTCTTGCGCCAATTGCGCTCGACCGCCCAACAGCACGTTATCGACCGCGCGACGGTAAGTCAGTCGCTCGCGGAGCTGGGCGAGGTTGCCTACGACGAGAGCGCCCACCGCGAAGCCGATAAGGCGTTGCAGGAGGCGCGCGCGGCGGCTGCCCAGATTGCCCGGATCGACCTGGAGCTCGCCCGGCGGCCACAACTGGTTGAGGAAGCAGACGCCGCGTCAGCCGACTTGAGCCGGTTGGCGGGCGAGCGGGCGGCGCGGGATGGGGAACTCGCGGCGATCGGGTTCGATCGATCAGCCCTTGATCTGGCCGTCGCCGCCGAACAGACGGCGCTCCAGGCCGAACGGGACGCGCTCACGGCGCGGGCCGACGCTGACGCCGGGCTGAAGGATGCCGGCGCCGCGCTCAAGGCGCTCCTGGTCGACCAGCAACGGATCGCGGGCTTGCTCGACCGCTCGGACGCCCGCCAACGTGAGGCGGACGTGCTCGACCAGATGTACCGCGAGTTCACGCTCTTCGATCAATACGTGGCGGGGGTAGTCACGCCGCAACTCGCGGAACACACCGAGCGTCTGCTGGCGGCGGTCACCGACGGTAAGTACGACCGCGTCGACTTCGACGACAACTACGGCGTCCTCGTCTTTGACGGCGATGAGAAGTTCCCAATGGAGGAGTTCTCGGGGGGCGAACGCGACGTCATCGCGCTTTGCGCGCGCCTGGCGCTTTCGCAGATGATCGGAGATCAAGCGGCCAATCCGCCTGGATTCTTGGTGCTGGACGAGGTGTTCGGGTCGTTGGATCGCGATCGCCGGGCACAGGTGCTGGAGACACTGAACGCGATCGCCGGCACCGCTGAAGCTTTCCAGCAACTCTTTATCATTAGTCACGTTGACGACGTCCGCTTTTCGCCCGTCTTCAGCGAGATATGGCGCGTCGCGGAGACATCCGAAGGCGCCAGCCGGCTCGAAAATCTGAACCTCACGGGTGGCGCAGAAGAGCTATAAGGCGGAGGGCGGAGGGCGGAGGGTGTGAGTAGCACGGAGCTTCCGAACCATCCAGCGGTACGCGGTACTCGGTACTCGTCGTACTCTCGACCCACGCCTCACGCCTCATGCCTCGGTTCGGAGGCGGCGCGCCGGCCGTAGGCGACGGCGATGCGCAGCAGCGTCCGGATTTCGTGCTCCGTCTCAGGAGGCAACGCGGGGTCGATGAGGAGCCCGACGAGGTCCGATAAGAGCGGGTCGTCGAGCGCCTCGGAGCGAAAGCCGACCGACGCCAGGAGGCGCTCTCGCTCGGCGGCCGGCGCGTCGAGGGCGTCGAGAAGTTTCAGCACGGTGTCGCGTTCCGGCGCGCGCTCTCCCTTTTCGAGCCGGGAGACATAGCTCTGATCAACGCTGGCTTCGCCGGCGAGCCTGGCTTGCGACCATCCTCGCGCGGCGCGTAGTTCCGCCAGAATCCGGCCAAACTCGCTCATCTACATTTACATGATCGACTTGACCGCGCCGCCGTCGACCTGGATCGTGACGCCGGTGACGTAGGAGGCGGCCGGGGAGGCGAAGAAGACGACGACGTTGGCGAATTCTTGCGGTTCGCCGAGGCGGCCCATCGGGATCGCCCGCGCATCCTCGTCCATGATCTCTTCGGGCGTCTTGCCGGCCTCCTTTGCCCGCGACGCCGAGAGGTTGCGGATGCGGTCGGTCAAGGTCGACCCGGGAAGGATGTTGTTGACGCGGATGTTGCGCCCCGCGACTTCGAGCGAGAGCGACTTGGCGAGGCCGATCACGGCCGCGCGGCCGGTGTTGGAGAGGATCAGGTGCGGGATCGGCTGCTTGACCGCGGTTGAGACGATGTTGGTGATGCTACCGCCGCCGCGCTGTTCGAGGTGCGGGATCACAGCGCGGGAGAGCCGCAGCGTGCTCATCAAGTTGAGGTTGACGGCGTTCAGCCATGGCTCGTCGTCGGGGAACGAAAAGAAGCCGCCGCTCGGCGGTCCACCCGCGTTGCAAACGACGCAGTCGATGCCGCCGCGCGCCTTGACCGTCTCGTCGACGAGGCGTTGCACGTCCTCCGGCTTCGTCAGATCCCCGACAACCTCGATCACCTCGCCGCCGGTCTCCTCCCGAATTGACTTGGCGGTCTTGGCGAGCGTCTCCTCGTCGCGGCCGTTGACGGTGACCAGCGCACCTTCGGCCGCAAACGTCGTTGCCACCGCCCGCCCCAACCCCTTGCTCGACGCCGCGACAATCGCGACCTTGCCCCGTAATCCCAGATCCATCCGTCCTGTCTCCTCCCGTCGTCGCTCGATCCTCGTCCGACGCATTCTAGCAAGCCGGCAGCCCGCATCCTCATGCGCGCTCGTTCGGCGTTGCAAGATGGAATCCGCGCAACCAGGGCTAGCGCATCCGCCTACGCACGTCCTATCCTTGTCGGATGGCCTACGGAACCCGCGGCCGGGCCCGCGGCAACGCCCACCAGGATACGGTTCGGCTAACGGGGGTACGTGCCACGGGAGCGGCGCGCGGCCGCCGAACCTGGCTGGAGCGCGTCGCCGACGGGGCGATCTCCTTCCCGGTTGTCGTCGGCATCATTCACCTCGTCATCGTCCAGTTTGCGGCCAGTCTCGCGTTCCGGTACGGAACCTCCTTTCGCACCTCCGCGCCGTACAACTCGGAGTGCGCGGGCAACCCGGACCTGCCGGCGTGCGGTCTCGAAGCGCCGCTCGGCGGTCTGACGCAGGAGATCGTCGGCCCCTTCAGGTTGTGGGACGGGCTCTGGTACAAGCTGATCGCGCAAGAGGGTTACAGCTTTCGGGATGCGCTGGCCGCATTTTGGCCGCTCTATCCCTGGTCGATGCGGGGCGTCCACGATCTCTTCGGCATCTCGTACGACCTGGCCGGCTACCTGATCTCCAACGTCAGCTTCGTCGTCGCGCTGGTCCTCCTCTACCAACTGATCAGCGTCGACTTCGACGAGGTGATCGCGAAACGGACCCTCTGGGCGATCGCGCTCTTTCCGACCTCTTTCTTCTTCTCGGCGGTCTACACCGAATCGCTTTTCCTGATGCTGGCGGTCGGCGCGCTGCTGGCGGCGCGGCGCGGCAACTGGTGGGTGGCGGGGATCATGGGGCTGCTGGCGGCGCTGACCCGCTCCTACGGCGTCTTGCTCCTGGTGCCGTTCGCCATCCTCTTCCTCCAACAGTACCGGTTCAACGTGCCGAGGTGGCTGCCGAACGCGATTCCGGCGGCGCTCCCTGCCATCGGACCGATCATCTTTGGATGGAGACTGGCGAGCCTCGATCGAGAGTGGGCCGACTTCTGGCTCTTCAAAGACGTCCAGGAGCAATGGGCGCGACGATCGGCGATGCCCTGGGAAACGCTGAGCTGGGCGTTCTCGAATAGCCCGCACGGAGAGGAACTCGGCGTTCGCGCGGGTGCGGACTGGAGTTGGGTCGGCAATCTCTTCGGCAACCTCGGTTGGGATACCTTGACGAGCGGGGTCTTCCGCGAGCAGGTGGGGAACAGTGACACCCTCGAACTCGTCGCGACGCTGCTTTTCCTCGCTCTGGCGGTGATTGGGCTCAAGATGCTGCCGCTCTATCAGAGCGCGTTCCTGATCCCAGGTTTGGTGATCCCCCTCTTTCAACCGTCGGGGGTGCATGTCCTGATGAGCATGCCTCGCTTTGGGCTAACGCTCTTCCCGCTCTTCGTCGTGATGGCGCTGCTCCTGCGCCAGCGGCGGATCGCCCTGCCGGTCGCCGCGGTGTCGACGGTCCTGCTGATCTTACTGACAATGCAGTTTGCGAATTGGTACTGGGTATCGTAAGAGCGGCCCTGGTTCTGGGAAAACCCGAATGTCAGCCTAGGGGCCGCGGTCTGCAAAGACTGGCAGCGCCCGCTCGATCATCCCGTCGTTGGCGGTTAGTGAGATGCGGAAGTAGCCGGGGATTTCGGCTAATGTGCCAGGAAGCACGTAAACGTCGCGCTCGGCGAGGCGCTCGGCGAAGGCGATGTCGTCGGGAATCGGCGACTTGGGAAGCAGGTAGAAGGTTCCTTCCGGCGAGTGCAGGTCGTAGCCAAAGGATTGCAAGGCCGCGACCATCCGGTCGCGCTTCCGTTCGTAGTGCGCGATGTCGATCGAGAGCGTTTCGACGTCGGAAAGGGCGTGTTGCAGCAAGGCGTTCGGGAAGGCGTAGCCCGAGATGACTTGGGCCATAAGGAGGGCGTTGCGCATCGACTCACGGTCCGGCATGTCGGGCGGCAGGGCGACGTAGCCGAGGCGCTGGCCGGGGGTGAGGAGCGTCTTGCCGTAGGTGTAGATCAAGAAGGAATAGGGGTAAAAGCCGACCGGGCTGAGAAATCGCCGGCTGTCGAAGACGATGCGGCTGTAGGCCTCGTCGGAGAAGAGATAGATCGGGCGGCTGTACCGTGCCGACGCTTCGGTGAGGATCGCAGCAAGGGCGCGCAACGTCGATTCGGGGTAGATGCGGCCGGTGGGGTTGTTCGGCGAGTTGACAATGATGCCGCGGGTGCGTGGGGTGATCGCGGCGGCGATATCCTCGAGGTGGAGGTCAAAGTCGTCGCGGCGGACGGCGACCGTCACTGGTTCCGCCCCGGCGCCGCGGATGAGCGTTTCGTAGAAGAACCAGGGTGGCAGGTTATAGATCACCTCGTCGCCCGGATCGACGACCGCGCGCATCGATGCCGCCAGGCCGCCGAAGGCGCCGTTCGTCATCGACACGTCGTCGGCGGTGAAGGGAATGCCGAGGAGTTGCCGCAGCGATTCGGCGACGATTTCCTGGGCGGCCGGTTCACTCAAGTGGTAGGCGTACCACGCGTTGTGTTGAGGCGTGCTCCAACGGGCCAACGCCTCGCCGAAGGCGGGAATCGGCGGTTCGTGCGGGTTGCCGACGACGAAGTCGCAGATCTCCGGGTTTCCTTGTCGCTGCGCCCATTTCGACTCGAAGAAGAATGTCAGAAGTGGCGAGTTGTCGCGCAGTAATCGCTCGGTCAGGGTGGAGATTGCAGACACCGTCGGCTCGCTTTCGCTTATATCGTCGATTCACTCATGAATGGTGGTCGTCCGGCTCAGTTTCGTTACTGAATCGCGTTCGGTCTGTGCGAATGCTCTACTCCGTCATGCCGATCGCCCCCATCCGTCATGCCGATCGCAGAGAGGCATCCGCCCACGGGACGGACAGCGGAGAGATTCCTCGCCGCGGCTCGCAATGACGGTGATGGGACAACTCGGAATAACCGTCTTGCCTCAGCTGCTGACCCGGTAGTTGGGTGCCTCTTTGGTGATGACCACGTCGTGGGGGTGGCTTTCGCGCAGACCGGCGGCGGTGATCTGGACGAATTGGGTATCACGCTTCAACGTGGCGACGTCGGCGGCGCCGACGTAGCCCATCGCCGAGCGTAGACCGCCGACGAGCTGGTAGACCAAATTGCTGAGCGGACCCTTGTAGGCCACCCGGCCCTCGATCCCCTCGGGCACCAGCTTTTGGATGTTGCCGATTCCCTCCTGGAAGTAGCGGTCTTTCGAGTAGGAACGGGTCTTCATTGCACCGATCGAGCCCATGCCCCGGTATTCCTTGAAGCGCTCGCCCTGGTAGAGGACGACCTCGCCCGGACTCTCGTCGACGCCGGCGAGCAGGCTGCCGAGCATCACCGCGTCGGCGCCGGCGGCAATCGCCTTGGCGATGTCGCCGGAGTACTGGATGCCGCCGTCGGCGATGATCGGAATGCCGTGGCGGGTCGCGGCGTTGGCGCACTCGTAGACCGCCGAGACCTGCGGCACGCCGACCCCGGCGACCACCCGCGTCGTGCAGATCGAGCCAGGGCCAACGCCGATCTTGACGCCGTCCGCGCCCGCCTCGATCAATGCCTCGGTGGCGGCGGCGGTGGCGACGTTGCCGGCCATGACGGGCACGCTCAGGAGCCGCTTCAGCGTGCGGACCATTTCCAGGACCGACTCCGCGTGCCCCTGGGCGGTGTCGACGACGATGACGTCGACGTTCTTCTCGACCAGTGCCCGGGCTCGCTCCTCGGCGTCGGCTCCGACCCCCACCGCCGCGCCGACCCGCAACCGACCCTGGCCATCCTTGGTGGCGTGCGGGAACTGGATCTTCTTCTGGATGTCCTTGACCGTGATCAAACCGGTGAGATAGCCGTGCTCGTCAACCACCGGCAGCTTTTCGACTTTGTGCCGGTGGAGGATGGCGCTCGCCTGGTCGAGCGTCGTGCCGGTCGGGGCGGTGATCAAGTTCTCGCGGGTCATCAGATTAGAAACCGGTTGCACGACGTCCTGAACGAAGCGGAGGTCGCGGTTGGTGAGGATGCCGACGAGCTTGCCGTCATCCTCGGTGATCGGCACGCCGGAGATGTGGTAACGCTCCATCACCGCCAGGGCGGCGCTGACCGGCGCGTCCGGCGGGAGCGTCAGCGGCTCGACGATCATGCCCGACTCGGACCGCTTGACCTTATCGACCTCCGCGACCTGATCGTCAATCGAGAGATTGCGGTGGATGACGCCGAGTCCGCCTTCGCGTGCCAGGGCGATCGCCAGCCGGCCTTCGGTCACGGTGTCCATCGCTGACGAGAGGAGGGGGATGGCGAGGTCGATGCCGGTCGCGATCCGGGTTGCGGTCGAAACCTCGTTCGGGAGAATGTGCGAGGCTGAGGGAACGAGGAGAACGTCGTCGAAGGTCAATCCGAGGCCGGCGAACTTGTCGGACCGGATCGCACCGTTGTGGCTGCCGTTCGGCCGTGGCTCGATCGTTAGACTTGGAAGGCCGCGGCCCTCGCTGGCGAACTGTTCGCGAATGTCTCGATCATGGGTGATGCTCATGCTCTCCTCCGTATCGACATAACAACACGACACGTCGCACGTTAGACGCCGACCGGCGCGGCAGCCTCCAGGCGCGCGATCAGCTCCTGGGCGATGTCGCGGTAGGCGTGCGCCCCGCGCGACTCAGCGTCGTACTCGGCGATCGACTGGCCAAAGCTGGGCGCTTCGGCGAGGCGCACCGACCGGGGCACGACCGTTTGAAAGATGCGGTGTGGAAAGTAGCGGCGCACCTCTTCCACGACGTGGGCGGAGAGGCGCGTGCGGGCGTCGTACATCGTCATCAGGACGCCGACGATGTCGAGCGGCGGGTTCAGCCGCCGCTTGATTAGGTCGATGGTGTTGATCAATTGGCCGACGCCTTCCAAAGCGAGGAACTCGCACTGGATCGGGACGACGACGTAGCGGGCCGCGGTCAAGGCGTTGACGGTGAGGAGTCCAAGCGACGGTGGGCAATCGATCAGGACAAAGTCGTAGGTATCGAGTCCCGACAGGGCGCGCGCCAGACGATGCTCGCGTTCCGGCAGGTTGACCAGCTCGATTTCCGCCCCGGCAAGGGCAGGCGTCGAGGGCGAGAGGTCGAATCCGGCGCGGTCCGTCGGCATGGCGACCTCCGCGACCGGCAGACCGTCGACCAACAGGTCGTAAGTCGTCGCGTCGAGATCGCCCTTTTCGACGCCGAGGGAGGAGGTCGCGTTGCCCTGCGGGTCAGCGTCGATGAGCAAGGTGCGGTAGCCGAGGCTGGCGAGAATCACGCCGAGGTTAACGGCGGTCGTGGTTTTGCCGACGCCGCCTTTCTGGTTGGCAAAAGCGAGCACGGCGGGGCCGGATGCGAGCCGCGTCCCGGATGTCGCTGCGTTGCCCAATGCGTCCCTATCGCGCCTCTGGCGGGATGCCGCGCCGATGCCGAACGAACGATGTGCGCGGGGTCGTGGGAGGGTCCACGATTGGTTCGTTATGGTAGCACTCGCTCGCACCGTCACACAAGCGCGCGGCTGATAGAGTTTGGAGGTCATCGCGCTAGAACTTGGGTAACTGCTGTCTGAATTACCGCTATATGTCGTAGCGGGTTCGCTGACAACGAACGAGGCGCTATGCACCGCGGACAGCGTTGATGTCGTCGCGGAGGCGCAGGGCGGCGTCGCGGGCTTGCTCGGCGAAGTCGGCGCCGGATCCGGCGTAGATGATGCCGCGGGACGAGGAGACGATCAGTCCTTCACCGTCGCGATCGACGCCGGCCTGGACCGACGCCGCCAGGTCGCCACCCTGGGCGCCGACACCGGGAAGGAGGATGATCTGGCTCGGGCAGATCTGGCGCACGGATGCAAGCTGCGACGGATAGGTGGCGCCGACGACCAGTCCAACGTCGGCTGGATACGCGTCCGACCAGACGCTCACTCGACGAGCGACGTGCTCGTAAAGCGTTTGACCGTCGGTGGCAGCATTGACGGTCAGGTCTTGGAGGTCGCTGCTGCCGGCGTTGCTCGTTTTGCAGAGGACGAGGACACCTCTCCCGGCGTAGTCGAAAAAGGGTTGCAGGCTGTCTTCGCCCTGGTACGGGTTGGCGGTGATGGCATCGAAACTCCACTCGTCGAAGTAGCCGCGGGCATAAGCGGTGGTGGTCGTCGCCATGTCGCCGACCTTGCAGTCGAGGATGACGGGGATGTCGGCGGGGATCAGGCGCCGGGTTTCCAGTAGGGCTTCGATGCCGGCGAGGCCGTGTGCCACGTAGAAGCCGAGGTTCGGCTTGTAGGCGCAGACGAGGTCACTCGTCGCCTCGATGATGGCCGCGTTGAAGCGAACGAGCGCTTCCTTCGGCGGATGTGACGAGAGATGGGCCGGGAAGTGCCGGTGTTCGGGATCGAGGCCGACGCAGGCGAGGCTGTTGGCGAGCCGGGATCGTTCACGGAGGCGACCGGCGAAACCGGGGCGGGTGCTCGTGATCGTTGGTGACTGCACCGTCTGCATCTGGTCTCCTGGCATGCGCGGGACGAGGGTGGGGTCGATTGGTCCTGATAACAGCCTAGCCGTTGGCCGTACCGGCGTCAACGAGCGCCCGTGGTACACTGAGAAGACCGAACGCCCCGCCCGGAGAGGCGAGTGCGCGCGGTACTGAATACGGTCGCGCTCGACGCAGCCCGTCCGTGCTGATGGGGGTCCGCCGACGGCTGACGGCGCTATGGCTCGATTGCTCTTCGCGTTGCTGCTCGCGGCGGCGGCGTTTTCTCAGGCAACGGTTTTGCCCGCGCTCCAGTTGCTCGGGGTGCTCCCGAACGTGGTGCTCGTGCTCTTGCTTGTCTGGTGCGCGTTGCGGGGTACGGCCGAAGGGCTGATTTGGGTCTTTGGGACCGGGCTGTTGCTCGACGCCCTGGCGCTCGACCCCTTCGGGACGAATGGACTGGCGCTGCTGGTGGTGGCGCTGTTGGCCGGACCGGCGAGACGGCGATTCTTCCATAGTGGTCTCGTCTTTCCGATCGTCCTGGCGTTGATCGCGACCTTCGTTCACGCCGTCGTGCTCTTGCTGATTCGCAGTGGCACGGGGGACGGATTACCAGTCGCCTCCGTCTTTCGACTCGTCGTGCTGCAGGCGCTCTTGAATTCGCTGCTCGTGCCGCCGATCTACCTGATTGCCGGCATGATGGACCGATGGGTGATGCAGGCCGATGCTTAATCGACGCAAACGCATTCCGTACGATCCGCCCGGGGCGCGGAAGAAGACGCGACGGCGCCCGGCGCCGTTGCGCGCCGACCAACTCTTCCTTTCCCGCCGCATGTTTGTGATCAAAGGCGCCATCGTGGCGTGCTTCACGACCCTCATCGCCAAACTGGCGCACATGCAGATCGTGAAAGGCGACGTCTTCGCGCAGCAGGCGGAGGAAAACACGCGTATCTTCCAGCCGATCAAGGCGCCGCGCGGCTTGATCTTCGACCGGGCAGGGCGACCACTGGCGGAAAACCGGCGCAGCTGGGAAGTACGGGTCGTCCCGGCCGAGCTGCCGGACGTGACGGCACAGCCCGCTGACTATCAGCGCGTGCGCGAGACGCTGATCAACTGGCTGCGCCTGCCAGAGGCGCTGGTGGTGAATCCGGCCGGTGTCCCGATTGGCTCGGAGCGAACGGTCTACGGCCGCATCGCTCACCTGCTCGGCGACGACGACGTCGATTGGTGGGTCGACTACATCACCCGACAGGGGAAGATCAACTACCTCGTCATGTGCGACGACGAGCTCACCGCCGACCGCGCGGCGACGTTCCGCGCCGCCGCCCAGGAACTGCCGGGCGTCGAGGTCGTCAGCATCTTCGACTACCGCGTGACCAACATTGGCGACCCACGCCAGCCGATCGTAATCAAGCAGGACGTCTCCCGCGAGGTCGCGCTCAAGCTGCTGTCGAACAGCATCTATTTGCCCGGCGTGCATCTCGACGATTCGCAACTGGCGCGGGTCTACCCGGCGGGCGACGTGATGTCCCACCTTCTCGGGTACGCGTCGATCATCCAGGAGAAGGATCTCGAAGATCCCGCGAACGAGACCGCGGGTGGCACGCGGATCTACCTGCCGGACGACGTCATCGGCCAAGCGGGCATCGAACGCTCAATGGAGGAGATGCTGCGTGGCCAGAAGGGTGGTCGCTGGATCGAGGTCGATACGCACGGCGTGCAGCAACGTACCCTGGCCGAGAATCCCGTCGTCCCGGGCAAGAACCTCAGGTTGACGATCGACCTCGAGCTGCAAGCGGCGGCGAGTGAAGCGCTGCGCGTCGGCTGTGTCTTCGCCAACGAGGATCGGCGGGCGAACGACGTGCAGGAGAACGCGCCGCCGAAGGAGTACACGGCCGCCGCCGGCGCTGTCGTCGCCCTTGATCCGCGAACCGGCGAAGTGCTGGCGATGGTCAGCTACCCGTCCTACGACAACCGCCTCTTCCTGGAAGGCATCTCGGCGCGGAAGTACAAGGCATATCAAGAGGACACCTATCAACCGCTGATCAATAAGTGCGTGGCCCAACACTACGCTCCCGGCTCCACCTTTAAGCTCTTCCTTGCGGCGGCGGCGCTGCGCGAACGCGTGATCGACGAAGGCACGGCCTTTACCTGCACCGGTGGGATCCGAGTGCCCTGGACCTGGGATGAATCGAAAGGCAGCCCCTATCCTTGCTGGAACCGCTGGCCCGGTCACGGCACGCTCGACATCTACGGCGCTATTGCCCAATCGTGCGACGTCTACTTCTACAACACCGGCACGCCGCGGCAGCAACTGGAAGGGCAGAACGACTATCTGCACTACTACGACTACAACGTCGAATCCGAGGCGATCGGCGATCGACATGACTTCGTTGGCCTCGGAATCGAAAAGATCAAGATGAATATGACCAAGCGATTCTGGTTCGGTCGGACGACCGGGATCGATCTGCCGTGGGAGGCGCCCGGCCTGGTCCCAGACGCCGAATGGAAGTGGGATACCCAGGGTCAAGGGTGGTCGTCCGGCGATACGATCATCACCTCGATTGGCCAAGGGGACTTTCGCTGCACGCCGCTGCAGCTTGCCGTCAACACCGCGTCGATCGCCAACGGGGGCGAAATCTTGCGGCCATTGCTGGTCAAGGAGATCGTCGACGACACGAAGGAACCGATCCAGTCATTCGATCCGGCACTGCTGAGAGACACCCGGTTCAGTGGAACGTTCTTGAACATTGTCCGGGAAGGGATGCGACGGGTCGTCCACGGCGAACATGGCTCGGCGGCGAGCGCGAATCGTGATGGATCGAGCAAGTGGGAGTTCACCAACCCGGAGGGCGAAGAGAAGATCATCATCGCCGGCAAGACCGGGACGGCCGAGTTCGGACTGGTCAACGAAGAGACCCTCGAGTACGAACAGCAGCACGCCTGGTTTACCTGCTACGCGCCCTTCAACGATCCGGAAGTCGTCGTCACCGTCATCGTGGAGGACGGCGGCGAGGGGTCGAGCTACGCGGTGCCGGTCGTGGACAAGGTGTTGCGGGCCTACTTCGAGCTCTCCGGCCGCCGCCCGCGCGGCACGATGCTGCGCGAGGACAAGCGGCCGGTCGGCGACGACGCGCCCGCGCCCGAGGGCCTGCTCTTCATGGCCGAACCGGGTACCCGCACGGAACTCGTGCCGGCGGACTAACGGCGGGAGATCGCGCTTGGTCCCGTCGTTTAGCGCCGCGGGATACCACCTCCATCACGTCGGTATCGTCGTGGCCGATATCGACGCGGCGCTGGCGCGGTACGACGCGCTCGGGTTCCGTGATGGTGAGCGGTTCGAGATGACCGAGCAAGGCGTGATCGCGGTTACGTTTCATGCCGGTCCCGGCTACGTCGAATTGATCCAACCGACCGATGCCGAAGGCGCCATCGGGCGCTTTATGCAAAAGCGCGGTGAAGGGATGCACCACGTCGCCTACCGCGTCGCCGACCTCCAAGGCACGCTTGATCGGCTGGCCGCGACTGGCATTCGCCTGATCGACGCCAGGCCGCGGATCGGCGCGCACGGCTGGCGGATCGCCTTTATCCACCCCGAATCGTGTTGTGGCGTGCTGACCGAGTTGGTGGACGACACCGCTGGACAAGAGCTGTGACCGATACCCGCGCTCGACCCGAACAGAAGCCAATCGTCACCGATTCCGGGATCGAGATCGATCCCGTCTATCGACTCGGTGAGGACGCGCGCGATCTGGCCGATCCGGGCGAATACCCATACACGCGGGGCATCTACCCATCGATGTACCGGGGGCGGCGCTGGACGATGCGCCAGTACTCCGGGTTCTCGACGGCCGAGGAGAGCAACCGGCGCTACCGGCTGCTAATGGAGCGAGGGCAGACGGGTGTCAGCGTCGCCTTCGACCTGCCGACGCAGCTTGGACTCGACTCGGACGACCCGCGCGCCTTCGGCGAAGTCGGGCGGGTCGGGGTGCCGATCAGCACACTCGACGACATGCGCCGCCTCTTCGACGGGATCGACCAGGCGGCGATCACGACCTCGATGACGATCAACGCGCCGGCCTCGCTCCTGTTGCTGATCTACCAGATCGTGGCGGAGGAGCGCGGGGCCGATGCCGTACGGCTCGGCGGCACGATCCAAAACGACGTGCTCAAGGAGTACGCGGCGCGCGGCACGTACATCTTCCCGCCGCGACCGTCAATGCGGCTCGTGACCGACACCTTTGCCTATTGCAACCAGCAGTTGCCGCGCTGGAACGCGATCTCCGTCTCCGGCTACCACATCCGCGAGGCGGGGTCGTCGGCCGCCCAGGAGATTGCTTTCACCCTGGCCAACGCGGTCGCCTACGTCGAGGCGGCGATCGCCGCGGGGCTGGCGGTCGACGACTTCGCGCCCCGGATCAGCTTCTTCTTCGCCGCGCACTCCCGCCTCTTCGAAGAGGTCGCCAAGTTCCGCGCCGCGCGGCGGATGTGGGCAAAGCTGATGCGTGAGCGTTTCGGCGCGCGGGACGCGAAGTCCTGGACGATGCGGTTTCACACGCAGACGGGGGGCGTGACGCTGACCGCGCAACAGCCGTTGAACAACGTCGTCCGGGTCGCCTATCAGGCGCTGGCGGCGGTGTTGGGCGGCACGCAAAGCCTACACACGAACGGCTACGATGAGGCGCTGGCGCTGCCGACGGAGCAGGCGGCAACGCTTGCGTTGCGCACCCAGCAGATTCTCGGCGACGAGACCGGCGTCGCGGAGACCGCCGATCCGCTCGGCGGTTCCTATTTCATCGAATCCCTGACGGATGATCTGGAAGCGAAAGCGCGCGAGTGGATGGCGCGGATCGAAGAGATCGGCGGCTCGGTGCCGGCGATCGAGCGCGGGGTGATGCAGGACGCCATCGCCGAGAATGCCTATCAGCGGGAACTGGCGCGCGAGCTTGGCGACGAGGTGATCGTTGGCGTCAACAAGTACGTCGAATCGGAGAACGTCGCGGTACCGATCCAGCGCATCGACCAAGAGGCGGTTGCCCGCCAGGCGAGACGGGTCGCCGAGTATAAGGCGGACCAGGATCGAACCGCGGTCGACGCGGCGCTCGCACGGGTGCGGGCGACGGCAGAGGGGGCCGAAAACCTGCTCCCGGTAATGAAGGACGCGCTGACGACGGGCGCGACGTTAGGCCAAATTTGCGATGCGCTCCGGTCGGTCTTCGGCGAGCACCGACCGGGACAGTAACCGCGATCGCATCGTGAGGGCGGAGTTCCCATCGTGCGCATCGGCGTCAATGCGCTGCTCCTTGGGTCGCAATCCGGATACCGGCGGTCCGGCGTCAGCCGGTACATCGACCGCCTGGTGCGGGCGTTGCCGGCCGCGCTCAACGGGGATGACACCCTGACGGTTTTTGTGGGGCGCGACGCCGAAGCGTCGCACGGGCCGCGGATCGGGTACCGGCGGAGCTGGTGGCCGGTCGAGCGGCCGGAGGCACGGCTGCCGTGGGAGCACCTGGCGCTCCCACTCGAGACGCGGCGAGCCAAGATCGACCTGTTTCATGGCACCGTCAACGTGGTGCCGCGCGGTTTGCGGTGTCACTCGGTCGTCACGGTGCACGATCTCGCCTTCTTGCGCTGGCCGGACCAAGTGACGCGGCGGCGCCATCGCTATCTGGCGGGCGAGTTGCGTGGCTCACTAGGCCGCGCACGGCGAATTATCGCGGTGTCGGAGGCGACCAAGGCTGATCTCGTTGAGATGCTTGGAGTCGATCCGTCGCGCGTTGCCGTCACGCCGTTGGGCGTCGACGAGCGTTTTCGACCGGTCGAGGGCGACGCATGGGAGGAGTTCAGGGAGGCACGGGGGATTGTCCGGCCGTTCGTGCTGTCGGTCGGCACCTTGGAGCCGCGCAAGAATTTGCCCGCGCTTTTGCGGGCCTTTGCCACGTTGACCCGTGAGATTCCCCACGATCTCGTGCTGGTCGGCGGGGAAGGGTGGCTCACCGAGGAGATCCATCACACGATGCAGACGCCGAAGTTGGCCGGGCGCGTCCGGCTCACCGGCTTCGTGGAGGATGACGATCTGCCCGCCTGGTACGGCGCGGCGGACTGCTTTGCCTTCCCGTCGCTCTACGAAGGCTTTGGCCTGCCGGTGCTCGAGGCGATGGCAAGTGGCGTGCCGGTTGTCACCTCGAACCTCTCGTCGCTGCCGGAGGTGGCGGGCGATGCCGCGCTCCTCGTCGACCCGGATGACGTCAAGGCGATCGCAGATGGCATCCGGCTGGTCGTGACAGATTCGGCATTCGCGGCCACGCTGCGCCGTGCCGGGACCGAGCGAGCCGCCGAGTTTACCTGGGAGCGAACCGCGGCGTTGACCGCGACGGTTTACCGTGAGGTCGCGGGATGAACGGGCCGACGGTGCGTGACGCCGGTGAGTTCGGGTTGATCGAGGCGCTGTCTGCTGTCCTGCCTCCGTCCGTGCGCGCTGGTCCCGCCTTGCGATTCGGCATCGGCGACGATGCCGCGGTCTGGACGCCGACGCCTGGCGAGTCGCTGATCGTGACGACCGACAGCCTGGTTGATCGCATCCACTTCCGGCTCGATTGGACCGATTGGGCGAGCCTGGGGCATAAGTCGTTGGCCGTGAACCTCTCCGACGTCGCGGCGATGGGCGGCGTGCCGCGGCTGGCCGTGATCACGCTGGGATTGCGTGGCGATGAGCGCGTAGGGGACCTCGAGGATCTATATCGCGGCCTGGGGTCATTGGCCGCGCGGACCAGGACGCTCGTCGCGGGCGGCGATGTCGTCGCGTCGCCGGACGCGTTGACGATCCACGTTACGGTCCTCGGCGAAACCGACGATGGGCGGGTGCTGACGCGGTCCGGCGCTAAGCCCGGTGACGTGGTCGCGGTCAGCGGCACGATTGGGGCCGCCGCGGCGGGTTTCCGCCTCTTGCGCGCCGGTCCGGACGATCCTCGGCGCCGCGCGGTGACGGCGGATCTCCTACTCGATGCCCACCTGCGGCCCGAACCCCGCCTCGCGCTTGGTCGCGTGCTGTTGGAGCACGGAGCGACCGCGGCGATGGATCTGAGCGACGGACTTCTGGGCGACTTGCCAAATATTCTGGCGATGAGCGGCGTGGGCGCGGTGATCGACGCCGAGTCGATGCCGGTGGCCGCGGCGGTGCGGGCGCTCTTTCCTGACGACTGGCTCGATCTGGCGACGAGGGGAGGGGAGGATTACGAATTGCTCTTCACGGCGCCGCCGGAGTCGTTTGAGGCGATCCAGGCCGCCGCGGACGAGATCGGATCGACAGTTACCGCGATTGGAACGATTGTCGAGCGAGACGAGGCGTCGCCGTTGCGGATGCGCGGGCTGGATGGTGTTGCGCGGCCGGTGGCAGCGGGTGCGTTTGATCATTTTGGATAGAAATGCTGCAGGGTTCGCTTTACGCGGGGTTAGAAACCCCGCGCTGAACCTAGGAAGTCCCTCCGGAACTGTTGTTGTGAGCGTCGATTGCCACAGTTCCGGAGGGACTTCGGAGGGTGGGCGCCTGGTTTCAACTTGGTGAACCGGTGATCATTTCAGCTTCCGATCCGGCCGCCGTTTTCGGCTTGGACCACCACCATGCTCGGCCGCGCCGGACTTGCGTCGCTGGGCCAGGTGCTGATCGGTTCCTCGAAGGTGCCGCCTTCACCGGGGTGCTGGACCGAGACGAAGAGGGTGGTGTTGTCCGGCGTCAGGAAGAGACTGGCCGCTTCGGCCCCCGGCACCGCGCTGAAGAATTGCCGCAGGTAGCCACGGTCGGCGCCTTCGACCGGCACCGCGTGCACGGCGTCGTTGATCTCCAGCGAGCCTGGCTGGCCGTCGGTCGAGATCCAGAGGTTGCCGTCGCGGTCAAACGTGATGTTGTCCGGGTTCGCGATCGGGCTGACCTTTTCCTTCGGATAGCCGGCGAAATAGGTCGATTCGTCAGCGGGGTCGCCGCAGAGGAGGAAGATGTCCCAGGTGAAGGTGGTTGCCGCGTGGTCGCCGCCATCTTCGATCACCTCGATGATGTGACCGAAGGCGTTTTCCGGTCGCGGGTTGGCCGCGTCCGGGCCAGGGTTGTCTTCAACCCCACGCAGCGTGTTGTTCGTCATCACCATGTAGACCTTGCCGGTTACCGGGTTGTGCTCGATGTCCTCTGGGCGGTCCATCTTGGTGGCGCCGAGGATGTCGCCGGCCAGTCTCGGCATAATCAGGATATCGGCCTGGGAGGCGAATCCGTTCGCTTCGTCGAGACCGTTCTCGCCGTAGATCAGCGGTAACCAGGCGCCGGTCCCATCGTCGTTGAAGACGGCGACGGAGAGGATGCCGTCGTCGAGGAGACTCATGTTGGCGGCGCGGTCGCTCGGGTTATACGTGCCCGCGGTGACGAACTTGTAGACATAGTCGAACCGCTCGTCGTCGCCGGAGTAGACGGCGACCCGGCCGCTCGGCGTCACCACCAGATTGACCGCCTCGTGCTTGAAACGACCTAAGGCGGTCCGCTTGACCGGCGTGCTGGCGGCATCATAGGGATCGATTTCGACAGACCAGCCAAAGCGGAACGGCTCGTTCGGCTCTGACGCAAGGTCGAACCGTGAGTGGAACTCTTCCCACTGCCGCTCCGACCCTTCTAGGGGAAAACCGATGCGTTCGTGCAGCAGACGAACCGGATCACCTTCGGGCAGCGCGCTGAGGTTGCCGAAGTATTGGTTGAAGTTCTCTTCGCAGGTGACGTAGGTGCCCCAGGGCGTGAGGCCGCCCGCGCAGTTATTGAGCGTGCCCGCGACGGAGGCGCCGGTCGCATCCGCCGAAGTTTTGAGCAAGTCATGACCGGCTGCCGGGCCGGCGACCGTCATTGGCGTGGCGCCGGTCACGCGCCGGTTGTAGGGTGAGTCGAGCACGACCTCCCATTGACCAGTGGCGTTGCGCCTGATCTCGACGACGCTGATGCCGTGCGCTTCGATCTCGATGTCGACGATCTCCTGACTCGTGTTGACGATGAACTCTGGGATGTCAGACTCGGCAGCGGCTTCGTCGAACTCCGGGTTCGGCTGAAGATAGCCGGGAAACATGATCTCGGGATTGGTGTACTCGTGGTTGACGATCAGCAATCCATGATCGGAATTGTCCGACCCCAGCGGCAGCGAAAGAAATCCGACGAAGTCGTTGTTGTAGCCGAACCGCCGTGCCTGCTCAGCGGCCGTCAGCGTAGCGAGGTCGAAGGCATCGCCATCCGGCGTCAGCGGGTCGCCCCAGCTCAGGAAGGTCGTCGCCGTATAGCCCGACGCCACCATCGGCTCCGGGCCCGCATCCGGGGCAATCGGTTGAAAGGTCAGCACCGCGCCCATGTCGGCGCCGGATGGAGTTGCGGCGGGTGTCGCATCCTGGGCGGCGGCGCTTCCGTTTAGCGCCGGGCCGGTCACCACGATCGCCGAGGCGGCAACAGCGCCCTTGACCATCGCGCGGCGGCTGATGCGACGGGCAAGCACGTCGACGAAGCGCTCCCCGCGTCCGGCGGTGGAGTACGTTTTCTCTTTCCCGCCTTCGTAGTCGATCTCCCGCATGGGGTTCACTCCTTTCGTGCTGGTAGGTCCCTGGCACGACCCGCAAGATTCGGACCGTCGCGCGCATGGCGCGCGTGCCCATCTCTGCCACAGTAGGGGCGCGCAAGCGTGCGCATGTGAAGGTGGCGTGAAGAGGACGTTAAGGGGTTGTTGAACGTGTGACGGGTGCCACATCGAGCCATCCGATCATCGGCGGCGAGTCGGGCATTGCTGCCAGGTGCTTGACAGACCCGGAGGAAGCTGACTAGGATAATTCCGACTAAATCAGTCGGAATTGACGTAACTTGAGGGAAGGATGGGGCGTGGCCGAAGCGGTGTTGGAACGGACCGGAGCGGTGCCTTCAGTCGCAATGGACGTGTTGGAGGCGATTCGGACCCGGCGGAGTGTGGGAACGGTGCGGCCGGAGGCGCCGTCCCGCGAAACGATCGAAGCGATCCTCGACGCGGCGACCTGGGCGCCCAATCATCGCCTGACCGAACCCTGGCGCTTTTTTGTGCTGACCGGCGACGCGCGGGAGTCACTCGGCGACGTCATGGCCCGGTCGAAGTTGGCCGGCAAGGAGGGCACGCCCGAGGAACTGCAGGCGGAGTATGAGCGGGCGCGGGCGAAGCCGCTGCGGGCACCGGTGATCATCGCGGTTGCGGTCGAGCCGGCGACCGGCCCCAAGATCGTCGAGATCGAGGAGGTCGCGGCCGGGGCGGCGGCGGTGCAGAACATGCTGCTGGCGGCGCATGCTCTCGGGTTGGCGGCGATCTGGCGGACCGGCGACGCCTGCTACGACGCGGCGGTCAAATCCTACTTCGATCTCTCGCCGGCATCTCATTTGCTCGGCTTCGTCTACCTGGGGTATCCCGCGGCGGTTTCGGTGCGTTCCCGGCATACGCCCGCCGCGGAGGTGACCCGCTGGCTGGGCTGGAACGAATAGCGTGCGGAGCAATTCGCACGAGGAGGGTTGACGATGATGAGCAGCGCGACCGCTGTACGCAACGAGTCAGCCGCGCACGATCTGCTGCAAACGGCCCACGAGCAAGGCTATCGCTTTCCCGAAGGGTTCAGCGGGTTCTCCGCCGAAGTGACGTACGAAGATCCGACGACGCGTTCGGTCGGCGCGGTCGCCGTCCGCGCCCCGCGCGACGTGATGCTCGAACTTGATGCCTCCGAAGGTGTCGCATCGTGGCTGCGCCAAGAGATGAGCTCGATGGCCGGACACCGTTGGCCAACCACTTACGAAGCTAGCGACGGCCGCTATGCATTGACCCTGGACGGGGAGGCGAACGATCCGCGCGGACGGCTGATTCAGTTTCACCACGACCCGTTCGACTCCTCCTACCGCATTCGCGAAGGGCGGATTGTCCAGGTCAACCGGCGCATGGGACAGGTGCGCTTCTCGATCAACATCCTCGAACATGTGCAGACGGCTGATGGTCGCCTGCTCCCCACGTACTTCACGGTTTCCTTTTGGGATGTCTCAAGCGGCCGATTGACCCGCGCCGACGGCTACACCGACCGCTACGTCGTGGTGGACGGCGTGTTGCTGCCGGAGAGTCGCCGGGTGCTGTCCAGTGACGACGACGGCGTCACCGTGCGCTCGCTCACGTTGACCGCGCATCAGTTGTTGGGTGGAACTGGCGAGACGAAGGCCGCGCGGGCGGAGCGGTCCAACAGCCACGCCGGATAGCATGGACAAGAGGCGGGGGCTCGCGAAGCGAGTCCCCGTTGACGCAACACGACAACCGATTGTCTCCGGATCGCCCGCGGGAACGGGCGACCGGTCAAGCCGCCTCCGTTGGAGGCGACAGGCCGTCGTGTCACCGCAGGAGTATAGGCCACCGCCGCCTGCTCCGGCCGCGACCGGCGCGCAGGGAGAGCACCGCGCGATGAACGCTCGTTCGCTGGGCTTCGCTATCTTGGGCATCCTCTTGGGTGCGGCGTCGCTCGCGCCGTCGAGTGCGGCGCAGGACGCCGGGACGCCTGTTGTCACGCCTGATCTGCCGGTGACGGTCACTGATGCGACGGGAACGGACGTCACCGTGACCGACATCAGCCGGATTGTGCCGCTCAATGGCGACATTGCGGAGATCGTCTGGGCGCTGGGTTTGGGCGAGAACGTCGTCGGCGTCGACGTCAGCGCCACCTATCCGCCGGCGGAAACCGGCCCATTGCCAAAGATCGGCTATCAACGCGATCTCTCGGCCGAGGGGATCCTGGCGCTCGCCCCGACGGTAATCGTCGGCACCGAAGACGCCGGCCCGACGGAGGTGATCGAGCAGATCCGAACAGCGGGCGTTCCAGTCGTGATCCTGGCGTCTTCTTCCGATCTGGAAGGGATCGGGGACAAGATTCGTGGCGTGGCGAATGCCTTAGGCGTCGTGGATGCGGGGGCGACGTTGGCGGCGCGGACCGATGCCGAGATCGATGCGGTGATGGCGTTGGCAACGGAGGCAGAGAGCACGCCGCGCGTTCTCTTCCTCTACGTGCGGGGTGCTGGAACGCAGATGATCGGCGGCGCGGGAACCTCGGCGGACGTCATGATCACGGCGGCCGGCGGCGTCAACGCGGCCACCGAAGCCGGGATCGAGGGCTTCAAGCCGATCACACCGGAGGCGCTTGTCGCGGCCGAGCCAGACGTGCTCCTCCTCCTCTCGGCCGGGCTGGAGTCGGTCGACGGTGTGGATGGATTACTCCAGATTCCCGGGGTCGCCGAGACGCCGGCCGGCCAAAACCAGACCGTTCTCGACTACGACGACCTGTACCTGTTGGGCATGGGGCCGCGTACCGGACAGGCGCTGCACGATCTGGTGATCGGGTTGCACCCTGAACTTGTCGCCGCCACGCCGGAGGCGGGGTAAGCAATGGGCGTCGCGATCGCGCCGGCCCGCCGACCAGTTTGGCATCCATCTCGCGTCGCCGCCGGACGGCGCGTCTCGCCGGCGGCTCTACTGCCGATCCTGGCCGCGTTGTTCGGGCTCGCGGTGCTCTTGGGCGTCGGGATCGGCGCGGTCGCGATTCGTCCGGCCGAAGTCGCCGCGATCCTGGCCGACAAGGCGGGCGTCGACTCGGGGGTCGACGTGACGCGGCAGCAATCGGCGGTCCTCTGGGCGATTCGGCTGCCGCGGGTGCTGCTCGCGGCGCTGGTCGGGGCCGGCCTCGCCGTCTCGGGCGCGGCGCTCCAGGGCATTTTCCGCAATCCGTTGGCCGACCCCGGCTTGATCGGCGTCTCGGGAGGGGCTGCCTTGGGGGCGGTCGGCGCGATTGTGCTTGGCGTCGCGCCCTTCGGGATTGCGACGCTGCCGGTTGCCGCGTTTTGTGGCGGTCTCCTGACGACCGGCTTCGTCTATGCGCTGGCCCGCCAAGACGGCAAGACGGAGGTTGTCACGCTCATCTTGACCGGGATCGCGCTGAACGCGATCAGCGGCGCGGCGACCGGCTTCCTGATCTTCTTTGCGGACGACGCTCAACTGCGGGCGATCGTCTTCTGGTCGCTGGGCAGCCTCGGCGGCGCCACCTGGACAGCGGTGCTGGCGGCGCTGCCGTTCATTGGAGTTGGACTGCTGCTCGTGCCACGCTGGGGGCACGCGCTCAATCTGTTGGTGCTGGGGGAACGCGAGGCACGGCATCTCGGGGTCGCTACGGAGCGGATTCGGATCGCGCTGATCCTCTTGACGGCGCTGATGACCGGCGCGGCGGTTGCCGGCGCTGGAATTGTCGGTTTCGTCGGACTGGTGGTGCCGCACCTGATCCGGCTCTTAGCGGGGCCGGACCACCGCGTGGTGCTGCCGGCGAGCGCCCTGGCCGGGGCGACCTTGCTGCTGCTGGCCGACCTGGCGGCGCGGACCGTCGTTGCGCCCGCGGAGCTGCCGATCGGAGTGGTGACGGCGCTGGTCGGCAGCCCCTTTTTCCTGCTGCTTTTGATCCGGACCCGACGGTTCCAAGGAGGTTGGGGATGATGGCCGTGCCGTGCCTCGCCGCGCATGGCGTGACCGTTGATATCGGCGGCCGGCGACTGCTTGACGACGTTTCGCTGGCGGTGGAGCCGGGCGAGGTGATGGCGCTGGTCGGTCCAAACGGGGCGGGCAAGACGACGCTGCTCAGGGTGTTGGCCGGCGATTTGGCGCCCCGCGCGGGCAGGGTCGAGATCAAGGGCCGGCCGCTCGGCTCCTACGCCTTACGCGACCTGGCGTGCTTGCGAGCGGTCCTGCCGCAGCAAACGGTGCTTCAGTTCGCGTTCACGGCGCGCGAAGTCGTCGAGATGGGGCGCGGTCCGCATCGCAACGGCGCGGACGACGAGGCGGTAGTCGAGGCCAACCTGGCGCGGACGGAGACGAGTCATCTTGCCGAGCGCGCCTATCCGACGCTCTCCGGCGGCGAACAAGGGCGGGTGACGCTGGCCCGCGTCTTGGCGCAGGAGTGCCCACTGCTGCTCCTCGACGAACCGACGGCTTCGCTCGACGTGCGTCACCAGCAAATGGTGATGGAAGTCGCGCGCGAGCTGGCAGGCGATGGCTCCTCGGTCGTGGCGGTCCTGCACGACCTCAACCTGGCAGCGGGTTACGCCGACCGGCTGGCGGTGTTGCATCGAGGGCGACTGGTTGCCTGCGATACGCCGTGGGCGACGCTGACCGAAAGGCTCCTCTCCGACGTATTCGACTGCCCGATCGCGGTTGGGCGGCATCCGGTCCGCGACTGCCCGCTGGTCATGCCGCTGTCGACCGTGCCGGGTCGCGGGGGACGTAACCCGGACGACGTCTTCTTGAGCACCGACGTCGCCCGTGACGGCGCGGCGTGGCTTGAGTTGCAGGGGGGATTCGATGGTTGATCTCGCGTTCCATGACATGCTCTGGTGCCCATGGGGTGGACATCCGGTGTTAGTGCTCGAAGCGAAGGATCACCAGGTCTGTTTTGCGGTTTCCGTGTCGGCGGACGACGCGCGGGCGTTGTCCGCCGTTCCACACGGCGTTGGGGCGACGCGCGCGCGCGGCCTCTCGATGCTGACCGAGGCGATCACGAGGCTCGGCGCGCGCCTCATCGACGTCACGCTCGGTTTCGGACCAGGCGGCGTGCTGTGCGCGGAAATCGGTCTGGCGACCGCGGCCGATCGACTCACACTCTCCTCGCACTTCTCCGACGGGCTAATCCTGGCACGCCACACGTCCGCGCCGCTACGCATGACCGATGCGACCTTCGCCCAGATTGACGCCACGACCTTTTCACTGGCGACCAAGGTACCCGGCCCCATACCTGCCGAAGGAGCGCCGGCGGCGATGCATGAGCCGTTCCGGTCGTTCATCGAGTCGCTCGATCTGAGCGATGTGGATGGCTCTTGGCCCAGGGCGGAGAAGGACGCAGGTGACTGAGCGGCGTTCTGGAAGAGATACGCTCGCGGGCCGCGCCGGCGGCTTGCGGGAAAGGAGGCGATTGACGGCTGACGCGACCGGCATCGGTTCGCGAACGAGACTTGACACCGCCAGCCGAAGGCGGATAGGTTTGATGCAATTCCGACAGCACAACTCGGAATTGCACGGCAGCAGAAGATGAGGGGAGTGCAACCGAGATGTCGATGCATCGCGAGCGGATCAGACGGAACTGGGACATGGCGACTTTGGCGGAGGCGCGCGGCCTCTCGCGCCGTCGCCTTCTCCAATTGGTCGGCGGCGGTACGGCCGGGCTAGTGGTCACGCTGGACCCGGGACGGCAAGCGCGGGCGCTGACGGTCGATCCCGAAGCCTCGCCGAGCGGCACGCCGTTCAGTACGGGCGGCAACGTCACGCTCTATTCCGGGCGCAACGAAAACCTGGTCGGGGAACTGATCGAGCAGTTCGAGGCGGCGACGGGGATCGACGCCGAGGTGCGCTATGCCGGCACCTCCGAATTGGCGGCGACGATCCTCGACGAGGGCGACAACAGTCCGGCCGACCTCTTCCTCAGCCAAGATGGGGGAGCGCTCGGCGCGCTGGCGCAAGAGGGCCGGCTGGCGGCGCTGCCGCAAGAGCTTTTGGATCGGGTCGATCCCCGCTTCCGCTCCCCGGACGGTCTCTGGGTAGGGCTGTCCGGCCGCGCCAGGGTCCTCGTCTACAACACGGAAATGCTGGACGCCAGCGAGCTTCCCGCCTCGGTCAAGGATTTGACCGACCCGAGGTGGAACGGGCTAGTCGGTTGGGCGCCGGAAAACGCGTCGTTCCAGTCGTTCGTGACGGCCTTCCGTATGCTCGAGGGGGAGGACGCCACCCGCGAGTGGCTGGAACAGATGGTCGCGAACGCGCCGAACGTTTTCGAGGGCAACAGCCCGATCGTGCGGGCGGTGGCCGCGGGCGAGTTCCCGGTCGGGCTGGTCAACCATTACTACCTCTACGAGATCCAGGCCGAGGAGAACGCGGCCTTACCGATTGCCAACCACTTCTTCGCGGCCGGCGACGTCGGGTCGCTGGTCAACGTCGCGGGCATTGGTATCCTGGCGGGCGCGGCGAACGCCGACCAAGCGCTGACGATGGTCGACTACCTGCTCCAAGATGAGGCGCAGACCTACTTCGCCGAGCAGACGTTCGAATATCCGATGATCGACGGCGTGCCGACGGCGGAGGGGTTGACGCCGCTGAATGAGTTGCAAAGCCCGGCGATCGACCTGAGCGACCTGGCCGACCTGGAAGGCACGTTGACGCTGCTGACCGAGGTTGGCGTGTTGTAACTGTAACGCGGGCGTAAGGCGTAAGGCGTTAGGGACTACGTCATCGTTTCCCTAACGCCTTACGCCTCAGCCCTAACGCCTAAGGAGAGCGTGGTGCTGACGCTCCGCCCCCGCGCGGCGCGAACCGTGATCGGGTCCGGACTGGCCGAGGAACCGTTCGTTGCCCGGCCTCGCTTCGGGTGGCGGCCGCGCACGCGGGCGCCGCTCCCGATCGTCATCCCGGCCGTGCTGGTCGCGGCCGGGATGCTCGTGCCTCTCCTCTATTTGCTCTACCGTACCTCTCAGGCGGGCACGGACGTCGTTGACTTCGTCTGGCGCGAGCGGACGGCGTTGGTGCTGCGGAACACGTCTGTGCTAGCCGCGGCGGTCGGAGCGACAGCAACGGCGATCGCGGTGCCGTTCGCCTGGCTGACGGCGCGATCCGATCTGCCGTGGCGCCGGTTCTGGTCGACCGTCGCCGCGCTGCCGCTGGTCGTGCCATCCTACGTCGGGGCGCTGACGGTGGTGGCCGCGCTTGGGCCGCGCGGGTTGGTGCAAGACGCGCTGTCCGGCCCGTTTGGCATCGAACGCCTACCGGAGATCTACGGTTTCTTCGGTGCCTGGCTGACGCTCTCCCTCTTCACCTATCCCTACGTTTTCCTCAGCGTACGGGCTGCCTTGCGTGGACTCGATCCGTCGATGGAGGAAGCGGCCCGCTGCCTTGGGCACGGGGCGTGGCGCACCTTCTTCTTGACAACCTTGCCCCAACTGCGCCCGGCGATCGCGGCCGGCGGGTTGTTGACCGCGCTTTACACGATCAGCGACTTCGGCGTCGTGACGTTGCTCCGCTACGACGCCTTCACGCGCGCCATCTACGTGCAGTACAAAGCGTCGTTCGACCGGTCGTTCGCGGCGGCGCTGGCGCTGATGCTGGTGATCTTTGCCGTCTCCGTGCTCCTTGTCGAGTCGTGGATTCGGGGGCGAGCGGCCTACTATCGCGTCGGTTCCGGCGTGGCCCGGCGGATACGGCCGGTCTCCCTCGGCCGCTGGCGCTACCCCGCGGTCGGGTTTTGCGCGGTGGTGATCGGGTTGGGCCTTGGGCTGCCGCTGACGGTGCTCGTCTACTGGCTGTTGAAAGGGATTTCCGCGGGAGAAGGGACCGAGCATCTGCTCACGGCCGCGATCCACTCGGTGACGGTCAGTGGCTGGGCGGCGCTGGCGGCGACGCTGGCCGCGCTCCCCGTGGCGATCCTCGCCGTGCGCTACAACGGCTGGTTCGGGCGATGGTCTGAGCGCCTGAGCTATCTTGGCTACGCGCTGCCGGGGATCGTGATCGCGCTCGCGTTCGTCTTTCTCGGCGCCAACTATTTGAATCCGATCTACCAGACCTTGCCCCTCATGGTCATCGCCTACGTCGTGCGGTTCCTCCCGCAGGCAATGGGCGGGGCGCGGACATCGCTGCTCCAGATCAGTCCGCGCTTGGAGGAGGCGGCGCGGGGGCTAGGACGGTCGTCGCTCGGCGCGGTGCGGACGGTGACGGTGCCGCTGGCGCGGCCGGGACTTGCGGCCGGGGCGGCGCTCGTCTTTCTGACCGTGATGAAGGAGTTGCCGATCACACTGCTGCTCAGCCCAACCGAGTACCGAACGCTGGCGACGCTGATCTGGACCGCGGCCGGCAGCGGATCATTCGGCCAGGCCGCCGCTCCCGCGTTGATTCTGGTCGCCATCTCCGCGGTCCCAACCTTACTCCTGGTGGCGCGGGACCGCGGACCGGTCCCGCGCGCCGAGGGATGAGTTCAACCGTGCAGGTGTTGTCCTGGCCACCCTCAATGAGCGCAACTGGCATGACGACGGACCAGGTGCCGGCGCTTTGTTGCACCGGCCTGGTCAAACGGTTCGGCCGGCAGACTGTCGTCGACGGCGTCGACTTGACGGCTGAGCGCGGTGAGTTACTTGCCTTGCTTGGGCCAAGCGGCTGCGGCAAGACGACGACGTTGCGGCTGATTGCCGGGTTCGAGGACCCGGACGACGGCCGAGTCGAGATCGCCGGCAGGCTCGTCGCCACCGCCGAGCAGTGCGAACCGCCGGAGCGCCGCCAGGTCGGGATGGTCTTCCAGGACGGCGCGCTCTTCCCCCACCTCTCGGTCACGAAAAACGTCGCCTTCGGTCTGCCCCGGCGACTGGCCGATCGTGAGGATCGAGTGGCGGCGGCGCTCAAGCTCGTCGGCCTCGATGGATTCGACAAGCGGATGCCGTACGAGCTATCGGGTGGGCAGCAACAGCGGGTGGCGTTGGCGCGGGCACTGGCGCCGGAACCGGAGGTAATCCTGCTCGACGAGCCCTTCTCCAATCTCGACGCCGAGTTGCGGGCGTCGGTCCGGGCCGAAGTGCGGCAAATCCTGGCGGATGCAAAGACGACCGCGGTACTCGTCACCCACGATCAAGAGGAGGCGCTGAGCCTGGCCGACCGGGTGGCGGTGATGTGGGACGGCCGAATCGTGCAACAGACGTCGCCGGAGGAGCTGTACCACCGGCCGGTCAGCCGCGAGATCGGCGTCTTCGTCGGCGACGCTCAGTTTTTGGCCGGCGAGGGGCGTGGACGGCGCGTCTCATGTGAGCTTGGCGAGCTGCCGACGCACGGCACCGCCAATGGCTCCGTTGACGTCATGTTGCGACCAGAGGGATTGCGCTTAGCTCTGCCGACGGACGGCGTGGCGGCGAACGCCACTGTCCTCGCCCGGTCCTTCTACGGTCACGATCAGCTGATGCGAATTCGGCTGGATAGCGGCAGCACGCTCAATGCGCGCCTTGGCATCTACGGTGGCATTCGACCCGGCGACCGCGTTCACGTCTCGGTTCGCGGCGCGGTGCTGACCTATCCGAGGACCGAGTGACGAGGGTGGCGACGCCGGTCGAGGTCATCAGTCAAGGCCCGGAAGAGACGCGCGAGATCGGGGCGCGTCTCGGGCGTATGCTGCGATCCGGGGACGTCGTGCTATTGCATGGCGATTTGGGATCGGGCAAGACGACGCTGACTCAAGGGATTGCGCGAGGACTCGGCGTGCAGGACTACGTCCAAAGCCCGACCTTTACGCTCGTCGCCGAACATGAAGGTCGAGACGCGAGTGATGGACCGGTCAGGCTCTACCACCTCGACCTGTACCGGCTGTCGGACGAGACGGAGTTGGAGAGTTTCGGGTTCGACCAATACCTGGCGCCGGTCGACGGTGTGGCGGTCGTCGAGTGGCCGGAACGAGCGGGCGAATGGCTGCCTGATCGTTACTTGCTCGTGCGGTTGGTGGAGGTTGGCGCGGACGCCCGGCGATTGACCGTCAGCGACGCGCCGGCCGGGGCATTTGCCGCGGTAGTCGCTCGGATGTAAGCGAAAGCGGCGCGGGCCGCACGCCCGCGCCGCCTCCTCTGCTCGCCGCTGATTGTTCGCTACAGCTTTCCCTGGTCCTGCAGCGTCTGGATGACGTCGGCAGCGGCGTCCTCCAACTCGACGTTGACGTCGGCGAAGACCGCGGCGGAGTCCTCGTTGTTGATCGTGATCCGCTCGAGGCCCTTGCCGATGATCTGGTCGCCGTTCGGGACGAAGACACGGGCGGCATCTTGCGGCTTGGTCAGCGGCAACTGCTCGACGGCCACCCTGGCGTTGGGGTTTTCGTCGAAATACGCCTGCATCTCTTCGCTCTCGACGGCCGACTTGCGGACCGGCATGTAGCCGGTGTTCTGCGACCACCAAATCGTGCCTTCGACCGAGGTCACGTAGTCGATGAACTGGAACGCTGCCTCTTGCTTCTCCGGCGCGGAGTTAGCCAGGATTGCCAGACCGGCGCCGCCGGTGGAGCAGCCGAATTGCTCCTCTTCGCGCAGGAAGGCGGTCCGCCATTCGAATTTGTCGCCGATGTTGGCCCGGCGCGCGGCGAGGCCGCCGGTCGAGAACATCCCCGCGGCGGCCAGCTCGTTCTCGAAGTCGACCTCCGGCTCCACCGGCGTGCCGGCCCAGCCGTTTTCAACCGACATTCGGTAAAACTCTCCGGCGGCAACGGTCCCTTCGTCCGTCATCGTCATCTCGAACTCGGGCGTGGAGTATTGGCCGCCGAAGGCCCAGGTCACGCCTTGGAAGAGCCAGGCGATGTAGGAGGCGGCGGCGGGGTGGACAAAGGCTTTGCGGTCACCCTCGACCAGCGATGGCGCCATCTCCGCGAACTCCGACCAGGTCGCCGGTAGCTCGCTGATGCCGGCGGCGTCGAACATGTCTTTGTTGTAATAGAGGAGTGGCGTTGAGCGGGCCATCGGCATCCACCAGTAGGTGTCGTCCCGGTAGCCCTCGACGATCAGGGAATCCTGGAAGTCGTCGATGTCGACCGCGTTGGCGGCGATGAAGTCGTTGAGCGGTGCGAGAGCGTTGGCCAGGTAGAACTTGAACCACCAGACGTCGGAAAAGAGCGCGATGTCCGGAGCCTGACCGCCGGCCAGTGCCGCCGTTACCTTCTGTGCCAGCTCCTCGTAGTTGTTCTGGCTCTCGTAGTTAATGACGACATCCGTTTGGGAGTCGTTGAACATCTGGACGATCTGCGTCTCGGCCTCGCCGAGCGCGCCGCCAAATGCCCCCCAATAGAGAACCTCGATCGGTCCTGCCTGCTTGAGGACGGCCGGCGCGGCGAAGCTGCTCGGTTTGCTGCTCACCGCAACCGCCCCGGCCGCCGCTCCGGCGGCGCCCTTCAAGATCGAGCGACGCGAAATCCTACTCATCTCCGTTCTCCCTTCAACTCAGACCCGCGCCACGTCGCGCTGGTCGTTCTCTGTCGCCCGGGGTGACCGCGCGGTCTCCCCGCCTAGGCGCACGATTGAAGTTGTGCCGGGCTGTGCCGTCATCCTTTCGTTGCTCCGGCGGTGATGCCTTCGATGATATGCCGTTGCGCCCACACGTAGATGGCCAGAAGCGGGGCAATGACGTAGACCGTTCCGGCCATCACCACGCCCCAATTCGTGTTCCCCTCGTTGTCGAAGAACCCGGCGATGCCGACGGTGATTGGCCGCATCACCTCCTCGTTGGTCACGATCAATGGCCACAGGTAGTCGTTCCACTTGGCGACCATCGAGATCAGGGCAAATGTTATCAGCACCGGTCGTGCCATGGGCATCACGACATCCCAGAGCATACGGAGGTGCCCCGCGCCGTCCACCTTCGCCGCGTCGAGCACCTCGCGGGGGAGACCCCGGAACGCCTGGCGCATCAGGAAGGTGCCGTAGGCGACCGAGGCGCCGGGGAGGATGATGCCCTGGTACGTGTTGACCCAGTTCGGCAAGCCGAGGCTCGGCATCGTATTGCCGAGGAAGACGTAGTTGGGCAGCACCGTCACCTGGGCGGGCACCATCAGGGCCGCCAGGATCACGATGAAAACGAGATTCTTGAACGGAAAGCGGAGGAAGGCGAGTGCGTAGGCGGAGAGGACCGAATTGGTCAGCTCCAGCGACATGCCCGCGAGGGTGATGATGAGGGAGTTGAGATACCACCGCCCGAACGGCGCCGAGGCCCACGCCTCTCGGAAATTGTCCCAGGCGTTCCCGATGTCCGCCCAGGCCGTCCAGCGCAGCATCTCCGGCCACCAGATTGGCGGGAAGACAAGAGCCTCCTGCCGGGTCTTGAAGGCGCCGGTCGCCAGCCAGAAGAGCGGCGCCCCGATCACGGCACAGATCAGGATGAGCGCCGCGTAGCTGGCGCACCGGCTCATCAGCTGCTGGACGCGGGGGGAGACGAGTAGTTTGGAAACGCGTCCGCTTGTAGGAAAACTAACCGCCATAGTGGACCTTCCGTTCGGCGTAGCGCAGTTGGATCAGTGTCACCGCGAGCATCACGACGAAGAGAATCATGCTGGCGGCGGCGGCGCGGCCGGCGTTGAAGGCGACGAAGCCCTGCTCATAGGTGTAATAGATCAGGGTATTCGTGGCGTCGACCGGGCCGCCGGCGGTCATGACCTGGATGATGTCGAACGCCTGAAAGGTGTTCAGGATCGAAGTCACGAGGAGGAAGAAGCTGATCGGTGAGAGCATCGGCAGCGTTACGTTCCAAAAGCGGTTGAAGACGCTGGCGCCGTCGACCTTGGCCGCCTCATAGAGGTCCTTGGGGATCGCTTGGAGGCCGGCCAAGAAGATGACGGCGGCAAAGCCGAGGTTCTTCCAAATGTAGACGATGATGACCGCGACCATCGCCCAGACGGGGTCGCGCAGCCAGGTCGGCGACGGGATACTCAAGGGATCGAGGAGCTGGCGCATCAGCCCGTAGCGTGGATCGAAGATGTAGACCCAGACGATGGCGATCGCCGCACCCGACAGCAGCGTCGGCGCGAAGACGACCGCCCGCGCCCCATCGCGGAAGCGCAGCGGTTGATTGAGCAGCAGCGCCGCGAACAGGCCGATCAGAAGCGAGCCGCCTACGGCGCCGGCGGTGAAAACGAAGGTGTTCTTGAGCACCGTCATGAAGGTGTCGTCGGTCAGGAGGTAGCTGTAGTTATCCAGTCCGACCCAGACCTTGGTCGGCGAGATCATGTCCCAGCGAACCATGCTCAAGTAGCCGCTGTAGATCAGCGGCCAATAGGTGAAGACGGAGAACAGGGTGAGGTTTGGGCCGATAAAGAGGAGGAACAGCAGCCACTCCGCGTGCCAAGGCTTGCGCTGGCCGGTCGCGTACGGCTGGACATGCGCGGCATCGGCCGCCGCGGGCAAGGAGATCGACTTTCTCCCCTGCATCCATCCGCTCCTTGGAAGACGCGGCCGGTTGCCGTGCCATGCGTCATGGTGGCGGTCTTCGGTCGAGCGCACGTCAACGGCGCGTTAAACTGTGGGTCAATCGCGCGCAATGCACGTCCCTAAAGTGGGGCGTGGTCGGTTGCGTAGCCACAGAGGACGATGACTGGGAAGGAACCCTTTCGCCGCATCATACCATAGGCGTTAATATTCCCATTTTCGCGATTCGCACCACCAGGTTCGGACCGTGGCTGACTGACGCGGACGCTACCACAGGAGGAACAGCGGCATGGCCGGGGAAACCGGGGAACGAGATCGCTGGCTGCTGGCGATCGACTCCTCGACTGAAGAAGTCGGCGTCGCGCTCTCGGCCGGCCACCGGACCGCCGAAATCAACTGGACGGCGAGCCGGGACCAAACCGTGACCGTGCTCGATCAGATCGACCGGCTGTTGGGGCTGATGCGGATCGAGCCGCCGGCCTTGGCGGCGGTGGCCGTGGCGACCGGGCCGGGGATGTTCAACGGGCTGCGCGTGGGGATGAGCATCGCCAAAGGGTTGGTGATCGGTCTGGACGTGCCGGTCATCGGCGTCTCCACGCTCGAGGCGACGGCGTTTCCCTATGCCGTGGTTGGACTGCCCGTGATACCGGTCGTCGGGGCGGGTCGCGGGCGACTGGTCTGGGCCACGTATGAGCATCAAGCGGGCGAACTGGTCCAGGTCGAAGCGCCGCGAAACGGAACCGTGCACGAACTCGCCGGCCGCATCGAATCGATTCCCGATCGAGTCATCGTCTGTGGCGAACTGACGGCAGAGCAGGCCGAGGTTCTGACCGCGTTGCCGGCGGTCCGGCTCCCCGCGGACGGCGTGCGCAACCGGCGGGCAGCGGCGATGCTGGCGAGGGCGAGGGCGCGGCTCGCGGACGGCGAGTTCGACGATGCGGTGACGCTCGAGCCGCTCTATCTCCACGCCACGAAGCGACTTGCCTGAGCCGGTAGGTTGAACCGCCGCCCCGCAAGTGCTAACGTCGCCGCAAGCTGGGCAGCCAGCCGGTCAATCTCGCGGTCGTGCCAAAGGCGGCAGATTCTGAGCCCCGTGTATCGCCTCGAACCGATGACACAGGACGACGTGGCTGAGGTCAGCCGCGTCGAACGGCGTTGCTTCAGCAACCCCTGGCCGTCTTCGGCCTATCGCCGGGAGTTGCGCAACCCGCTACAGAACTACTACGTCGTGCTCCGGGCGTATCCGAGAGCCGAGTCGCGCGCACTCGCGCCGGTGACCGCATCGAATGGCGCCGCGTACGCGCGGAACGGCGACGGCCCGCGCACCTCGCGCCGGCTGAATCTGCTCCCCTTCGTGCGGCGTGCACCGCCCGAACCGCAGGAACCGCACGTCGCCGGGTTCGCCGGCATGTGGATCATGTACGACGAGGCGCACATCACGACGATCGGCGTCGATCTTATCCACCGTGGCCAGCGACTCGGCGAGCTTCTGTTGGTCGTCCTGATCGAGGAGGCGATCAGCCGCGGCGCGACCTGGCTGACGCTCGAGGTGCGGGTGTCGAACGAGGTGGCCCAGCGGTTGTACCGCAAGTACGGCTTTGGCGTCCAGGGCACGCGCCGCCGCTACTACAGCGACAACGGCGAAGACGCGAACATCATGTGGTCCCGGTCGCTGAAGGACCCCGCCTATCTCGACCTGATCGACGAACTGCGCGCCATCCTCTATGACCGCCTCGGCTCAAGGCTGCTCGAGTCGTCGGACGGCGATCCCGGCCAGTGGTTGGACGAACGGTTGAGCGGGGCGCGATCGTGAACGTCCTTGGCATCGAGACATCGTGCGACGAGACGGCGGCGGCGGTCGTGGTCGACGGTTCGGCGGTGAAGGCGAACGTCATCGCCTCGCAGATCGCCCTCCATCAGGCGCACGGCGGGGTGGTGCCGGAGCTGGCGGCCCGGGGTCATCTCACCGCGATCATCCCCGTGGTCGAGATGGCGCTGAATGAGGCGGGGATCGACCGGCGGGCCATCGACGCCGTCGCGGTGACGCGGGGTCCGGGGTTGGCTGGGTCGCTGCTCGTCGGGATGAACGTCGCTAAGGCATTGGCTTACGCGCTCGATCGCCCGTTGGTGCCGGTGAACCATTTGGAAGGCCACGTCTACGCCAACTGGTTGACCTTGCCGGGCGAGAAGCATCGCCTGCCACCGGCCTTCCCGCTCATCTGTCTCTTAGTTTCAGGTGGGCACACGGAACTGATTCTGATGCGCGGCCACGGTCATTACGAACACCTCGGCCGCACGCTCGACGACGCCGCCGGCGAGGCCTTCGACAAAGGGGCGCGATTGCTGGGGCTGGGCTATCCGGGTGGCCCGGTCATCCAACGTGCCGCGGAGGGCGGAACAACCGGTCGGTTTACCCTCCCACGGGCCTGGCTGGACGAGAGCTACGACTTCAGTTTTTCTGGACTCAAGACGGCGTTGTTGCGCGAGGTCGCGCCTTTTCGCTTACCCGCGGAGGAGGTCGCGCCGGCACAGGAGAGCGGCAGTCCGTTCCCGGAGCATCGACCTCCGACCTATGCAGCGGACTTGCCGGTGGCTGATCTGGCGGCCGAGTACCAGGACGCGATTGTCGAGGTGCTGGCAGTGAAAACGGCGCGGGCGGCCCAGCAGTTTGACGCCCGAACGGTCCTGCTCGCCGGCGGCGTCGCGGCGAATCGAGTGTTGCGCAACCGGCTTGTCGCTGAGGTCGCGGCCATCGGCGGCGAGCGGCCGATCCCGGTGCGCTTTCCGCCGATCGCCCTTTGCACCGACAACGCGGCGATGATCGCCGGCGCCGCCTACTACGGGCTCCGCCGTGGAGACCAAGCGGGCTGGGAGGTCGATATCGAGCCGCGGCTGCCATTGGTTCCCCAGCGTGTGGTCGAACGGTCGTAGGAGCTAGTCATTCGTGGAATCGCGGGTGCTTGAGCAAACAGTAGTGCCCACGGGCGGGCGGGAAACGGCATTGACGGCGGCGCGGGAGGCGGGGACGCTCTTGCGCGAGCGCCTCGACTCGTCGCGACGGGTTGAGTTCAAGGGAACCGTCGACCTGGTGACGGACGCCGACCGGGCCTCTGAGGCGTTGATCGCGGCCCATATTCGCGCGGAGTTTCCTGGTCACGTCATCTTCGGCGAAGAGGGGACCGGCGGACCAGCGGCGACGATCGACCGCTCGGCCTATGTCTGGATCATCGATCCGCTCGATGGCACGACCAACTACGCCCATGGCTACCCGCATTTCGCCGTCTCGATTGCCCTGGAATTTCGGGGTCAGACGGTGCTGGGCGCGGTGTACGACCCGATGCGCAACGAAATGTTCGTCGCCGAGTACGGCCAAGGTGCGACGCTCAACGGCCTCCCGATCAGCGTTTCCGACACCGATCTGCTGATCCGATCGTTGCTCGCGACGGGCTTTCCCTACGACCTTGACCAACGTGCCGAGAACGCCCGCATGTGGGATGCGTTTCTTAACACGACGCAAGGCACCCGGCGCGATGGCGCGGCTGCGCTCAACCTTTGCTACGTTGCCCACGGGCGACTCGACGGTTTCTGGGAACGTCCCTTGCAGCCGTGGGATTTGGCTGCCGGGGCGCTGATCGTGCAGGAGGCCGGCGGCACCGTCACCGGCTACCTGAGCGATGACTTCGATCCCTTCCGGCGAGAGGCGATCGCCAGCAATGGCCATCTCCACGAGCAGATGGCGCGCATCATCCGTCGACACGCCTCGCTATAAAGACGCGCACGTCTCAATAGCCCTGTCGTCTTGCCGCCGTCGTATGCTACGTTGCGTGGGGCATGCAGCGAGTGAAATGGCGCAGCAATGGAGCCGGAGCAGGACGAATATCCCGGTCAGGTGATCGAAGCGGTGCGGGCGAGCGAGGTGCTCAGCATCTTTTTCCTCCGTATTGACCGCTCGCTGATCATCGACATGCGCCGCCATGGCAACGGCGGGCCAGCGATCCTGCTCGACGGCATGGTAGCGACGCCGGAGGAGCGATTGGCCTCGTTCGACCGGCTGCGACCCGGCTTTCCGATCCCGGAACGCCTGACGCTGGCGCCGTGGGCGGGCGCGGTACACGTGTTCGCGGAGACCGGGATCCTGGACGCGGTGATCGACCGGTGTCGCTTCGAGGGCGGCGAGGGGCTCGCGGAGGCCGCGCGGACACTCTACCAAGAGTTGCTCCGCCTCGAACGACGGGCGCTACGCGACTTAGTACGCGGCGTCGGCATGCGGTCGATGTGGGAACGGGAGCCGGGGACTTGACATTCGAATCGGTGGCGAGAGGAAGGATGGCGATGAAGGCATACGTCCTGATTACGGTCGAGGTCGGCAAACTCGCGGAAGCGCAGGAACACCTGCGGACGGCAGGGATTGGCGACGTCGACGCCGTCGCCGGCATCTATGACTTGGTTGCGGTCGTGGAAGCGGACGACCCCCGGCGGATCGGGGAGATCGTGATCGGCACGATCCAGCGGACCGCGGGGGTGCTCAGCACCGTCACGCTCATGCAGCTGAATTGACGTAGGCGTTAGGGCATAGGCGCTAGGCGTTAGGGAGAACGACGACGGAGCCTCTAACGCCTAACGCCTAACGCCGATGGTAGACTCGCCTGCACACGGCGCGGCATGGGGAAGGGTGCGTCCGTGTTCCGGAACGGGGTGGCCACTGACGACGTCGTCGGTCACCGCCGGCGTGGAGGAGAGCGGCGATGAAGCTGATCATGGCGATCGTCCAGGATGAGGATACCGACACCCTCACGCACGCGCTGATCCAAGAAGGTTACCGGTTCACCAAGATCAGCACCACCGGTTCGTTCTTGCGCACGGGCAATACGAGTCTGATGATCGGCGTCGAGGACGACGGCGTAGCCGGCGTGACGAGCATCTTGCGGCGCACCTGCCGCCGTCGGACGCAGATCGCCGTACCCTACTCGCCGGCATTGGAGCCGGGCCTACTCTATATGCCCGAGAACTTCGAGGTGGAGGTCGGCGGCGCGGTCGTCTTCGTGATCGACGTCGAACGGTTTGAACGATTGTAGGCGTTAGGGCCGAGGCGTTAGGCGTTAGGGAAACGGCGACGGAGCCCCTAACGCCTAACGCCTAACGCCTTGTAGGTAGGAGCTAGGGGCTAGTGACTTCCAAGTGGACGGAACGGGTGGAGCGGGACGAGATCGTCGAGATCGCGCGGGAGTTGGTGCGGATCCCGAGCCCGAGCGGCGACGAGCGGGCGGTGATGGAGTTCGTCGAGGGCTGGTGTGCCGGCCGCGAACTCGGCTACCAGGTCGTTTCGAAGGATCCGGCGCGACCGAACGTGATCGTCTCGATTGGCGACGGCGACGCCGGGCCGACAATCGCCATGAACGGTCACCTCGATACCGTGCCCGTCTCCGACGCGGCCGCCTGGACGCATGACCCGTTCGACCCGGTTGTCAGCGACGATGGCTCGCGGCTCTACGGGCGCGGCGCGTCCGACATGAAGAGTGCGGTCGGGGTCATGCTCTATCTGATGGGCATGTTCAAGGAAGCGCCGTTGCGCGGACGCTTGCAGGCGCACGTCGTCTCCGACGAGGAGACGAGCGGGGCGTATGGTTCGATCTTCGTGCTGGCGGAGATCGCGGCCGGGCGCCTGCCCCGGCCGGACTATTGCTTCATCGGCGAGAAGAGCGACCTGAAGGTGCGGAATGCCGAACGCGGCATCCTCGGCTTGGAGATTACGTTCCTGGGTCGGGCATCGCACACGGCCGCGGCGCGGGCGACCGGCATCAACGCCGTCGCCAAGGCCGCGAAGGGTGTGCTCGTGCTGGAGCAGGCGCTGCCGCAATATCATCCGGCCGTCGGGCACCCGGTCATTAGCGTCAATTCGATCCAAGCTGGCGTGGCCCACAACGTCGTGCCCGGCGAATGTACGGTGACGGTCGATCGCCGGCTGATTCCCGGCGAGACGAAGGAGAGCGCCGTGGCCGACATCCGGGCCGCGCTCGACGCGATCCAGGCCGAGGACGCCGACTTCCGGTACGACATGAAGATTGATCCCCACGGCGACTACATCCCGGCCAACATTACCGACGAACGGTCGCCGCTGGTGCAAGCGTTCCAGCAGAGCGTGCGGATCGTCACCGAGAGCGAGCCGGAGTACTTCGTCGCCTGGGCGGGTGCGACCGACGGTCGTTTCTACCGGCAAGCGGGCATTGACACCGTCGGCTTCGGTCCCGGCGGCGAAAACGCCCACGGCGCCAACGAAGCCGTCTATATCGACGACCTCGTCACCCAAGCGAAGGTGTACGCGGAGACGATCTCTCGATTGCTTGGCGTTGCTTAGCGCAAGAATTCGGCGACGGGCAGGCGGAAGCCGGGCATCACCTCGCCGCCGTCGAAGGTGTCGTCCTCTGCGAGTTCAATCACTTCGCCGTCCTGATAGTGCAGGCTGACGCGGCGGCGACGAGGGTCGGTGATGATGGTTAGCCGCACGCCCACCTCGCGGTAGAGGGCGATCCGCTCTCGCAGCTGTCCGGGCCGGTCGGACGGGGAGAGGATCTCGACGACCACATCCGGAGCGAGGCGAGCATAGCGATCGAGTTCCTCGTCGGGCGGCACGCGATCGGCACGGATGTACGCGACGTCCGGCGCCACAACCGTGTCCGGGTCAACTTCGATCTGAAACCCCCCATCTGGGCCGGTCACCAGGCCGCCATGGACGTTGACATAGATAAGGAACTGGTGACCAACCCACATCGCTCGCGCGCTGTGCCGGCTTGAGGCAGGGGGCATGCGAATCAGCTCTCCTCGAATGAGTTCGTACTGATAGCCGTCGTCCGGTAGTTGGGCGAGGTCTTTGGCCGTCATGAGTTGGGTCATTGCCATCGTCACGGCGCTCCTTAGCGGAAGAACTCGGACACGGGGAGGCGGAAACCGGGCATGACGTCGCCGCCGTCGAAGGTGTCGTCGTCAGCGAGTTCGATCACGTCGCCGTCCCAGGAGTGAACGAACAGGCGCCGTTTGAACGCATCGGCGAGCACGACAAGCCGCACGCCGGCTTCGCGGTAGGCCGCCACTTTGTCGCGAAGGTAGCCGGGCCGGTCCGATGGCGACACGATCTCGACAACGACATCTGGGGCCAGATGGAGATAACGGTCCTGCTCCGCTTCCGGAGGCACATGCTCGGCACGGACATATGCGATGTCCGGTCCCAGCACCGTATCGGGCTCACCGTGCAAGATGAACCCGCTGTCGGTCGTGACCTCGCCCCCGGCAACGAGCGCGTACTCCAAAAAGTGCTTCCCGATCCAGATCGCGCGCTTCCCATGTCGAAAGCCGGGTGGCGGCATACGAACAAGCTCTCCTTGCAAGAGTTCATACCGGTATCCATCTTCCGGTAGCTGCTCGAGGTCTTTGACGGTCATGAGTTGGGTCATTGCCATGGTAGGAAACTCCACTGGGCACGGTCGGCCGAGGGCCGTGTTTTGCCGAATCGTACCACCGACGCTGTAGGCTCAATCGCTCTGGGAATCGTTGATCTCAAGGTCAAGCAATTCCACGAGATGATCTCGCAGTGGTTCCAACGGATTCCCAATGGGCACGTCGAGTTCACGGGAGACACGCAGGGCGGCGTCCGCGATCGAGAGCTGGCCGACCGCGACGGAGCCTCCGTTGCCCGAACCAACGGAACTGACGATCTGCCGTATGCCTTGCGCGACCGCCCGGTCGTACTCGGCTTTCTTGCCGGCCATGAAGATCTCGAAGCTGCCCTCGATGAGCTGGACATCGACGTCAAGTGAGCAGGCATGCTGGTTCGCGTAGTCGTGCATGCGGCGCGTTGTGCCGTCGACCGTGGCGGGGTTAGTGAAGAGAAGCGTCTGGGGCGACGGCTGTTGGCAGAGATAGGCGAAGAACGGCTCGTCGATCTTGATGACAGGGAGACCAAGGTCGATCGATTGGTGGCCGAGTTCGGCGATGTAGTTGGTGCAGGTGAGCAGGATAGCGTCCACGTCGCAGGCGGCCATCCATTCGAGTTGGTGTCTGACGCGCCTGAGGGCGTGCTCGCCGGCAAAGCCCGGGTCGTGCGTGATTCGCCGCATGAGGCCGGGGTCGACGAAGTGGATTGTCGCGATCTCATACGGGACCAAGATTTGGTCGATGTACGCGATGTTGGAGTGGTGAGCGTGCAGACAGCCTAACGCAACCATTGACACTCCTGGCGGTGCAGACAGGGCTTAGCGGACGTACCCGGTGACCGAGCGAGGAGTGTACTCGCGTCTAGAATCCCATGGCGGCCTTGAGCTCGGCCAGTTCGAGGTCGTATTCGACCTTGTCCATGGTGACGCCCGACTGGGTCGGCAGCCACGGGCTCGTCATCGAAGCCCCTTGCTGATTGACCGCTTCCACCTGGACCTCGTGGGCTGCCCACGTCGGTCCGATCAGCTTCGCGCGAACCGTGTACTTGACAAACGTCCGCGGGTCGCTCGGATCGATCCGCTTGGACCACTCGACGATCTGATGTTCAAAGGGGATCATCCGTGTGTTGCCGTCATAGGTGCCCGCCACCAGATTGCCGTATTCGTTACCGCCCCCGATCGCCGAGCCAATGAGATGCAGCCATTCCCACTGCGCGCCGCCGCTGAGTGGGTTCCACCCGCAGTGGATCTGATACTGGCGGGCGTTCCAGCCCCCCATCGACTTCTCCTTCGTCTGTGACGTGTCACCTTGGCGGCAGGGTCTGGTCAGGATGGTCCAGCGTTCGAACATGCCGCCCGGGCTGCGGATGGGCGTGGGCGCGCCGGTCGGAATCTTTTCCGACGCATCGTCGCGCTTCCCGCGCGCCTGCTGCCGCGAGTAATACTCGTAGGTGGCGCTCTTTCGAATGAGTTGCAGTCCCGATTTCGAGATGCGCATCAGGGCCAGCATCGCGTTCGCCGTCGGACAGACCGGAACGCCGAGTTGACTGGCGACCGCGGCGGCTGCCGGATTGTCAGTGATCATCAGCGCGTCCTGATGTGGATCGATGGCCCGGCCGCGCACGTTGAAGGCGCGGCTTTCGCGCAGCTTCTCTTTCAGCGTCTCCTTGGCCTGGTCGATGACATCTTGTCGCGAGTGGCCCATGAAGATATCCGGTAGGAGCTTGATGTCGTCGAGATCGTCCTTGAGCAATGCCGCTTCGTTCTCGACGATCTGTTTCAACTCTTCAACGGACAAGCGGTTGACTTCTTGGGCTGACCTGGCGGAGGCGGTCTTGACCCGATTGACGCGTTGAACGATGCCGCCGGCCTTCGCATCGCCCAGGTGCGGATCGTGGAAGAGATGCGGGGAGAGGACGCCAGATTGGATTGCTCGCTCGACCGACTGGTTGCCGATTGTTCGCTGGAGACTCAAGATCCTGGCCGCCGAGGGAGCGTTGACGAATAGGTTTGGCTCCGCGACGCAATGCTCGCGCGCCTTGGTCCCGCTCGCGCGAACGTGCTTGTGCGTCGCCGCTCCCATCGCGATCTCCTCAGCCCGCGTTTCTATATGCGTTTTACATTTTCACCGACCGATCATACCACGCCACCAAGTGCCGCCAGCGATCGATGTCGCCGTCAGGTCGCCGTCCCAACTCAGGCTCCCGATGCCGGTCGGCCCATGATACGTACCCGTTTCGCCGACCCACCACGAACCGGCCGCATACCCGTTGACCAGCGGTGGAACCGCATCTAGGATGGCCGCCGTCGTCGAAGTGCCGGGGTGCCCGGCGGCCTCGGGCCGCCGCACCGTTCAGCTGGAGCAGATATGCCGCGGTTTGCCGCCAACCTCTCGATGCTCTTTACCGAGTATCCCTTCATAGAGCGATTCGACCGGGCCGCCAAGGCGGGTTTCCAGGCCGTCGAGTTTCTCTTCCCGTATGAGGAGGACGTACCGGCGGTCAAGGAGGCGTTGACGCGCAACGGGCTCGAACAGGTGCTGTTCAATCTCCCCGCGGGCGACTTTGCGAAGGGGGATCGGGGTATCGCCAACGACCCGGCGCGCGTCCAGGAGTTTCGGGAGGGCGTGGCGAGGGCGCTGGAGATCGCCGCAATTCTCGGTTGTCCTCGTCTCAACTGCCTGGCCGGGCTCACGTTGGCGGACGTTCCGGTCGATGCCCAGATTGAGACGTTATGCGGCAACCTTGCCTACGCGGCGGACCAAGCCGAAGAAACCGGTGTCGTCCAGTTGATCGAGCCGCTGAACACGATCGACTCGCCGGGCTTTCTGGTCGGCACGACGACCCAGGCGCTGGCGATCATCGAGCGCGTCGGTCATGCCAACTTGCGGCTCCAGTTTGACGTCTACCACCAGCAACGGATGGAAGGGAATCTGACGGCGACGATCAGTCGGGAGATCGGGCGGATCGGGCACGTCCAGATCGCCGACAGCCCGCAACGTCACCAACCGGGAACCGGCGAAATCCAATACCCCTTCGTCCTCCAGGCGTTCGACGACGCCGGCTACGACGGCTGGGTCAGTCTCGAATACCGGCCAGACGGACCGACGGAGGGTTCCCTGGGGTGGCTGCGGGAGTGGGGATACTGGACGTAAGTTTTAGGTCGTGAGACGTGAGTCGTGAGTAGAGCATCGACGCATTACTCACGACTCACGTCTCACGACTTACGACTTCAGGAGGGACAGCAATGGCAGAGCAGATCGGGTTCATTGGCTTGGGGATCATGGGCAAGCCGATGGTGCGTAACCTGGCGAAGGCCGGGCACGAGTTGGTGGTGCATAGCCGGAGGCGGGCCAGTGTCGACGAAATGACCGGGGAGAGTCCCGCAATTCAGGCGGCGTCCTCGGCGCGGGAGGTCGCGGAACGGACGAAGACGGTCATCACGATGCTGCCGGACTCGCCGGACGTGCGGGAGGTGGTCTTCGGCGAGAACGGCCTGCTCGACGCCATGGGCGAAGGGCACTTGCTGATCGACATGAGCACGATCGCCCCGGCGACAGCGATCGAGGTCGCCGACGCCCTGGTGGCGCGGGGCGCGCGAGCGCTCGACGCGCCGGTCAGCGGCGGCGACAAGGGGGCGATTGCCGGTACCCTCAGCATCATGGTTGGGGGAGCGCAAGAAGACTTCGACCGGGCGTTGCCTCTCTTCGAGGCGATGGGCAAGACGATCGTGCTCGTCGGCAGCCCCGGCGCGGGCCAAACGGTCAAGGCGTGCAACCAGATCGTGGTGGCAATCCACTACGCGGCGGTGAGCGAGGCGCTGGTTCTCGGGGCGAAGGCAGGGGTTGACCCGGAGAAGATTATTCAGGTCCTCTCCGGCGGGCTGGCGGCGAGCCGGGTGATGGAGATGCGTGGACCGTCGATGATCCAACACAATTTCCAGCCCGGATTCCGCGTCAACCTCCACCGCAAGGACTTGGGGATCGCGTTGGCCTCCGGTAAGGAATACGGCGTGTCGCTGCCGACGACGTCAGTCGTCAGTCAACTCTTCGAGTCGCTGGCGGCGACAGGGAGCGGTGACCTCGACCACTCGTCATTGATCTCGGTGATCGAGGGGTTAGCCGGATACAAGGTTGGCGGATAGAAACCGCCTCGACGTGACCGTCGTGCTGGGGCAGGGGCGCGTTCGCGGCGTTTCGGGCTGCGCCCGACGGGAGCGGAGTACAGCGCGGGTCCTTCCCCTACGACGGGGTCGCACTGGCAAGGTGGGCCAGCACCGCGTCGCCGACCTGCCGCGTGGTGGCCGTGCCGCCGAGGTCGGGCGTGAGGACGCCGCCGGCGGTGGTCGCCTCGATGGCGCGCATGACGCGGGCCGCCTCGTCAGCAAGGTCGAGGTGGTTGAGCATCATGGCGACGGTCCAGATCGCGGCGATGGGATTGGCGATGCCCTGGCCGGCGATGTCCGGCGCGGAGCCGTGGACTGGTTCGAACATGCTCGGCTTGCGTCGTTCCGGGTCGATATTGGCGCTGGCGGCGATGCCCATACTTCCGGCCAGGGCGCTGCCCAGGTCCGAAAGGATGTCGCCAAAGAGGTTGGAGGCGACGACGACTTCGAGTGTCTCCGGGCGGAGGACGAAGCGCGCGGCCATCGCGTCGACCAAATACTGCTCTATCTCGATGTCGGGGTATTCGTGGGCGACACGGGCGAAAACGTCGTCCCAGAGGACCATAGCGTACTGCTGGGCGTTGCTCTTGGTGACGCTGGCGACCTTCTTTCGCTTGCGCGTCCGGGCCAACTCGAAGGCGTAGCGGATGATGCGTTCGCAGCCGTGCTCGGTGAAGAGGGCAGCTTGCACGGCGACCTCGTAGCCCAGTTTGCGGCCGGCGAAGTTCCGGCCGCCGACCCCCGCGTATTCCCCCTCCGAGTTCTCCCGCACGACGACCCAGTCAATCGAGTTGACGGTCGCGTTGCGGAGCGGGCTTGCGATGCCCGGCAGTAAGCGGACGGGGCGAATGCAGGCGTATTGGTCGAACCCCTGGCAGATCGCCAGCCGCAATCCCCAGAGGCTGACGGCGTCCGGCACGGTCGGCCAGCCGACGGCGCCGAAGTAGATCGCATCGAACCCGGCGAGACGTTCGAGACCGTCGGCATCCATCATGCGGCCGGTGCGCAGATAGTGCTCGCAGCCCCAGGGGAAGGTTTCGAACGTGAATGCGAGCGCGCCGCCCGAATCGGCCGCAAGGCGTTCCATCACGCGGATGCCCTCCGGCACGACCTCGGCGCCGATGCCGTCGCCGGGGATCACCGCAATCCGAAACTGGCGATCTGCTGCCATCCCGTTCCTCCTCAACCTGATTGTTGACTCAACGCGGCTGGTTCAGTAACCGCCGCCTCCCACTCTGATTTCAGGAGGGCATACCTGGCGTGGTCAACGCGAATGCCAGCGATGACAAGGTAGGCGCGGGCGATGCCTTCGAACTGGAAGCCGTTCTGTTCAAGGACCCGGCGGGAGGCGGTATTGTCGATGGCGGCGATGGCCTCCAGGCGAAAGAGATCGAGCTTAGCCGCGCCGAAGACGATCGGCAGGACGGCACCGACCGCCGCCGTGGCGTAGCCTCGACCGCGCAGCGTCTCGGTGATGGTGTAGCCGAGGGAGGCCGTGCCGTGTTCGCGATTGACGATGGGGACGGTGACCCAGCCGGCGTCGCCCTCCGCCGTTTCAACGATCCACTGGAACTCGCCGATCGCGGTCGGGGAGATCGACTCCAGTCCGCGCATGATGAGCATGTCGCGCAGCTCCTTGATCGTGCGCTGTTGAAGTGGCTGATAGCGACGGGCGCTCGGTTCGGCACGCCAGCGGGCGACCATCTCCGCGTCGCTCGGCCCCACCCGCCGTAGATTGATCCGCGGACACATGCTCCCTCCATTCAGCATTCAGGCCGCGACAGCCTATCAATGGTTGGCGCGCGCCGCCAGAGCTGGCGGCGCTCTTTTTGTACCGCGTACCCTTGTTTCGGCCGGCGCCGGCGATGTACGGTGCCGGCACGATGACGATGCGTGATCCGAGCGGATGCCAACGATGACGGAGAATCAATACGGGACAATGGCGCGGCGGGGTGTCCGATGGTGACGACCGTCCGCGGCAAGAGCCGCACGCTCTCCGACGACGTCTATCTCCTTGGCGACCTCTTGGGCGAGGTGATCCGCACCCAAGCCGGCCAGGACGCCTTCGATTTGGAAGAAGAGGTGCGGGCGCTCGGCAAACGGTTGCGTGCCGGCGATCTGGCGGCTGGGGACCGGTTGGCAACCCTCGTGGCCGGCATCTCGACGGACGAGGCTAAGGTCCTCATTCGCGCCTTCACCAACTACTTCCAGCTCATTAATTTGTCCGAGGACAACGAGCGCATTCGGCGCATTCGACGGCGCGAGGCGGAGCACCACCCGGAGTCACGGCGCGGCTCGGTGCGTGAAGCGGTCGAAATCCTGGCGCGGCAAGGCGTGTCGGCGGACGACTTCCAACGGCTGCTGCATCGCGCCGAGGTGCGGCTGGTGCTGACCGCCCATCCGACCGAGGCCCGCCGCCGAACGGTGATCGACAAACTGGCCCGCGTCTTCCACGTCATCCGCGACCTCGACGAACGGGCAGTGCTGCCGCGCGAGAATGAGCGCATCCGCACCCGCTTGGCCTCGACGATCGCCGAGCTGTGGAGTTCGAACGAGGTGCGCGCGGTGCAGCCGTCAGTCCTGGACGAAGTGCGCGCCGGACTCGTCTACTTTCGCTCGACCCTCTTCGACGTCGTGCCCTTGATCTATCGTGATCTGGAAGAGGCCGCGGCGGCGGTCTACCCCGACGCCGAATTGACCGTGCCGTCCTTCTTGAGTTTTGGGTCCTGGATCGGGGGCGATCGCGACGGAAACCCAAACGTCACCCCGGCGGTGACGGTGGAGACGCTGCGCTTGATGCGCGACGCGGCGTTGCAGATGTTGGAGACGCGGCTCAACGACCTGTCCGGGCGCATCTCGGTTTCGACCTTGGTCACCGGTCCGGCGCCGCTGATGCAGCGCCTGATCAAGGAGAATCGAGAGCGATTTCCCGCACTCGGAGACGAGCTGGCGCGGCTCAATGCGGACGAATCGTACCGCCAGGCGATCACGTTGGTGCGGGAGCGGGTGCGCGCGGTGCGCCTGGATCAGCCTGGCGCTTACGATGCCCCTGACGAGCTCGTCGCCGATTTGCGCTCCATCGAGCAGGCGCTGCGGGAGCACCGCGAACCGCTCATTTTGGCGGGCGATCTGCACGACGTCATCCGCCAGGCCGAGGTGTTCGGCTTCCACTTTGCCCGGCTCGACGTCCGGGACCACGCCCAGCGGCACGAGGTCGCCCTGGCCGAGGCCTTCGCCGCGACGGCTGTCGAGCTGCGCTATGGCGACCTGTCAGAACCTGATCGAATCGCGCTGTTGTCCAGAGAGATCGCCAACCCGCGCCCGTTGCTGCCGAGCGATCTCTCCGGGTTTGGCGATGGCGCGCGGGAGGTGGTTGAGACCTTCCGGACGGTGCGGGACATCTTGAACCACGGTCATCAAGGTGCGATCCAGACCTACGTTATCTCCGGCGCGGACGAGGTGTCCGACGTGCTGGAGGTGCTGCTCCTGATGAAAGAGAGCCAGCTTGCCGGCCATGGCGGAGAGAACGCGGCCCTAAAGATTGCGCCGCTCTTCGAGCAAGGGGCGTCGCTGGCGGCGGCTCCGGCGATCATAACGGAATTGCTCGATCTGCCCGTCTATCGGGCAGCGCTGAACGCGCGGGGCGAGGCGCAAGAGATCATGATCGGCTACTCCGACTCGAACAAGGACATCGGCTATCTTGGGTCGTCGTGGTCGCTCTACAACGCCCAAATCGACCTGGCGCGGGTCTTCGAGGAGCGGAAGATCGACTTCACCTTCTTTCACGGTCGGGGCGGTTCGATCGGGCGCGGCGGCGGACCGACCAACGTCGCGATCTTGGCACAGCCGCCGGGGACCGTGCGCGGACGGATGAAGCTGACGGAGCAGGGCGAGGTGATCTCGGCCCGGTACTCGACCTGGGAGATTGCCCACCGCGAGCTCGAATTAGTCACTGGCGCGGTGCTCGTGAGCACGGTCGGGGCGCTCTCCCAGCCCACGGCGGAGCGGTTGCGGGCGTTCCGCGAGCCAATGGCGCGGATGGCTGAGTGGTCGGCTGAGGCATATCGCGACCTCGTCTACGGCGACCCCGACTTCATTTCCTTTTTTCAACAGGCGACGCCGATCGGCGAGATCGAAGGATTGCAACTGGGATCGCGGCCCGCGCGGCGGTCGACCTCGCGGCAGATTCAGGATTTGCGGGCGATCCCCTGGGTCTTTTCCTGGACGCAGGCGCGCATCATCCTGCCGGGCTGGTTCGGGATGGGTACGGCGTTAGCGCGCGGGCGCGACGAGTTCGGCCTCGACCTGTTGCAAGAGATGGACCGGGATTGGCCCTTCTTCAACGCGTTGGTCAGCAATGCAGAACTGGCGCTGGCGAAGGCGGATCTCCGCATCGGTGAGCGCTACGTCCAGCTCGTCGAGCGGGCCGAGATGCGTGAACGCATCTGGTCCCGCGTCCGCGCCGAATTCGATCTGACGGTTGAGACGATCCTGGCGGTGACTAGTCAGGTCCGTCTCATGGACCGCGAGCCGGTCTTGCAGCGCTCCATCGAGCGCCGCAATCCCTACGTTGATCCGCTCTCCTTCATTCAGTTGGAGTTGCTGCGCCGCCTGCGGACAGAAGGGAAGCCAGAGACGTATCTCCGGCCGGTGTTGTTGGCGGTTAATGGGATTGCTAACGCGCTGAAGAACACAGGATAGTGGAGTACTGGGTACTCACCGGGCGGTATCGCCCCCGCCGCCTGGCGCGGCTGGGGCTCCCCCGTCAGTGTCGCCATCGCCGCCGATGGCGTAGAGGAAGCCATCGCGGCTGCCGATGAGGACGAGGCCGTCGACGACGGTGGGTGACGATTCGATCTCGTCGGACGTGGCGTAGTTCCAGCGCCGGTCGCCGGAGAGGCGGTCGACCGCATAGACGCTGGCGCCGCTGGCGACGTAAACGGTGTCGCCGGCGACGACCGGCGACGATGCGACCGGCATGCCCGTCGGCAGTAGCCAGAGCGGTTCGCCGGCGGTGGCGTCGAGCGCGTAGAGTCCCCCATCGTCACTGCCGACGTAGACTACGCCGTCGATGACGGCCGGCGACGATTCGCCGCCGATGCCGTATTGCCATCGCTCATCCCCGGTCTTGACGTCGACGGCGAAGGTCGTTTGGCTCTTGCTGGTAACGTAGACGGCGCCGTCGACCACCGAGGGCGCGGCGAAGACGCCGCCACCGGTCGGGAACTTCCAGGCGATCTTACCGGTGTCGGCCTTGATCGCATAGAGATTGCCGTCGTCGCTGCCGATGAAGACCATGCCTTCGGCGACCGCCGGCGAGGAGAAGATCAACCCGTCGATCTGGAAGTGCCATTTCGCCTCGTGGGTGGCGATGTCGATGGCGTAGAGGTGGCCTTCTTGGCTGCTGACGTAGACGACGCCGCCGCTGACCGTCGGCGACGACTGGCCGATGTGCGGCATCCCGAATTGCCACAGCAAGGCGCCGGTATCGGCGGCGATCGCGTAGAGCGCGTACCCCCCGCCGATAAAGACCGTCCCGTTGGCGATGGCGGGGGAGGAGCGGACGATCACGTAGTCGTTGAGGTCGTATTCCCAGCGGTCTTCGCCGGTCGCCTCGTCGATGGCGAGGAGGGAACCGGACTTGGTGCCGACATAGATGACGCCCTCACTCACGGCCGCGGTGGAATAGAGTTCGCCGCCGGTATGGACGCGCCACTCGATGGTAGGATCGCCGACGGGGCCGGGGCCGGGGTGCCGACCGGTGTGCGCCGGGTCGCCGCGGAACATGGCGACGGTGCCCTGGCCGGTCGTGCGGACCGGACTGCCGGCGGCGGTTTCTTCCCATTCGGCTTCGGCGGTCGCCTCGGCGTTCGCGGAGGCGGGGGCGTTAGCCGAGCCCTCGTTCACGGCCGGCGGATCGAACAGACGTACCCCGATGGCCGAAAGCGCGACGACAGCGACCGCATTCGTCAGCAGGCCGGCTTTCGCCATCTGCGAAGGGTCGTGCCGCAAATGCCAGAATCCAAAGACCGCGAGTAGGATCCCGCTGGTCCACATGCCATAGGAGACGGGCGGATCAATCGTGAAGATGACCGGGATCGCAATGAGGATCGCGCCGATCCAGGACCACCCCGCCCCACCGACTGGATCACGCCGGCGGCGTTTCCGGCGCCCGGCGTCGCGCAAAAACCCTGGCACGTCGAAGAAGGTCTCTTCGGTCGTGGTGGGAACGGAGACGGGTTCGATCGTGGCCAGCGAAAGACCACAGTTTGGGCAGAAGATGCTCGCGGCGGGGTTGGCCTGGCCGCAGGTGGGACACGATCGAATGAGGACACTCACGTCCGGCGCCTCCTCTCGACATCGTCGTCTCGCCGGGCAAAAGAGGAGGATGACAGCTTCTAGAGTACCACGTTGCGCCAGATGAGGGGGAGGTTGGCCCCAATCAATTGTCGCGTCTTCGCGCGACGCAGATCGTCCAGGGGAACGAACCGCCCAACCACTGCACGTCGAGGGATTCATCGACAAACGTGCCAAAGGCGCGGCGGCTCCAGAAGTTGCGGTGGTCGGGGTCGCTGCCACGAGGGCGAACGTTGAGATTCTTGCCGCGCGCCAAGTTGGCGTAGCAGAAGTACGGCTCGTGGGGCACGCTGAGGACGACCGCTTGCTTGGCGACCCTGGCCAGCTCCGCCAATGCGGCCGAGGGGTTCGGCAAGTGCTCCAGGACCTCGAAGCAGCCGACGACGTCGAAGGTGCCGTTCTCGTACGGCAAATCGAAGATGTCGGCGGTGGTAAAGGTCGCGGTCGGGTTCTTGGCCGATGCTGCTTCGACCGAAGCCGGGTTGAAATCGAAGCCCACAATCGGCAGGCTTGGGAACTGGCGCAGCATGATCTCGGCGACAAATCCCTCTCCGCAGCCGGCATCCAGAAAGCTCTCTGGTGAGAGGTCGGCGATCCGGGCCATGATCCGCCGGTGAAACCGGTTGATCAGCTGGCGCTGAATTGGGTTGGCGTGGGTGTGCTTGCGAAAGTTGCTGGTGTCGACCGCGGCGCCGGTCGGATGGGTGGTCGATCGCTCGAGGTGGGTCACGCTCGTCCTCTCGCCTGGCTGGGTGCGGATCGTTCGTCAGCCGCGGGAATGGTCGTCCGGCGCGGCAGCGGACATTGTGCCACGTCCGGGCGCGGCCGGCGACGCCGGGCCGTCGACGCCGGGCCAGAGGCGCACGCCGGCGTAGAGCACCGGAATGGCAAGGAAGAGCGCCACGCGGTAGGTCAGGGCGGCGAGGAGCACCGCGCCGGTGTCGGCGTCATGGATACGGGCCACGGCCAGCATGAGCGCTTCGCGGATGCCCGCGCCCCCGGGCACCGGACTGAGCATGCCAACGAGCACTGGGAGACTGGCAAGCCCCAGCGCGAGGGTCGCGCTGGCGTCGTCGGTTAGGGCGGCGAGTAGGAGCCAGAGCACAAGCGCCTGCCCGAGCCAATAGACGATCGTGGCGCCGGTGGCCAGGGCCGCCACGCGCGGACGACGCAGGGGGTAGGTCGCTGTCTTCTGGGCTAGGTGCCGCAGGCGGCCCCACCACCGGCCCTTTCGCCGCAGGTAGAGTGCCCCGGCAGTCAAGAGAAGGATGCCGGCGGTGATGATGACCGCGCTCGCGGTGAGCTGACCGTCAGATGGCCGGCCCAGCTCACCGATCTCAGAGCGGATGACGACCAGCCAGACGAGTGTGAAAAGCGCGAGGACGATGACATCGAGCGCGACCTCCCAAAGCGCGACCGCGCCGGTCTGGGCGGTGGTCAGACCGAGGGAGCGCTTGGTCAGAGCGGCCCGCGTCGGCACCGCCAGTCCGATCGGGGCGGCGTAGTTGACGACGACGGAGGTCAAGAAGGCTTCGGCGGCGCGGGGGAGGCGTGAGGCGCCGTTGATCATGAGGACCAGGATGTGCCAGCGGACCGAGAGGAGGGCGAGTCCGATGAGGTAGAGGATAAGTCCGGCCGCGATGGTCAGCGCGTCCGCGCGGCGAGCGGCGTCCCAGACGTCGCTAAATGACCCCTGCCGCCAAAGAATGGCCAGCGCGACCGCAACGGAAAAGAGAAAGATCAACGGCGTGGGAACGGCGGCGATGCGTTGCCACACGCGACGGCGACCGGCTGACGGCTCTTGGGACTCGCCAGGATCAGGCAAGGTCGTGCCGCTCGCGTGCGGCGTGTTGCGGCAAGCCGATCGTCTCGCGGACGACGGTCAGCGGCTGGGCGCGGTGGGCGTTCTGCCCGTGCGCCAGAAATTCGCCGAGCAGACCGAGCGCGAAGAACTGCACGCCGATGACGACGAGCAGGACGGCGAGCATCAGCAGCGGCCGGGTGCCGATGCGCTCGTCGTTGACGAGGCGCTCGAAGGTCAGCCAGAGGCCGATGAGCACGCCGAGAACGCCGGCAGAAAGTCCGGGGACGCCGAAGAGATGCATTGGGCGTTGCCGGTAGTTGGTCAAGAAGGTGACCGTTAGCAGATCGAGGAACCCTTTGACCAGTCGCGACCAGCCGTACTTCGACTGGCCCCACTTGCGGGCGTGGTGCTGGACGGGAAGCTCGGCGATGCGGAAACCCTCGGCGTCGGCCAGGACCGGTGTGAACCGGTGCAGCTCGCCGTAGAGGCGAATCGAGCGCGTAACATCGTGCCGGTAGGCTTTGAAGCCACAATTGAAGTCGTGGAGCTGGACGCCGGAGACGTTGCGGACGGTCCAATTGAAAATACGGCTGGGCGCGGTCTTGCCCAGCGGGTCCTGTCGCCGTTGCTTCCATCCGGAGACGAGGTCGTACCCTTCGTCGAGCTTGGCCAGGAAGTTGGGCAGCTCGTCGGGATCGTCTTGCAGGTCGCCGTCCATGGTCACAACGACGTCGCCCCGCGCCACGACGAACCCGTTGGAGAGGGCCTGCGCCTTGCCGAAGTTTCGCCGGTGTCGCAGGCCGACGATGCGCTCGTCCTCGGTGTGCAGGCCGCCGACCGTGCGCCAGGTGCCATCGGTCGAGCCGTCGTCGACGAAGATGATCTCGAAGGGGTGGCCGACCTGTTCGAGAACGTCGGTGAGGCGCCGGTGTAACTCGCCGAGATTCCCTTCTTCATTGTAGACAGGGATCACGACGCTGATGCTACCGATTGGCGGCAGACCGGACGTCGCATGCTCCGCTTCAGCGGCGACTTGCGATTCATGTTGCGCGCGTTCGAGCGTCGTCCGCGTCGGCGCCGCCACGGCGTCGACCGCTGCCGCGGATCGTGCAGATCGCGGCGCGAACCGCGGGCTCCCTTCCACGGGCGTTCCCATCCTCTATCTCGATGCGATCCGACGTACTTCAAAGCGACGTCGCATGCCGACGCCATGTGACTATAGTGCGCCTTTCCGCTTGGGCGCAAACGGGGCGGCGCGATGCCGTGGCACGCGGTCAGCGTGTAGAGTAGAAGACAAGGTTGGTTCGGATTGGGACATGCGAGGAGTGCCGATGCCTCAGGAGATCACGCGAGAACTGTTCGAAAAGATCGATGCCGAGCTCGACGGCGCCAAGACGGCGGACGACGTGCGGCAGGCCTTCAAGCGGTATTACACCGATGTTGGGTGGAAGCGATTGTGCCGGCTCTTTGTGCTTCAGCATGGAGTCGACGAACTGTGGTACGCCGAGCAGCAGCGGGCCAAGAAAAGCGCCGGCGCCGTCGGAGAAGAGTAGCCGGCTCGACAGGCGCCGAGGAATTGTTTAGCGCGTCTTTGGTTGATCGGTGTCGAGCAACTCGCCGACGTTCGGGTCGATCCGCGCCGCCAAGGTGTCGATCCCGCTCGCGGGGTCAGCCTCGTCGATTTGCGGCCGGCCCGCCGGCTTGACGTGGACCGCTTCGTAGGCGGTAAATGGCTGATCGAGCGCCAGGACCGTCCCACCGCGACCATCCTCGTCGACGTGGAACTGCCCGGCCGTCACCATCTTGCCGCCTTTGCGCTCGAGGTAGACCTGGTAGCTAGCGCCACTTGACGACGGCGGCAGACCCCACACGAGCAGCATCGCTTCGGAGGTGCCGAGGTTGACGACGACTCTACCGTGGCCCTTCGACGAGCCTGTCTCGCGGGACGGCAGGTTGTAGACCAACGCGTCGTCGGACTGAACGAAGCCGTCCATGGCGTCGACGGTCGCCTGCAAGCGTTCGGCTTCCCCTCGTGCGCGGGTAAGATCCTGCCGGAGGTCGCTGACGCGCGTCTGCGCTGTCATCGCGAAGCCGCCGACAATGGCGAGCGCAAGGACGAGCGGCACAGTCGCAAGTGGAACGACGACCGATTGCCGGCTCAGGAAGCGAGGAGTGCCGAAGTTCGGCCACGACCGGTTCAACCGAGGTGCGAACCGCCGACCCTTTGTGTCGCCGGCCTCGGTGCCGCCACTCCCTCGAAAGGGGGCCGCGGCCACCGCGGGAATCGTCGCCACCCTCGGTAACGTGTCGATAGGCAACGGCGCGGGCTCGTCGCGCGTACTCTGCGCGATGCGGACGAAGAGGGACGCTTTGACGTGGGCGGGTGGCCGCATGGGTGGTGCGGTAAACGAGAGGAGCGTGGCGGTTTGCCGTGCCTGATCGAGCAGGTGGGCGCAGGGAAAGCAACGGTCGCAATGCACGGCTAAGGTGATGGACTCATCGGGATCGAGCGCGCCGAAGGCAAATCCGGCGGTCAGGTCATGAACGTAGGCGCACGATACCTGTGGCCCCGGCGCGTCGTCGGCCGCCCCTCCGCGACCGAACGACAGATCGTCCGTGATTTCGCTCACGACAGTTCTACCTCGCTCCGTTCCAACGGTTCGATCAGTTCGTCGCCCAGATGCTCGCGTAACTTTTGCAATCCCAGGCGCATCCGGGTCTTGATGGTGCCGAGAGGTTCGTCGAGCGTCGCCGCAATCTCCCGTTGCGTCAGACCCTGGAAGTAGGCCAGTTCGATCGCGGTCCGCTGCGGCGGCGGCAATTGTTCGAGCGCGATCCCGATCGTCTCCCGCAGGCTGGAGAGCCAGACCTCGTCTTCCACGTCCAGTCCCGCATCGGGGACCGCGGCGAGCACCGTCTCTGGCTCCTCGGCGTCGGCTTTTTGCGGTCGACGGCGGCGCTTACGCACTTCGTCGATGGCCATATTGTGCGTGATGCTCAGCAGCCAGGTAATGAACGAGCCGCGCGCCGACTTGAACGCTGAGCCTTGCTGCCAAGCCCGGAAAAAGACTTCCTGCAGCACTTCCTCCGCGAGCTGGGGATCGCCGACGATCCGTAACGCGAAGGAGTAGACCACCCGCGAGTACCGCTCGTACAGCACCTCCAGGGCGCGCGCGTCACCCTCGGACGCTCGTCCGATAAGGTCGACGTCGCTCAACTCGACCAGATTTGGCGGAGGGGCTTCGGTGTGTGCCGGCATCATCGTCGTCGGGGCCATTGCCCCCCGCGCGCCGGCCCGGCAACCCCGTGACCGCATCCGGTTGGGTATACGGCTGCGGCCATGTTCAGGGATGTGTCCAGCGCGCCTTCCAACCGTCAAAGCCGCCAGTGGCGCCAAAAATCGACGCCAATCCGGCAGTGCCAGTCTACTCCATCGACCACTCGCAACCGCGCCTTGCGGTCGCACTGTTCCCCGGCGCGGGGCGCGTGCCCGCTCCGGAATGGGTGCCCGTCAGTCCGCGACATCGGGGTCAGGCACGCCCAACCCCAACGCCTCGCGCGCCTCGGCCACCGTCGCCAGCGACCCGGTGACGAGGACCAGCCCGTCCGGTCCGGCGAGACGCTCGGACGCGGCCAGAGCGGTCAGCACGTCGGTCGCGGTCGTCACGGGTTTCCCTACACTTCTTAACCCCTCAGCCAGCAATTCGGTTCCCATCGCCCGTGGATTGTTCGTGGAGGTGGCGACGAAGGAAGCCGCTATTGGCGCCAACGCCTGTGCCATCGCCGACGGCTCCTTGTCCGCCATCGCGGCCAGGAGGACGACGGCCACCCGATCGGGTTCGTTCTCCTGGACGGCGCTGGCGAGGGCAACGGCGGAAGCAGGCGTGTGCGCGCCGTCAAGGATGATCCGCGGCCGATCCGGGAGGTCGACGACTTCGTAGCGGCCCGGCCAGCGCACGGTGGCGATGCCGCCACGGGCCGACGCTTCGGGCACGGAGAAGCCATGCCCATTGAGCAGCCAGGTGGCCGCGATGGCGACGCCCGCGTTCTCGACTTGATGCGAGCCGGCGAGGCCCGAACGCAGGCCGTCGTATCGCCCCCACGGACCTTCGGCGGCGAAATCGGTCCAGGCGCCGGCAGTCTGCCAGTTCCGGCCCGACAGCAGGAGGTCGCTGCCCGCTTCGGCCGCCGCGCCTTCGATGACGGTGAGGGCTGCCGGTGACTGGGCCGCGACGACGACCGGTCGGCTCGGTTTGATGATGCCGGCCTTATTGGCCGCGATCTCCTCGATCCGGGCGCCCAAGACGCGGGTATGTTCGTAGTCGAGCGTCGTGATCGCGGAGACGAGCGGTATTACGACGTTGGTCGAATCGAGTGTGCCGCCCATGCCGACCTCGACCACCGCCAGGTCGCAGCCCTCGGTGGCGAAGTGGCGGAGCGCCATCGCCGTCGCGAGTTCGAAGGCCGTGACCTCGCCGAGTTCCGGCTCATCCTGTTCGAGCGCGATCGCTTCGAGCAGCGCGACGCGGGTGAGATCGGCGAAAGTCTCTTCGGCGATGGCCTCGCCGTCGACGGCGATTCGCTCGCGAAAGCTGTGGAGGTGGGGCGAAGTGTAGAGGCCGACGCGGTAGCCGGCCGAGCGGAGGATGGCGGCGGCGAAGGCGCAGGTCGACCCCTTGCCCTTGCTGCCGGCGACGTGGATGATGCCTAACCTGTCGTGCGGGCGTCCCAGGCGGGCGAGCACCGCCTCGGTGCGGCGCAGCCCCAACGCCGCCGCCGCGTCGCCCCAGAACGGGTTGCTGACGAATCCTCGATCGTAGGCCGATCGCTCCCAGATCGCGCGGAGCGCCTCGCGGTAGTTCCAGGTTCCCAGTCCGTTCATAAATTCCCGCCACCCGCACACGCCACTTCCCGGCGCTCTCGACGATGGGCGAAACCAATCCATTCGCCCCGCGTATAGTATGGTAGACGCGACCGCATTCCGACCCAACTTTGCTCGCTTCGGAGGAGCCCGATGCAACGGCGCACGGTCCTCCTGATCAGGTCACCAGAAATCGGCTGGACCGATCTCCGTACGGTTGTGGAGACGGAGGTGGAGATCGTTGTCGTCGGAGAGGCAACGACCGCGCGCGAGGCGATCGAGCTGGCAGCCATGCGCCAGCCAGACCTTATTATCGCCGCCGCGGCGCTGGAGGGAACGTCCACCCTGCCGCTCCTCGTCGACCTCCACCGTCGCGTGTGCCCCACCAGCAAGATCGTCGTGTTGGCCGCGCACCTCGACGCCAACGACTTCCCTGAGCTTGCCGAAGCAATCTTCGATGGATATCTCCTGTGGAGCGACCTCAGCCGCGAGGCACTCTGGCGCTGCCTTGGCGTTGTGCTCGCCGATGACGTCGTGGTGGGCAGCCGAACCGTGGCTCAGACGTTCATCGAGATGCAGTGCCGACCGAAGGAGCCCATACCGGTGTCGGTGCACCTAACCACACGCGAACGGGCCATCCTCCGCCACCTGGCCGAAGGACGCACCCGCCAGGAGATTGCCGCGACCGAGGGGCTGAGCCCGCGGACGGTGGAGCGGACCGTTTCCGACCTGGAGACAAAGCTCGACGCACCCACGGCGTTCGTCCTGGGCATGCAGGCGGCCCAATTCGGATTGGTCCCATAGCAGCGTTTGACGGAAACGTGCCACCGAGTTGGCAGAAATTCGCCAAGAAAGTGGCACGTTTCCCCGTTGGCATTGCACCTGGCGTCTGGCAAGATGGCTTCACGCTCACGTCGTCAGATGGCGCTCCATGGCACACGCGTCATCGCCCGACGCCCGCCCGCCGCGGGGCGGAAACCCGGACGGCTAAGAGTCGGAGCAGTGGCTTTGTCTTGGCTGCTTTTGGCAATACAACTCGTTCTCGCCACCGTGCTGCTCCTTGCGGCGACGGGGAAAGCCTTGCATCCCGACGATTTCGCTGCGGCGCTGCGCCTGAGCCACCTCCCTTCTCGCCTCGACCGGCCGCTGACCGTCGTGATTCCCCTGATCGAGTTCGGCCTGACATTGACGCTGATCCTGAGCACCCCGCGCACGCTGCCGTTTGTCCTCAGTGCAACAGCGATGCTGTTCGGGATTTTCACCGTTTGGATGATCTGGATCCGAGCGAACCACCTCCGCGTGAGGTGTGGTTGCTTCGGTCTTGGGGGCAAGGAGGTAGGCTGGCGCATCATCGGGCGAAATGGTCTCCTCATCGTGCTCAGCGTTGCCGGAATATTTCTCACAGTACGGGCGCAGAGCCCACTTCCTGACCTGTCGTTCTGGATGGTTGTGAGCGTGACGTCCGTGAGCATGTGCGTTGCCCTCGTGGCAGTGCTCAGGGAGATGGCTCCCCAGCTCCTCTTAACTGGTGAGCGGCTCTACGAACAAGAGGCGGCTGGTGGCTTGAGTGCCGAGGAGTGAGCGAGATGTCAACGCTATTCTTTGTCTCGTACGGCGCGCTGTGGCTGCTGTTCGTGGTGCAGGCCGTGCTGCTGTTCTTGCTCTATCGGCACATTGGCATGGTGATCCTCGGAACCGGCGAAGGGGTCCAGCGAGATGGCCTTGGGGTCGGCGAGGTTGCCCTTGCGGTGGGCGGCGTCACGACCGAGGGAAGAGAAGTCCGGTGGGTACCACAGGCGGGACGATCGGAACTCCTGGTCTTTGCCGCCCCTGATTGCGAGCCGTGCGCTGAAGTCTTCCCTTACATCAACCGGTTAGCGACGGTGCCAAACGGCGACGGTGTGCCGGTTACCACGGTCGTCCAAGGTGCCAGTGGCCGGGCAGTTCTGGCCGTCGAGAAACTTGGGTCGGCGGTGCCTGTCTTGGCGGAGGACGGCAGTGGCGCCTTTGATCGCTATCGCGTCCGTGTCACTCCATTCGCGTTCGTGATCGGGGAAGACGGTCGTGTTCAGGCGAAGGGCGTGTGCGGCAGCCCAAACGCGCTGAAGCAGCTGCTCATCAGGGGAGGCCTTAGCGAAGCGGCAACTTTGCTGGAACCGGGCCTTACGTTCGTACATCGGCATCCGGACGTGACCGTGGCAGAGAGGATGGTGTAACCGTGAACAAGCTCGAACGGATCAGCGAGGAACTCGCGCGGCGTATGAGCCGCCGTCAGATTCTCGATCGCGTCGCAAGAAGCGTCTTTGTCGGCGGGATGGTGGTAGCAGTCAAGGGCCTGCACGCGCCCTCGGCGTACGCTCACGGCTGCAGCAACTACGACTATTCGCGCTGTTCGTGCTACCCGCCAAACGGCGTTTACTGCGTGTCGTGGAACTCGAATTATTGCGATGGTTCGCTTTGTAACGAAGCCTACTGTAGCCGCGATCTTCGTGGCTACCCCAACACCGGGTGCTGGTGCACGGCGGACTGCAACCATTGCGACACCGTCGAATGGTACGGCCATTACCGGTGCTGCGACTGTTGGTGCCCTGGCATTGGGTACTGCGGGTGTAGAAAGTCACACCGGTTGTACTACATTACGTGTTGATAGCTCGTTGAGTCGCCGTGGGCGTCACGCTCGATGAGCAGAGAGGTCCCTCGTGTTTGTCGAAGTTACTGTCATCTTCGCGGCGCTGTGTGGCCTGCTGAGTGCCCATTCGCCCTGAACGATCAACATGGCCATGGGCCTGGGCTTCCTCGGTCGAGGGAGGACGGCACAAGCGGTGCAACTCCGGTCGCTTCACCTCCTCGGGGCCGGGCTGGGCGGGGCGTTCGCTGGCGGCGTGGTCGGGTTGCTCGGTGCCGGGCTGACACTGTCCTCGTGGCGGCCGTGGATCATCGGTGCCGCTGCCCTTGCGGCGAGCGCACTCAGTTTGAGGCGCCGCCGGGTCGAGCTCGGACGGCGGTGTCAGGTGCCACGCATGTGGGAGAGGACGATGCCCCCGGGGCGCCGGTATTTCCTCTGGGGAGCGATGCTAGGCTCAGGCTGCGCCACATTGATCCCGTATTCCTCATTCCTACTGTTACTAGGAACGCAGCTCACGGCGGGAGTCATGCTGGGTGCGCTGTCAGGTGCCGTCTTCGGCGTGACTCGCCAGGCGCTAGCTTTGGTCTTCCCTCTTCTCCGGGCAAATCATGAGGCGGTGATGGACCTTTTGCCCGATCTGGGCACACCGGCGCGGAACCTCAACGCGCTGGTAGCGCTCGCCAGCGGGCTGATGTTGGTCCTGACCACGTGGAGGTAGTAACAAGGAACACTGATCCCATTCGCGACTGACAATGGACATCAGTGGAGTGCGAAGCCACATTCCGATATCGAGTCGCGTGAACCCCGACACTCGACGCCGACCTGAGTTCCAGAGCGCAATTGGAGGGACAAATGAGTTCAACCGGCGCGCGGGCCACACCTACGACCACCGACTGGACCAGCCTGCGCCGGCCGCTCGATTTGCCGGCCCTGGCCGAGAGTGCCGCCTGCCCACGGACAGAGGGGGAACGGGTCTCTCGGCACTTTGACTTTGCGCTTGGCGATGGACCGGCGTACGCATCGTACCTCGGACCCGATGGGGTGGCCAACTTTGGCGGAGCGCGCGAGGAGGGTGGCTGGTTCTACGTGAAGGTGCTTTGGATCGCAAACCCCGACTACTCTGGGCCGATGCTCGTGCGCGGCGCCCAACTTGACGGGTCAAACGAGCTGCGATTTGAGAACGGGGACGACCCGACGGAGGAACTGGGGCTTGAGGGGGGCGGGGCTGTGGCCGATGCCCCTGGCTGGCGCCACTGGCCGTCGTACACCCGCGTCCGCGCCCCCGGCTGCTACGCCTATCAGGTCGACGGCCAAGACTTCAGCGAAGTCATCATTTTCCAGGCCATTGAGGAACGCCCCGAGGAATTGACGCCGGTGCCGAAGTGGGAGAGTGGGCGGAAGCCGCTCCCTCGCGACCTCAACGTTGTTAGTGGTGTGCGGCTGAGTTCCGAGCAGGTGCGCCTGGCCCTTCTCGGCCCCAGGCACCTGGTTGTGCGACTCGACGTGACGCAAACCCAGACGGAGCCGCTCAATCTGCCCGGCCAGGATCGGCAAAGCCTCGAAACCAAGGCGGCGGTTGTTCACTGGGCTGCCCATCCAGAGCACGGGTGGCCCACGGTTGCGACCTGGGACGACGACAGACATCGCTATCGACTGGAAGTGCTCGACGCCGATCCCGACGCTTGGTCCGAGGAGGATCTAGTCACCCTCGTCGAGGCATTCGCGGCGGCGCCGGAGCCGGGCTCGGAGGCCCTTTAGGAAACAACCGCGAAAGGTGCGCGGGGCGAGGCCTGTGTGCCCCGCGCACCTTGGAACATCGCAAGGCGGCGGCGATGGTGGACAGACGGGCGGTTGCGGGGCTGGCGATCCTTTCGGCGATGACGGTCGGGCTGCTTGCTGCTCCGACCCGGGCGCAGGGGCAACCCGGGACCCTCGAACCGCCCCCGGCGCTCCCGACGGTGGTTTGCGCCGTGGAGCCGAGTTCGGTGGACGAGCTGGCAGCGCTCGATGCGAGCGCCACCCCGCTTCCCGACGATGCGTATCCGCCCATTTTCATCCGCGAGCTCCCGTCCGGAACGCCGGCGGACGCCGAGACATCCGACGCTGTGACCCAGGTCGTGCTGGAACTGGTGGCCTGCGCCCGCGCCGACGACGCCCTGCGCTGGTACGCGCTGCTCACCGACGATTTCGTGCGAGATATCGCCGCAACCACGGCGGCGCCTCTCGTCGCGGAGGTGCTCGCCACGCCCGCACACTCCCCGGCCGAGCAAGACCTGCGCGTCGAGGCAATCGAGCAGGTCACGCTGCTTCCCGACGGTCGGGTCTCGGCAGTTGTCACCCTGGGCGGGGTCGAGGATGCACATCCCGCGCCTGGCCGGACCGTCCTCTGGATCTTCGCCCAGCAAGACGGCCGGTGGTTGCTCGATGGCTCATACGAGCGGGTATGGTCGGGTGATGCGAATGTGTATCCAGTTTACATCGCTGATGTTGTGGCGACACCGAATCACGCAACGCCGACGCCACGCCCGTGATTCGGCAGAACCGCCGGCAACTGGACGGCTGCGCCGGTTGTTGCCGCCCAGCCCCCTTCGACGGCCCGTTCGGAACGAAGCGACCCAGAGGGCACGACGATGCACTTCCTCCCTGGTCGGTTGTGGCGTCTGTTGACGGTCGGGCTCGTCGCCGCAGCGCCGATCGCCGGCTTCGTCGTTGCCAGGACGCTGGATAATCGCCCTGCCCTTCACGACGGAACAGTGGCGATGACGGCGATTATCGACGAGACGATTGCCGCGCTGGGCCCGGCTCGACAGACCGCGCTGAATCATGTCGACATGGCGGCCCCACCGTTTGAGAAACTGGAGGATCGTCTCGACTATAACCGATGCGATTCCTGGCGGGAACTTGTCTTCCCGGGGTGGGAGGCAGGACTGTCGTACACGGTCGCAACCAATGGGGATCGGGACCGGGCGGATCTCTTCGCAACGGTCGAAGCGCTCTGGTTGACGCACGGCGGTGAGCTCAAGGGCGGCCCTGAGCAGAACGGCGGTCTCGCGCTGGACTTGGAACACTCCCACTATCGGCTGTACGTCAATCAGATCACTCACGAGGTGGAACTCTTCGGCGCGACGCGTTGTCTGCCGAGATGACGCGGTCATCCCTTGCTGAGGTCGTTTCAGGCACCCCTGTCGGTTACGATAGATCACGCGAGGGTTGATGACCGACGAGAGCGGAGCAGAACGCTGCCATGACCGCCGCCGAGTGGATCGAAACGCGCCGGCAGGAGATCGTCGAGACGCTTTATGGCGTCACAATCCGCGACCCCTATCGCTGGTTGGAGGAGTCTGACAGCCCGGAGACCCGCGTCTGGACAGAAATGCAGAATAGCCACACGGAGCGGCTGCTCGGGGCGGTGGCGGGCAGGGAGGCGCTGGGGGCGCGACTCGCCGAGCTGTTGCAGGTGGGAACGGTGACGAGTCCCTCGATCCGGGGCGGCAGGCTCTTCTACCTCAAGCGGGAGGGCGAGCAGAACCAACCGGCCCTCTACGTTCGCGACCATCTCGACAGCCCCGAGCGGCTCCTCTTCGATCCGAATGCCGTGGACGAGGCGGGGTTGGTCGCGCTCGATTGGTGGTATCCCTCGCCCGATGGCCGCCTCGTGGCATTCGGCGTCTCCCGCGACGGCGACGAATGGAGCACGTTGCAGGTGCTCGACGCCGAGACGGGCTCCCTCTTTGTGGACGAGATCGAGCGCGCGCGGTACAGCAGCGTCGGTTGGCTGCCGGACGGCAACGGCTTCTTCTACACCCGCTATCCGCAACCAGGCACGGTGCCGCCGGGCGAGGAGTCGTACAACAGCCACGTCTTCTTCCACCGGCTCGGCAATGATGCTGCCGACGATCCGAAGGTCTTCGGAGAGGGTCGATCGCCTCAGGACATGATCGACGTCACAATCTCGGCCGACGGCCGATGGCTGGTGGCGATCGCGTTCCAGGGGTGGGCCAAGAGTGAGGTCTATCTGCGCGACCTGACCGCGCCGGAACCACGATTCGTGCCGGTGGTCGAGGGCGTCGACGCGATTTTCGACAACCCCATCGTCTCCCGGGACCGGCTCTACCTGCGCACGAACCTCGACGCGCCGAACTACCGCGTCATCGAAATCGACGCCACCGATCCGGACCCTGAGAGCTGGCGCACGATCCTTGCTGAATCCCCGGATCGCGTCGTCGAGTCGTTCGCGCTGGCTGGAACCGTTGTCGGCGCGCGCCGCATCGTGACCGGGGAACTCCACGCGGCAATTTCACTACTTCGGGTTTACAGCGCGACCGGCGAGCATCTGCGCGATGTCGATTTGCCGGCGCTGGGGACTGTTCAGGGACTCGACGCTGAAGAGACCCGACCAACGGTTGTCGTGGGGTTCGCGTCGTTCGCGATTGCGCCCCGCGTCTACGTCTTTGACGTCGAATCCGGTGAACGACGGCCGCTGTCGCCGCTGCCGCCGCCGTCCGGCTTTGATCCGGCCTCGATTGAGGTGCGGCAGGTGTCTTACCGGTCGAAGGATGGGACATCGATCTCGATGTTCCTCGTCCATCGGCGTGGACTCGAACAGACGGGCAACCACCCGACCTACTTGACCGGGTATGGCGGCTTCAACATCAGCCTGACGCCGAGCTTTCGGGCACCGATCCTGGCCTGGCTGGAGCGTGGCGGCGTCTTCGCGATGCCGAACCTGCGAGGGGGCGGTGAGTACGGCGAGGCGTGGCATCGCGCCGGGATGCTTGGCAACAAGCAGAATGTCTTCGACGACTTCATCGGTGCGGCCGAGTGGCTGATCGACCAGGGATACACCGACCCGAACAAGCTGGCGATCGTCGGCGGCAGCAACGGCGGTCTGCTCGTCGGCGCGGCGCTGACGCAGCGGCCGGAGTTGTTTCGCGCGGTCGTCTGCGCCGTGCCGCTGTTGGACATGCTCCGCTATCACCATTTCAGCATCGCCAAGCTCTGGATCCCGGAATACGGATCGGCCGAGGATGCGGAGGCGTTCCGCTGGCTCTACGCCTATTCCCCATATCATCGCGTCGTCGACGGAACCTGCTACCCCGCCACCTTACTCACAACGGCCGAGCAAGACAGCCGGGTCGACCCAATGCATGCCCGCAAGATGACGGCGCTGCTCGAAGCGGCCACATCCCGCGGTGACGAGAGGCCGATCCTGCTCCGCGCCGAGACGTGGGCCGGGCACGGCGTCGGCAAACCCCTCAGCAAACGCATCGCGGAGGCGGCTGACCAGTTGGCGTTCGTGAGCTGGCAACTGGGGATGCCCCTTGTCGATGAAACGGACATTGCGATGGAGACCGATTCGTAGGGGCGGTCCGCCCGTACAAGGCATGTGCAATCGACCGGTGATGCGACGTCATGGTCGCGCGGCAATCTGAGCGAGCACGTCCGTCAGGTGGCCGAAGTGCCAGGCATGATCCGCGTCATCCGATTGGCATACAAGGCGTTGCCCATTGAGCGTCGGGTCGGTCTCAGGGAAGTCGGAGCGGTAGTGTGCGCCGCGGCTTTCTTCGCGCAGGGACGCCGCCGCAACGATGGCGCTCGCCGCCAGCGCCATATTGCGAAGCTCCCAGATCGATCGATGGTCGGATGGCCGCGGGCGCAACGCGTTGGCGACTGCCAGGATGTCCACTGACGCTACTTCGAGGCCGCGTGCGTCTCGGACGACGGCGACGTGCCGGCTCATGGTGCGCTGCAAGCGAAGCCGGAGTTCGACAAGGTGCTGGTTGGCAGGTACTGAGTGCTGGGCTCTAGGTGCCGCGTGCTGCCGTGCGCGTTCCCGTCGATCACCCAACCCCCACTTCCCATTCCCCATCACCCGTTCCGCCGCGGCCAGGCCGAAGACGAGGCCTTCCAATAGGGAGTTGCTGGCGAGGCGGTTGGCGCCGTGGACGCCGGTGCAGGAGGCTTCGCCCAAGGCGAGCAGGCCGGGCAAGCTCGTTTCGCCGGTCGGGTCGGCGACGATGCCGCCCATGAAGTAGTGGGCGGCGGGGGCGACGGGAATCAGGTCGGCAGTCAGATCGAGGCCGCGCGCGGCGAGTTGGCGGGCGATGGTGGGGAAGCGGTTTCGGGTCGACGCGCCGTCGAGGTGGCACAGGTCAAGGGAGACGTGGACCGCGCCATCCAGCGCCATTTGGCGCTGGATGGCGCGGGCGACGACGTCACGCGGCGCGAGTTCGGCCAACGGGTGGATTGCCGACATGAAGCGCTCGCCGTTGGCGGCGCGGAGGTAGGCGCCTTCGCCGCGGACCGCTTCGGAGACGAGAAACGGCTCGGCGCCGGGGAGCGCGAGCACCGTCGGGTGGAATTGCACGAACTCCAGATCGGCAACGGCGACCCCGGCGCGAAGCGCGATCGCCAACCCGTCCGCGGTCGCGCCCAGCGGGTTTGAGGTCGTGGCCCAGAGTTGACCCGCGCCGCCGGCCGCGATTACGACCAACGGCGAAGCCAAGCGGACGAGCCCCGGATGGCCGTCCAGTTCCGCGATGAGCCCGGCCACTCGACCGTCCTCGACCAGGAGGTCGAGGGCGAAGGCATCCTCATGGACGTCAACGTTGGGACGCGCCCGGACGGCGACGACGAGGGCGCGCTCAATCTCGGCGCCGGTGGCATCGCCGCCGGCGTGGAGCACGCGGCGGCGGCTGTGCGCCGCCTCCCGTCCCAGTTGCAGTTCCCCTGTCGTGGCGTCCCGGTCGAACCGCGCGCCGGCGTCGAGCAGCCAGGCCACGGCCTCCGGCGCGCCTTCGACCAAAGCGCGGACTGCCGCGAGGTCGCAGAGTCCGGCGCCGGCAGCGAGCGTGTCCGCCTCATGTAGTTCAGGTGAGTCATCAAGTCCGATGGCTGCCGAGAGCCCGCCTTGGGCATAACGGGTGTTGCTTTCGCCCAGACGACCTTTGGTCAAGAGGACCGCCCGGATCGAATCGGGCAAGCGCAAGGTGAAGGCCAACCCGGCAACACCAGCGCCGACCACGACGACGTCGTACTCATGACGCGGCAGCGACGCCAGTCGGGACGGTTCGAGTAATGGTTCGGTTAGGGGGAGCTGGCACGGAGTCGGCAGCGCGCCATTCGGCGCAAGCATCGTCTTCATAGCGTTAGTGTATCACTGACACGAACTGAATGTGCGTTTAGCCAACGCGAATGAACCCGCGGTCGGTGACGCGCGCCGCCGGGATCACGGAGAGCGTCATGAACGCCAGGAGGCCGAAGGGAGACGAGAGCGGGCTGCCGAGGGTCCTGGCTGTTGCTTCCAATGCGGCGTAAGTAGCGGCGACCTCTTCCAGGGGCCGGTCGGAAAGGAGGCCGGCGATCGGCAGGGGAAGATGACCGAGCACTTGGCCGTTGGCGACGACGGCGAGTCCGCCCTGGCTGTCGGCGACCGTGGCGATCGCGGCCAGGATGTCGACGTCGTCAGCGCCGACCGCGACGATGTTGTGGGCGTCGTGGGCAATCGTGCTCGCCAGCGCGCCGCGTCGGAGGCCGAACCCCTGGACGTAGCCGACGCCGACTCGCCCGGTGCCGTGATGCCGTTCGACGCAGACCAGCTTGAGCAGGTCACGGCCGACGTCGGCGACCGCCTGGCCGTTCCGTACTGCCGGCTCGACGGCGATTGCTTCGGTGACGATCTGGCCCGAGATGACCTTGACGGCGGTGCGCGCGTCGTCAACAGCAAAATGGAAGTCGGAGAGCATCAGCGGGGCCATGCGGACAGATTGCATGAGCGACGCGGGCGGTGCGGACGCGGGGATGTCGGCGAGGTAGGCGCCGTCGCGGGCGACGACTCGACCTTGGAAAAGTGTCAACACGACGTCGACGCGGTGGAGATCGTCGAGGACGACCAGATTGGCTTCGTAGCCGGGCGCGACGGCGCCGATGCCGTCGAGTCGCCAATAGTCGGCGGCGTTCCAGGTCGCCATGCGGATGGCGCGGATCGGCTCCAGTCCTTCGGCAATCGCGAGGCGAAGGGTGGCATCGAGATGACCGTTGTGCAGCAGGTCGTGACAATCGCGGTCGTCCGAAGCGAAGCAGCATCGCGGGTAGGTGGCGTCGGTGACCAGCGGCAGAAGGTCACGCAAATTGTGCTCGCTCGACCCTTCGCGGATCATGACCATCAAGCCGGCCCGGAGTTTTTCGCGGGCCTCGCCCAGGGCGGTCGATTCGTGGTCCGACCCGACACCCGAACCGGCGTAAGCTTGAAGCGCGGCGCCGCGCACGAGTGGGGCGTGGCCGTCGCGTCGCAACCCTTCCGACACTGCCAGCTTCGCCGCGATCTCCTCATCGCCGGCCAGGACGCCGGGAAAACTCATCAACTCGCCGAGTCCGACCGACTCCGGCCAGGCCAGCGCTTCGGCAATTTCGGTGACGCCGAAAATCGCACCGGGGCTTTCGTGCACGCTCGCCGGCACGCACGACGGAACGGTGAAGCGGACGTGGATCGGGAGACCGACCGTAGCGCGGCGCATGGCGTCGATGCCGGCCAGTCCGGCGACGTTTGCCATCTCGTGCGGGTCGGTGACGACCGCGCCCGTGCCGCGCGGCACGACAGCCCGCGCCCATTCCGGCACCCAGACGAGGGAACTCTCTAGGTGGATGTGCGCGTCGACGAAGGAGGGGGCGACGAACTTGCCCGCCACGTCGATCCGCTCGTGGGCGTTCGGGTAGGCGCCGATGCCGGCGATGCGGCCATCGACGATGGCGACGTCGGCGCGCTCCACGTCGCCGGCAAAGACGTTGACGACTTCGCCGCCGGTAAGCACGAGGTCGGCCGGCGCCTCTCCTTGGGCCACGGCGAGGCGCCGCCGCCATGCCGCCACGTCGAACGATCGCTCCACTCAGCCGCCCTCCCGCATTCCGACTAGCCAATTGGATGGTTGTTGGCGCGCGAGTGTACGCGATGAGGCGACCGAACGGCGGGCGTTACGAGACGACCCGCGATTCGACGAAGCCCAAGAGTTCGTCCAGTTCCGGGAGGTGACCGCGGACGAGTTCCCCGATCTCCTCGGCACGGGCGAAGGGAACCTCATAGCGAAGCCGCACGGCAACCCCTTGATCGACCTCGTCCCATTCGGCGGATTGGTGCGATGCAAGCATCCCTTGAGTGATGCGGGGCAAGGTCATGCGGGCGAGGCGTTCGTGGGCGCGGCGGCGGAACTCGTTCTCCTCGTCGACGAAAAGTCCGGGGGAGGATGCCCAGAGTTCGACGTGGTAGCCGTCGTCGCCAACGCGGACGTCGACGCGCCCCGCTTCATCGTCGGCGGCAATGACCCAGCGGTGTTGGTCGTCGAAGGTGCCGTACGCGTAGAAACCGGCGGCTTCGAGGGACGCCTTGATCGGCGCCAGGGCCTTGCGCGCCATTGCGATCTCGTCCGGCCGGTCCGTGGTTTCGGGAGCGGTCGCCAGCTCGACCGGACCGAACAATTCTCGAAGCGCGCGTTCCGTCGGGTCTTCTTCGGTGACGTCTGGATGGTCCTCGATGGTCACAGGTGGTGCGGTACCTTTCTTGTTGATCCGAGCGTGCTGCCCATCACGCGTCATTATCGCCAGGAGCTTGCCATGAATCATCTCGACGCCGGCGCCATCGCGCGGTCGTGGCTGACGGAGATGGAATCGTGTGTCCGTGCCGTCGACTACGCCCGTGCTCGCGCCATTTTCGCACCCGACGTGGTCGGATTTGGCAGTCGCGGCGCGATGCTGATCGGTCGTGACGCGCTGGAGCGGGACCAGTGGCGTCAGGTCTGGGGCGCGATTCGCAACTTTACCTTCCTCCGGGACGATCTGCATTGCGGCAGTGATGGGGCAAGTCTGATCTGGCTCGGCTGTCCATGGACTTCGGAGGGACGAGATAGAAGCGGCAATTGGGCCGATCGACCGGGCCGGATGACCGCGATCCTGCGGCAGATGGACGGTCGGTGGGTTGCGGTCCACACGCACCACTCGTTGGCGGCGGCGCCCGTGATTTGACACCGGTAGGGGCCTACGCTATTCTCCGGCCGCAGACTCTCCGCGGAGTTGAGAAGGGGTTCGGGCCGCGCTTCGGGCGCGTCGTCGGTCGCATCCCATATTGGTGATGGAGTTGACCGGCGGCGAGGTGTAGAGTGGCGGATCGGGCCACCGCGGGGCGGATTGGCAGCGTTGTGCCGCGTGGGTCTGCCGGCAACGGCGCCGGCAGTCGACCAAAAGGAGGCGAGGACTCGATGGCCAAAGAGTGGATCGGCAATCTGATCGCGCGATTGCACGCCGGGAAGATCAGCCGGCGTGAGTTCGCCCAGCGCGCGGGCGCGCTTGGGCTCTCGGCGACGTTGATCGGACAAGCGATGCGCGCGGCGCCGGCCGCGGCGCAGGACGCGTCCCCGGAAGCCGGCGGCTTGATCGGCCAGCCGGGGGTCGAGCACATCACCGATACCAGCAAGGGCACGATTCGGTTCTATTCGTCGTGGCCGATGATCGCCGCCTCCGAACAGATCGGTGGCGACTCCAAAGCGTCAGTGGAAATGGCGCTCGAAGACTTCGGCAACGCGGCCGGCGGGTTCGCGTTGGAGTACGAAGCCCTTGACGACGCTATCGCGGCGACTGGCTCCTGGGACTCCGCCAAGGAAGCGGAGAACGCGAATCTGGTCGTCAACGACCTCGACGCGATGGTCTACATCGCGACCTATAACTCCGGGGCGGCCGCCATTTCGATCCCGATCCTGAACGAGGCAGATCCCGGCCCGATGGCCATGATCTCGCCGGCTAACACCGCGCCCGGCTTGACCAAGGACTCGGAGTTCAACGCGGAAGGCGAACCGGAGAAGTTTTACCCGACCGGGATCCGCAACTACATGCGCGTCGTCCCAGCCGACGATCTCCAGGGGCCGGCCGGCGCCAACTGGGCATACAACACCCTTGGTGCGCGCACCGCTTACGTGTTGCACGACCGCCAGCTCTACGGCGAGGGCGTCGCCACCTTCTTCCGCGACGCCTTCGAGCGGCTTGGCGGCGAGATTGCCGGATTCGAGGGGTTCGACGCTGATTCGCCCGACTACCAGTCGTTGATGACCAGCATCGCCAACGCGGGGCCGGACATCGTCTACGTCGGCGCAATCGTCAATCTCAATCCCGGCAAGCTGCTCCAGGATATGCGGAGCCTCATGCCGGCCGATCAAGTCGCCTTCCTTGGGCCGGACGGCCTGGTCAATCAGGCGTTCATCGACGGCGCGGGCGACGCGGCCGAAGGCGCGTACGTCACATTCGCCGGTCTGCCGCCGAACGCGCTGGAGGGCGCGGGCGCCGACTGGTACACCCGGATCAGGGAGCGGCTCGGGCACGAGCCGGACGCCTACTCGCTCTACGCCTACGAGGCCGCCGTCGTCGCGATTCAAGGCGTCGACAAGGTCGGCGAAAAGGACCGGCCGGCCATCCTCGACGCGATGTTCAGCACCGAAGGGTTCCAAGGGCTGCTCGGCGAGTGGAGCTTCACCGAGACCGGCGACACCTCGCTGACCATCGTCAGCCTCAACGTCATCCAGGACGCGGGGATCACCTTCCAGGAGGAGATCGCACCGCCGGCGTCCTAGGCATCCGAGCGAAGCGGGCCGGAGTCATCCGGCCCGCTTAGCGTTTGCCGGCGGCGTCGCCCGGACCCACGGGCGGCGCGGGTTTCCCGTGCCGTCATCGGCATGCAGACAGGCGGCAAGGACGATGGAGTTCGACGCCAATCTCTTTACGCAGTTTCTCATCATCGGGGTCGCCACCGGCGCGCTCATCGCGCTGATCGCCCTCGGCTACACGCTCGTCTACGGCATTATCGAGCTCATCAACTTCGCCCATGGCGAAGTTTTCATGATGGGCGCCTTCTTCGCGGGGTCGATGGTCGCGGCCTTCTCGGTGACGAACGAGTCGCCCGGTGGGCAGATCATCGCGGTCCTGCTCTTCAGCCTTGCCGGCGCCATGATCTTTAGCGCTGTGCTCAACCTCGGCATAGATCGCATCGCCTACAAACGACTCCGTAATGCCCCGCGCCTGGCGCCCCTCATCGCGGCCATCGGGGTCAGTTTCATCTTGCAGAACGTTGGGATCTATTGGAAAGGATCGAATGCCTTCACGCCACCGCAGATCATCCCGGTCGAGTATCGCTCCTACAACGTGTTGACCGAGTGGTTTGGTTTGGAGACGACTATTCGCTTGCGGTTGCTCGACGTCATGGTGCTCGGGATCACGATGCCGTTGCTCATCGGACTGAGTTGGTTCGTCTACCGGACGCGGATGGGCAAGGCGATGCGGGCAACCGCGCAAGACCGCGAGGCAGCGGCGCTGATGGGTATCGACGTCAACCGCGCGATCGGCGTCGCCTTCCTGCTCGGCGGGTCGATGGCCGGCGCGGCGGGCATGGTGGCGCTCTACTACAACAACAGCGCACGGTATCAAATGGGCTTTACCTACGGCCTCTTCGCCTTCACCGCCGCTGTGCTCGGTGGCATTGGCAACCTCGCCGGGGCGGTCATTGGGGGGGTGTCGATTGGAATCGTCTGGGCGATGAGCGACGGCTTCATGAAAGAGTACATCGGCGGCTGGGGCGCCCAATGGACGCCGGTCGTTATCTTCGGCGTCCTGGTGATGGTGATGGTCTTCCGGCCATCGGGACTGCTCGGCGAGCAAACGGCGGACAAGGTCTAGGGCATGGCGACGATCGCGGCGGACTTCACGATCGACGAGGAAGAGCGCGGCGAGCGGCGGCGCAAGGTGATCTTGTTCGCCGTGGCGGCGGCTATCATGTTCCTCTACCCTTTCGTCGATAAGGCGCTGGGCATCAACCGGCTTGGGTCGTGGATGCCGATCCTGGTCTTCGTCATGCTCGCCCTTGGTCTCAACGTGGTGGTGGGGTACGCCGGGCTCCTCGACCTGGGCTACGCCGCCTTCTTCGCCATCGGGGCATACACCAACGCGCTGATGACTTCGCCGGGCAGCCCGCTCGTGATCAAGGGCTGGATTCCCGAACAACTCCAACACTTCTGGCCGGCGATGATCATGTCGTTCTTCGTGGCAGCGATCTTCGGCGTCTTGCTTGGTGCGCCGACGCTGCGCCTGCGCGGCGACTATCTCGCGATCGTCACACTCGGCTTCGGCGAGATCGTACCGAACGTCTTCCTCAACGTGGAGTCGGTGACGAACGGCCCGCGCGGCATCAACCCGATCGGCAAGCCGAGCACCATTCCCCTGCCCGGCGGGCACGAACTCTCCTTCGGCCCGTCCGATCAACGTAACTGGTACTGGTTGATGCTGATCGTCGGGCTCATCTCGATCTTCATGATCACGCGCTTGTACGACTCGCGGCTGGGGCGATCGTGGCAAGCGGTGCGGGAAGACGAGATCGCCGCTTCGAGCATGGGCATCAACCTCGTCAGCACGAAGCTGTGGGCCTTTGCGCTCGGTGCATCCTTCTCCGGCTTCGCCGGGTCGATCTACGCGGCCGCGTTCCAGTTCATCGACCCGTCGAAGTTCGAGTTCACGATCTCGATCATGATCCTGTCCATGGTCATCCTCGGCGGACTCGGCAACATCTATGGCGTCATCGTCGGAGGGCTCTTGATTCAGAGTTTCGACCGAATCTTGGCCGAAGAATTGACCAGACCGGTGCAATGGTTCGGCAATCAGATCGGCGTGGCGGCCATCGAGAATCACAACGTATCCCAGGATCGCCTTTTGGTCTTTGGTCTCGCGCTGGTGCTGATGATGCTGCTCCGGCCTGGCGGATTGATCCCCAGTCAACGCCGGAGGGCGGAGTTGACTCCCGATTCGGAAGACGTGCGAGTGGCCGAAACCCAGCAGCTCTACGACGTGCGGGAGGAGAACGAGCCGGCGGTGGGAGAGCGGGCATGACCATCCCGAGCCCGAACGGGCACAGCGAACCAATATTGACCGCACGCGGGCTGACCAAGCGTTTCGGCGGCTTAGTTGCGGTCGACAGCGTTGACCTCGCGATCAGCCCTGGCTTGATCCAGGGTGTGATCGGCCCAAATGGGGCGGGCAAGACGACCTTTTTCAACATGGTCGCCGGAATTTACCGGCCGAGCGACGGCGTCATCGAGTTCGACGGCCGACCGATCCAGCGAGCGAGTGGACGCTCGTTTCGTCCCGACGAGGTGACAGCGATCGGCATCTCACGCACCTTCCAAAACATCCGGCTTTTCGCCAACATGACGGCGTTGGAGAACGTACTGATCGGTATGCACTGCCGCCTCACGTCGGGGCCGTTGGGTGCGATCCTTCGTCTGCCATCGGTGCAGCGCGAGGAGCAGATCGCGCGGGCCAAGGCGCGGGACCTGATGGCCTACGTCGGACTCGAGGGCAAGTGGCGGGAAACAGCGAAGAATCTCGCCTACGGCGACCAGCGCCGGTTGGAGATTGCGCGGGCGCTGGCGAGCGAGCCGAAGCTGCTATTGCTCGACGAGCCGACCGCGGGCATGAACCCACAAGAAACGGCGGTGATGACCCGGTTCATCGACCAGATGCGGACCGAGCTTAACCTCACCATTCTGCTGATCGAGCACGACATGAAAGTGGTGATGGGCATCTCCGACCGCATCGCTGTGCTCGACCACGGCACTAAAATCGCCGACGGTACGCCTACCGAGGTCCAGCGCAATCCGAAGGTCATCGAGGCCTATTTGGGCACGGGAGCAACTGAGCCGTCAGCCGTCAGCCGTCAGCCGTCAGCTCCTCCATTGCCGGAAGATGCCGATACTCATGGCCAGAATGTGCGTCCTGTTGCCGCGGACCAGCGACTGATGGCTGATGGCTGACGGCTAAAGGCGAACGAATGCTTCAAGTCCGCGACATCCACACGTACTACGGGCGCATCGAGGCGCTGAAGGGCATCTCGCTCGAAGTGAAAAAGGGCGAGATCGTGACCCTCATCGGCTCGAATGGGGCCGGCAAGAGCACGACGCTGAAGACCATCTCCGGACTTGTGCCGCCCCGCCAGGGGCAAATCCTGTTCAACGACAAGCCGCTGCACGGCGTGCCGGCGCACAAGGTCGCGGCGATGGGCATCGTGCAGTCGCCGGAAGGGCGCCGCGTCTTCCCGCGGATGACGGTCATCGAGAATCTCGAGATGGGCGCTTTCTCGCGGGGGAAGGCCGACCCGCACGACCTGTCGCGCGTCTTCGACCTCTTCCCGCGGCTCAAGGAACGGGTCAGCCAGAAGGCAGGCACGCTCTCCGGCGGCGAGCAGCAGATGCTGGCCATCGGACGGGCGCTGATGGCGCGACCGACGTTACTGCTCCTCGACGAGCCGTCAATGGGACTGGCGCCGATCCTGGTCGAGGCCATTTTCGAAGTCGTCAAGGACATCAACGTGCAGGGGACGACCGTCCTCCTGGTCGAGCAGAACGCGCTGATGGCCCTCGCCGTCGCCCATCGCGGCTACGTTCTCCAGACCGGCCGGATCGTCTTGACCGATAGCGGACCGGCTCTTCTCAACAACGAGATGGTGCGGAAGGCATACTTGGGCGAGGATTAGTCAGGCGCCCGCGTGCCTGCCGCGTCGAAGATGCCCCGTCTCCCAGGGAGGACGACCGCAATGACCGATCGGCCAATCGGCAACAGTGGGTACATCCTAGACACGCCGCGTTTGCGACGCTTCATCGAAACGGTGAACCGGATTCGGGCGACGGGCGACGATCCGCATCGGATCGTCACGGCGGTCCGCCCGCACTTCGAGGCGCTGTTGGCGGACAACTCGTGGCTGCCGGCGGAGTACCAGGAGCCGTCCCAAGGTGGCGGCATGGGCGGTCAGATCGGCATGTGGTTGCTCTACCGGGCGGAAGATGGCGGCCTGGCCTTCTCCGCGCTCGTCGTCCCGCCGGGGCAGTCAACGCCGGTCCACGACCATCTCGCCTGGGGATTGGTCGGACTCTATCGAGGGGAACAGGACGAAGAGATCTTCGCCCGCCACGACGACGGCAGCGTTGATGACCGCGCCGAGTTGACTGTCGTTGAACGGCACGCGCTCCGACCCGGCGACTTCTACGAACTGCTGCCGGAGAACGACATCCACCGCGTCCGCACCACCTCGGACGTCACCTCGGTTTCCCTCCACTTGCTCGGCAACGACAACGGCTGTATCTGGCGGCACCGGTTCCATCCCGACGAGGAGCGAGTCGAACCGTTCCGGTCGGGTTGGCTCAACGTCGACTGCCAGACCGGCGGTTCCTGAACAATTCCACCCTCCGTTATTCCGAGCGAAGTCGAGGAATCTGCCTCTGATGGGCGACGTCATCTAAGAGAGCCCAATTTCTCGACAGGCTCGGCATGTCAAGGTGGGGACCTGGCGCGGCGTGACAATCGTGCCTCTGCCGAACTGATTCCACGACTTCAGTAACGATTCAGTCGCGGTTCAGCCCCCCTTAAGCCTTGCTCCCTATCGTGCGTCTTGGTGGCTCCATCGGGGGTCGCCGCGGATTCCTAGCACGCGCATGTCAGGGAGGTAGGTACTCATGACGACCGCATCTTTATCGTTGCGACAACGGTTTGCCGGCGGAGCGATCGGTCTTTGTTTGGCCGCGACATTGGGCGTTGGCGGCGCGCTGGCGCAGGAGAGCGAGGCAACGCCCGAGGCCGACCTCGCGCCGGAAAATGAGGACGTGGTAACGGAAGACGCGCCGGCGGCCCCTGAGTTCGAGGTCGCGCCGGAGGCCGAGACCCGCATGGCCGAGCAGATCCAGGCCGTGAGCGACACGATCGCGGCGGTCCGCGCCGATCGCGACGCCGCGGGCGAGATCGACGCCACGGTCGTCGACCAGTTGCTCGATCGGGCGACGAGCCTCCTGGACGCGGCTCGGCAGTCGTTGGACGGAGGCGAATCCCAGGACGTGCCCCGGCAGACGATGACCGCGCAATCGGCCGCGATGGCCGCGGAGGCGCTCGTGCGGGCACAGTTGAGCGACTACGGTCTCCCGTCGCAACAGGCGGGCGCGAGCCGGACGCTCGATACCGCCTATCGCCAGGTCAAGGCCTCGACCGAGCGGACGGGGGAGAGCACGGACGAAGGCGTGACCTTCTTCGTGACGACGGCACAGGAGCTCTATCGCCAGGCGTACGACCTCTACAACGCGGGCACCTACGCCCAAGCGACCGAGACGGCGCTCGTTGCCGCCTCGCTCGGCCAGATCGCCGAGCTGCTCGGCAGTGACGCCTTCTTTTCCCTGGAGGTCCAGGGTAGTGTGATCGAAGCACGCGGCGGCTCACACGATGACGTCCGCGTTATCCCGGTGGAGCCGAGCGTGGGCACGGGGGTGATCGAGCGTCGGCCGCACGCGCCCGTCGTCGTGCCGGATGCGGCGACGGTAGCTGTCGCCGGTGCAATTGGCGGCGTCGTTGTCGTCGAGGCCCAACCGAGCGCTGACTTCTCGACGGAAAGCCCAATCGAGGTGCCGGAACCGGAATTCTAGGTGAGAGGCTACTTGCCGGCGTTGACCCCCTCTCCGACAGTTCGGAGCGGGGGTCTCGCTTCGGAGTCGAATGACGAGAGTTGGGTCGTCGGAAAGAAACGCCGCCACAGTGCGATGCCGATTTGGACGAAGGTAAGCAGGACGGCCGGGCCGGTGATCATCGGCACGGCGACGTTCTGGATGGTGACGAAATCGGCCTCCCACCAATGCCAGATCCAAATAAAGAGCGCGTAGACCGACATGGCGCCGGCCGTCCAAGCGATTGATCGCGCCGCGGGCCAGATTGACGGCAAGAGCGCCGCAACAGCGACGGGCCAGATCAGATACCAGCCGCGAAAGTTCCAGGTGGCGACGAGGAGAAAGACGAAGAAAACCTCAAAGACCCCATGAGGCAACCACCCCGGTTGGCGCAGCACGCGAACGGCCTGCCATAACAGCGTCGCGGCAAAGATGCCGTAGCAGATGCGGATGACCCACCAGCGGACGTCATCGGCGGCGACGTAGTCCTGGAGCACGCCGATCGCCATTGCGGCCGGCGAGGTCAAGAAGATGTCTCCTTGTTGAGTGACGCTCTCCCACATCGCCTCTGGATCGTAAAAGGGGAACATGGCGACGGCCATCACCAGCGCGCTGCCCACGAGCGCGAAAAGGGCGAGGCGGAGGCGATCGTGCCAACTTGGTGCCCGGCGCAGGATTGCTAGCGCCGCCAGCGGAATGACGATCACCGGCACATATTTGATCGTCGCCGCGACCACGAGCAGCGGAATGACCCAGGCGTCGCGCCGGCGGCTCCAAGCCCACAGTGCGGCCACGACCGGAACCACCATCACCAGATCGTTGTGGCCGTTTCCGACGCCTTCCCACAGCACCAGCGGGTTCCACAGAAAGAGGATGCCGGCCGTCGCCGCGTCGCGTGGTCGATCTCCCGCGACCGTCCGTACGATCAGCCAAGCGCCGAGCAGCGCGCTGAGCGCTGCCAGCACTTTGTAGCCGGCCAGCGCAACACCGATCGAGTTGCCGCCGATGAGCGTGACTGGCGCGGCAATCAGGTTCCAGAGCGGCCCGTAGGGCGAGACGTTGACGGCCCATTCCTGCGACGCGAAGATCATGTAGGGGTCATGCAGGTAGTCGCGGGGGAGCGCGACGAGCGGGTCGGCGCCGTATTGCGTCAGCAAGCGGGAGCGCACCGCGTAGATGAAGAGGTCGATGGCGTTGACCGGATACATCCATCCCATCGCGGCGATCTGGAGTGCGCCGCACACGAATAGCGCCCGGCGCGCCTGCTTGGGATCGACCCGCCGGCAGGCCAGGAGACCTCCCACGTAACAGGCGAAGAGGCCGATCATGCCGGCAACGAATCCGACGAAGGGCACGATGCGATAGTCGGCCAGTTTGCCGATGTCGATCAGTTCTCCGGTGTGGCCGCGCAAGGGGTATCGCCAGGCGAACGCGCCGCAGATCACGGCGCTGGCAAGCCCACAGATCCAAAGGAGTATCAACGCCGAGGATCGCCCGCGCGTTTGGGCTTCGCCGACAGACGAGCCGGCGGCGAGCGTGGTCGTGCTCATGGCAGGCGGTAGCCTAGCACGCGACTGGCGGCAGGCGCATGAACCGCGAAGGACGGCTTGACGAGACGATGGTTTAGTCGAAAACTATGCGCGCGAAGGCTGGCGGTGAAGCAGAAAGGACGGCGCCGCATGGGCGACTTTACGACGAAAGGATTCCACCACGTCACGATGGTTGCGCGTGACGCCCGGCGCACGCTTGGCTTTTACCGGGACGTGCTCGGCTTGCGCCTGGTCAAGCGAACGGTCAACTTTGACCTCCCCAGCACCTATCACCTCTATTTTGGCGACGCCCAGGGCAGTCCGGGAACGCTGCTGTCCTTCTTCGAGTGGCCGCACGCGAACGCGGGGAGCTGGGGCGTCGGCGGCGTGCATCACGTCGCGTTGGGCGTCACGGATGAAGCTGAGCAACTCAAGTGGAAGCGTTGGCTCACCGATCATGGGGCGCCGGTCAGCGGTCCGTACAACCGTGGGTATTTCATGAGCATCTACTTTTCCGACCCGGACGGGCAGATTCTCGAGATTGCGACCGAAGGCCCTGGTTTCGCCATCGACGAACCGCCCGATCGCCTGGGCGGGCAGCTCATCATGCCGAAACAGGAACAGCTTCCGGAGGGGCGGGACGAGGCCGCGATCGCGGCGATCACGCACGGTGAACCGGTCGCCGCGATTGACGAGCGGATGGCGCTGCGCGGCATCCACCACGTCACCGGCCACACCGACGACCTCGAGGCGGCGGACGAGTTCTATCGCAAAGCGCTCGGGTTGCGCTTGGTCAAGCGCAGCGTCAACCAGGACCACCCCGACATCCTCCACTACTTCTGGGCCAACTATGACGGCGCGCGCGTCCTGCCGGCGAGCGATATGACCCTCTTTGGCGTGCCTGGAAAGGGGCGACGGTCGCGGGAAGGGGTGGGCCAGACGCACCACGTCGCCTACCGCGCCGAGAATGAGGACCAATTAGAGGCGTGGGGTGAGCATTTGCTCAGTCAGGGCATCGAGGTGACGGCAATACGCGACCGGAGCTACTTCAAGAGCATCTACTTCCGGTCGCCCGATGGTCTCCTGGTCGAGATCGCGACCGATCCGCCCGGCTTCGCCATCGACGAGGAGCCCGAACACTTGGGTGAGGAGTTGCGGCTGCCGCCGTGGCTCGCGGAACGGCGGTCGGAGATCGCGGCCACCCTGCGACCCCTGGACTAATCGTGGAATCGACGCCAGGTTCACCGGGCGATAGGCACAAAAAGTGCAGGCGCGCGTGGTAGTCTTTGAGAGCCGAAGAACCGAATCTGGCAAAGGAGCCCTCGCCTTGGCGACGATGACGACCACGGAGGTAGCGGCCCCACCGCGGCTGGATCGCCTCTCGGAACTGGCTTACAACCTGTGGTGGAGCTGGGATGCGGAGGCGCGGGCGCTCTTTCGCGACCTTGATCCGTTGCTCTGGGACGTGCTCGACCACAACGCCGTGTTGCTGCTGCACCGGCTCGAGGGCACGGCGTACGCACGGGTGCTCGACGATGCGGAGTATCTTCAGCGGTACGACCGGGCAATCGCGCGATTCGACGCGATGCGTGACTGGATTGCCGAGCAGACCTGGGTCGGGCGCGAGGAGCCTGAACTTGCGAAATGCACGCTGGCCTACTTCTCGGCGGAGTTTGGCCTCCACCCCGCGCTGCCGATCTACTCCGGCGGCCTGGGCGTTCTGGCCGGCGATCACATCAAGGAGGCGAGCGACCTCGGGCTACCCCTCGTCGCCGTTTCGCTTCTCTATCGTCAGGGTTACCTCAGCCAGCGCCTGACGCACGACGGCTGGCAGGAAGACGTCCCGGCCGACCTCGAGCCGTGGCACGAGCCGACGACGCTGGTGCGCTGTCCGGACGGGTCGCCGTGCTTCGTCGAGATCGCGCTCGACGATCCCTCGACTCCTTTACGATTGCAAGTCTGGCAAGTGCAGGTCGGGCGCGTATCGCTCTATCTGCTCGATGCCGACGTCGAGGGGAATCCCGAATGGACGCGCGGTATCTCATCGCGCTTGTACGGTGGCGACGTCGAGCACCGGCTGCGGCAGGAGTTGATTCTGGGCGTCGGTGGCGTGCGCGCCCTGCGGGCCATGGGCATCGAGCCAGCGTATTGGCACGCCAACGAGGGACACGCCGCATTCCATTTGCTCGAACGGCTACGGGAGTTGGTGGCGGAGGGTCAGACGTTCAAGGAGGCGGCGGCGAAAGTCCGCACCCGAACGATCTTTACCAGTCATACCCCCGTTGCGGCTGGACACGACGTCTTTTGGCCTGACCTGATGGATCGCTACTTTGGTCACTTCTGGCCGCAATTAGGTCTCGACCGTGAAGCGTTTCTCGCGCTCGGTCATCACGATGCCTCTGGCGACGGGTTCAATTTGACCGCGCTGTCGCTGCGACTGGCGGACCATCGGAACGGCGTCAGTGACCGCCACGGCGAGATCACGCGGGCGATGTGGAATGAGGTCTGGCCGGGCGTTTCCACGGAGGACGTGCCGATCACGGCAGTCACGAACGGCGTCCACCTGCCGACCTGGGTCTCACCGCACGTCCAGTCGATGCTCGACCGCCATCTCGGCGACGCCTGGCGGCAGCGGCCGAGCGAGACCGCGTCCTGGGAAATGGTGGCGGAGATTGGCGACGAAGAGTTCTGGCGCGTGCACTTGCGCGCCAAACGGGTATTGCTCGACGGTCTGCGCGAGCGTTCACGGCGGCGCTGGAGCGCCGGCGGCTTCGATCCCGCCCAGGTAGTGTCGGCTGGGCCGTTCCTGGAAGAGGATGTGCTGACCATCGGCTTCGCCCGGCGGTTTGCGACCTACAAGCGGGCGACGCTCATCTTCGACGACCCGGACCGCCTGGCGCGCATCCTCAACAACGCGGAGAGACCGGTGCAGATCGTTTTCGCCGGCAAGGCGCACCCGGCGGACGAAGGCGGCAAGCGTCTGATCCAGGAGATCTGCTGGCGAGCGCGCGACTCGCGGTTCGGTGGGCGGATCGCGTTCGCCGAGGACTACGACATGGGTCTGGCCGCGCTCTTGGTGGCCGGAGTCGACGTGTGGCTCAACAATCCGCGCGCGCCGCTGGAAGCAAGCGGCACGAGCGGGATGAAGGCAGCCGCCAACGGCGTACCGAACCTCAGCATCCTCGATGGCTGGTGGAGCGAAGGTTGGCGGCAGGACAACAGCAACGGCTGGGGCATTCATCCCTCCGACCTCGAAGGACGGGACCAGGATGCCGAAGAGGCGCGCGCGATCTACGACCTCATCGAGTCGCACGTCGTTCCGGCGTACTATGATCGCGACCACGAGGGCATCCCGCACGGCTGGGTGCGCGTGGCGAAGGAAGCGATGCGCTCGAACGCTCCGGCCTTCTCTTCGCGCCGAATGCTCCTCCAGTACATCGAGCGATTGTACAAGCCCGCCGCGGGGGTGAACGGTTTCGGGTCATCGCACACGACTGAAAGCCGCACGCCGGACTCGGAGGCGCGACGGTCCTGATGGCGCGAGAACCTCGTGGGGAACATCAGATGGTGGACTCGACGAGCAGCCGCAACGGCACGCACGCCGCCGCGCCGGAGGCGAGACACCGGGACGGCCGCGTCTTCGGCGCGGTCGCCGCCACGTGCCTCGTGCTCGTGGTTGCTCTGGCGGTCGCCGCGCGTGGAGGCGAGTCGGCGGGCGGTCCCGGACCGGTGCGCATTCCTACGCCCGTGCTCTCGACCAACGAAGCGTGCGACACGTGGGCGCGTTACTGGACGCACGAATCGGGCGTCGACGCCGATCCCGCGAGCCTGGAGGCGTTCAGCAATTGCCGGCGGGCCGACGACGGCTCCTGGTTCGTCCCGGTCGGGCGCGGAGATCCGCGTTTGCCCGGCCCGCCAATCCTGACTGAAGACGAGCAGGCGCAAACTGCCGAGGCCCGCCAGCTCTTGCATGACCAGATTGCCGCGCTCGAACGGGAGTTGCAGCGTGGCCTTGAACGTCAGCTCGAAGGGGTCTACAGCCGGGTGCCAGAGCCGGTGATTGGCAACATCGAGGATCGCGACCATCTGGTGATCAGCCCGGTGCGCGGCCGGTATACCAGAATCTTCCAGGCGTTTCTCATGGACCCCGAATACGAAGCGCTGGCGAATTACGTCGGGGGGGTCATGGGTAGCCGAGCGGCGGGGTTCGAGGCGTTTCAACAGAGCTGCCACAAGCCGGAACTCCAGTACCTCTGGGCAGCCTGCGATGGCCTTGGCAATTCCTTAAGCATCTATTTCCCGCCGTGGCCTTGGGACTTGAAAGCCACCCTGACGCTCGACGCCTACCTAGACTGGGCGTTGGCAAACGACGCCCTGCCGGCGGACCCCGCGATGTCGGATCTTTGGGACCGAGCGTCGTGACCCTCATGCCGCGCGCCTCAGGTATGATTCGCGCCCGGAGGTGAGGGAGGTGACGACGACAGGCGCTTTCGCGCGCGTTCTGATTGCCAATCGAGGGGAAATCGCGCTCCGCGTGATACGTGCGTGCCGCGAGCTCGGCATCGGCGCTGTCGCGGTCTACGGCGACCGCGAGGAGCAAGCCCGGCACGTGCGAGCCGCGGACGACGCCTATCGGATCTCGACGAGCGAGGGTTTGCCCTATCTCAACGTCGCTGCGTTGATCGCGATCGCGGTTCGCGCTAACGTCCAGGCGATTCACCCCGGCTACGGTTTTTTGGCCGAGAACGCTGCCTTCGCCGAGGCCTGCCGCGAGGCTGGTCTGGTCTTCATCGGCCCACCGTCGGATGCGATCAGATCGATGGGCGACAAAGTGGAGGCGCGGAGCGTCGCGGCGAAGGCCGGCGTGCCGGCGGTCCCGGGGAGCGAGGGACCGATCGGGTCGGTCGAGGAGGCGAGCGCTTGGGCCGATTGCCACGGCTACCCGGTCGCCGTCAAGGCGGCCGGTGGCGGTGGCGGTCGAGGGTTTCGCGTCGCCCGGACGCCAGATGAGTTGGCGGACGCGTTCGCCGGAAGCTCGGGCGAGGCCGCGCGGTATTTCGCCAATCCGGTCGTCTATCTGGAACGCTACCTTGACCGCCCGCGACACGTCGAGGTGCAGATTTTTGCCGATGACCATGGAAACACGCTGGCGCTCGGCGAGCGCGACTGCTCGGTACAACGGCGACACCAAAAGCTGATCGAAGAGACGCCGTCGCCGGCGGTCGATCCACCACTTCGCGCGGCGTTGGGGGAGGCGGCGGTTGCATTGGCGCGAGCGGTCGACTATCGGGGCGCCGGCACCGTCGAGTTCCTCCTGGCGGAAGATGGCCGTTTCTATTTTCTCGAGATGAACACGCGCATCCAGGTCGAGCACACCATCTCCGAAGCCGTGACCGGCGTCGATCTGGTCAAAGAACAGATCCTGGTCGCTCAAGGTCGCCCATTGTCCTTTTCCGCCCCCGACATCGCGCCGTGCGGCCACGCCATCGAATGCCGCATCAACGCTGAAGACGCCGGGCGCGACTTCGCGCCGAGCGCCGGCGTCGTCACCCGCTACCGGGAGCCAGGCGGTCCCGGCGTGCGCCTCGACAGCGCGATGGAAGATGGCGCCGAGATCCTGCCGTCCTACGACTCGCTGATCGCCAAACTGGTCGTCTGGGGCCGCGATCGGGCGGAGGCGATTGCGCGGGGACGCCGCGCGCTCGATGAGTTCGAGGTCGAGGGTGTGCCGACGACGATCCCGCTTCTCCGGCGCGTTCTGGCGCACCCGACGTTCATCGCGGAGGGCGCGACGACTGCCTTCCTCGCCGAACACCCCGACGTTCTACCGCCAGCGGCCACGCCGCCTGCCGGTCAGACCGAATGCGATACGTTGCCGCCGCGAGAGATGACCGTCGAGGTTAATGGGCGCCGCCTCGTGGTTCGCATGCCAGGCAACTTGATTGGCCCGACGCCCAAGTCACGCGCTGCCGGTCCGCCGCGTATCGAGCGCTCACGGAATCTACGCGCGGCCGGCGGCCAGAACGGTACGGAGTTGCTGAGTCCGATCCAAGGGGCGGTCGTTCGACTCGCCGTTGAGCCAGGGCAGCAGGTCGCGGCCGGTGATCTGGTCTGTGTGGTTGAGGCGATGAAGATGGAGAACGAGATTGTCGCCCACCGCGCCGGGTCGATCACCAAACTGCCGATTGCGGCGGGCGAGTCGGTGAAGATCGGTTCCATCCTTGCCGTTATCTCGTAATCTCACGCCTCAAGAGAGGATCCCGTCCGTTTGGCCGCGCTCGCGGCGGTCAGAGCGGCTGTCGGCGCCAAAGCGCATCGTGGCCAGATCGAACACAATTAGCGCGACGAACAACAACAGCAGTTCCATCTCGCGCCCTCCTTCACATTAAGCGCGGACCGGTTTGGTCGGCGTGTACTGGTCAAGCGCGGGAGAGAGGCGATGCGCGACGCCGACCAGCGCGGCCGCGAGCACGACGCGGAGTGGTCGGCGGGGCGGGACGTAGCCGTGCAGTCGCGCGATTGCCTCTCCGCGGGCGACCCGCTCCTGATGCTCCGCCTGTCCGATTTCAATCAGAACTGTTGGATTCAGGTTGATCATGTTTGTGCTCCCCTTTGGTAGCTGTCGTCAAACCCTTTTGCTTACAGACCTACCTTACGCCTCAGCGCCACGGCGCACATCGACAGATGTGCGCAATCGCGGGCGACCGCGTCGGTATCCGATCAATGCGTAGGGATACGCAGAGGTGCGATGAAGGTACGCAAAATGGAGTGCGTGGCTACCAGAGATCGTGCTCGACGGCAAAGCGCGTGGCCGCCGCTCTCGACGAGACACCGAGCTTATTGTAAACAGAGCGAAGATGCTGGCTAACCGTGCGCCGGCTGAGAAAGAGCTGTTCAGCGACCTGGCCGTCGGTCATCCCCTCCGCCACGAGCCGCAATACCTCGACTTCGCGTGCCGTGAGCCCCGCCGGGTATTGCCGAGGCGATGGGCGAGCGGCAATCCGGGCGGCCAGATCATCGGCCCGCGCGAGCGTAGGGCTGGCACCGAGCGGGGTGCAGATATCCCGCGCCTCCTCGATGTGCGAGTTGGCCTCGTCGACGTCTTCTATTGCCCAGCGCAATTCGGCCAAGGCCAGCAAGGTGAGCGCCCGTTCGTAGGGCGCCGCGCAGGCGTCGACTAGCGCAAGCGCGGCCTCGACGTGTTGGAGCGCATCCTGATGACGCCGGGCGGCGGTGTCGATTTCGCCAAGCAGACGGTGTGCCGCGAGAAGGACGAGCGGCTGGCGCGGGTCGGCCGCGGCCGCCAAGGCCTGCTCGGCTCGCCGGCGCGCGCTGGACGCGTCGGCGGCGGCGCGAAAGTAGGTCGCCCAGCCCAGGTGTCCCTCCGCCAGCCCGAGGACCGCCTTGCTCCAGGAGAGCCAGCGGTCGTGGGCCTCGAGCCAGGAGCGGGCAACTGCCAGGTCGCCGCTGTCGAGGGCCAGCGCGACCGCGAGCCGCTGCAACACCACGGTATCGAGCAGGATGGCGTCGCCCGGCTCGGTGGCATGGCCAGCCGGGATCTGTTTGCGCACCAACTGCCAGGCGAGTTGCGCGTCGCCCTGTGCCCGGGCGAGGATTGCGAGCTGGCTAGTGGCGAATGGTCGCCAACTGGTCCGACTGCCGGGCGCTGAGGCCGTCAAGGCCAGGCGGCGGGCCTCCGTCCACGAGCCTTCGACGAGCAGGAGCGGCATCCAGGCGAAGCGCGGGGGAAGGATATCGAGCGCGCCGCCGGCTCGCGCCCATTCCTGCTCTGCTTCGGTTGCCAACCGCCGACGCTCCGGCACATCATCCGCCTGATATGGCGCCACGACCTCGTACAGCTCGAGCAGCAAGGTGTTGCCCGCCTGGTAGTGATTCCCGACCGCGCGGTAGGCCGCGTACGTCTCGGCATAGGCGCGGCGCGCTTCATCCGGCCGGCCAAGCAGTGCCTGAGCGCCCGCGAGCCCGCGCCAGACGTTGGCGTGACGCATCTCCCGCGAGATGCGCGCGATCCGCCCCGTGGTGTCTGAGTGGGCCGTCTCCGAGGAGTCCTTGGCATCATCCGATGCCTCGGCCTGAGGCGCGGGGATCTGTTTGACGACGCGTTCACCCAGGGCCAGCGCTTCAACACATCGCCCCGCCATGGCGAGCCAGCTCACCAGGGCGCCGGAGTAGTAGCGCTCGTCCGACGGGTCACCGAGGCGTGCCTGAAGCGCCTGCAATTGCGAACGCTCGATTGAAGAGAGGGCGTCGAGGGCCGCAACGCCCGATTCAATGTCTGCCAGCCCGCGGCGGATGTCGCCGGCGGCGCACCGGAGGGTGCCGCGGAAGGACGCGATATATGCCGCCAGTACGCGATCATTTACCTCAATGGCAAGGCTGACGGCATCGTCGAGGTAGGCGAGCGCCTGGCGCGGATCGGCATACCGCCGCATGCGCGCTAGCCGGTAGAGCAGCTCGGCTCGTTCGCGTGCCGGCGCGCCTTGCGCCTCCAGCAGTTGGAGCGCGGCGTCAAAACGATCGCCGGCCGTCAAGAGCGCGTAGGAGAGCTGCGCTCGCTCCCCCGCTTTGATCAGCCATTCCGCCGCGCGCGGGTCGCCGGCTCGCTGCAGGTGATTGGCGATGGAGTCGGGATTGGCAACCGCGCCCGCCAGCAGCGCATCCGCGACGCGCCGGTGCCAGGTCCGACGCCGGGGCGGTAGCAGGCCGTCGTAGAGCACCTCACGGACCAGCGCGTGGGCAAACGACACGCTCGCGCCGTCCGCTGAGGCCACGATCAGGCGTGCCTCGACCGCCGCTTCGACTACGTCGAGCAGGGTCTCCTCTCCGATCTCGGACACGTCGGTCCAGAGGTCGAGCGGCGCTCGCGGGCCGATGACGGCGGCGATCGCGAGGACGCCGTGTGCCTCTGCCCCCAGCCGTTGCAGTCTCCCTTCGATCACCTGGCGCAAGAGGGGCGGTATGTGTACCTCGGTCAGGTCTCCCAATTCCCAGGCGTCTGTGCCCGGTCGCAGCAGCCCTTCTTCTTCCAGCGCTCGCGCCAGCTCGCCGACGTAGAGGGGATTTCCCTTCGCGTGCTCTTCGAGATACGCCAAGAGGCGGGTTTCGTCGGTCGCGGCGAGCCGATACCGGGCGGCCACGAGCGCCTGGACGTCGTCGGGCTCGATGCGGCGGAGGTCGAGTCGCAGCGCCCGCGCCTCGCGCACCAGCAGCGGCAAGATGGAGTAGAGCGAGTGGCGGCGATTTACCTCATCGGCGCGATAGGTGATGAGTAGCACGATGGGATCGTGTAGCAGGCCACGCGCTAGATAGCGCAGTAGCTCACAACTGCCCGCATCCGCCCAATGGAGGTCCTCTAAGTGCAGGATCAGCGGCTGTTCGTTTCCGATGGCGACGAAACAGTCTCGGATTTGGGCAAACAGGGCCGCCTGGTCTGCCGAGGTCGTCGGCACATCGCCAGGGGCCAAGAGCGGCGGGCAGTCGGGGAGGCGAGGAGTCTGGGCGAGAATCTCGGCCCATGGACCGTACGGAGGCGTTTCAGTCAGGTCATAACAATGCCCGGTTATGAGCGGGGCACCCTGGGTCTGGACCTCGTGACCCAGGGCTCTGACCAACGAGGTTTTGCCGATGCCGGCTTCCCCCCCGATCAGAACGAGGCGGCCGTGTCCCGCGGCCGCGGAGGCAAAGGCTTCGCGCAGCGCCGCCCGCTCGCGGGCTCGTCCCACGAGGAGCGGCGCGTAGTCCGCAGAGTGGAGGGGAGAGATCGACACCGTCATCAAGCACCCAAGCCGTTTTCGCGCCGTGCCGCACGCGCACCGGCAGGCGGAATCGGTGACGCGAGTCTAGCACGCGAAAGACGGAGCACAGCCTAGCCTACGCGGCTTCGGCGGCCTCCGGCGGAGCGTCGTCGATGCCAACGTAGAAAGTGAAACGCGGCAAGAAAGTCACGGCACGAACGGTGAGATCGGGCGCCTTGCTATCCGCACTGAGTTCTTCCGCGTCAACGGAACTCGCGAGGCAGGTTTCGGGTTCGCCGCCGAACTTTTCGACGTAGCGCTCGACTGCATCTTCCACCTTCAGCCGAGCCGGCTTCTTCTTGTCCGGGTCGTACCAACCGAGAAACATCGTGGTGACTCCAAACTGATGACGCCAAACGGGGCGACGTGAGGAAATAATACTAGAACATTCGTGCTACTTCAAGTGTGGGCACGGTCACATTGCCGCGTACGTACTGCTGGTGTGACAACCCGTCAGGGACTAGACATCGGGGTGCAATCGACCTATGCTGTGGATAACGGTGGGGAAAAGTGGGGATAAGTGGAGTCCCCGGTGGATAAGCGGCCCCGCGGAGAGGAACTCTTTTCAGTTCTTGGTGTGACGTCTCGCTCGTGAGCGGGATATAGAGTAAAGCGATTGGCGCTGCCCCGCGGATCCCGCCGCCGATGTTGCACCCTCCTTTGGGGGGTGGGGATTGCAACGATGTTTCTCGGGCGCTACGCCCACACGCTCGATGCGAAGGGGCGATTGGCCATTCCAGCCCGGTTCCGGGAGGCGCTCACTGGCGGCGTGGTGGTGACGCGCGGCATCGACCGCTGTCTCGCTCTCTATCCAATGGACGCCTGGACCCCGCTCGCGGAGCGGATCAGCGCCTTGCCGATCACCGATCCGGACGCGCGGACCTTTCGGCGCATGGTCTTCGCCGAAGCGGCTCACCTGGAGTTGGATGCCCAGGGACGGATCCTGCTCCCGCCCGACCTGCGGCGATACGCGGAACTCGAGCGAGACGCATTCGTGGTCGGGGTCAACACCTCGGTCGAGGTTTGGAGTCCGGCGCGATGGGAGAGCGTGACCGCGCAAATCGACGACGACGGCGTGGCCATCGCCCAACGCCTGGCCAACCTGATCTAACTCTCATGGAGCCATCGAGACATTCCGCTCACGGCGTTCCTTCAGCGGCCGGTCATTTGCCGGTGATGCTCGCCGAGGCTATTGCCGCCCTCGCGCCGCGGCCGGCGGGCCGCTTTCTCGACGCCACTTTCGGCGGTGGGGGCCATACGCTGGCGTTGCTCGAAGCGAGCGCCCCACATGGACACGTACTGGCGCTCGATGCCGATCCCAACGCGGTGCGCCGTGGCGAAGCGCTCACGGAGCGGGCCGACCTTCAAGGGCGGTTGCGGGTCGTCCACGCGAACTTTGCCAGCTTAGCTGAAACGGCGCGACGGGCCGGCATGGCGCCGTTGGATGGCGTTCTGCTTGATCTCGGTTTGTCGTCGTTTCAGCTCGACTCGCCGGAACGCGGATTCGCCTTTCGCTTCGACGGTCCGCTCGACATGCGATTCGACCCGACCACCGGCCGTCCTGCCGCGGACTTGGTCAATCTGCTCTCCGAGCGCGAGCTCGCCGATCTCCTCTTCGCCTTCGGCGAGGAGTCGCGTTCCCGGCGCATCGCCCGCGCAATTGGCCGTGAACGGGCACACTCCCCAATTGACTCAACGCGGCGACTGGCGCAGATCGTGAGCGACGCCGTCGGCGGCCGGCGGGGCGCGGAAACACACCCGGCGACCCGCACCTTTCAGGCGTTGCGCATTGCCACGAATCAGGAGTTCGAGGCATTGCGACAGGCGTTGGAGGATGCGGTTGACGTCCTGGCGCCCGGCGGTCGGCTCGCGGTTATCTCGTTTCATTCACTCGAGGATCGGATCGTCAAGCAGTTCATCCAGCGCGAAAGCGCGAATTGCATCTGCCCGCCGGAGCAGCCGGTCTGCACCTGCGAGCACCGTGCGCGCCTGAAAAAGATCGACGGGCGTCCCACTCGCCCAGGCGCCGCGGAGATTGCGGCCAATCCCCGAAGTCGCAGCGCGATCTTGCGCGTGGCCGAGCGGCTGGACTAGAAAGGCGTGACGTGGCGTTCGACAATAGGGGTGGGATTGCAATCAGGAACGAACCAGGAGTAGGGCATGCCGACGATCCCGCTCGCGGAGCTTTTGGCCTCCACCAACGCCGAGGTGCGGGGCAACCTGCCGCCCGATATCGCGTTTCGCTGGGTTGAACGCGACTCGCGCAGCGTCAGGCCAGGCGATCTCTTCATCGCCGTCAAGGGCGAGCGATTCGATGGGCACCAGTTCGTGCCGGACGCCGTCGAACACGGCGCCGCCGCGGCGCTCGTGGCGCGTGCCTGGCTCGAACGGTTGGGCGACGTCCCGATCCCGTTGATCGTCGTCGAAGACCCCGTGGCCGCGCTCCAACGGTTGGCGGCCGCGCGGCGGTCGTCGATGGACCTGATCGTCGTCGGGATCACGGGGAGTATCGGCAAGACGAGCACGAAAGAGGTCGTGGCGGCGGTGCTCAGTCAACGCTTCTCGACCTACCGTAGCCCCGGCAACATGAACAGCGAAATCGGGTTGCCCTTATCGCTGCTGGAGGTCGAGCCGGGGACCGAGGTCGCGGTGCTGGAGATGGGCGGCGCGTATGCGTCTGGCGAACTGGCGCTGCTGGCCGAGATCGCCCGCCCGAAGATTGCGGTTGTGACGAACGTCTATCCGGTCCACCTTGAACGCATGGGGTCGATCGCGGCGATTGCCGAGACGAAAGCGGAACTCGTCGAGGCGATCCCGCCGGACGGCGTCGCCGTGCTGAACGGCGACGACGAGCGCGTCCGCGCGATGGCGCCTCGGTGCCGAGGGCGCGTCGTCACCTACGGTCTCGATCCAGAAAACGTCGCCCGCGCGACCGACGTCAAGACCCAGGGGCTCGACGGATCGACCTTCTGGTTGCACCTCGACGGCGAGCGCCTTCACGTCAAAGTGCCGCTCGTTGGGGGCCATGCCGTCGATCTGTCGCTGGCCGGCATCGCGGTCGGTCATGCGCTGGGAATGCACATTTCCGAGATGCTGCTCGGTTTCTCCGACCCGGCAATCCAGGTGCGCCTGCTCATACAACCAGGGCCGAATGGCTCCCAGATTATCGACGATACCTACAACGCCAGCACCCCGTCGGTCTTGTCTGCCCTCGGCTTGCTTTTCGAGTTGCGACCAGCCGGGCGTCGGATCGCGGTCCTGGGCGATATGCGCGAGATGGGGCCCGTCTCTGAAGAGGAGCATCGGATTGTCGGCCGGCGCGCTGCCGACGTCGTCGATCACCTCGTCACGTTTGGGGATCTGGCGCGGACGATCGCCGAGGAGACCGCCCTGACCGCCGAAGTCGACGGCCGGTCGCTCGACGTGACATCATTCGGCCTCGACCAGCGGGAAGAGATGGTCGACTTCCTGCGCGTGCTCTTGCAGGACGGCGACGTGGTGCTGCTCAAGGGATCCCGCGGGTTGGAGATGGAAACCATCGTCGAAGCGCTGCGCGGCGACATTGCCGCCGGGGCGGAAGCTGACGGCAGCGCATGAGCGTTCTGGTATCAGCAGCGAGCTGGCTGCCGATTCTGGCCGGCAGCATCATGCCCGAGGATCCCAACGAGAACATGGCCGTCTCGCTGGCCCTCGGCGGATTGTCCTTCGTCCTCACCGTCATCATCGGCCGGCCGATCGTTACCTACCTGCGGCTCAAGAAGTTCGGCAAGCAGATCCGCCTGGAAGGCCCGGAAGGGCACAAGGCGAAGACCGGCACGCCGACAATGGGCGGGGTGATGATCGCGATCACGGTCGTCCTCTTGACCGCCGCGTTCAACCTCGCCGGGCGCCTCTCGATGCTGCTGCCGATCGGGGTCATGATGGCCGCCGCCATACTCGGGGCCATCGACGACCGGATGAGCCTGGTGGGGAGTGCTCAGCACGGCCTGGCGGGCCGCTTCAAATTCCTCTGGCTGTGGATCTTCAGTTTCGGGGCAGCGTTCATCCTGCATTTGCCCGATCCCTACGGACTGGGGCTGCACCATATCTACGTCCCGTTTCTCGGCCGGTTCGACATTACCTGGCTTTACATCCCGATCGCGGCCTTTGCGATCAACGGTATGTCGAACGCGGTCAACTTTGCCGATGGGCTCGACACGTTGGCAGGCGGATTAGCCGCGATTGCCTTCGTCGCCTACGGGATCATTGCCTACCGCCAAGGGCAGGTCGGCGTCGTCACCTTCTGTTTTACGATGGCCGGCAGCCTGATGGGGTTCTTATGGTTCAACGCGCACCCGGCGCAGGTGATCATGGGCGACACCGGCGCCTTGGCCGTCGGCGCCGCGTTGGCCACCGCCGCCTTCATGACCGGTCAATGGCTCCTTTTGCCCATAGTCGGCCTTGTCTTCGTCGCGGAGATTCTCTCCGTCGTGCTCCAAGTCGGCTATTACAAGCTGACCAAGGGGAAACGCCTCTTCAAGATGGCGCCCCTGCATCACCACTTCGAACTGATCGGCTGGGAAGAGACGCAGGTGACCATGCGGTTCTGGATGATCGGCATGATGGCCGGGTTGATCGGCGTGGCGTTGGCGTTGCTTTGAGCCGTTAGCCGTCAGCCGTTAGCCCTTGGGAGAGGCAAGTAGGGTGCTCTCACGACATAGGAGTCGAGTCAGAACCATGCAAAGAGATGACGGTTGACGGCTGATGGCTAACGGCTTCAAAGGCAAACGCTTCACGGTCATGGGGCTTGGCACGCGCGGTGGTGGCGTTGGCGTGGCGCGGTTCCTGGTGGAGCGGGGCGCCGTCGTCACGGTGACCGACATGCAACCGGAGGATGCGCTCGCGGAGCCGATGCGGCGACTGGACGGCCTGCCGATCCGATACATCTTGGGCCGTCACGACGAGCGCGACTTCACGCCCGACGGGGCCGATGTCGTCGTGCGGAATCCTGGCGTGCGCCGGTCCGCGCCGCTACTGCAACTCGCGCGGGCGAGCGGCGTCCGCGTCGAGATGGAGATGTCGATCTTCTTCCGGGCCTGTCCAGCCCCGATCATCGGCATTACCGGCACCAAAGGGAAGACGACGACGGCGACGATCTGCGCCGGAATGCTGGCCGCGTGGGACCAACGCACGGTCCTAGCCGGGAACATGGGCGTTTCCGCCGTCGAAGCGCTCGATCGCATCACCGCCGAAACGCCGGTGGTGATCGAACTCTCGAGTTGGCAACTGGAGGCGCTCGACGAGCACCTGCTGGCGCCGCATATCGCCGTGCTGACGAACATTTCTGAGGACCACCTCGATACCTACCAGGATTTCGCCGACTACGCTTGCACCAAACGCTCGATTACCGCGCATCAGGCATTGGACGACATCCTCCTCGTCAACGCGGACGACAATGAGGCGTTCCGCGCGGCGGAGGCCACCAACGCGCGCGTGGTGCCATTCGGGCGACTTGACCAGGGGAGCAATGGTATCTGGTGCGATGGCGCCGTCGTGAAGCTGCGACGCGCCGGTGAGGAAGCCCGCGTCGAAATGCCGCCGAACCCGTCGCTCGCGGGTCCACACCAAGCGGCAAATGTGGCCGCCGCTGCCGGCGCCGCCTTCTGGCGCGGGGCGTCGCTCGACGCGATCACGCGGGGTCTGGAGCGCTTCGGCGGCGTCAAGGACCGCATGGAGCCGGTCGCCGAGATTTCCGAAGTCGTCTTCGTCAACGACACGGCGGCGACCGCGCCCGCGGCGGCTGTCGCCGCGCTCGAACGCTTCGCGGGCAGGCGTGTCCATCTGATCTCCGGTGGGGCGGCAAAACAAACGAATCTGGGCCCGGTCGCCGCCGCCGCGCGGCGTTGGGCGCATGTGGTCTACTTGCTCGATGGGACGGCGACGCCCGGTCTGCGAGCCCTCTTGGAGGCCGAGGGGGTGCGGACCGTTGGCCCGTTCGGCAGCATGGAGGGAGCAGTCCGCGCGGCGCACCACGCTGCATGTGCCGGTGATGTCGTCTTGCTCTCACCAGGTTGCGCCAGCTTTGGCCTGTTTCGCGATGAATTCGACCGAGGGGATCGGTTTCGCGCCGCGGTAGCCACCTTGGCCGCACGATCCTCCGGGGAAGGCAACAAATGACGCTGGTCGACGAGCGGGCCGCCGCAATCACGGTGCCGCCACCGCCGGCGGCCGTTCACTTTGTCGGCATCGGCGGCATCGGAATGAGCGGTTTGGCGCGTATCCTTCATGCCTGGGGATATCAGGTGACTGGTTCCGATGCCGCCGCGTCAGAACAAACGAGCGCGCTTCGCCAAGAGGGCATCCCGGTTTCAATTGGCCACGACGACATCGAGGCGGCGTCCGGCGCGGACTTCGTCATCGTCACCGCGGCCGTGCGCGCGGACAACCCGGAGGTCGCGGCGGCTCGCGGCCGAAACGTACCGACGGTCAAGCGGGCGCAACTTCTGGGCATGCTCGCCAACTTCCGGCGCTGCCTCGCCGTCGCGGGCACGCACGGCAAGTCGACGACGAGCGGTATGCTCGCATCCGCGCTCCTGGCCCTGCAGATGGACCCGTCATACGCCATCGGAGCCGTGGTCAACGCCACGGGCGCCAACGCGGGTGCCGGAAGTGGCGAGGCGATGGTCGTCGAGGCCGACGAGTACGACTATTCCTTTCTCTGGTTGACCCCAGATGTGGCTGTCGTCACCAACATCGAGTACGATCACCCGGATCTCTTTCCCAACCAAGCCGCCTATGACGACGCGTTCGCGCGTTTTGTCGATGGCATCCGTGCCGGCGGCTGCCTCGTCATTGCCGCCGATGATCCGGGTTGCGCGAGACTGCTGAAACGATGGACGCCAGCAGCGAACCAGTCGCTCGTCACCTTCGGTGAGACGCCTGAGGCGGACTGGCATCTGAGCGGAGATGAGAAGGGCTGGTGGCTGCGCGGCTCCGACGGCGTGGGACGGACGATGGAACTCAACGTGCCTGGGCGACACAATGCGCGCAATGCGGCGGCGGCAGTTGCGGCGATGGTCGCGTTCGGCGTCGAGTCCGAACGTGCCGTTGCGTCGCTCGACGCGTATACGGGTATCGGTCGTCGCTTCGAGGTAAAGGGCGAGGTGGGGGGTGTCACGATCGTCGACGACTACGCGCACCATCCGAGCGAGATTCGGGCGACGCTCGATGCGGCGCGCCGCTGCTATCCGGGTCGTCGTCTCTGGGCGATCTTTCAGCCACACACCTATACCAGGACCAAAGCGTTGCTGCATGACTTTGCGGATGCACTGGCGAATGCCGACGAAATCGTCTTGCTCGACATCTATCCCGCGCGGGAGATCGATACCCTTGGCGTATCGTCGGCGGACCTGCTGCGACGGTTGCCAGGACACGCTTGGCTGGGTGGCTCGCCTGACGAAACGACGAAGCTGATTTTGTCCGGGGTGCGCGCCGGAGACGTGGTGCTTACCCTGGGCGCCGGCGACATCACGTCGGTCGGCCCGGCGCTGTTGGCCGATCTGATCGCGAAGCAAGGCGCCGCATGAAAGCGACCGTGGCCGAGGCGATAATTCCCGATCGACCGGCGCTCAAGGTCTTGCGTGACTCGCCCATGTCGCTCCACACGACGTGGCGAATTGGGGGAACCGCTGACTTTCTGATGCGAGCCCCTACGCCGGCCGATCTCGTTGCCGCCGTGTCCTGGGGCCGTGACGAGGGCTTGCCGCTGACTGTCATCGGCGGCGGCAGCAACCTGCTGGCTGGCGACCGAGGCGTCCGCGGACTGGTCGTCCTTTCGCGCACGCCAGGCGAACGGGCGGCGCGGTTAGTGACCGCGACGGACGAAGAGAATCACGTACTGATGCGTGTCGGCGCGCAAGCGCCGCTCTCCTGGGTCGGGCGATATGCCTGTGACCGGGGTTGGGCGGGCATGGATTGGGGCGTCGGTTTGCCGGGCACCATCGGGGGTGCGACGGTCAACAATGCCGGGGCGCACGGCACCGAAATCAAGGACGCGCTCGAATCTGTTGTCGTCATCGACAACAACGGCGAGATCAACGAGTTCCCGCGATTGTGGCTCGACCCTCGATACCGGTACACGTCGCTGAAGGCCAGCGAACGACCGCGGCCGTATCAGGTGGTCGAGGTCGTCCTGCGACTACCGAAGGGTGACCCGGACGAGCTACGGCGCCTGGCCGAAGAGCACGCGGAGTACCGGCAGTTGACGCAACCGACCGGGCGCTGCGCCGGATCCACCTTTACCAACCCGCCTGGCGACTTCGCGGGGCGTCTCTTGGAAGCGGCCGAATTGAAGGGCTTTGCCGTCGGTGACGTCGCCTTCTCGACCAAGCACAGCAACTTCATCGTCAACGGCGGCAGCGGCACAGCGGCACAGGTACGGGAGTTGATCGCCCATGCCCAAGCGGTCGTTGCCGACCGGTTCGGCGTGCATCTGGAGCCGGAAATCGAAGAGATCGGAGAGTTCTGAACGACGCGGGGGATCGAGGAGAGGGTATGAACGGGTCTTCGACGCCGGATGGGTCCGGCAAGGTGCGGGTCGCGGTCCTCTTCGGGGGCCAGTCGGACGAGCACGATGTCTCCCTGCGCTCGGCGCAGACGATCATGAACGCGCTTGATCCGGACAAGTACGAGCTGGTTCCGATCGGCATCACCCGCGACGGGCGGTGGCTCTCCGGCGCCGACCCGATGGCCCAACTGACCGCGGTCTCGCCGATGTTCGCGATCGCGGCGGGGTCGAAGCAGGGCAACCCGTCGGGTGAGGAACAGAGCGCGGTGGTGGGCGGGGCGACGATGCCCGCCGACTTCTCCGGCGACGTCGACGTTATTTTCCCCGCGCTGCATGGGCCGATGGGGGAGGATGGGACCGTCCAGGGGATGCTCGAGCTGGCGGGCGTCCCGTATGTCGGCGCGGGCGTGCTGGGTTCGGCGATCGCCAAGACGATTCTCGACCAGGCGGGCTTGCCGCTAGCGCCGTGGCTGCTCGTCTTTCGCAAGGATTGGGAGCGCGACCCGGACCAAGTCGCCTCCTGGATAGGCCACCGGATCAACTTCCCTTGCTTCACCAAGCCGGCAAACATGGGATCGAGCGTCGGCATTACCAAGGTACACGACGCCTCGGAGCTTTCGGAGGCGATGGACGTGGCCGGCCGCTTCGACCGGCGAATACTCGTTGAGCAATCGGTCGACGCGCGCGAACTCGAGGTCGCCGTCCTCGGCAACGACGAGCCGATCGCCTCGGTCGCCGGAGAGATCGTCCCGTGCAACGAGTTCTACGACTACGACGCGAAGTACATCGACGACCGCTCCGAGTTGATCATTCCGGCCGAACTTGACGGTAGGACGTTGGTCCAGGTCCAAGAGATGGCGATCGACGCCTTCCGCGCGCTCGACCTCTCCGGGATGGCGCGGGTCGACTTCTTTCTGGAACGCGAGACCGATCACATCTACGTCAACGAGGTCAACACGATTCCCGGCTTTACCTCGATCAGCATGTATCCGATGCTCTGGGAGGCGACCGGCATCCCCATCGCGGAACTGGTCGATCGCCTAATTGCGTTGGCCCTAGAGCGGTACGCTGATCGTCACCGGCGGCCGTAACGCTGGGCGGGAAGCGGAAGGCGGAAGACGGAAGACGGAAGACGGAAACGACACCCGGCCATTCCGAGGTGCCGAGGAATCTCTCTTCGTCGGTCCCACGGGAGCGATTCCTCATTTCGTCGGAATGACGAAGGGGCGGTCGGCATGACGTTTTTGCCTCGGCGCCCACCGCCTCCCGCCTTCCGCCTTCCGCTGTCCGTACGAAGCGTAGGGACACCCCAACCGTGCGGCGAAGGGTGGCCGGACGCGTGCTATACTGCGGCGGTAGCCAGCCACCGCGACGTGGGCGCGGCACGGCTTACCCCGGCGGTTATCGCCTCGACAAACGGTCCGCGTCTGGTGATGATGTGCATGGGGTGCATGGTCACTGGTCCAGGCGCCAGGGTTGTAGTCCAACCAGTGTCACAACGTCACGGTCGCGCGGGGAGCGACGGCCTTGACCCGGTGGGGTGGGATGGAAAGAGCGCCGCAGATGCAAGCACATCGTCCAGGGCAGAGCCCGACCACCCGAACGACCCGCGTTTCGCCCGGCCCTGGGGCGGTCTATAGCTCGACGTTGGGCGGCGACCTCCACGGCGATGGTCGGAACGACGACTTCGACCGTGAACGCTCGCGGTTAATTCCGCCCGACTACGCGACCTCATTCGCGCGGATTCGCGTCGTCGGGGTAGGTGGAGCCGGCGGAAACGCTATCAATCGCATGATCGACGCCGGAGTCGACGGCATCGAGTTCGTCGCCGTCAACACCGACGCCCAGGCGCTCCTGACCAGCCAGGCGCAGATCGCCGTACGGATCGGCGACAAGCTGACGCGCGGTCTCGGCGTCGGTGGTCGGCCCGAACTTGGGCAGCGGGCCGCGGAAGAGAGTTCCGAGGATCTCGCCGAGCTCGTCCAAGGCACCGACATGATCTTTATCACGGCCGGTATGGGCGGCGGCACCGGCACCGGCGCCTCGCCCGTGATCGCCCGCCTTGCCAAGGCGGCCGGGGCGCTGACCGTCGGCGTCGTCACCCGCCCCTTCGACTTCGAGGGGTCACGGCGGCAGCGGTCCGCCGACGACGGCATCGATTCCCTGCGCGAGACAGTCGACGCGCTCATCACCATTCCGAACGAGCGCCTGATCCACATGGTCGATCCCAAAACGCCGATTACCGAGGCGTTCCGGTACGCCGACGACGTGCTGCGGCAGGGCATTGCCGGCATTTCCGACTTGATCATTAAGCCGGGCATCATCAACCTCGACTTTGCCGACGTTCGCTCAATCATGCGCGACGCCGGCTCGGCGTTGATGGCGATTGGCCACGGCACTGGCGAGACCCGATGCATCGACGCCGCTAAGGAGGCGATCGAAAGCCCGTTGCTGGAGATGAACATCCAGGGCGCGACGGGCGTCCTTTACAACATTACCGCCGGCCCAAGCCTGACTCTGCTCGAAACGAGCGAGGCGGCGGAGATCATCCGTGCCGCCGCCGACGAGGACGCCGAGATCATCTATGGCACCTCGATCGACGAGACGCTCGGGGACACGGTGATGATCACGCTGATCGCGACCGGGTTCGACGACCATCAGATCCCGACCGATTTCCATTCGCGCCGCGCTCGCCCCGCGGTCGGCAGCCGCGACCGCGGCTATCGTCCAATCCATCCCGAACCGGTGCCGCGCAGCGCGCATCCGGCGGCATACGGCGCCCCCGTCCTGCCCGACGACGACTGGGACGGCGAGGCCTCGATCATCCGTTTCTTGCGGGACCGGTGAGCTTTCAGCTTTGAGCTATCAGCTATCAGCCGTCAGCCGTCAGCCGTCAGCCGTCAGCCGTCAGCCTATTTCGGCAGTTCGCCGAGGGCCGTGCGGTGAGGGCTGAACGATCGAGGTGCAGTCGCTTGAGCAGTCACTGACTGAAAGCTGAAGTTCGACGGCTATGAAATGCCCCTATTGCCAATCCCGCGACGCACGGGTGATTGACAGCCGGGAGATCAGCGGCGGCGAGTCGATCCGACGCCGGCGTGAATGTACGGTTTGTGTTCGCCGGTTCACGACCTACGAACGGGTCGAGGCGGGCGGTCTGATCGTCGTCAAGAAGGACGGCCGGCGCCAAGAGTGGGATCCGGCCAAGCTTCGCCAGAAACTCCGCGTGGCGCTGACGAAGCGCCCCATCGGGGAGCGGGAGATCGACGCGATTGTGCAGCGGGTCGAAGCGGAAATGCTCGCCCTCGGCACCCAGGAGATCCCCTCGCACCGCATCGGCGAGGCGGTCCTGCACAGCCTGAAAGAGACTGATCAGGTCGCCTATATCCGTTATGCCTCGGTTTATCGCTCGTTCGCCGACCTCGAGGACCTCAGCCGCGCCGTGCAGGGATTGCAAGAGGAGCAGAACGTGCCCGCCGCCAGTTCCTCCGCGTCCGATTCAGATTGATCGCTGCTGGTCGATCGATGCGGCGCGAGGCCCCGCCGGTGGGGACGGCGGGGCCTCGCGGTGACGTCGGCAAGTGGGGAAGATTCACGCGCCGGCAGGCGTGAGATGGCGCTCCAGGCGGTCGACGATCATGCGCTTGGGAAGGGCGCCGATCAGCTTGTCGACCGGAGCGCCGTCTTTGAAGATCACCATCGTCGGCACGCTCATCACGCCGAGTTGGAAGGCGTATTGCTGATTGTCGTCAATGTTGACCTTGACAACCTTCAGCGATTCCGGGCGCTCCGACGCGATTTCGTCGAGCACCGAGCTAACGGCGCGGCATGGTCCGCACCACGGCGCCCAAAAGTCGACGAGCACCGGTTTGTCGGCCTTGAGCACCTCCTGATCGAAAGTGCTATCCGAAACTTCAAGCGAGTTGGCCACGATGTCCTCCGTGTCATGGGATCGATGACGCTACCTACTATCAAAAGGATAGCATAGGCGTCAAGGAACCAAGCCCGCCACATCGACGGGCGAGGGTCCGGGGGCGACCGGACCCGATCGCGGGGACCACCATTGCTATACTACGTGGCCGCGACTGCCGCAACTGGCCCGCGGCATTCTCCACGAGAATGCGCGAGTGACGCGGGCTGCATCCCGAGACGTTGCCGCTATCGGATCGAGGAAGACCGGCGTGCGTGTGGCAATCGACGGCAGCTTTCTGCACTTGCCGCCGTCCGGGACCGGAACCTACCTTCGTCACCTCCTTGAGGCTCTGACCGAGCTTGATCCCACCATAGACCTCCGGCTCCTCGAACCCAATTGGTTCGAATCGTCTCCGCGAGGGAGAGGCCTCCCCGGCCCGATTGCGCGGGCGCTTGCCATTCGCGGCGACGCGCGTGTTCGGCGTGCCACCTGGGATACGGTGGGCGTAGCGCGCGCCGCTCGGCGCTCCGCGCCGGACCTGCTGCATGTACCGCACTTTGCCGCGCCGTTGCGCTCACCCGCGCCGCTGATCGTCACGATCCACGACGTGATTCCGCTGATCTGGCCCGAGTACCGGGCATCGCGGGCGATGCGGGTTAACCTGGCGGTGATGCGCCGCACGGTTCGTCGCGCCCGCCTTATCCTGACGCCGTCCGAGGCCTCCGCGCGCGACGTCGAGCGCATGCTCGGCATTCCACGGCGTCGTATTCGAGTGACGCCCGAGGCTGCTGGATTGGAGTACGCGCCTGCCAAGGATCACCGGGCGGCCTCGGAGGTTGCTCGATGCCTTGGAGTGACCGGGCGGTACGTCTTCAACGTCGGCGGTCTTGACGTGCGGAAGAACCTGCCGGTGCTCCTGGATGCCTTTGCGCGGGCGCTGCCGCGCCTGAAGGAGCCGACGCGGCTCGTCATCGCCGGGGCGGCGCACTCTGGCAATCCGTCAGTCTTCCCCCCGCTGGAACCGGTGATTGCGCGATTAGGCCTCAGCGGTCAGGTCATCCTGCCGGGTCGACTTGCGAACGCGGACAAGATTGCCCTCTACCAGGCGGCACGCCTCTACGTCACGCCGTCGCTGTATGAAGGCTTTGGCCTGACGGCGCTGGAAGCGATGGCGTGCGGCGTGCCGACCATCGCCGCCAATCGCACGAGCTTGCCCGAAGTCGTCGGCGATGGCGGACTGCTCGTCGAGCCGGAGCCGGAAGCGCTGGCGGCGGCGATGGTGCGCGTGCTGAACTCGCCGGACGAAGCGGAGGGCCTGCGTGCGCGTGGAATGGCCCGCGCGGCGACCTTTTCGTGGCGTCGAACGGCCGAGTTGACGCATGAAGCCTATGAGGAAGCGAGCTCCGAGCGCAAAGGAGAGTGCTGAATGGCAGAGAAACGATTGAATGAGGTGCGGGACGCCTTGCGGTTGCTGGCGCCAGGGCCGGTGACGCTCGTAACGACGATCTATCGCGACCAGCCAAACGTGATGACGGCCGGCTGGTTCTTGCCACTCAGCCTCGAACCGACCCTGATCGGGGTCGCGGTCCAGCCGTCGCGGCTGACGCACGAGTTCATCACCCGCACCGAGAGCTTTGCAATCAACATCCCGAATGTCGACCTGATGAGCGTGGTCCACCTCTGCGGCATGACGTCGGGCCGCGAAAAGGACAAGTTCCAGGAAACGGGACTCACGCCCGCCGATGCCTCAGAGATCGACGCCCCGCTGATCGAGCAGTGTGTCGGCCACATCGAGTGCGGCGTGGTCGACCGCATGACGTGCGGCGATCACGACCTCTTCGTCGCCCGCGTCCTGGCCGTCCAGGCGGTCGACGAGGCGTTTAGTAGCTTCTGGGACGTGGAATCCGATGCTGGAAGCCTACTCCATCACCTTGGGGCTGACCGCTACGCCGGGCTCGGCAAGGCGTATCGCGTGGCGCCCGAAGAAGAGGTATAGGGCTCGGCGTGACGGGGATTGTTATTGTTCAGCCGCTTCGCAGCCGAGGAAGAAGAACATCTGGATGTCGACGCGGCCGCGGGGGTTGTCGACGAACGCGATCGTTTCGAAGCTCGCGTCGGCGAAGAGTTCGGGGAACTCGTCCTGCATCACCGCAAATGCGCTATCCGCGATCTGGTTGCCTTCGCCGATGCTGCCGCCGCCGCCCGGATACCCGGAGACGAGCGCGAATCCGACCCGGCAGTCCTGATAGGGCGCAAGGACGTCTTCCAATTGTTGCACGGCGTCCTCCCGGGCACTCTGGCTGCCGTTCTGAATGCCGTCCGCGCTAATTGTGATCGAGACCGAAATCGACGACGATGAGAGCGAATTGGCCAGTGCCTGCTCCGAGAGCACCGTCGACGTCGCGGCAGCCGCAACCTGAGCGGTCGCCAGCGCGGAGATAGTCGACTCGACGTTGGCGGCCTGGGCCCGCGCGGTGGCGAGCGCGGCGTCGCTGGTGTCCTGGCTGGCCGCCAAGGCATCGGCGGTGGCGCGGGCGGCGGCGGCCTCTGCTTGGGCCGTGGCGAGGTCATTCGCGCCTGAGGCGGCGTTTTGGGTCGCGATGGCCGCGATTTCGGCGATGGCGGTGCCTTGGGCGACAGCGGTCTGCTGGGCGCCGGCGTTGATCGTGGCCTCGGCCGCGGCGGTGGCGAGGCGGCTGGTCGCTTCGTCGACGTCCTGTTCGCTCTCGGCTTGTTGGGTGGCGAAGGCGGCGATTGTCGCCTCAGCGGAGAGGGCGTCCCGCGCGGCCTGGGCGTCCGCGGTAGCGCGCTCGTCGGCGCTCATCGCCTGGCGGGTTGCCTCGGCTTCGGCGGAGGCGGTTGCCTGCGCCGCGATCACGGCGGCCATCGTTGCTTGCGCGGCTGCCGTGGCAGCCGCCTCGGCGCTCACCGCGGTCGCGGTGGCGCCGGCGTCTGAAAGGGCCGCCGCTTGCGCGGTCGCCGTCGCGGCAGCGGACCGCGCGAACGCCTGCCGTTCGGCCTCGCTCGTTGCCAACAGGTCCGGCGTTGCCGTCGGCGTCGGTTCGGGCGCTGGGGTGCCGGAGGTGTTGGCCGTGAGGAAGACCATCGCCAAGCCGAGGAGGAGGTCGGCGAAGAGCCAGCCTCCGAGCATGATCATGTCGCGTTGGGAGCGCTTGCGGAACCTCAAGAATGTGCCTCAGGAGCAGCCGCGCCTACTCGCGACGCGGCCAGAGACCGCGCTCGCGACGCGTGCCGCGTTGATCGTACTGGTCGTCCGGCTCGCCGCCTTGGGTTGACCAATCGTACCCATGGGAGCCGACCGACGAAGGCGTTGCTCCCGCCACCCGTTCGAGTTGGGCCGTCAAGTGATCGAGACGGCGCACCAGCGCCCCGGCCTCTTCGCTCACTTCGTGCTGACGCTGGGCGCTGAGATCGCCGATGCGTAGGAATTCGTCGCGCAAATAGGCGAGGTTGGTCGAGATGTCGCCCAAATTCTTCGTCGCGTTGTTGACGCCGCCGGCCGTTCCCCGTAGGGAGTCGGCTAGCCGCGCGTTCGCCTCGGCCTCGCTGGCGATGGCGTGTTCGACCCGTTCTTGACTCGCGGCCAAGCGGGCGGCGATTTCGGCGATGCCGCGCACGGCGTCGCTGGCGGTGCGGCCGGCATGAGCCGCCGCCTCAGAGCCGGAGAGCGACTTGTCGGCGGCGTCGGCGAGTCCCTTCGCGGCATCGGCCAGTTGGCGGGTCACGGCGTGGTCGCTCTGGATGCCCGAGGCGACCATCCGCTCGAGCGAGCCGACCGCGGACATAAGCGACCGCTGTTGGTCGCTGGTGACGCCGACTTCGCTTGTCAAGTCTTCCAGCGCCGTCCGGAGACCGGTCGAGACCTGGCGCAGGTCCATGAGCAGCCGGTGCATCTCTTCGGCGCCGGCGCGCATGCCGCTGGCGAAGACGCCGAAGTCCTCGAATTCCTTCTCGCGGCGGGCGGCGATCGCCTCCAGCCGGTCGTGCTCGACGCGGAGATTCGTGAGTAGTTGCTGGCTGTTGAAGTCGAAGCGCTCGGCGAGTTGCTTGACATTCTGCGCCAGCTCCGCGGGGCGGCCCGCGCGATCGGACGCGAGGACGACGGTGGCCTCGGCCAGCGTGTTGTCGAGGTCGGTCTGGAATCTGCCCGCGGTTGCGGAGATCGCATCCTCATGCGCCTCGCGTCGGCCATGAGAGTAGAAGGTCAGTAAGATGATGATACCGATGATGACCGCGTCAACGATGGCGAGCGAGGAGAAGGTGGAAGAGAAAATACTACCTTCGCCCCCGAACCCCTGCTGCCAGAGGAGCAGGAACGGGAGCCGCACTTCGTCAGGATTGGCCGAGATGTACTTCTGGTAGGCCCGCACCGCTTCGGCCAACGCCGCCCAGGTCAGGAAGATCGGCAACAGGACCATGACGTTGCGGATTTTGTCCGCCCGGTCGACGGTCGGCGGCACGTATCCGCCCTCGCGGCGAACCGCGTAGGCGTGGGCTAGCCGCTCCGTGTTGAAGGCGCGGCGAAGATCGACGTCGGCCCAGGCCTGCCGTCCTTCCTCAGTGCGGATGGAACGAGCCAGGTTCTCCATGCGTTGGGACGAGCGGGGGTCGACTTCGCCGAGAGAGGCTGCCATGGCCCCGAGGTTCTCAACCAGCTCGTGATGATTGTCGGTACGCCGCGGACGATTCGACCGCTCGTCGGGGAGTGTTGGCAGAGTTTGGGTTGTCGATGCGCCGTCGTTCTTAGCGTTGAAAGGGGTGGATTCGGGTCGTTCGCGTCTCCGAAGCTGCACCACACGCGTCTGCCTTTCCCAATGAACCGCGATCTCGATATCCTGGACCGTTCGACTACAATCGCGGGTGCTGGGTGTCACTGTACCATCCACCATAACGCACTCGGTACTTCGTCGGTGTCCCGGATACGCGAATCGACCTGAACAGCCTATGCCCACGATTGCCACACTCGACGATGCCATGCGCCGCTCTGGCCGGCTGGTCCCGGCCATAAATCGGCTTGGCGGCGGCATGATCGCCATGTCGGGACCAATCCAACCACTGCGCGCGACGGGCGCTGACGCCGTTGTCTATCAACTCCGCCAGCCATCCGGCCGCTCCATCGCCCTGCGCTGCCTGCTGATCGATCACCCCGAACCCGGTCTGGCAGAGCGATACCGCGGTTTAGCGAGTGCGCCGGCCGTCGCCAAATTGCGAGAATCACCGTCTTCCCCGGTAGTCGGCAATGTCCACTACATCGCCGACGGATTATCGCTGCCGGGGGCGGACTTCCGGTCGCTCCACCATCCGGTGATGGCGATGGATTGGGTCGACGGTCCGACACTGATCGAATCGGTTGATCGCGCCTGTCGCGCCGGCGACAGCGACCTCCTCGAAGCGCTGGCGGATGCCTGGTTGGCCGCGGTAGACGACTTTGAGGCCGCGGGGTTCTCGCACGGCAACTTAACGGCGGACAACATCATGGTGCGGTCCGACGGTCGCATCGTGCTCGTCGACTACGACACCGCCTTCTGGCCCGGATCGGCGCGCCCGGCGTCGACCGAATCGACGCCGGGCTATCGCCACCCTGCCGGACTCACCACCGGACCGGACCGACGTGATCGCTATCCGGCACTGCTCATCTACGCCAGTTTGCGGGCGTTGGCGCATTGGCCGGATTTGCGGGAGGAGTACGGCGATCCGCCTGAGACGGCCGGCGGAGTGCTGCTCTTTGCGCCACGGGACCTGGCCGATCCGCACGACTCGGCGTTGTTCCGCACTTTGCGCTCAATTCAGGACCCGCCGACGCGAGCGCTGATCGGCATCCTTGGCGAGGCCTCGCACCATCGACCGGGCGAAACGCCGCCCCTGCGCGAGGCCGCGGCGGCGGCGTTCAACCTGGCGCGGGAGTCGCGGCCGCGCTCGACCACGACGAAGCCGTCGCCGGCGAGTGCCGCGCGGCGGCGGCAGGAACTTCTTACGCGCCTTAACGGCATGCTGATGGCGGGAGAGGTCGACAAAGCCGTTGAGTTCTGGCAGGCAAGCGGCTTGGCCACCGATGCGGAGGCCGTGCGAGAACTCGGTCCCCGAATTGCGGAACTCGCGCGACGAAAAGCGCAGCCAAGTGCTCGGCGCGAGACGGCGTTGGAGCGGGCGCTGGCCGATGCTCGGCGCGAGATCGAGCGTCGCCACGATGCACCTCCGTCGGCCGCGCATGTAGCGCCCATCGTGCCGCCGGCGCCGATGCGCCGTCCACCGCGGGCGATCGAGCAATTGCGCGTGGCGTTGGAAACGGGAGACGCGGCGGCCGTGGGCGCGTTGTGGCCGCACATTCGAGGCGAGCCGGACGCCCTGCCGTTCGCCTTTCACGCGACGGAGGTCGTGACCAAGCTCATGGGCGCGGCCATCGCCGGGGCGATCGAGCGAGGAGACGACGACGCGGTCGTCGCGGCCGTCCAAGAGGCGGAGGCGGTCGGCGTGCCGGTGAATCGCATTGCGCGGCGGGCATCACGCACCGCGACCCGGCGCACGGAGTCGCGGCGCCGGTTGCGCGAGGCGCTGGTCAACGACGACCGGCCGGCGCTAGCTGAACTTGCCATCTCAGGTCGCCTGGCCGAGCTGGGTAAGATCGATCCCGAGGTGCGACGGATGATCGCGCGGGCCGTGCAGTGGCCGCATCTGGAACGGGCGTTGGCGAACGAAGATGACCTGGCCATCCTGGCCGCCTTCGACGGCGAAGCCTTTGCGCTGGCCGATTCCTTGACGCCGGAGCAACGGAATCGCGTCGACGTAGCGCATCGTCGCGTCACCTGGCTGGAGACGGTCCGCTCTGCCTTGCGCCGCCGCGACGTCGCGGTTCTGCGCGCCGCGCTTTCCGACGTCCCAACTGACGCCGACCACAGGCTCAGCCGCGTCGAGCGCAAGCGCTTCAAACGATTGATCGACCAAGACCAGGCGGTGCGTGGCCTCGACGCCGCATTGAAGGGCGGAGATGACCAGGCGATTACGCGGGCGCTCGGTGAGATCGAGGCGACCGGCGCTTCACTGCCGGACTCGTTTGACTGGAACACTATGCGCGTGGTCGTCGACCGCCTGAGCCTGATGGCGTCGATTCGTCGCGCGGCGACCTCCGATCCACCCGACTACGCTCGTTTGGCCAGGTTACTGCCGGCCGCGCGCGTGGTGGCGGAAGGCGTCGATCTCGACCTCGGATCGGGGATCGACCTGGCACGGTTGGAAGAGGACGTTCGTCGCGAGGCTCATCGAGCCCGCCTGCGCGAGGCGATCGCCAACGGCGACGACGGCGGCATCGTCGCCGCCGCCCTCCCTGATCTCTACGGCACCCTCGCGACGCTGGCCGATGACGAACGCGCCCGCGTCGACCAAGCCCTCACGGACCACCGAACAGCGGCCTGGGGCGCTTGGCCGAAACGCGAGATCGCATAGGCTGGCGTGCGTTTCGAGCCTGTCGGCGGCGTTTCAACTTGACGAACGCTGTTTCTCTGTAAGCGCCGCCAGTCGCTCTCGGTGTTCCCGCGTCCCGGCCGCGGTCTCTTGCCAAACCGCCTCATAGGCGAGATGCTCCGCCAGGTCGGGGAAGACCGCGCGATTAAAGGCTCGTTTAGTCAGGCCGATGGCGGTCGATGGTAAGTCGGCGAGCCGGTCCGCGTAATCGCGAGCTGCCGATTGCAATTCGGCGGGCGGGACGACGCGATGCACCAGACCAATCCGTTGGGCCGTTTCGGCGTCGATCCGCTCGCCCAAGAATGCCAGTTCGGTTGCGTTCGACAGGCCGATGAGCGCGGGCAGTATCGCCGTGCCGCCGATCGCCGGGATCAGGCCGATGCTCATTGGAGAGATCACAAAACTCGCGGCGTCGGAGGCGATGCGAATATCGCACGCGATGGCGACGCCAAGGCCGGCACCGGTTGCGACGCCGTTGATGGCGGCGACGACCGGTTTCTCCATTTGTCGCAGTCGCAGGATGACTGGGTTGTAGCGGTCGCGCACCTGGCGGCCGACGGCAGCGGCGCCCTGTTCGGCTTCCTCCTTGGCCAGCTCCCGCGTGTCCTGGCCGGCCGAGAACCCGCGCCCGGCGCCGGTAACGATGATCGCGCGGACTTCGTCATCCTCGTCCACGGTACGCAACGCGGCGGCGAACCGCTCGATCAGCGCCCGATCGAAAGCGTTGAGCGATGCGGGCCGGTTCAGCGTGATCGTGGCGACCGGTCCCTCCCGAACGATGCGAACGATCGCCTCGATGCTGGTCATGGGTAAGTAACCCCTTTCGTTCGACCGACGTTTTGTCGTTAAGCATTCGAGCCCAAGCAGGAGTCCGCGTCATTATCGTTATCGGCGGAAGCGGTCTGGTAGAGTAGCCGAAGGGCTCCACTCGATGCACCCGTCACAGAACGCGCCCCGAAGGATGACGATCAGTGGCCTCGATTCCGGATGAGCGGATGGAGCGGACGATCCCGGTTGACGATGAGCGACCGCGCCGTGTCGTCGCCGGGCACTACGCGGTCGATCTGGATGCGCCGCTCGGTCAGGGCGGAATGGCGCTGGTCTATCGCGGGCGGGATTTGCGCACTCGCCGCGAAGTTGCCCTCAAGACGCTGCGCCTCGAGTACCGCGACGATCCCGATAGCCGCGCCCGCTTCCGTCTGGAAGCGCGCACAATGGCGTTCCTTAAACACCCGAACGTTGCCCGCGTCTACGACCTCTACGAAGATGCCGAAGCGCCGTGGGCCGTGCTCGAATATGTTCCCGGCGACTCGCTGAAAGATCTCGTCCAAGAGCGCGGACCGTTCGACCTATCCGACATCGCGAACATCCTCGATCAGGTCGCCAGCGCCTTGGCGCATCTGCACGCCAAGGGTCTGGTCCACCTCGACGTTAAACCGCAGAATGTTCTCGTTACGACCGGCGGCGTAGCCAAGCTGATCGACTTCGGCCTCGCCCAACGCGCCGGCCAACCGCAAGATCTGATCGGCGGATCCGCCTTCGGCACCGTGGCCTACCTCGCCCCCGAACAAGCGACCGGCGAACCGGTTGACGTCGCCACGGACGTCTACGCGCTCGGCTGCGTCGTCTATGAGCTCCTCACCGGCCGCCCGCCGTTCGAGCCACCGGGCGATCGCGAGGTCAAGAACGAGATCATTCGCGCGCACCTGGAACGAGAGCCGGATCCGCCATCCACGGTTAATCCCGCGTTGCCGGCATGGGTTGACAGCATCGTCCTTTGGGCGTTGGCCAAGTCACCGGAGGATCGCTACCGCGACGTCGAGACCTTTGCGCGGGTATTCCGCACCGGCGTGGTACGGATGGCCGACCTGGCGGACGAATCGGTGGCGGTGACCGCGCCGTATGTCATCGACACACATCGGATCCCCGCCGCCGCGCACGAGGAGCGGTCATCGTTGACGCGACGCGCGGCTCACAGCGTCTATCGGACCGGTGGCAAGACGGCCCGGCGCTCGGGCGGACTGCGCCGGTTGATGTGGCGCGCGACGGCCGCCTTTGCCCTGCTCAATCTCATGCTCGCGCTGGCGATCTTCGTGCGCGACGGCGAAGTGCCGGGGATCGGCGGCGGCGAGGGACTCGGTCCCGGCGATCGAGCGCGCGTCGTCACGGACGGCTTGCGCGTCCGCGCCGCGCCGGGCGTGTTCAGTGCCCAGATCGGTCTGGTCAGCGCGGGCGATGAACTCGTCGTCACCGGCGAGGCGGAGATGGTCGATGGCGAGCCGTGGTGGCCGGTCGCCAGCGCCGGCGATGGAGCGTCGGTCGACGGGTACGTCTGGGGCGGAGGTCTCGAACCGCGGAGCGACGGCGTGTTCGATGCGGTCCGTGACACCGTCGACGACCTGACCTCGTTGCCAGGACGGGCGCAGGACCGGGTGCGCGGCTGGCTCCCGTAACTCGCTGATCCGTGCGTGCATGGGAAACCGTCAATGAATCGGTGGCGTAAGCCGAATCAGACCGCTTGATACAATTGGCCAACTGGCGCGGCAATCGCATTCGCTATCGGACAGAGGTGCCGAGGTGGAGGTTCAAACCTTTCGGGTGCCGGACGTGAGTTGCGACCATTGTGTCCGTGCGATCACCGTCGAGCTGACGAAGCTGACGGGCGTCGATCGCGTCGAGGTTGACCTCGACGGCCAGACGGTCACGGTCGAGCACGACGGGACCGTTTCCGCGCTCGAGATGCAAGAGGGGATCGCTGAGGCCGGCTACGAGGTGACCGTTTGAGCACGTCGCTGCCCGATCGAACCACGGGTGGCGCGGTCACGCCGGACGCGAAACCGGTGGAGATGACCGCGAACGGGTTGCGCCTCCCTGTCGATTGGCGTACGGCCGATGGACGTGTCGACGGTAGCACGGCGACGCCGTCGACGAGCGACGTCGAGTTGATGGTGCGACTTGTCGAGGGCGACACGGACGCGCTCGCCGCGCTCTACGATCGCCACGCGCCGGCGGTCTTCGGACTCACGCGCGCCATCCTTCGCGACGCCCGTCTCGCGGAAGAGGCGACGCACGACGTCTTCCTCGGCTTGTGGCAGCGACCGGATCACTTCCAGGCGTCCCGCGGCCCGTTTGTGGGGTGGTTATTGCGCGTGTCACGCAACCGCGCGATCGACCTGCTGCGTAGAGATCGTGAGCAGCCCTTTGCGGCGGCGCCGGCAACCGATGACGGAGTGCCGACCGATCCAGCCGCCCGCTTGGTCGATCCGGATCCCGATCCGGCCGAGCAAGCGTTTGCGCTGGTGCAGCGCGACGAGGTGCGCCGCGCGCTCGCCGGATTGACGGCTGACCAACAACGTCTGCTCGGGTTGGCGTACTTTTCCGGGCTGACCCAACGGGAGATTGCCTTGCGTGTCGGTCGACCGCTCGGAACAGTCAAGACCCAGATACGGACCGCCATGCAACGGCTTGCGGAGATCCTGGTCTCGGCGGATCCGGCGATGATGGAGCGGAAGCAGAAACGGACTGAGAGTCGATCGTCGATGGTGACTGAGCAGGCAATGCAGGCGTCGGCGGGCGACGGCGAAGCTCCGGCAGAGCGATGATGACGACCGTGACCGACCTCCAACATGACGACGTGGCGGATTTGCTTCCGGCGTACGCCCTTGGCGCGCTTGACCGCGTCGAGGCGATTGCCGTTGCCGACCATGTCTCCGATTGCCCGATCTGCCGCACCACGCTGGCAGACTATGACGCCGTGGTTCTGGATCTGAACACCGCGGCGTCGACCGCGCCGCCAGCGGCTCTGCGCAAACGGGTTCTAGCGTCGGCTGAGCGCGCGAAACTTGAACCGGCGACGCCGAGCGCACCACGGGTTGCCCATGGAATCGGGCAAGAACCCGCGGCTCCAGGGTCGCCGCGCCGGCTTCGCTTCGTCGCGTTCGGCTTGGCGGCGGCAGCGGTGGCGTTGATCGTCGCGGTCGCGGTGCTGGCAGCGATGCTCGCGGATACCCGCCAATCGCGCGACGAGGCTGCCGCGGCCGAAGCGCAACTTGCCTCCTACCTCAGCGCCGGGGGCGACGTGATGGCGATGACCTCGCTCGCGGCGGCCAACTACGGCTACAGCTTTGGACAAGGGAGTCTTGTCACGGCGCCGGACAAACTGCCGATGATCGTGGTCGGCGGATGTCCCGAATCCGATACGGACCGCGAATACCGGGTCTGGGTGGAGCGGGACGGGGATCGCACGCGCGTCGGCGTGCTCGACGTTGGAGACGAGGGGTCCGGCTGGCTGACGTTTGAGCCGCCGGAACCGCTCGCGAATTACGACTCCATCGGCGTCACCATGGTGACGGGAGAAGACGAGCGGAGCGATCTCTTCATCGGCGCAACCGAAGCCACAACGACGTGACGCTTCTCGCCTACCGCGCTGGCACTCGCCCTGCCACGACGAAGAGACTGCTTGAACTCGTGAACTGGCCGTTGGCCGCTGTTTCGAGCAGATCGCGCAACGTCCGCTCGGCCCGCTCGATGCTGAGCCAGCCGCGAGCGACGGCGACGTCCAGCGCCTGGCGATAGTAGACCGCAACATCGTCGGGCAATGAGCGCTCGACCTCGGTGACGACCTCGACCTCGACGTCGACCAAACCGGCCATCGTCATGCGCCGCACAAGTTCCAAGCCTATCGCGGGAAAGCGCCACGACTCGCAGAAGCCGCGCACTAACGCCCGAATCGCCTCCTGATCCGGGAAGTCGATGCGCCAACCGGCAAGGTCTGGCTCTACGGCAACGACCCATCCCCCTGGACGAACAACGCGCGTAAGCTCACGGAGCGCGCTGTCGGGATCGTGCAGGTGCATTAGGACGCGCTCGGTATGCGCCGCATCGAACACGTCATCCGCAAGAGGCAGCCGATGCGCGTCGCCGCTGACCAAGGCGAGGGCGGCCCGAGCGCCGCTCTTGACATAGCGGGTACGCGCTTCGTCGAAGAGCGCGCGGGCATGATCGACGCCGACCACAACGCCTTCGTCGCCGACGATCTCGCCAAGCAGCGGTAAGAAGATGCCCGTGCCGCACCCCACGTCGAGGGCGCGCGCGCCGGGCACGAGCCGCATCGCACGGTAGGCATGGGCCCATGCCTGCTGGACCGACGGCATGTCGCGGACGGCGGCCAGGTGACGGGAGAGGACAGATGGAATCGTGGCCGCGGCGTTCGCATCGTAAGCGGCCGATCCCCACGGTTGCCCATCCTCGGTCGCGACGGAATCCCCGTGCCGGGTTGTGGGCTTTGCCACGCCGCTATCCTCTGCTGCTTTCCACCACCGGTGAAGCGTGGCGACGGAATCCGAAATCACGCGTATTCGAGTTCACGCGTATACTTGAGTGAAAGCGTCTGTCCACCGGTGGAATCCGGCGTCATCTCGTGTTTGGGAGTTTGTCACCGCATGACTCGATCCTTAGTCGATCAAGCGCTCATCTGCGAGGATTGCGGTAGATCCTTTGCCTTCACCGTTGCCGAGCAAGCATTCTACGCGGATCGTGGTTTCCGCGCACCGGCGCGATGCGTGGACTGCCGCGGTCAGCGTCGTGCTGAGCGCAACGCCGACCTCCTGGCCTCGTACGAATCGATGGCCAATACCTCGCTCTGGCACGAGGTCCGCACGGGTTTCGGCGGCCAGCGCGATCGCGCAAATGGAAATGACCGAGGGCGGGTCGCTGGCAACACGCGGCTAGCTGGATACCGCGCGACCTGCGCCGCTTGCGGTCGCGACGCTGATCTGCCCTTCATGCCGCGAGGTGGCCGACCCGTTTATTGCCGAGCCTGCTTCAGCCAACGACAGGGCCGTTGATCCTTCCCCAGTTCCAAGCGCCGCGTTCGCCATCGCGTTGGCAAGGGTGAGACGATAGTGTCGATGCGTGCCTGGGTATCCATCCAAGCCAACACCAGGCAAGCCCTCGACCGGTACAGCCAGGTCCTTTCTCAGCGAACAACGCGCACCCTCCTCATGACGTTCGTCGTCTCTGCCGTCGGCGATTGGCTTAACCTTGTCGCCCTCATGGCGTTGGCCTACCAGTTTGGCGATGGGGCGCTTGGCGTCGGCGGGATGCTGGCGCTGCGCATGGTTCCCGGTTTGGTCCTGCAGGGCCTATCCGGGGCGCTTGTTGACCGCATGCCGGGCAAAGCCATCCTCATCGGCTCTCAGATCACCATGGGACTGGTGGCTTGGTCCTTCATGACGCTCGAGTCGATTGGGAGTCTCTGGCTGCTGTACAGCCTCGTCCTGCTTTTAGAGACGGTCAACACGTTGGCCCGGCCCGCCTTCATGGTCCGGATCGTCGGCAGTGTTGCGGACGACCAGCGCGGCGCCGTCAACGGTCTCATCGGGATGGCGTTGACGACGGCCCAGTTGGTCGGCGCCTCGATCGGCGCGATCATCCTCGGTTTCCTCAGCCCGCGGCCGCTCTTTCTCGTCAACGGGATCACCTTCATGGTGATCGCCTTGGTCGTGTCACGGGTCAACGTCACGCCAGTCGCGGAATCCGCGCGCCGCCTCGCGGAGCGTGCCGGTGAACGCTTCGGCTCGACCGGAGGATCAGTCGCCGGGTACGTCGCCATGATCCGGCGGCCGGATATCTTTGCCTACTGCTTCCTCACCTTGACCGTTTCCATGTTGATTCAAGCCGCGGCCGCCCTCTTCGAGTCGAGGGCGCGCGATCTCTCGTTGGGCGAGGGCGGCGCCGGCGTGTTCTTTGCCGCCGTCGCGATCGGCCTGCTCGTCGGGGGCGCGCTGGCCGGCGCCGGGATCTATCGGAAGCGGACCACCTTGCATCTGATCGCGGCGGCGGAGATTGCGAGTGCGCTCGGTCTCGTGGCGTTCGGCTTAGCTGACCGCCTGACCATTGCGGCCCTGGCGCTCGTCCTCACTGGCATCGCGGCCGAGTTAGCCGAGGTGCCGGCGCTGACCTATTTTCAGCACCGGCTGCCCACGACCGTCTACGGCCGTTTCTTCTCGCTGTTCCTGATGGCGTCGGCGGCGGGTGGCCTTATCGGCGCACTGGTCGGGCCGGTGCTGGAGCGCGGCCTGGGCGAGGCCAGGGCGCTGCAACTCATGACCGTTCCCATTCTCATCTCGGCGTTCGTTCTAATCTCCTTGAGCCGTTCCTGGGAAGAAGGAACAGACGACGTCGCCGCCGAGGCGGACGCTCCGCGGACGGTCCCAAGCACGACCACAGGGTCGTGGCTCCGGAAGGACTAAAGTGTGACGTCCGTCAGTCGGTGATCTCGGACCGGAACTCGTTTTCGGCGAGGGTGATGGCTTCGTCGGCGATGGTGACGATGCGGTCGATTTCGTCCTTCGTCGTCACCAGCGGCGGGGCGAAGTGCATGACGTCCCAGACGCGGGTGATGAACCCACGGTCGATCGTCGCCTCGGCGAGCCGCCGTGTGAAGCCGTGTTCCTTGCCCCAGTTCGTCTTTGCGGATTTACTCTTGACGAGTTCGATGGTGCAGTAGAGACCAAGGCCCCGCACGTCGCCGACTGTCGGATGGTTGCGCAACTCTTCGATCCGATCCTTGAGGTAGGCGCCCATCTCAGCGCTGCGCTCGGCCAGCTTCTCCTCTATGAGGATCTCGATGTTTTTGATCGCCGCGGCGCAGGCGACCGGATGCCCGCCGAAAGTGAGCAAATGGCCCATGACGGTCTGTTTCTGGTCCTGGAAGACGTCGAAGACCGCGGGCCGGACGACGGTCGCCGCGATCGGCGCGTACCCGGATGAGAGCCCCTTCGCCATCGTCATGATGTCGGGCACGACGCCGTAGTGTTCCATGGCAAAGAGTTTTCCGGTCCGGCCCCAACCGTTGATCACCTCGTCGGCGATCAGCAGGACGCCGTGCCGGTCGCAGATCTCGCGCAACATGGTCCAATAGATCCTCGAAGGAACGTGGAGGCCGGCGGCTGATGAGATCGGCTCGGCGATTACCGCGGCGACCGTTTCCGGTCCCTGGGCGATGATCTCCTGTTCGACGTAATTCGCTGCCATCAGGTCGGCTTGCTCGCCCTCGACGCCGAAGTCGGAGCGGTATTGGTTGGGGTGCGGCACATGACTGACACCGTACATGAACGGCCCGAAAAAGGCTTCGTTGCGGGACGCCGTCAGGCTCATTGCGCCGTGAGTCATCCCGTGGTAGGAGCCGCGACGCGCGATGATCTTGTACCGGCGTGGAAAGCCGCGCATCGCCTGGACTTGCTTGGCGATCTTGACCGCGGTTTCGACCGCCTCGGACCCGCCGGAGCTGAAGAAAACCCGGCTCAGGTCGCCGGGCGTCAACTCCGCGAGAAGCGCCGCGAGCTGCACGGCGGGAACCGTGGTGTAGTTCATCGAGGAGGCATAGGCGAGGCGGGCGGCCTGTTGGGCCATGGCGTCGGCAATCTCTTCGCGCCCGTGGCCGGCGTTGACGACCCAAAGGCCGGAAATACCGTCGATGTACTCGCGGCCCCGAACGTCCCACAACTTGGCGCCCTCGCCGCGGTCGAAGACGCGCAATCCGTCCTCTTCGGCAATTTCGACCCACGGCGCCTGGTGAATCCAGACGTGTTCGAGGGCTTTTTGCTCCACCGTGACGCGCGGCGGCGCCTCGGCGACGGCCGTCCCACCCATGCCATTTCCGCCCACGGGCCCGTTACTCATGCGTGTTGCCTCCAGACAGCCGGTGCGCCGGCGTCGTGTCCTCTTCGGAGCCGTGATGTGCCGCCACGGCGTTGCGTGGGAGCGGAGTATAGCGTAGGGTCGCTGCCGTCCTACATTGGCGGTTGACGCTGGGCACGGGCGGTGACATGATCCGCTGGCTGTTCATGAAGCCGGGCGGTGGTGGAAAGGTCGATTGTGGAAAGCGGAAACGAGCGGCGCGTTCGCGCACATGCAGTCTTGGGCGACCTTTCCGATGCCGAGCTGGTCACGATCTTTCACGATGGACGGCCGATCACCGCGCGGGCGGGAGAACCGATCGTGGCGGCGCTGCTCGCCGCGGGCGTGCGCTTCTTTCGCACCGCGCCGGGGTCGGGGGAACCGCGCGGCGGCTATTGCATGGTCGGCCGGTGCGCCGACTGCCTGATGACGGTCGATGGCGCGCTGAACATACGGGCGTGCATCATGCCTGTCCGCCAGGGTATGCGGGTGAAAACACAACGAGGGCTTGGCTCGTGGAATGATGTCGCCGCGACCAGCGCAACCGGAGAGTCCGCATGAGGACGGCTGACGTCGCGGTTGTTGGCGCTGGCCCGGCAGGCTTGAGCGCGGCCATTATTGCCGCGCGCGCTGGTGCGCGGACCGTCCTGCTTGACGAGCAACGGGAGGTGGGCGGCCAGCTTCGCTATCGCATCGCCGAGTTGCATGCCGGCCCATATGGCACGATCAGGGCGCGGGACTTGGCTCGTCACCTGGTCGAAGAGGCTGGTGCGGCCGGGGTCGATATGCACCAGGGAGCGATCGTCTGGGGATTGTTCGCGGAGCGAACGCTCGCGATCGTCGAAGGAGCGGATTCGTATCAACTCCAGGCGGAACAGGTCGTCCTTGCCACTGGATCGACCGATCGGCCGCTCCCCTTTCCGGGCGGTACGCTGCCCGGCGTCTTCACTGCCCGCGCGGTGCAGATCTTGCTCAACCTCCATCGCGTCCTGCCTGGTCGCCGCTTTCTCGTGGTGGGCGGCGGCGTCGAGGCTGCCGAGGTCGCCGAAGACATCGCCCTCGCGGGAGGCGAGGTTGTCGCCAAGGCCGTGCCTGATCGTGCCTCATCGATGACCGCGGCGGGGACCGATGGCGTTGAATCGGTCATGATTGACGGCGTCCAACATGCCGCTGACGTGGTGGTCGTCGCCGTTGGTCGTCAACCTGATCCGGAGTTGGCCCTGATGGCGGAGTGCGCCGCCGGTATCGCCGCCGAGCTTGGTGGTTGGATGCCCCTGCGTGACGGACGCATGCAATCGACGGCGCCCGGCGTCCTCGTCTGTGGTGACGTGGCCGGTATCTGCGACGTGCGAATCGCCCTGGCCGAAGGTTCCTATGCCGGTTGCAGCGCGGCCGCGTCGCTCGGACTGGTCGATGCGGGAACGCTGCATCGTGCTCGCACCGCGTACGAGGCGGCGGCGACCTTGCGCATCCGAATCGCCGAGTCGATGACGCTGGCCCACGTTCAGGTCGAGCGCGCGGTCACTGAAGGAAACGTGGGATGAGCGAAACGCCGGCCGCGGCGTGCTATGCCTGCCGCTGCGAAGAGATCGGCTTGGACGAGGTGCGGGAGGCGATCGCCGAGGGTGCGCGCTCGGTCAACGACGTCAAGCGCCGCACGCGGGCGGGTATGGGCATCTGCCAGGGTGTCTATTGCGTCGGGCCGATTGCGGACCTGATCGCGGCGGAAACCGGCTTGAGCCCACGCGAGATCGTGCCGATGACGGCGAGACCGCCCGTCCGGCTCGTGTCGCTTGGTTTACTGGCCGACATGGAGGAGTAGCCGGCGTTGGGTGTGTGTCACTGGGCATGCTCCGTGCTACCATCGCCGCCGGGTTCGCGGACCATTCCCGCGGGCCAGGAGAGTGATTGGTGCCGGCGCATTTCCCAACCACCGCTGCATCGTCTCGCCTCGTCATCGACTACCGGAACGCGATGGCGGTCGCGGTGGGCGAAGAGCACGGCATTGCCGAGGAAGCGCTCGACGCCGTCGCCGACCGGGTACGGAAAGCGCACGATCGGATCGTGGCCGAACACGACGCCGGCGGCCAACGGTGGGAGGATCTGCCCGACAACATTGCGCTTGCGGACGAGATCACCGCGTTTGCCGATGAAGCGCGCGGGCAGTATCGGGATTTCATCCTGGTCGGCATCGGCGGCTCATCGCTCGGCGCCATCGCCACGATCCAAGCACTGACCCATCCTTATCGCAATCTCCACGGCGACGACCGGCGCGGCGGACCCCGTTTCTTCGTGCTCGACAACCCCGATCCGGAGAAGGTGTTGGCGACCCTCGACACGGTCGACCTGTCAAACACCTTGGTCAACGTCGTCACCAAGTCCGGGCAGACCGCGGAGACGATGGCCAACTTCCTCGTCGTGCGCGACGCGCTGATCGAGGCCGTGGGCAAGGACCAATTCGCGCGACAGATTGTGGCGACGACCGACCCGACGGAGGGATTGTTGCGCCAGATGGCAGATCAGGAAGGCTTTCGGACCTTCCCGGTGCCGCCGGGTGTCGATGGCCGGCAGACGGTGCTGAGTGCTGTCGGCATGATCCCGGCGGCGATGTGCGGCGTCGACATCCGCGGCTTGCTCGCGGGCGCGGCGGCGATGCGCGCCCGCTGCGCTTCACCGGACGTGCGGCAGAATCCGGCCTATCTGCTCGCTGCCCTCGCCTACCTTGCCGACCAGCGGTACGGCAAGCGAATCCTCGTTGCGATGCCCTACGCCGACGCGCTTTACGGGATCGCCGATTGGTTCCGCCAACTCTGGGCCGAGAGCTTGGGCAAGCGCTTATCGACTCGTGGCGAAGAAGTCTACGCGGGGCAAACTCCCGTCAAGGCCCTTGGCGCCATCGACCAGCACTCGCAGATCCAGCTCTACACCGAGGGACCGAACGACAAGCTGATCGTTCTTGTCGGCGTCGGCGAGTATCGCGCCGAGGTCCCGGTTGGCCGGCCGCCTTCGGGAATCCCGGACCTGGCGTATCTCGACGGGGCGGAACTCGGAGAATTGCTCGATCGGGAGCGGGTCGCCACCGCCTGGGCATTGCGCGATGCGCAGCGACCTAACATCACCATCACGACGCCGACCATCGACGCCTTTGCGGTCGGTGAGTTCTTCTATCTCCACGAGCTCCAAACGGTCATGGCTGGGGCGCTCTATGACGTCAATCCGTTTGGCCAACCCGGCGTCGAAGCCGGCAAGAATGCCACCTACGCCCTGATGGGCCGTTCCGGCTACGAGGATCTACGGGCAGAACTGATCGAGGAGCCGACTGACGCTGGAGAGTACTCTCTGCCAGCCGGCGTATAGCGCGCGCCGGCATCGCTTGACCATGTCGGTCATACTGTATCTATCGGGCCGGGTCCTCGCCAAAACGTGGGACCGCGACGGAGTTTTCGACGGTGTTCCAACAGATGACGCCGACGCGGGTCATGATCAATACCGCCGCCGCTCTCTTCGTCATCGGGTTGGCGTGGCTGCTCTTCCAGGTGCGCGCGATTCTGGTCCTGTTCCTCTTTGGCATCCTCTTTGCCGCGGCGATCGAACCGATCGTCTACCGGCTGCGCCGTTACGGATTCTCGCGTGGCCAGGCGATCGTGTCGGTCTACTTCATGCTCGCGGCGACGCTCGGGTTGTTCATTTACCTGATCGTGCCCTCGCTGGTGCGGCAGGCGACCACGCTCTGGAACGACATCCCGCTGATGCTCGACGACCTCCGCACGCAGGCGAACGCGAGCGACAACGCGTTCGTCGAGCTGGCCGGAGTGCGCACGGTCGATCGCCTCCTCGTCGCGTATTACACCCTCGAGCGCAATCCGCCGATCGAGGGGTCGACGGCGGTGACCTTTGCCACCTCCGTCGTCGGGGTGCTTTTCACAACGATCTCGGTGATGATCGTCGCCTTCTACTGGATGACCGAGAAGGCGATTATCAAGCGGATCGGCCTCAGCTTTGTACCTCTGGACAAGCGCGACCGCGCGCACTCGCTCTGGGATCAGGTCGAGTTGCGGCTCGGCGGTTGGGCGCGCGGTCAGCTCATTCTCTGCAGCACGATTGGCGTGCTCTCCGCCGCCGGCTACTTCGCCATCGGCCTCGACTTCTGGCTCGCTCTGGGTCTCTTGGCCGGTGTCACCGAGATTATCCCGTTCATCGGCCCGTTCCTCGCCGGGACGGTCGCGGTCTCCGTGGCGCTCACGGAGTCGTGGGAGCAAGCGCTGATGGTGGCGGTCTTTGCCATCGTCTTGCAACAACTCGAAGGCGCGTTTATGGTGCCTCGGGTCATGCGCAACGCGGTCGGGATGACGCCGCTAACGGTGATTCTGGCTGTGCTCGTCGGCGGCTCGCTCGGTGGCCCGCTCGGCGCAATCCTGGCGATTCCGCTCGGGGCGGCGGTTCAGGTCTTTGTCCAGGACGTACTCCGCACCCGCGCGGTGGAGGTCGACAGCACGCTGACGGAGGATATTGAAGCGCTGCCGGCGCCGGACGATAGGACGGCGGCTCGTGATGGACCTCACCCGGTCGGCCGCGAGTCGACGACCGTCGCGCCTGGTAGTTCATAATCATGTGTTGCATGTGCCGCCATCGTCGGAGTAGTTGCACGGGTATGCAGACAGACGCCCCATCCGTCAGGTCCGGTCGGTTCACCGTCGTTGGCCTCTTTGGCACCACGCTCGACGCGGAACAGGCGCTCGTTGCTTTGCGACGAGCGGCTCGCCCGCCTGAGCAGGTATCGGTGCTCGTCCGCCGCCGCGCCATCGAGGATGGTCGCGACGAAGGCACGGCCGCCGTCGCCAAAGCCGTGGTCGAGAATGCGCTCGATGCGGTCGGCGGCTGGCTGACGGGACTGGCGGCGCTCGTAATCCCGAAGGATGGCGCCTATCTCGTGGCGGGACCACTCGGAGCCGCCCTCGCTGGGATGCGGGGCCGCCGCGCCGCGGCCGGCGCCAAGACCGACGCTGCATTGGCTAGCGAGAACGGACCGGTCCTGACCGCGACCGACGACGTGTTTCAAATCCTTGTCAACTTTGGGTTCAAGATAGAGGAGGCGTTCTACATCGATCACCGGCTGGAGGCCGGCGACGTCGTCGTGGCGGTGACGACCGCCGATCGTACGCAGCTCAAGCTCACTCGCCGCCTGTTTGCCGATCAGGACGCCGTCCATATCGGTCAGGCGCGGACGAAGGAGGCGGTCGCGCACGAGGCGTTTGCGCTCCTCGCCGCGCCCATCGCCGCCGCGGATGGCACGGCGATCGTCGTCTCCGACGCGGCCATCCCCCTCCGCCGGCTGTGCCAGGAATCGGGCGCGGAGCCGTGGATACAGGCAACCTGCGGTCAACCAATTGTCGACCGCGACGGGCAGGACGTCGGTGTGATCGACGACTTTCTGGCAGACGCCATCAGCGACGGTGACGCGGAGGACCGGCGGAACGAGGTCCGGTACGTTGTGATCAGCTTTGGGGGCGTCTTGGGGCTTGGCCGCCACCACGCCGCGGTGCCGTCCGCGCTGGTCAGCCTCGAACCCGACCCTGTTCGCCTCACGATTACGGGCGATCTTCTCAACCGCGCGCCACCCTACGAGCCGGAAGCACCCTTCAGCCGTCGTGAGGAACAGGCCATCTTCGCCTATTTCGGCGTCGAGGCGTACTGGTCCAAGTAGGTCTTAGCCTTCCCTGACTCAATCCCCGTCATCTTCGGCAGACCGGATGACGTCCAGGAGGTCGCTCGGCGGTGGGGCGCCGGCGGCACGGTAGATCACGCGGCCATTCTTGCCGACGATGACGACCGTGCGGGCGTTGCGGTTGCCTTCGGGGCGCAAGGCGCCATAGGCGCGGGCCACGACGAGCCCCTGGTCAACAAGCAGATCGAACGGGAGCGAGAGCTGGTCGATGAAGTGCTGATGGCTGGCGGCGTCCGCCTGGTTGACCCCGAACGGTTCGGTGTCGAGTGCGCGAAAGTCGTCGGTAGCTCGGCCGACGGCCGAGAGCTGGTCTGTTCAGCCGCTGGTTCCGTCCGCCGGATAGAACATCAGCAGCGCCCGCTTCGCGCCGCGTAGGTCGCTCAGCGTCACCTCGTTGCCGCTGGCGCCGCGGAGCGTAAAGTCTGGCGCCTTCTCTCCAACGTTGACCATGCTCGCGTTCTCCCGGTATGCACCTTCGGCGGCGGTCCGATTGCCTGCCGGCATTGTACTGCCCTCGCTCGCGTCCGATGGAGTGCGGGCATGATCGCCGTCGAGCCATCCAAAGCTATCGAACCAGGCGCCGCGCCGGTAGTTGTCCAGCGCCCGTCGAACGTACGGAACGACGTTGGCAGGCAGGCGATCGAGGTCCGCCCAGAACAACTGGTCACACTTCTCCGGTTCGCCGTTCATCGCTTCGCCTCGCCAGCGACGGGTGGCGAGAAAGAAGTCGATGCGTTCGTCATTGGATCGGCGATGCATGACGCCCACGACGTCGATGTCCTCCGGCGCGATTTCGATCGCAACTTCCTCCCTGGCTTCTCGGATGGCGGCGCGCTTCACCTCTTCGTCACCGTCGAGATGGCCGGCGACGACGCTGTAGTTGCCGTCTTCGTAGCCCGTGTTGAAGCGGCGGAGCAGCAGCACGCGACCGTCTTGGATGAGGAAAACGTGGACGGCGGAGAGGAACGCAAACCGGTTGCCCGTCATCGGACTACCCCTCCTCCGATGGTCCGCCGACGAAAGATCATGGCCCGCCGGTGCCGTCACCGAGCGGCCGCGTGCCCGGGCTGGCGCGAGGGTGGATGAATAAGAGACTCCCGTCCGTCGTCAACCACCGCTCGTGGCGGTCGACACCGGGAGCGTACCCGTATTCGCTGACCAGGAATCTGTTTGGATCCTTCGGGTCGACTGCTTCCACGAAGGCGACGTGGCCGAGTGGGCTTTCCCAGGTGACGACGACGCTACCCGCGGCAGGCACGTCGTCGACGACGTACCCTGCAACCTGTGCGCTTGCAGCCCACTGCCCCGCGTTGCCCCAGGACGGCAACGTTTCGCCGTGGACGTCGAACCATCGTTGCCATGCCCACCACGTGCAGTTCGAGCGCCAGCCGCCGGCGCCGTCAGCGTAGTGGGCCTCGTATGGATTTGCAGTTCCCGCTTGGTATCCGGCCGCGAAGAGCACCAGGGCGACTGCCGCCGCTCGGCCGATCCGCTGCATGTTCGCTTCACAGTTGTTCCAACTGGAACCTTGCGACCTCCTGGTGACGGCGTCTCGCGAACAATGGATGGTACGGAGCAAGACATGACCCCCAATGTCCAGCCGGACGCGTGCAAAGCCGGCCGAAGCGGCCGCATCATCTATTGACGTCCCACCGGGCACACGAACCAGCGGGGCGCCGCGCTCCCCCTCGCGTGGCAAACCAACCCCCTCTCTTTCGATGGAGGCAGAGAAACTCTACTCCGCGCTCGCTGGCTGGTTCAAGGCAAGATAGCGAGGCTACGCCAAGGATGAGAGCGGGCCGCCGATCGCTGGCGGCCCGTCTTGGCGTGTCGATGTCTTGGGAGGTGTGGTCGAATGCCTACGGCACGGCCAGCATGCGGTCGAGCGCGATCAGCGCGTCGCGCTTCGTCTCGGGATCGACGGTGATCCGGTTGACGACCTCGCTGGCCGCCAGGTGCTCCAGCGACCAGAGCACGTAGGCAGGGTGGACGCGATACATCGTCGAGCAGGGGCAGATTACCGGGTCGAGGCAGAAGACCCGCTTGTCCGGCAACTCCTTGTCGAGCCGGTTGCAGAGATTGACCTCGGTGCCGACCGCCCAGGTCGTGCCGGCCGGAGCCGCGGTGATGGTGTCGATGATGAACTCGGTCGAGCCGTCGCAATCGGCCGCTTCCACGACTTCCAGGCGGCACTCGGGATGGACGATGACGTTGACGTCCGGGTGCTCTGTCCGCGCCAGCTCGATCTGCTCGACGGAGAATCGCGCGTGGACCGAGCAATACCCCTTCCAGAGGATTACGGTCGCCTCGCGGAGCTGCTCAGGCGTGTTGCCGCCGAGCGGCTGGAAGGGATCCCAGACGACCATCTTGTCGAGCGGGATGCGCTTCTTGACGCCGGTGTTGCGGCCGAGGTGCTCGTCGGGGAAGAAGAGAATCTTCTTGCCGCGCTCGAACGCCCAATCGAAGACGCGCGGCGCGTTCGACGAGGTGCAGACGATGCCGCCATTCCGACCGCAGAAGGCTTTGAGGCTGGCGGCGGAGTTCATGTAGGTGATCGGGATGATCCCGCTGACGCCGAGTTGAGCGAGCGCGTCCCAGCACGCCTCGACGTCGTCCGGCTTCGCCATGTCAGCCATCGAGCAGCCCGCCTCCAGATTGGGCAGGATCACCTGCTGGTGCGGCCGCGAGAGGATGTCGGCGCTTTCGGCCATGAAGTGGACGCCGCAGAAGAGGATCAACTCGGCGTCGCTCCGGCCGGCGGCCTGCTGAGAGAGCTTGAAGGAATCGCCACGGAAGTCGGCGAACTGGATGACCTCGTCCCGCTGGTAGTGGTGGCCGAGGATGACCAAGCGGTCGCCGAGCTGACGCCGCAGCGACCAGATCTTTTCGGTGCGCTCCTCGGCCGGCATCTTGAAGTAGGTGCGCGGGATGCGTTCCTGTCGCATCGGCGTGGCGCCGTAGCGGTGCAGGAGGTCATACGCGCCGACCCCTTCTTCGGGCACACAGCTCGCGGCCTCCAATTGCGGTTCGATAAACCAGGGTGAACGGTGTCCGTTCGACCCATTGGCGCTCGAATTGCGCGGCGTCTCGGTCACCTCAAGGACGGTCGGCATGCCTGTTGTTCTCCCGGCGTCCGCGATCGAATCGATCCGGTACGCCCCGCCGGTCCTGCCGGCGGCATTGTGGACGAACCCATTGGCGGCCCTCCGCCAAAGCTGCCCACCGTGCGAAAGGAATGTTATGGGCTAGGGGAGTAATTGTCAAGATGACACTAAGTCCGATGCGTGCTGTTCCTTCGAAGTCGCCACGCCCGCATCCATTCCTTCCTCATAGATCCGCCGTACGATGTCTTCGATCTCGGGCTCCTCGATGCCAATGTCGCGGACGCGATTGCAGGCGGTGACGGCGGAGATGAGGGAGGCGGCCGAGATCCCCTCGCGGCTGAAGCGGAGCCAGTGGCGGGGACCATCGTCCTTGACCGCCTCGACGCCTGCCATGGCGGGCGGCAGGACCAATGTCGGCTCGTCCAGCGCCAGATCGTCCGAAGGTTCGAGGTCGACGACCAACGTGCGCGTTGAGCCATATCTGGCGCGGATCTGGTCGATGCCGCCGTCGTAGAGCAAGCGACCGTGATCGATGATCAGCATGCGCCGGCAAAGGTATTCGACGTCGGCCAGGTCGTGGGTCGTCAGCAGGACGGTGACGCCGCGCTCGCGGTTGATCCGCAGCAAGAAATCGCGCACCCGCGCCTTGGCGACGACGTCGAGGCCAATTGTCGGCTCGTCGAGGTAGAGGATGCGCGGGTCGTGCAACAAGGCGGCGGTCAAGTCGCCGCGCATCCGCTGGCCAAGGGAGAGTTGGCGGACCGGGGTGTCGAGGAAGTCGTCGAGGTCGAGCAGGGCGCGGAACGTATCGAGATTCTCGTGGAAGCGCTCGGCCGGGACTCGGTAGACGTGTCGCAAGAGGTCGAGCGATTCGATCAGCGGCAGGTCCCACCAGAGCTGCGTCCGCTGGCCGAAGACGACCCCGATGTGCCGGGCGAGCGCCTTGCGTTCTTTCCAGGGCACGAAGCCGGCGACGGACGCATCGCCGCTCGACGGCACCAGGATCCCAGTCAGCATCTTGATCGTCGTCGACTTGCCTGCGCCGTTGGGGCCGACGTAGGCGACCATGTCGCCCGGCGCGACTTCGAAGCTGATGCCGGCCACCGCCTCGACCGCCCTGCCCGCGCGATCGACCAGCCCGCGCAGCGCGCCGAACGCGCCCCGCCGGTGCCGGGCGACCCAGAACGTCTTCGTCAGCTCGTCCGCGCGGATGATCGGCCGTGTCAGTGCTGGCATCATCCGAATCAGCTCCCGGTGCTGCGATAGTGCCGAATCCCGATGCGCCAGAAGGCGCCGGTGACGACCGCGAAGCAGAGCGCCGCGATCGGCGCCAGGAAGCGGGCGACGGAGGGTAAGCCGAGCGGGTCCGGCTTGTCGAGGAGATAAAGCGCGGGCTGGAAGACGACGAATCCGAGCGGGATGATCCAGAGAAAGAGCCGGCGCAACCACTGGTCGTAGATGTGCATTGGGTATTGGGCGAGGGTGGTCCCGCCGTACGTGAACGCGTTGATTGCCTCTGTCCCTTCCGTCGTCCAGAAGCAGAGCGTCGCTTCGAGCGTGAAAAGCGACGTAAACAACACGACGGCGCTCAGTATCGCGATCGGCGCGTAGAGGATGCGCCCGGTCGTCCACTCGACGTCGACGAGCGTCAGGGCGATGACGAGCGCCACGCAGCCCTGCGTCAACCGGCCGATGTGCCGCAGTTGGAGGTCCGACGAGAGCACCTGACCAAAGGCGCTCGCCGGGCGCACCAGGACGCGGTCGAACTCCCCGCGCACCATCTGGTCCTGAAAACCGGTGAACCCGCTGCCCACCATATGGGCGATCGAAAACGGGATGGCGCTGAAGGCGTAGAGAAACGCAACCTCCCCGCCGTGCCAACCACCGAGCGACTCGAAGTGACGAAAGAGGATGTAGATCACGATCAATTCGGTGAACATGAGGGCGAAGTTGCTCACGACCTGGATCAGAAAGGACGTGCGATAGCGCATCTGGCCCCGCACCCTCGCCCCTGCCAGTCGCCGGTAGAGTTCAAGCTCCACGTGCAGCGCCGCCAGCTTATCCACCTTGCACCTCGAGTTTGCGGATGGCCCGGCGCAGGATCAGGTGGGCCAGGATGCCGAGGGCGACGGCCCAGAATCCCTGCAACACGAGCATCAAGGCGGCGTTGCCGCGCCCGAGGGCAACGTCCACCGGCACCATGATGATCGACCGGAAGGGCATCCATTCGGAGAGGACGCGCAACCAAGCGGGAAAGAACGCGATCGGGACCAGCATGCCCGAAAAGAAGGTAGTGAGCAGATACTGGACATAATGCATGCCGCGGACATCGACGAACCAGAAGGCGCTGATGTTGAAGATGAACCGAACCGAGAAGCTAACGACGACCGCCAAGGTGACGCTCAGCGCAAAGACCAGCCATCGCCCTGGTGACGAGGGCAGCGCCAGATCGTAGAGCAAGGCGCCCATCAGTAGCGTCGGGGACATGCGGGTGATCGCGTGGCAGGCGGCGCGGCCGAGGTCGCGGCTCAGCCAGAACAGGTAATAGTCGATCGGTTTCATCAGGTCGGTGACGATGTCGCCCGTCTGGATTGCCGTGGCGATCTCCCACCAACTCCAGAGGTAGACGACCATGATCATTGACTGGCCAATCCAGACGAAGGTGAAAATCTCGATCAACTCATAGCCGGCGACGGTGGCGCCTTCCGCCCGCGAGCCGTAAAACCCGGCGTACATCGAGGCGATCAGCACGCCGAAGACGGAGTTGGTGAAGAGACCGGCCAGCGTCGCCGCCCGGTAGGCGAGATGGCGCTGGAACGAGCGCTTGGCGACCTCGACGTAGAGACGGGCGTGCCCGCCCGTGGCGACGCGAAAATTGTCCGCGGCGGCTCGCCCGTGCTCGGCGGAGCCGCCCGGCGTTGGCAGCAGCTTGTCCATACGGAGGGGATGCCTCGGCGTATCATTCCGCGAGATCGGACGCAAAGACGGAGGAGTATACACCTTGGTCGCGCAAGTAGAAGTCCTGACCCGAGATCAGGTCCCGGTCGAGGAAACCTGGGATCTGACTAAGCTCTATCCAACCGACGCGGATTGGGAGTCCGCCGCAACGCTCGCGAAGGCGTTGGTCGCGACGGCAGCGGGCCACCGCGGCCACCTCGACGAATCGGCGGCGCGGCTGCGCCAGGCATTGGACGACGTCATGGCCGCCCATCAGGTAGTCGAGCGTCTCAACGTCTACGCCTCGCTCCGGCGGGACGAGAACACGGCGGACACCGATGCGCTCGCGCGCTATGAGCGCGCGGTCGCGGTCGCCATCGAGGGTGGGCAGGCGCTGGCGTTCCTCCAGCCGGAGATTTTGGCGATCTCCGAAGCGCGGCTGGCCGATTTCATGGCCGACCCGTCACTGGCGACCTATCGCCACATGCTCGACGACATCAACCGTCGCCGGCCGTACACGCGGTCGATCGAGGTGGAAGAGATCCTGGCCCAGGGGGCGGAAGTGACGCGCACGGCGCGGGACGCGTTCGCCGCGCTCGACAATGCCGATCTCACCTTCGGTAAAGTGCGCGACGACGAAGGCCGCGAGATCGAGCTCACCAAGGGGCGCTACATGATGCTCATGGAGAGCAAGGACCGCAATGTCCGGCGGCTCGCCTACGACACGCTGATCGGAGCCTACGACGCGCACAAGCACACCATCTCGTCGATTCACGGCGCGTCGGTGCGCAAAGACGTCTACCAGGCGCGAGTGCGGCATCACAACTCGGCGCGCGAGACGGCGCTGTTCGACGACAACCTCCCGGCCGCGGTCTACGATAGCCTGATCGCCGCCACCCGCGAGGCTCGCCCGGCCATCGAGCGCTACCTCAGCCTGCGGCAGCACATCCTCGGTGTCGATCCGCTCGAGGTCTACGACCTCTACGTGCCGCTGGCCACGCTGCCGGAGCGCACCTACGAGTATCGGGAGGCAGTCGGCGTCGTGCTCGACGGTCTGTCACTGTTGGGCGACGACTACGTCTCCATGCTCGGTAGCGGGTTTGATGCGCGGTGGGTGGACGTGCGCGAGACGAAGGGCAAGCGTTCCGGCGCCTACTCGTGGGGCACCTATGGGGCGCCGCCCGTAATCCTGATGAACTGGAACGGTACGATGGATCACGTCTTCACGCTGGCGCACGAGGCCGGCCACGCCATGCACAGCCACTATTCGACCAACAACCAGCCGTACCACGACGCGCACTACTCGATCTTCCTGGCCGAAGTCGCGTCGACGGTCAACGAAGTCCTCCTCACCTGGAAGCTGCTCGACGAGACTTCCGCGGACGACCCTGGCACCCGCTTTTCGATCCTCAACCGGTTCGCCGACACGATCTACACGACGTTGGTGCGGCAGACGATGTTTGCCGAATTCGAACAGAAGACGCACGAACTCGTCGAATCGGGGCAACCGTTGACCCTGGCGTCCCTCAACGACCTCTACGGCCTGGTGGTCGAGGCGTACTGCCCCGGCATCAACGTCGATGAGCAGGCAAAACTCGGGTGGAGTCGCGTGCCCCACTTCTACCGGGCGTTCTACGTCTTCCAATACGCGACCGGGATCTCGTCGGCGGTGGCGATTGCGCGGGCCATCCGGGACGAGGGCGCGCCCGCCGCCGCGCGGTATCGCGAGATGCTGCGCGCCGGCGGCTCGGACTACTCGCTGAGCATCTTGCAGCGCGCGGGCGTCGACCTGACGACGCCGGAGCCGGTGCGGGAAGCTCTCCGCGAGTTCGACCGCACCGTCGAGGAGATGGAACGCCTCCACGCTACTGGGAGCGCCTAAGCCGGTGCTATCCTCCCGTCATTCCGAGGTCATAAGTAATGACGGAAGGGGCGCGGAATGACGGGATACGCAACCCAGTCCTTAGGCGCTGGCACGCGCCAGATCGGGCCGAAACCGTGGAGAAGGAATCGGATCACCGTGGTCGCGCAACGAGGCAAGGACCCCGCGAATCGCAACCTTGACCTCTTTGAGCGCCTCTTCCGGCGTGCGCCCGTGGGCGGAGCAATACTCCAAGTCCGGTATGTCGGCAATATATGCCTCATCCTCGTCGCTCCAGAAGAGGACGACGGCGTAGGGGATCTCCTGGTCCATCATGAATCCTCCAGCGTCAGCGAGTTATCCCGCACCGCCTTGAGCAAATCTCGAACTTGATACGGCTTGGCTTTGCCGTTGTCCGGTTACAAGTTCAGGCGATTCTGCAGTTGGGGATGGATCAGAATATGGTGACTGCCTTCGATGCGATCAAGGGTGAATCCGAACGCCCGCGCTAGCCTCAACGCCTCCTCAAACCGCAAGCCCTTCGGATTACTGAGGGCCTTCAGATAGAGCTTCTGGGCCTTCATGCTTGAGCAACCATCCTACGTTCCGCCGCGCCGGCATCGTGATGCCATCATACTGCACAGTCGTCGTTCTGCCGCGAGGCTAAGTCAATCTGTCGTAGAGATCTCGGCTGGCGACGGCAAGCAAGAGTCGCTTGGTCCAACGGCTGATCAAGGAGCTGCAGGGTGGACCGCCATACCAGGACACAGGTATACGCGTTCGGCACGTCGATCTTCTCGGAGATGAGCCGGCTGGCAGCCGAGCATGGCGCGGTCAACCTGGGCCAGGGCTATCCCGATTTTCCCGGCCCGGAGTTCGTGAAGCAGGCCGCGAAGGCGGCAATCGACGGCGACGTCAACCAATACGCGGTCGGGCATGGTCAGCCGCGGCTGCGGCGGGCGATTGCGGCGGCGTGGTCGGCGACCTATGGGCGAGCGGTCGATCCCGAGGGCGAGATCACCGTCACCAGCGGCGCGACTGAGGCGATCTACGACGCGGTGCAGGCGTTTGTTGGGACGGGAGACGAAGTGATCGCCTTCGAACCCTTCTACGACTCCTATCTGCCGGCGACGATCCTCGCCGGCGGGTCGTTTCGGCCGATCACGCTGCGCCCCCCAGATTGGTTGTTCGACCCGGACGAGCTCCGCGCCGCGTTCACGAACCGCACCAAGGCAATCCTGGTCAATACGCCGCATAACCCGACCGGCAAAGTCTTCTCGCAAGAAGAATTCAATCTCATCGCGGAGCTTTGCCAAGAGCACGACGTCATCGCCATCACCGACGAGGTCTACGACCGCATCACGTACGACGGCGCGACACACGTACCGCTTGCCACGCTGCCGGGGATGTGGGACCGCACACTGACGATCAACTCGACCGGCAAGTCCTTCTCGATGACCGGATGGAAGATCGGATACGCCGTCGGTCCGGCGGCACTGAATGCGGCTTTGCGGGCGGTGCATCAGTTCGTGACCTTCGCCACTGCCACCCCGTTTCAGGAAGCGATGGCGACCGCCCTTGAAACGGCCGAGACCACGGATTACTACGCACAACTTCGGGCCGCATACACGGCGAGGCGAGATCTGCTCCAAGGCATCCTCGAGGGAGCCGGATTGCCGACGCTGTCGATTGCGGGAAGCTACTTCTTGATGGCTGATGTTGCCAACCGCGGTTTCCCGGACGACGCATCATTCTGCCGGTATCTGACGACGGAGATCGGTGTGGCCGCCGTGCCGCCCTCGGCCTTCTACGTCGACCCGGCGCGAGCACCGCTCCTGGCGCGCTTCTGCTTCGCCAAGCGGGAGGAGACACTGCGCGCGGCGGGGGATCGGTTACAGAAGTTGTCTGCCCGCTCCTTCAATCTGTAGGAGCAAACGCGGCCGGGTTCTGGCATGATGCCGCCATCGAGCGATGATGCGACGAGGGTGGCGATGGCAGTGGTTTCTGGAACCCCGTCCGAGATGGCTATCAGCCGGGCCTGGCACGTTGGCGCCGTCCCGGCGATCCTCCGGACCGTCGACGGGCGGGAGGCTCGGGTTGTCCATCGCGGTTCGTGGTCGCATGGCCTGGGTCCCGATTTCCGCGACGCGATGATCGAGTTCGACGGGCGGACGCTGGGGAGCGGCAGCGTCGAAATCCACCTCCGCACGTCGGCCTGGCGGGAACATCGCCACCATCTCGATCCGCGTTACGACGACGTCGTGCTCCATGTGGTGCTACGGCACGACGGCGCGGAGACGCGGCGGCACGATGGCGGCATAGTTCCCATCGTCGAGCTGGTGAGCCTTGCCGAGTTGCTACCACTCGACGGGCACGATACCGCTGACTGGTCTCGATTCGGGGGAGCCGTGTGCGCGCCTGAACTCGCCGCGGAACGCCCTGCCGTCATTCGGTCGATGCTGTGGGAGCTGGGCGATCGGCGGCTTGCCAGCAAGGCAGCACGGTTCGAAGCGCGCTTGTCGTCGATCCCGCCCGCGGAGGTGCTTTACCAGGAACTTTGGGACGGCCTGGGGTACGCCGCCAATCGCGAGCCGATGCGAACCGTCGCCGAACGCCTCCCCCTGTCGGCAGTCGAGGCGGCGTTGGCGACGGTGCCACGGGAGCGCCGGCTGTCGCTGGCGCGGGCTCTGCTTTTCGGCATCGCCGGATTCCTGCCCTTAGCTCCGGCCGACGCCCAGGCGGCCGGCGTTCGCGCGGCCGACATTGCTGAGTGCGATCGATTATGGTTCGAGCGTGGTGTCGCTTGGCATGACCTGGCGTTGCCCCCAACCATGTGGCAGCGGGCGCGGGTGCGTCCGGCGAATCACCCGGCCCGGCGGATCTCCGGAGGCGCCGCCCTCTTGGCCCAGGCGAGGGCCGGCCTCGTGTCGGAACTGCTAGACGCTATGAGACGAGGGGACGATGCCGAAGCCGCGCTCCGCGCCATGTCCGAAGTCGACGGCGAACCGATGCTGGGCGAGGATCGTGCGCGCGGACTCGCCGGCAATGTAGTCATCCCGTTCGCCCTCGCTCTGGCGGAACACGTGAACGACCGGGAACTGAGCGACGCCGCGGCCACCGCCTGGGAACGCTTGCGTGCGGCGGAGACAAACCACATCACCCGTCGCGCGCACCGGCAGATTTGCGGCGACCAGCGGTTGCCCGCGCTCGGCTTTCGCGGCCAACAGGGTCTCATTCACCTCGACCAAACCCTGTGCGCACCCCGGCGCTGTTTCGAATGCCCAATCGCGCACGCCGCGTCAACGATCCCACTCACCTCGCCCGAAGGTCCATGAGGCGCCCACATAGCACTCAGCACTGGGCACTGGGAACCGGGCACTCGGTACTCGGTATTCGGCAATCGGCTCTTAGAAATAGTTCACCGTAATGCCGCCATCGACGACAAACGTCGCTCCCGTCATCCAGGACGACTCGTCGGAGGCGAGGAAGATCCCGGCCCAGACGATATCCTCGGCGCGCCCGAACCGACCGAGTGGGATGCGGTTGAGGCGCTTGTTCTTCTCCTCCTCGTTCGGAAAGAGCGATTCGAGGAGCGGTGTGAGCACGGGTCCAGGGCAGATCGCGTTTGCTCGGACGCCCTGCCGGCCGTATTGCACGGCCAGGGAGCGCGTGAGCGAAAGCACGCCGCCCTTGCTGGCCGTGTAGGCGTCCTGCGGCACCGTGCAGCCGAGCAGCGCGACGAACGAGGCGATATTGACGATCGAGCCTCCGCCTGCCTCCTTGAGCGCCGGGATGCCGTGCTTGCAGCAGAGATAGGTCCCATTGAGGTTGACGTCGAGCACGCGCTGCCAGACATCCTCGTCCGTTTCGACGACCGACGTGTCCTCGTGCGGCATAATGCCGGCGTTGTTGTAGAGCACGTTGAGCTTGCCGAAGCGGTCGACGGCCGCCTCCACCATGCGTTGGACGTCGCCTGAGCGCGTGACATCGCCGACCACCGGGAAGATCGCCTCGCGTGCTGCCTCGCCCGCGTCGCGTACCGCCTGCCCCAGCGGTTCGCCCGCGACGTCGGCCGCCACGACCTTCGCGCCCTGCTCCGCGAACATACGCGTCGCCACCCGACCCATGCCGCTTGCCGCCCCCGTCACCAGGACGACCTTGCCCGAAAGTCGCACGCCGCTCTCTCCGCCTTCCGGCCATCGGCCGACGATCGCCTGCATCGTTTCGGGCGAGATCGTATCAGAGCGTTGCCCGCTCTCGTCCGCCCCGCGGTAAAGTACGCCCGATCAATTCGATGTGAACTGCCGCGAACGCCGGTTGAGGAGGGGAAAGGGATGCCGGATTTCCCGATCATCGACGCGCACGTCCACCTCTGGGACCCGGCGCGCTTTGCCATCCCGTGGCTTGAAGGCGCGCCGGCGCTCAACAAGCCGTTTAGTCTCGCCGAGTACGGCGAAGCGACGAAGGAGATTCGGGTCGAGGGGGTGGTCTACCTCGAAATCGACATCGCGCCCGCCTACGCGCTGATCGAGGCACGCCACGTTGTCGATCTAGCGAGCCAAGACGCGCGGATTATGGGCATTATTGCCCATGCCCCCGTCGAGGATGGGGACCGCGTCCGGGTCTACCTGGAGGCTTTGGTCGCCCTTAGCTCGAAGATCAAGGGCATCCGCCGCTTGACCCAGGGGCTGCCGGACCCGGAGTTTTGCCTGCGACCGGGGTTTGTGCGCGGCGTCCAACTGCTGCCGAAATACGGCCTCAGTTGCGATCTCTGCTGCACCTATCGCGAACTCGGTCCGACCGTCGAGCTCGTGCGGCGTTGCCCCGAAACGAGCTTCATCCTCGACCACATCGGCAAGCCGAACATCCGGGGCGGCGAGTTGAATCCCTGGGCGGAGCAGATGGCCGCCCTGGCATCGTTACCGAACACCGTCTGCAAAATCAGCGGTGTCCTCACCGAGGCGAACCTCGAGGCGTGGACGATCGAAGACGTCAAACCGTACGTCATGCACGCTTTGGAAGTCTTTGGCGAGGATCGGGTCGTCTTTGGCAGCGACTGGCCGGTCGTGCTCGGCGCCGCGTCGCACCAGCGGTGGGTGTCGACGTTGGACGACCTGACCGCCGACTTCTCAGAGGACGCCAAGCGGAAACTCTGGGCGGAAAACGTCCGGCGCTTCTACCGGCTCGACGCATAATAGGACGCGCAGGTTCATTGATGACCGCTTCTGCCCGCGGGTTGCTCTCCGTTGACCAACTGTCGGACCTCGTCGACCGCGGCGAGATCGACACCGTCGTCTGCGCGGTTTGCGACATGCAGGGCCGGCTGGTTGGCAAGCGGGTCACCGGTCACTATTTTGTCGCCCACTGCCTCGATCACGGGACACACTTCTGCACCTATCTCCTCGGCACCGACATGGAACTGAACACGCCGGACGGCTTCCCGCTCATGAACTGGTCGTCCGGCTACGGCGACTACCAGGCGCGTCCCGACTGGCAGACCCTGCGCGTAATTCCCTGGTTGGAGAAGACGGCGCTGGTGCTCGCTGACGCCGTCGACGAGGCGGCGGGCGACGAGGCGCCGGTCTCCCCGCGAACGATCCTGAAAGGGCAAATCGCGCTCGCCGCTCAGCTTGGCTTCCATCCGAAGATGGCGACGGAACTGGAGTTCTACTTGCTGCGCGGCAGCTTCGACGACGCCCGGGCGCAAGGCTACGCGGGCCTGCAACCCTTTGGCTGGTACAGCGAGGACTATCAGCTCTTCCAATCGACGAAAGCGGAGCCGCTCTACCGGCAGTTTCGGAATCTGCTCACCGAAGCGGGCGTACCGATCGAGTTCTCCAAGGGCGAGGCCGCGCCCGGTCAACATGAGGTCAACATCCAGTACGCCGGCGCGCTCGAATCGGCCGACCGCACCGCGATCTTCAAGCACGGCGCCAAGGAAATCGCGTACCAGAACGGCCACGCAATCACCTTCATGGCAAAACCGGATCAGACCTGGACCGGATCGAGCGGTCATATCCACCTTAGTCTCTGGGACGCGGAGGGTACGTCCAACCGGTTCTACGATGCACAATCCGGCGGCATGTCGGAGACGATGCGCCATTTCCTCGGTGGCGTCATGGTAGCCGCGCGCGAGCTGTCGCTGCTGGTCGCGAGCAACGTCAACTCCTACAAGCGCTATGCGACGGCGAGTTGGGCGCCTGTCAACATCGTTTGGGGCCGCGACAACCGGACCTGCGGGTTTCGGGTCGTCGGCCACGGTTCCTCACTCCGCATCGAGAACCGGTTTCCGGGCGGCGATGCGAATCCGTACCTTGCTTATGCGGCGATGCTGGCCGCCGGCCTCAACGGCGTCGAGCAAGCAATCGAGCCACCGCCCGAACTCCAGGGCAATGGCTACGAAGCGACCGGCGTTCCCCGCGTCCCGCGCACCCTGCACGAGGCGATCGACGCCTTTGCCGCGAGCGCGATCGCCCGCTCGTCCTTCGGCGATCTGGTCGTCGAGCACTATCTCAACGCCGCGCGGCTCGAACAGGCGGCATTCGACCAAGCCGTTACCGACTGGGAGCGCATACGGTACTTTGAGCGCGGTTAGCGTGTATCGTCATTCCCACCAGCCTCATTCTTCCTCCGCGAAGAAGGGCGCTTCGCTAGCCTGGTAGTAGCTCGTCCGGCGACGGCCAAGGATGGCGTTGACTTCCCGCGCCGCGACACCATGCCGGCGCAGGATGTGGCGCACGAACTCGAGCCCGGCTTCGAATTCGGGCTGCACCACCTCGTCGGCCCCCGCCGTTCTGAGCAACTCGACTTCGTCTTCCTGGGTTGCTCGCGTGATGACCGAAACGGTCGGGTTGAGCAGTCGCGCGTGACGGATCGCCGCGCGGGCGGTGACGAGGTCGTCGGTGGCGACGGCGATCGTCCGCGCACGCTCGATGCCGGCGCGCAAGAGTAGCGCGTCTGATCCGGCGTCGCCGTAATAGGCGGGAATACCGCGCTGCCGCAGATCGCGGACGATCGCCGGGTTGATGTCGATCACGCTGTAGCGCAGGCCGCGTCGCTCCAAGGCGTCGCCAAGGACGCGTCCAACCCGACCATAGCCGCAGATGACCACGTGGCGGTTGAGGGGCTCCGACTCCGGTTCCGGTCCGGCTTGTTCAGCTTCTTGGGACGCGACGCCGGGCAGTCGTTCGGCCGTGGCAACGAGCAATGGGGCCGCGCGCAGCAGCATTGCCACCGCCAGGATCGAGCCGAGAGCCACTGCCAGCATCAGCGCGTGATCCTGGGGAGCGATGATCCCCTGCGCTAGTCCCACACCGGCCAGGACAAAGCTGAACTCGCCGATCTGGGCCATGACGATCGAGGCCAGCGTGGCAGACCGATGGGCGACGCCGGCCGCGAGATACGCGCCGCCCGCGATCAGCAACTTACCGCCGACCAGCGTCGCGGTGAGCGCGGCGACGAGCGGCAGGTGTCGGAAGACGAAGCCAATGTCGATCAGCATGCCGACCGAGACGAAAAAGAGCGTCGAAAAGAGATCGCGCAGGGGGATGATTTCCGCCAAGACTTGGCTGTCGAACTCCGACTCCGAGACGACCAACCCGGCCAGGAAAGCGCCAATTGCCACCGACAGCCCGACTTCGTGGCTTACCCAGGCCGTGCCCAGGGCGATGACGACAATTGTCAGCAGAAAGAGTTCCCGCGATTCGCGCTGGGCGATGAAGTAGAGGATGCGCGGGACGACGCGCGAGCCAAGCACGCCGACCGCAAAGAGTGCAATGGCGGCGATCGCCAGCGACCGAAGCAAGGTCAAGCCGAGGTTGCCACCCTCATGCGCCAGCACCGGCACGAGCGCCAGCATCGGCACGAGGCTGAGATCCTGCATGATGCCGAGGCCAAGAGCGATTCGTCCGTGGGGACTGTCGACCTCCCCCCTTCCCTGGAGTAGCTTAATCGCCACGATGGAGCTGGAGATCGCGAAGACGCCGCCCAAGAGCAGCGACGCTTCGATCGACCAGCCGATAGCAAGGCCGGCCACCGTCCCGAGGGCGACGGTTAGCGGGATTTGAAAGCCGGCCGAAATCGTGGCGACGCGGCGGAACCGCTTCAGCTCGTTGAACGAGAACTCGACGCCGAGCGCGAACATGAGGAAGGCGACGCCGAGATTGGCCATGAGCAAGACGCGCTCGCGATCGGCAAAAAGCCCCGGCGTGTTCGGCCCGATCACGATGCCGGCCAGGACGTAGCCGAGCAGGACCGGCTGGCCGAACTGGCGCGCCAACAGACCGCCGGCAAACGCGGCTCCCAGGGCCAGCACGAGGTCCAGGATGAGCCGGACGTCTTCCAATCACGTTGCTCCTTGGGCGGTGAGACCCGGCGTCGACGCCGCCGAGTGCTCGTAGCATCGCACATCCGCGTCCCACCGCGCCGGGCGGTTCCCCGGTATGCTTCCGGAGCGGTTCTGGGTTAGCGAGGTGGATCGAACGGGCATGGTCGATCATCGCAAAGCGCCCCTGGTCGAGGCGATGCGGCGGTATCACGACGCGGGGATCGTTTCCTTTTCGACGCCGGGTCACAAGCGTGGGCTGGGCATCGACCCCGCGTTTCGCGAGTTGCTGGGCGACGCGGCCCTCGCCTCTGACATCCCGCTCGGCGGTGGCATCGACGACACCCACTTCCACGGAGACACGCTGGGCCAGGCGGAAGCGCTCGCCGCCGACACCTGGGGAGCGCAGCGCTCATTCTTTCTGGTGAACGGCTCCTCGGCTGGAAACCACGCCTTCCTCCTGGCGTGTGTCCGCCCCAGAGACAAGGTGATCGTCGCGCGCGATATCCACAAGTCGTTGCTCGTTGCGCTCATCCTTACCGGCGCGCAACCGGTCTATGTTGTGCCGCGCCTGCACCTGACGCTCAACGTTGGGTTGGGCATCGACCCGCGGGACGTGGCGGCGGCGCTCGACGCGCACCCCGAAGCTCGGCTCGTCGTCCTCGTCAGCCCGTCGTACTGTGGCGTGCCGTCAGATCTGGCGGCGATTGCCGCGGCCAGCCATGAGCGCGGCGTCCCGGTCTACGTCGACGAAGCGTGGGGACCGCATTTTCACTTCCACCCCGCGTTGCCGCCGTCGGCAATGGCCTCGGGTGTCGACGGCGCGGTTGGGAGTACGCACAAAGTCTTGGGCAGCCTGACGCAAGCCGCTGTTCTCCACGCGCGAGGACCGCAGATAGACCTTGAGCGACTCGCGACCACGGTCGGCATGGTCAATTCGACAAGCCCGGCCGCCACCATCCTCGCCTCCATCGACGCCTGCCGTCGCCAGATGGCGCTGCACGGCCGGGCGCTGCTCGATCAGACGATTGGGTTCGCAGAAAACGCGCGGTGTCGGCTCCAACGCATCCCCGGCGTCGGCGTGCTCGATGCCCACCAACTCGGGGTCGACCACGTTGACCTGACGAAACTCGTTATCGACGTACATGGGTTGGGCATGACCGGATTCGAGGTCGAAACGGCCTTGCGGGCGCGGTTTGCGATTCAGCCGGAGATGAGCGACTTGGTCGGCGTCGTCTGCTTGGTGACGATCGGCGATACCCAGGCGAGTATCGATCGCTTGGTCGGCGCCTTTGAAACGCTGGCGACCCAGCGCACCGGGCGCGCCGTGGCGGGATCCGCCATGCGCTCCTCCGGGGCGGTGATCGCGGCCGGTGAGCAAGCGATGTCGCCTCGGGACGCCTTTTTCGCCGCGACGCGCACCGTTCCGCTCTCGGCGTCGGTCGGAGAGGTCGCCGCCGAGTCGGTGATCCCTTACCCGCCCGGCATTCCGGTCCTCGCGCCGGGAGAGGTCATCGGCACCGAGCAGGTCGAGTACCTGCGGATCGGCGCGGCGCACGGCATGTACCTCTCCGGCCCGGCCGATGCGACGTTGGCGACGATACGCGTGGTGGATCATCCAGTTACGAATGGCACTCCGGCGTGATGGCCTTCGCCGGCGCAATACACCGCAGACTTTTTGTGCAATCCGTCACAGACAGCGCGCAATTGTGATGTTTCTCACGTGTAGCCCACGTCTCGCGCCGAAACAAACCAAAATCTCCTATTATTCGTAAGCTTGACGAAACCGCCAGAGGAGGGTGGCGGTCTGTCCTTCTCCCGGAACGGAAGGGGTCGACTATGTCCATGCGTGACGTCGCTGGTGTGCAGGACGTGCCACAAGACAAAGATCGGCGCGCCGATTGGTTCGCGGACAGCGTGCTGAGCGGGTTCGTGGCCACGTTCGCGATGACCGTCGTCATCGTGGCAGCCTACGGACTCTCGAGTGCCATCGGCGCCGAAGGCGGAAACACGATCGAACGCTGGTTCTGGGCGCTCAGCCACAACCCGGTGACCGAGAGCACGCGCGACGGGATCGCGCTGGCGATCGCGCTCAACCTGATCATGGGCCTGGTCTGGGCCTGTGTCTACGGCTACTTCGTCGAGCCACGATTGAGCGGACCCGGCTGGAGGAAGGGAATCCTCTTCGCCCTCGTGCCGTGGGCACTCTCAGTCATCGCCTTCTTGCCGATCATGGGCGGCGGTTTTCTCGGCGCCGGCATCGACGCTGGCCCACTGCCGGTTCTCGGCAACTTGATCTTGCACTTGGTCTACGGCGCCGTGCTCGGCCAACTCTTTGCCGTTGACGTCGAAGCCTGGCTCGACGGCTCAGAAGCCGATCGCGCCCACGCCGAGGCGGCAGAGCGCGGCGCCATCCTCGGCGTCGCGATCGGCATCATCGCCGGCGCGGCAATCGGGTGGCTGATAGGGCCCCAATTCGACGAGCTTGGCAGCCGCGGCATGGTCACGCTCGCCGGCGCGCTCACCGGCAGCGCCATGGGCGCCCTGCTCGGGTCGTTCCTCGGCATGGATCGCGCGGGTTCGCCGCGATCCGGTTCCAGCATCTGAGCTCGCTGAGCATCGTGGACGAGTCGCGGCATTTCTGCCGCGCCCCGTTGATTTGCAGCGCACACGGTCTCGCGATGGGAAGAGGCCGAGTCACCGACTCCTCATCCGCGGGCAAGACCGCCGAGGACCGCGTCAGGCGGTTGCGGCGGCGAAGCGACGTTCCTTGAGGTGCTGGTCGATGGCCGCCTGAACGGTGCCGAGGGCGAGGGTCGCGCAGCGGACGCGGCTCTTGACGACGTCCTCACCCATCTCCTCGACCATCGTCGCCGTGCCGAGAGCTTGCACCTCGTCCAAGGTCATCCCCTCGATCATTTCGACGATGATCGAGCCGCCGGCCTGGCTGATGGTGCAGCCTTCGCCTTCGTAGCTTGCCTTTTCGACTCGGCCATCCTCCCCGAACTTGAGATAGACGGTGATTAGGTCGCCGCAGCCGGGGTTGCCGCCCCCGAGCTGCACGTCCGCATCCTCCATCCGCCCCTTGTTTCGGGGATGCTCGAAGTGATCGAGAATAATCTCAATGTAGTCCTGCCGATCCACGCCGCTTCGCTCCGTTACACGTCTTTCTCCACGGGCACATTCACCATGCTGCCCCACTCGGTCCAGCTACCGTCGTAGTTGCGGACGTTGGGATAGCCGAGGAGGTAGGTGAGCACGAACCAGGTGTGGCTCGACCGCTCGCCGATACGGCAGTATGCGATGACGTCCCGCTCTTTGCCGACCCCTTCCCCTTCGTAGAGGGTGGTCAACTCGTCGGCGGCCTTGAAGGTGCCGTCCTGGTTGGCGGCCTTGCCCCAGGGAATGTTTCGCGCGCCCTGGACGTGGCCGGCGCGTTGGGCGCCTTCCTGCGGATACCCCACCATATGGATCACTTCGCCCGAGTACTCCTGCGGCGAGCGGACGTCGACCAACGCCCCGCCGTCGTTCTGGATCAACGCCATCACGTCGTCGCGGAAGGCGCGCAGCTTCGGGTCGGCCTCCCGCGCCGTGTATGTCGTCGCGGGGAAGGAGGGGATCTCGCGTGTGTACTCGCGGCCTTCGGCCTCCCACTTGGCGCGCCCGCCGTCCATTACCCGGCAATCTTCGTGCCCGAAGTACTTGAATAGCCAGAAGGTGTAACAGGCGTACCAGTTGTTGCGGTCGCCGTAGAAGACGACGGTCGTGTCGTTGGCGATGCCGGCGCGCGACATCAGCGCCTCGAAGCCGGCCTTGTCGACGAAGTCGCGACGCACCGGGTTCTGCAAATCGGTGTGCCAGTCGAGCTTGATCGCGCCCGGAATGTGACCGATGTCGTAAAGCAGGATGTCTTCGTCCGATTCGACGATCCTTACCGTCGAATCGCCCAGATGCTTGGCGACCCATTCGGTCGAAACGAGAACCTCCGGGTGGACGTAGCCCCGGTCCGTAAAGGCCGTATCTCGATCCGCCATTGCGCTCCCCTTTGTCTTTGCGGCACGCCGCACGACTCAACCGATGGATTTGACGCCAGTGAGGAGGAACCGTGCATTGTGGCGTCAAGCGCAGTATACGACGTCAGTCGAGAAAGTGAAGTTCTTTCTCCACAACTCAGATTGACGATGGGTGTTCCATGGGTATCGCATCTCGCGTCCGCGTGAAGTTCGACACGAGGTCGGCGGCTCGCTCGATCCAGCCTGGCTGGGTGACGTCGACGGCGACAAGCCGCGGGTTGCGGCGGAGCCAGGTTTGCTGGTGGCGGACGTACCGGTGCGTATCGTGCTTGATCCGTTGGATAGCCTCATCGAGCGAGATCTCCCCCGCGAGGTAGGGCACGAGCTGCCGGTAGCCAAGGCTGGTCATCGAGGAGGCGTTGGGAGACAGCCCCCCTTCGAGCAGCAATCGGACTTCCTCGACGAGACCGCGCGTGATCTGGTCGTCGACGCGCCGGTCGACGGCGGCATAGAGCTGGTCGCGCGGCATCGTCAGTCCGAGCTCGAGCGTGCGATAGGGGCGCGGGCCTTTGCCTTCCACTTCCGACATCGGCCGCCCGGTCGCCCGGTGGATTTCGAGCGCGCGGATGATCCGGCGCGGATTGGTCCCGCTCCGCGCCGCGGCGACCGGGTCGACCGCGGCGAGCTTCGCGCTCAATGCCGCTACGCCGTCGTGCGCCAGGATCGCCTCCATTTTCGCTCGGAATGCCGGATCGGGCGAGACGCGCGGGATACGCCACCCCTCGACCACCGCATTCAGGTACAACGGCGTGCCGCCGACGAGGAGCGGCAAGCGACCGCGGGCGATGACGCCGGCGATCGCCTGGTAGGCCATGGCCTGGTAGGTCGCCAGGCTCATCTCCGCGTCGGGATCGACGACGTCGATCAAGTGGTGAGGGACACCGCGCCGTTCGGCCATCTCCGGCTTGGCGACCCCGACGTCCATACCGCGAAAGAGGTAGCGCGAGTCGGCGTTAACAACCTCGCCGTCGAAGCGGAGGGCCAACTCGATTCCGAGTTCGGTCTTGCCGACGGCGGTGGGGCCGGCGACGACCACCAGCATCGGCGCGTCGTGCGCAACGTCGTCCGACACCGGAAACGCCTTCGGCGCGTTTTGCTTGTTGGAGGCGGGCGACGGGACTACAATGACGACTGGCCTTCCGCGAGCGCCGGGCCTCGCGGCCGCGCGCCAGCGCCAAAGGAAAGGCGCGACTCTTGGTCCAAATCGTACTCCAATGCCTCAAGATCGTGACGATCGCGGTAACCGCGGTGCTGATCGTCGCCGGCGGCGCGCGCGCCTTCGACCATTACCTCGATGAACAGCGCCCGAACGACATCGGCCGCCGGTTCACCTTCACCGTCGAGCAGGACGATACGATTGAGGACGTCGTCGCGGGGCTCCAAGAGCGGGACCTCATTCGTTACGAATGGACCTTCGAGGCATTTGTCCGCATCAAGAATGCCGATTTGGTGCCAGGGCAATATCAACTGAAGAAAGGCATGTCGGCAGAGCAGCTTGCCGATCTCCTCACCGGCGGCTCAACCGCCACCGCGTCGAGTGACAACAGGGGCAATAGCGAGGAAGCAGCGGACGAAGAAGAGGCCGAGACGGTCCAACTGACGGTGATCGAAGGGTGGCGCACCGAGCAGATCGCGGAACAACTTGTCGAAATCGGTTGGGACGGCTCCGTCGATGACTTCATGGAGGCCGTCGAGGAGTTCCCCACCGACAACTACGAATTCTTAGTGAGCCGCGACAACGAGGTCAACCCTGATTCCCTCGAAGGGTTTCTCTTCCCGGCCACCTATGAAGTTCGAACCGATGAACCCGCGCAGGATATCGTTCAGAAAATGCTCATGGCATTTGACGAGCAGTTCACGCCGGACATGCGTGAGCACGCTCAGAAGATGAACCTCTCCATCTACCAGGTGTTGACCTTCGCCGCGTTAGTCGAGCGAGAAGCACAGGTTCCTGCAGAGCGACCGGTCATTGCCGATGTCTTTCTCAAGCGCTGGTCGGAAGGATGGAGACTCGAATCTGACCCAACCGCGCGATACGGCGTCGGCAAGGAAGAAGACGGCGACTGGTGGGACGCTCCATCGGAGGAGCAACTTCTCGATGAAGACAATCCATACAACACCTACCAAATCGATGGCCTGCCCCCTGGTCCGATCTGCAATCCAGGCGTCGATGCGATCAAGGCCGTCTTGACTCCGGACGAGACCCAGTATTGGTATTTTGTTGCCCACCCGGACGAATCGGGCAGGCACCTATTTGCAGCGGATGAAGCGAGTCAGAATCAGAACATCAACTTCCGCAACGGCGTGGTTGACGCGCCCGCGCCGGGCAGCGATCCGTTCGAATCCGGCGAACAGATCCCCATTCAGCCAGTAGGCGGTTAGGCGTGGTTGAAACTGAGCGCCTCCGCATCGGCTTGATCGGTGATCCGGTCGCGCACTCGATCTCGCCCGCGATGCAGCAGCCCGCGCTCGACGCGCTCGGCATTCCCGCGACGTATGAATTGTGGCAAACGCCGGCCGATGACCTGGCGCGGCGCCTGGCCTTTCTTCGAGATCCGGGAACCCTGGGCGCCAACGTGACCGTGCCGCACAAGCTGGCGGTCATGGAGCACCTGGACGACGTTTCCGCTCTGGCGAGGCGCGCGGGCGCGGTCAATACCATCATCGCCACGGATGGGGCGCTCACGGGCGACAACACGGATGTCTACGGATTCGCGACGGCGCTGACCGAGGTCTGCCCCGACGCGGCCAGTCGTGGCGCGGTCATTCTCGGCGCTGGCGGGGCGGCGCGGGCCGTAGTGCTGGCCCTGGAACAGGTCGGTGTAACCAGAATCGGTATCGTCAACCGGAATCCCGATCGCGCCGCGCGACTTGCGGCGGAGCTTCGCCCGACAGCGGTAGACATCGTGTCATCACGTCGCGATAATCGGCACGCGGCCTTGGCCGGCGCGGAAGTCCTGATCAACGCCACGTCGTTGGGCTGGCATCCAGGCGACGTGCCGATCGAACCGGAGTCGCTCGACCTGTTGCCGGCGAATGCGCTGGTCGTCGACCTCACCTACCGCGATACTGATTTGCTGCGCGCGGCGCGTGAGCGCGGGTTGCCGACGCTCGATGGACTCTCGATGTTGGTCCACCAAGGGGCGAAGGCGCTCGAGCTGTGGACGGGTCGCCCCCCGCCGGTTGAGCTGATGATGGCCGCGGCGATGCGCGCGAGAGCAGCTCGCGCGTGAGTACCGCCGGCGTTGTCACGCTCGCGGTCTTCGGTTGGCTGGCGGGCGCGCTTATTTGGATCGTCGCGACGGCGCTCGTCGCCCGCCGGCCGCTCTCGTCGGGACCGGCCTGCGAGCAATGCGGCGCGACGTTGCCGGCGCCCGCGTGGGCGCCGGCCTACGGATTTGGGGTCAGCTTCGTTTGCCCGGCCTGCGAACATCGGCAGCCGCTTGGACGGGTACCGTTTGAGCTGGCGATTGCCGCCTACTTTGCCGCGGTGGCGCTCCTCATCGACGATCCGGTGAGGCAGGTTGCGGCGTTGGTCTTTGCCGTTCTGCTTGCCCTCGTCGCGTTGATCGACCTTCGTTCCCGCCTGGTCTTTAGCAATCTCCTCGTGATGGGCACGTTGCTCGGGCTGGCATTCGCCGCCCTAGAGGGATTAGCACAGATCGGCGATGCATTGCTCGGCGCGGCAACCGCTTTGGTCGGCGTGGCGATCTATTTCGCCGCCGTGCGCTGGGCGTTCGGTCGCGTCCGGGTGACGCCGATCTGGACCGGCGACATCCTCCTGGCCGGGATGATCGGGGCGATGACCCGCTGGCCGGTGGTGCTGACCGCGCTCTTCTTGGGGTTTGCCCTGGGCGGTCTTGCCGTCGTCGCGGCCGTTGTGGTCAAGCGGCGGCTCGTGCGTTCCGTCTTCTACGGGCCGTTTCTGTGCCTGGGCGCATTGATCGCCATCCTCTGGCGATTTTAACGCGCCGCTAGAACGTGATGAACCGCGTCGGGCGCACGCGGATCACTTGGGAGTATTCCTCGACTATGGCCGTCGGACTCCAGTTCATCTCTCGCAGCAGCTCGGCGTACTTCTCCGCGTAGGCCGGCGGCGCGATGTCGGCCGCCGGTTCCACCAGCAGCGTGGCCTCGCCCTCGAAGATAACCACGTCGTGACCTGACTTCGAGTCGTCGAGCGCGAGCGAAACGCGGGGATCGCGCCGAATATTCTTGATCTTTTGGTTCTCCGGCTTGCTCAGGATCAACAGATCCTCGCCGTCCCACAGAAACCAGACCGGTACGATGTGGGGCCGCCCGTCGGCACGCACCGAGGTCAGCCAGACAATGAGATCGTTGCGCAGCCGCGCCTCGACGTGTTCCTGACCGGGCGTGTGATCCAGTGTTACCACGTAAGCACCTTCTTCATCGAAACGAGAGACGGCGCCCGGCACAGTCCGGGTGCCGTCGGACTGTCACGTCTCTTCATGTATCCGAGAAGGGATCAACCACCGCCACCGAAGTCGACGTCGTAGAAGCCGTCTCCGTCGTCGTCCAACTCGACTTCGCAGCCGTCATAGCCGCCGACGCCGCCTTGGCCGGCCGACGCGTTGCCGTTGACGGAGGTGCCGCAGCCGCCGTCGGCCATTGCGCCGCCGTCGCCGCCAGTCGCGTTGCCATTGACGGCAGTTGCATCGCCGCCGTCGCCGCCGCTGGCGGTGCCATCGTAGGCGCCGGGATCGCCACCGTTGCCGCCTTGGGCATTGCCATCCCACGCGACCGCGTTGCCGCCTTCACCACCGCTCCCGGCCGTCGCGTCAACTCCCACCGCCAAGGCGCCGTCTCCGGCGTCACCGCCTTGGGCGTTGCCACCGTTCGCGGCAGCGTCGCCGCCGTCGCCGCCGTCGCCGCCTTTGGACGTGCCGCCGAAGGCCGCGCCGCCGTCGCCACCGTCCCCGCCCTGGGCGTTGCCACCACCTTCGGCGCCTTCGCCGCCTTGGGCGAATCCGCCGTGGCCGCCGTCGCCGCCGAGCACGATGTCGGTGGCATCCATCGAGGGTATGCAGGCTCCGTCGATCGTCGTTTGCGGCCCGCTCCCAAGATCCATGTGGAGATCGCTGATGTCGCAATCCTGGGTGAGCCAACTGGCGTCGAAGGCGCCGCCGCCGTCGCCGCCGGCCCCGCCGGTGGCGTCGCCGCCGATACGGCCGTTACCGCCGGCGGCATTGCCGCCCCGGCCGCCGTCGCCGCCCATCGTGGTGTCGCCGCCGGTGTTGCTGGTGTTGACGATGCCGTCGTAGTTGAGCGTATAAACGCCGACATCGACCGCGCTACCGCCGGAGGAACCGGCCCCGCCGATCGCATCGCCGCCGATGCCGATGTCGCCGTCCTCAGTCTCACCGAGAATGATCTCGCCGTTCGTGGCGACCCCGTCGTTCGACGCGCCGTCGGTGCCGATGCCGTCAATCTCATCGCCCGGCGTGCTTTCGCCGTCAGTGCCGACGCCGTCCGCATCGACGACTTCGATCACATTGCCGTCGCTGTCGTAGAGGGTGCCGGAGCCGGGACCACCGGTGCCGTCGCCGCCGAGACCCTCACCCGCGGTGCCGGCGTCGCCGCCACTGCCGTCGCCGCCCGTGCCAGTTCCGCCCTCGGTTTCACCGAGCTCGACGTCACCGGCGACCGCGGTCCCGCCGTCGCCGCCTTCGCCGCCGGTCGCATCGCCGCCGTCGCCACCGGCTCCGCCGACGGTCGTGCTGCCGCCGCTGCCGTTGACGTTGAGCGTGCCGCTGCCGCCGGAAACCCGCGCGCCGATATTGGTCGCGTCGCCGCCCTCGCCGCCAGTTTCGCCTTCGCCGGTGCCGCCTTCGCCGCCTTCGCCGCCGTACGTGTCACCCTGAATGGCGTCACCGCCCGTCGCATTGCCGCCCTGGCCTTCGCCGCCAGTGCCCGCGCCGCCGATCGAATCGCCACCCTGACCGGCGCCACCGGTACCGTCGCCACCCTCGTTGGGAGCGATGGCGCCGATGGAGGCTTCGGCGCCATTCGGCGTGCCGGAGCCGCCCTGGGCCTCGCCTAGGTGAACATCCCCAGTCGCGGCGCCGCCCGTGCCGTCGCCGCCAAAGCCGTCGCCGCCTTGGTCGCCATCGCCGCCGATGCCATCGCCGCCAAAGCCGTCACCGCCGTACGTGCCGCCGGTGCGAACGTCGCCGCCGTTGGCCTGGCCGCCGGTCCCGCCGACGCCACCGGTGCCGTCGCCGCCGCTGCCGCCGTCGCCGGCAACACCCGTGTTGCCTGAGCCGGCGTTGATAGTGAGCGTGCCGTCGAAGTCCTCGACGGTCACGCCGGTGGCCGAAGCGTCGCCACCGGCGCCACCTTGACCGCCGGTGCCGGTGCCACCGGTGCCGCCTTGGCCGCCGGTTGTGGTGCCGCCAACGGCGTCGCCGCCGGTCGCCTCGCCACCCGTGCCAAGGCCGCCGGTGCCGGATCCGCCGATGGAGTTCCCACCTGTACCGGTGCCGCCGACGCCTTCACCAGCCGTGTTGCCACCGCCGGACGTTGAGCTCGTCGCGTTACCGCCCGCGCCTCCGTCGCCGTCGCCACCGGTCGCGTCGCCGCCGATCGTGTCGCCGCTGACGTCGCCACCGGCGCCGTCGCCGCCAAATCCGTCTCCCCCGTCGCGGGCGTTGCCGCCGATGCCGTTGCCGCCGCGGCCGATGCCACCGCGGGTCGTACCGCCGATGGTATTGCCGCCGTTGGCTATGCCGCCGACACCGCCTTCGCCACCGGTCGCGTCGCCGCCGTCGCCGCCGGTCCCGCCGACCACCATGACCGGATCGTCGACGGTGATCGAGGTCGTTCCCGTGCCGCTGTCGATTTCTTCGCCGACATAGGCGGCGTCGCCGCCGTTGCCGCCGTCGCCGCCGACACCCTGGCCCCCGGTGCCACCCTGGCCGCCGGTCGTGTCGCCGCCGAAGGTGTCGCCGCCAGTCGCGGCGCCGCCCTGGCCTTCCCCGCCCTCGGCATTGCCGCCAAGCGAGTCACCGCCCTGACCGTCGCCACCGGTGCCGGTGCCGCCCTGGTTGTTGCCGCCGATGGTGATCGAAGTCGCGTTGCCGCCGTTGGCGCCGGTGCCGGTGCCATCGCCACCGATGGCGGAGGAACCGGTCGTATCGCCGCCGCCTTCGGCCCCGGTGCCATCGGCGCCAGTGCCGTCGCCGGCATTGTTGCCAGTGCCGCCACGGGCCTGACCGCCGTTGCCGGCACCGCCAGTGGCGTTGCCACCGCGCGTGTTACCGCCCCCGGCCACGAATCCAACGTAGCCTTCGCCACCGACGACGCTCTCGCCGTCGCCCCCATCACCGCCGACCGGGCCGTCGCTGCCGTTCTCCCCGTCCTCGCCGGTGATAAGCTGACCTTCGCCGGCTTCTTTGGCGCTGGTGTCGCCGCCGCTGGTCGCGCCGCCGACCGCCGGCCCACCTTGGGCATCGCCGGCCTCGGCGTCGCCGCCGACCGAATCGCCGCCGGCGCCGTCGCCACCGGTGCCGTCCCCGCCGATGTTCCCTCCGCCCGCGGTCATCTCAGTGCTATCCCCACCGTTGACCGGGCCTGGGATTGCGTCGCCGGGCGTGTTGTTCTCGTTTTCGGTTGTGCCGTCGGACTCGCCGGGATCGCCGTCGGCCATGACCTGGAATCGATTGTCGAAATTAGTAGGAAAGGCACGAACAGTATGAGCGCCCAAGAGGAGACTCACTGTCGTGGCAACGGCCGCGACCAGACTGACGATCAGAATCCGGTTGATTGCCACTCTGAGTCCCTCCCCTGCCGCCCCTCGGTCCCCCGTCGAGGCTGAACCCGGCCACGACCATAACACCCCGACCGGGCCGATACCCATCTTAGCGACTGACTTGCCCATGGGCAAGCCTTTGCCAAAGATTCACAACCGCCGCGCGCGAGACCTCGGCGATTCAGACACGAATTGCCCGTAAGAAACATGCGACGCGGGGCGCCCAAGCGCCCCGCGTCGCCAATCGACGCCAAGTCGAAGGCGGATTAGGCCGCCGGCGTCGCGGCCGGTGTTGCTT
>JBOGUF010000060.1:0-28831 GCA_050696075.1 Thermomicrobiales bacterium
GTCCGGTGGCTCGCCACCGGACGGCCCGCTGATCGTCAGCCCGATCAACAGTCGTTCCGAGCTCCTCGCGTTGATCGACAGCGCGCAACAGTCACTCGATGTCTACGCGGAGGTGCTGCGCGATCTGGAGATCGTCGCTGCCATGCGCGCCGCGGTCGAACGCGGCGTGACAGTTCGCTTGATTATGTCCACCGAAACCTTCGAGAGCGACCCAGTCCGACTGCTTTTGGCTGCCGCCGGAGTCCAGGTCCGCCTCGTCGACAATCCCTACATCCACGCCAAGATGCTGATGGCCGACGGGCAGCGGGCCTTCGTCGGGTCGCAGAACCTGACCCAAACCTCCCTCGACCGGAATCGTGAGCTCGGTTTGATCCTCACCGACCCGATCAACCTTCGCCGCATTGAAGCCATCTTCGACGCCGACTTCGCGAGCGGCGTCGAGGAACACGCGGTGCCGGTCGTGCCTGTTATTGAACGGACACCGCGCGCGGCGTAACTCGCGCGACAATCGACGATGGGTTAGAATACGCGCGGCGACCGGGCTTTCCAAATTGCGAAGAAATTGCCCACGCTCCCCTCTTGACACGGACACGTCGTACGGTTATTGTGTTCGTACAGTCCCGACGAGCTAGCGGCTCCGGGTCACTTCTCACCAGGACCGGCAACGGCGGACGAAGCTGCGGGGTTTCGTCCGGGACCGGGTCGGCTCCGGGGTCGATCACCGATGTTGCACGCGTTGCGGGGCGACGTGCGACGGAGGCGGTCGACGCGGGGATGATTCGGACGCGCGGTTTGTCGGGATTTTTCTTTGCCCCCACCTCAGGAATGCCAATGAACGCGCTAACGCCGTCCAGGTTGCTACGCGTCGAATCTCTGATGTTGCTTGCGGTAGTCATCGGGCTCTACGAGCGCCACGGCGACTCCTGGCTCCTCTTCGCCGCCCTCATCCTCGCCCCTGACCTCTCCGCCCTCGGCTACCTCGCCGGCACCCGGGTCGGCGCCCTTTGCTACAACTTGGCCCACGCCTTTATCGCGCCCGGCGCGCTCGTCTTCGTCGGGTTCGCCGGTTCGTCACTCGCCACGTCACTCGCCTTGATCTGGGCCGCCCACATCGCCGGCGACCGTGCCATCGGCTACGGCCTCAAGTACGCGGACGGCTTCAAAATCACGCATCTGCAACGCATTTAGGCGAAGGGCAGGAACAAAAACGACCCGGAGGCAATGCCTCCGGGCCGTCTCCGTGGTAGCGCATAGGGGATTCGAACCCCTGATCTCCGCCTTGAGAGGGCGGTGTCCTAGGCCACTAGACGAATGCGCCACGGCCCAACTGCTGTCAAAATAAGTCTACCATGGCCCATTTTCGGCGGTCAAATCGTGCGCGCCAGGCCTTCTCGGCGCCTTGCCGACTCGGCCCGCGAAGCGGATGATATGTTCCAACGAATCGCCATTGGCAACCCGTCGATACGACCAAAGGAAGCACTCGGCATGTCGAGTCCCTTCGCCGAACCCGTCATCATCTCCGCCGCGCTCACCGGCTCCTGGCCGACGAAAGAGCAGAATCCGGCCGTGCCGATTACCGAGGAGGAGATCGCCCAATCGGCGCTCGACTGCTGGCGGGCGGGGGCGGCGATCGTCCATCTCCACGTCCGCGACGAAGATGGCAAGGTGACGTGCGACCCGGCTCGCTACGCCAAGGCGCGCGACCTGATTCGGGAGGCTGGCAGCGACGTCATCATCAACATGAGCACCGGTGGCGGCGCGGGCACGACCGGCGACGAGCACCGGATGCAACCGGTTGCCCTCCGCCCGGAGATCGCGTCGTTCGACTGCGGCTCGCTGAACTTTGGCAAGATCGTCTTCGTCAACTCGCCGACCTTCCTCGACGAGCTTGCCGCCCGCATGGAGATGCACGGCGTCTTGCCGGAGATCGAATGTTTCGAACCGGGCCACGTCGCCAACGCCCTCCGCCTGATCGACGAGGGCAAACTAAAGCCACCCTTCTGGTTCCAGTTCGTCCTCGGCGTCCGCGGCGGCTCCCCTGGCACGGTGAAGCAACTCGTTCATCTCGTCGACATGCTCCCGCCGGACGCGCGGTGGTCGGTCTGCGGCATCGGCCGCGCCCAACTGCCGCTCGGCATCGCCGGCATGGCGATGGGGGGCCACGTCCGTACCGGTCTGGAGGACAACCTCTATTATGACAAGGGAATCCTGGCCAGCAGCAACGCCCAACTCGTCGAACGCCTGGTGCGGATCGCAAGCGAGTGCGGGCGCCCGGTCGCTTCGCCGGACGACGCCCGCCGCATCCTCGGTCTCCGCCCGCTCGATGCTTGATGTTCCTGCCACAATCTAAGCATTGCCTACCGGTCGCCCGGAATCAACGACTCGGCGATTGGCCGAATGCCGGTTGTCGTGGGCTGAAGGTCACACCAAAGGTCGGCAATCGTCCGCTGCAAGAGCGGGTGGATCACTTCACCCGCGACATCGACCAGTGGCGCCAGCACAAACGCCCGCTCATGCAGCCGCGGATGGGGAATCGTCAGTCCCGGCTCGTCCAATACCACATTTCCGTAGAGGAGGAGATCGAGGTCAAGCGTGCGGGGCGCATTGCGGAAGGTGCGGGTTCGGCCATGATCGGCCTCTATCCGCAGCATCGCCTCGAGGAGTTGTCGGGGAGATAGATCGATTTCCACTTTCACGACCGCATTGAGGAAAGCCGGTTGGTCCAGATACCCGACCGGCTCGGTTTCGTACACCGTCGACGTGCCCGTCACCGTGCCGATCCGACTAAGCGCCACAACCGCGTCGCGCAGCGTCGCCAAGCGATTTCTAAGGTTCGCGCCAAGCGCAAGATACGCGGTTGCCACGCTACGTTTCTGCAACGCCACGCACGACCGCATCGGCCATCCGCGCCGCGCGCACGTTAGCGCGAACGTCATGCACCCGGATCATGTCGGCACCGCCGGCAATGGCCAGCGCGGTCGTCGCCAGCGTCCCTTCCAGCCTGTCTTCGGGGGGCAAGCCGAGCACGCGACCGATCGTGCTCTTGCGCGAGAATCCGACCAGAATCGGCCGGCCGAGCACCCGCAGCTCCGACAGTCGTCGCAGCAATTCGAGATTCTGCCGCCAATCCTTGCCGAACCCAAATCCCGGATCGACGATGAGATGGTCCCAGGCAACCCCCGCCGCCACCGCCCGGTCGAGGCGACGGGACAGCTCGCGCAGGAGACTCATGAGCAGATCGTCGTGATCGTCCGGCACGGCGTCGTGCATCAGGATCGCCGGTACTCCGCGCCGGGCGACGACGTGCGCCAGCTCGGGATCGAACGTGAAGCCGCGGACATCGTTGACGATTGCCGCCCCCGCGTCGAGCGCGGCCTCGGCGACCGCCGCCTTTGAGGTGTCGACCGAGATGGGGAGGGAGAGGCGCGGATCGATCGCCCGCAGTACGGGCAACAACCGCCGTAGCTCTTCGTCCGCGTCAATCGGCTCATGGCCAGGGCGGGTCGATTCGGCGCCAACGTCGATGATCGCCGCGCCGGCCGCAACCGCCTCTTCGGCCAGCGCAATGGCCGCGCCGATATTGCCGCCTACGCCGTCGCTACTAAACGAGTTAGGCGTGGCGTTGACGATCGCCATCACCAACGTGCGCTCGCCCCAGGTGAGCGTATGATTGTGCCAATGAGTTGGCGCCAACGACCGCGTACTCTTCACCAGGCATCCGGAGCGCGCGAAATCGCGGATGGCTCGACCGCCGCGTCAGATGCGCTCGGCACGGACGATCACCCGGTTCTCGTATTCGCCGCCAGAGAACGCGCCGCCGCAGGTGATCAGGGTCAGCGTCTCTGTTCCCGTGTCAGAAACGATCTCGCCGGCGTGGGTGTCACCGTCGATCATCCAGCGGTCAACCACTCTGTAAGTAAAACCGGCGCCATCGGCGCCGAGCAGGTAGACTTTGTCACCGCGGTTCAGACGCTCTAGGTTGTAGAAGACGACCGGCCCGATGCTCCACCAGTCCCGGTGCCCGGCCACGACGACGTTGGTAAACTCGCCCGGCGTCGAAATCGTCGGATACCACCCGACGTTCCACGCGTCTTGCGGCACCTCCATCACGCCCGCGACGATCGGCACCTGCTCGATCTTCGCCTCGATGCCGATCGCCGGAATCCGCACCGCAACCGGATCGAATGGCCCGCGAGCCTCGGGGATCGTGCCGTCGCCGCCAAAGCGACGGAACCGCGTGGGGTCGAAGCGCGCCAGATCGCCGCGCGAGATGCGATCGATGGCCTCACCTCGCGCCACGGCCAGCTCAAAACCAACGGGTGCCAACTCGACGCGCTCGTCGCTCAGTCGCCACTGTACCCTGCCATATTGGAACCATTGGACGCGCATCCCGCCCGTGACGTACGACTCGGAGAGCGGTCGTCCGAGATACGCCTCCCCGCCAAGGTCGTCGTATGCACCGAGGATGCGGCCCGAAATCGTGTGCCCCGTCGCCTCGTCGAAGCGCACGCGCTCGTTGTCGGGCTCGCCACGCGATCGAAAACTCGGCGCCGATCGATCGCCGCCGATCCTGCGTCCGGCCGCCAGTCGCGTCGGGTCGTGGCGTTCGGCAAGGAGATGCGACCCGACCCGCATCGGCTCGATTTGCGGATCGTCCTTCGACGACGACCGCGCTCGCAGGACGCCGAACTCGAAATACTGCGCCGGCCGGTCGCGAATCGTCACCGGTTCGGTGACGGGCAGCCCAAAGCGCCGCATGCCGTCTGTGTGTCCCCAGTAGGTCAAAAAGGGGTCGGCCAGGATATGCCCGGTTTCGTCGACGAAGTAGCGATTCGCGGCGCTCGCCACACCGCCGGGCGAAGCGAATGACGCGCCCGCCAAAGCGATCATCAGTGCCATCGTCACCGTCAGCACGCTACGCACGCGCGAACTCCCTCGCTTCATCGCTCGATCCGGCCATTCTTCGCTTCCGCTAGAGCCAGAGCCAAATCAGCAGACCGAGCGGCAGCCCAATTGCCACGACCACGATGAATGGCAAGAGAAAGCCCTTCATCGACTCCTGGTCGAAGCCGAGCTCGTATATGCCCGACGCCTCGCGGATCCGGTCGATCGGACCATATTCCTTTTGGTACTCGTTGTCCGACATGGCCAACTCCCGTCACGCTCTGGCGCGTGTGCGGTGATTGCACCGGCGATCGCGCCGTCTTTCCATCGCTCTCGGCGTGCAATCATACCGCGGCCACGCCGACACCCGCGGCGATTGGTCCTAGTCCGCCGGCAGTTTGCGCATGGCTGGAAAGAGAATCACGTCCCGGATACTCAGCTGGTCCGCGAGCAACATCGTCAAGCGGTCGATGCCGATCCCGACGCCGCCGGTCGGCGGCATGCCGTACATCAACGCATTGACGAAGTCCCCGTCGATCGGCATCGCCTCCTCGTCGCCGGCGGCGCGGTCGGCTTGCTGGTCGCGGAACCGGTCGAGTTGGTCGAGCGGGTCATTGAGCTCGGTGAATGCATTGGCGAACTCGCCGCCGCCGATGTAGACCTGGAAGCGCTCGACGTGCGTTGGGTCGTCCGGCTTGCGTTTGGCGAGCGGCGAGAGTTGGACGGGATAGTCGATCAGGAAGGTCGGCTGGATCAGATAGGGCCGCACGAACTGCCTCAGCAAGTCGTCGACGATGCGCGGCCAGACGGTCCCGGTCTCGACGTCGGCACCCGCCTCCCGCGCCGCGCGCATGAGGTCTTGTTGATCGGGATAGGCGGTATAGTCGATCCCGCTGGCGCTCAGGATCGCGTCGCGCAGCGAGATGCGCGGCCAGGGTCGCGGGCTGCCAAGGTCGATCTCATTCCCCTGGTTGTCGAAGCGCGTCGAGCCGAGCGCCTCCTTCGCCACGCGGACGAGCATCGCCTCGACCGTTTCCATCATCGATTCGTAGTCGGCGAACGCCTCGTAGAACTCCAGCATGGTGAATTCCGGCGAGTGGACCTTGTCCATCCCCTCGTTCCGGAAGTCCTTACTGATCTCGTAGACGCGTTCGTAGCCACCGACGATCAGGCGCTTCAGGTAGAGCTCGTCGGCAATGCGCAGGTAAAACGTCTGGTCCAACGCGTTATACACGGTCGTGAAGGGCCGCGCCGCCGCGCCACCGTAGAGCGGCTGGAGGACCGGCGTCTCGACTTCGAGGTAGCCGCGTTCGTCCAGAAAGCGGCGCATCGCCGAGATGATCTTGGCGCGTATGACGAAAACGCGGCGCACGTCGGCGTTGGCGATCAGGTCGGCGTAGCGCTGGCGATACCGCAGCTCGACGTCCTGCAACCCATGCCACTTCTCTGACGGCGCGTTCAGCGCCTTTGATAGGATCCGGAACGTCGCGACACGAACCGAAACCTCCCCCATCCTTGTCCGAAAGAGGTCGCCGGTCGCCTCGACCCAATCGCCGAGGTCGATCAACTTGAGGAACCGGTCGAACTCCTCACCCAGTTCGTCCTTGCGGAGATAGAGCTGCACCTCGCCATGACCGTCGCGGACGTGGGCAAAGACGGTCTTACCCATATGGCGCTTGCCGACGACCCGGCCGGCCACCGTTACCGCCTTGCCAACGGCTTCCTCCGCGCCCTGAAGCGCTACGCCCTCCTCAAACAGGGCGATGGCTTCGGCGGTCGTGTGCGTGCGCGACGATCGTGTTGGATAGGGGTCGATGCCGAGCGCGCGGAACTCGTCGGCCTTCAGGCGACGCTGCTCTTGCAGTTCCGAAAGGGAGTGGACCATAGGTTTCTCTTCAATCAGTCGCAATTGGACGTCGCAATCTGGAGCCCGGACAAGAACGCGCCGGGCGCCCGCATCGCGGAGCCCGGCACGGTTTGTGACGATCGATCGCCGGCAACGCTCGGCGAGATCGCCTAGGCGATGCCGATCACAGTGTAGACGATCTCTCCGCCCGGCGTTTTCACCGCGGCGGACTCGCCGATGCTGCGACCGACGAGGGCATGGCCGACGGGCGATTCGGTCGAAATCGTGCCTTCCCGCGTATCGGCCTCCTCGTGGCTCACCAGCGTCCAGGTTTCCTCGAAACCGTCGTCAGCGCGGATGGTTACGGTTGAACCGAAGCCGACGCGACCGTTGTCATCTGAATGCTCGACAATCTCGGCGCGCTCGAGCGTATGCTCCAACTCGCGGATGCGGGCCTCGATGTGGGCGAATTCGTCCTTGAGGCCCTCGTACTCGCTGTTGTCGGAGACGTCACCGTGCTCGGTCGCCTCGGCGATACGCGTCGAGAGGTCGGGTTTCTTCGTCGTGACCAGCATATTCAGTTCTTCCTCGAGCTTGACCTTCCCAGCCGGTGTCAACATGATGGTGCGTTCTTTGACCATTTGCCGTGTCCTTTCATCGCCGGATGACGCTCGCCACACAAAATACCACGCCCCGGCCAGGGAGACCGGTCGTCAGCAGGGCATAGCTGCCAGCGGCCACCCCGTCCGGCAATGGCCGGCGGGACCCAATCGCGACCGCGCGAACGTGTGACTCCAAAGGGCCTGAGCGGCGCCTGGGAGCAATGGATAAGGAGCCGAGGGCATCCACCCCCAGCTCCCCGGCTTTCCCAAGTATACGACCAGGCGGCACGGCTGTAAATCGTTTGCGGCTCGCCGGCCGATCTTGGGCGTCGCGCATTGACGAAGGAGTAGAATCTGGGGTACCCTGAACCAGTCCGGGACATCGTGCCCGGCTTTGGCATGCGAGCCATCTTCCCCGCCGTCGAGCTTTGGCGCGATGGCCGGCTCGTGTCGGATCCAGGAAGGGAGCGGCGTTGGACGCCGGCAGTAGTCACGCGGTTCAGCGAATCAGTTACCCCGCTGCCCAGGCGCCACGCGCCGCATGATGATCCCCTGATCGCCATGCATCGCTTGCCCCGGGCAACCGGGGTGTGCGTGCCGGGAATCTCCCGGCCCGAAAGGCGGTGCGACCATGGCGAAGACGATTCGCTACTACATCACCCGCGACGCCGACCAGCCGGTCGTGCGCTCAATTCCCGTTTCGGTCCGACCGGTCGAGGCGACGTCTACGGTGCGGCCTCACGCGGAGAACAGCTCCGCGCCCCAAAAAGATTCGAGGGTTCCTGTCCGCGTTGCCCAGCTCCTACGATCTGCCGTGCGCCGCGCGCTGGCGGCCCGCTAGTGCCCGCGCGGCCGGATCGGCACTGAGATGGCTTCGCCGTACGAGAGCCGCGTCACGGTCGCGGCATCGCTGCTCGATGACATTCGCGAAGCGGTCGCGAGTGGCGACGCCACGCGCGCCCAGGCACTCGCCGCGCGGATGCTCGAAGAAGACGCGTTGGCACTACTCAGGGATCTAGCTCCGGCCGAGCTGAGCCGGCTCTTCGCCATCCTCGGCGACGAGGCGCTGGCCAACCTCCTGGCCCGTCTCGACGACCTTGACGCCGCCAGCATCCTCTCCCGCATGTCGGCCGCGCAGGCGGCCGACATCCTCGAAGAGATCGATCCGGACGACGCGACCGACATCTTCGCGGCGTTCGAGCCGGCGGTCGGCGACACCATTCTCGTGCTAATGGAAGCAGCCGAGGCGGCCGAGATCCGCGAATTGATGGCCTACCCGCCGGACACGGCGGGCGGGATCATGACGCCGGCCTTCGTCGCGCTGGCGCCGGACCTTCGCGCCGACCAGGCCATCGCGGCGCTCCGCCGCGTGGCAGAGGAGGCCGAGACGGTCAATTATGTCTATGTGGTCGACCCCGACGACCGCCTCTTGGGCGTTCTCTCACTGCACCGGCTCGTCCTCACGCCGCCGTCGACACCCGTCCGCGACCTCATGGCGACCGATATCGTCACCGTTCCGGTTGACGCCGACCAGGAGGTGGCCGCGCATATCGTGACCGAGCACGACCTGCTCGCGGTCCCGGTCGTGGACGCTCAGAACCGCCTGGTCGGAATTATCACCGCCGACGACGTGGCAGACGTCCTCGAAGAGGAGGCGACCGAGGACATCGAGCGCTTGGGTGGTTCGTCCCCACTCGCCGTACCCTACTTGCGCGCCTCCCCACGTCTTCTCTTTCGCAAGCGAATTGTCTGGCTGCTGGCCCTCTTCTTGGCCCAGTTCGTCACTCTCTCGATCTACAACCGGTACACGGGCATGCTGGAGGAACAGGTGCTCCTGGCCCTCTTTGTCCCAATCCTGATCGGCACCGGCGGCAACGTCGGTAGCCAAACCGTCACCACCATCATCCGGGCCATGGCGGTCGGCGAGGTCGCGCCGCGCCACGCCCTGCAGATTGTTGCCAAGGAATCGGTCACCGCCGTCGCCTTGGGCCTGGTGATGGCGGCGCTCATGTTCGGGCGTGGACTCTGGGAGAGTGACGGCAGTATCGACTTTGGGCTGACGGTCGGGGCGACGGTCATGGCGCTTATCGTCTGGTCCGCCATCGTTGCCGCCGTGCTGCCGCTGGCGCTGAGCAAGTTCAAGCTCGATCCCGCGGTTGTCTCCGCACCTTTGATTACCTCGTTGGTCGATGCGACCGGGATCATCATCTACTTCAGTGTTGCCCAAGCGGTCATGCAGGTCGGTTGAAAAACCGCGACGAAGACTCCATGGCGACAGATTTCGATTCGGCCTATCATTCACCTTCGACTTGCAGTCACAGGCCGTCGTAAACCATAGGCGTGGGGAGCATGGGGTATGGCAGCCGACACGGTACTCGGCGTCATCCAGCGCGACGATTTACCGGATGCGCTGGCGTCGCTGCATCGCGGCGGCTACGGGCCAAACACGCGGGTGATGGATGCGGCGCGTGGCGATCTCACGGGGCAACTTCGCCGGGCCGGCATCACCGACCCTCCCAGCCTCGCTGACCAGACGCGGCCATTGGTGATGGTCTTCGCCCCCGGCCGAATTGCAGTCGTCGTCGACCTACTCCAGCGCGCCGGCGCCAGCGCAATCCACGTTGCGGAGCGCTCCTCGGACATCCAATCGGCCGCATCGCTCGGGTTCACCTTCGGCCGCCGGCCTGCCAGCGTCACGCCGCCACTTTCGGATCAAGCCGCTCCCTCCGACCAAGGGTAGGTCAGCAATGAATAAGCGGGGAGACCGGAGGCCCCCCCGCTTCTCGCCCGTCCTTGGTGGGTCGGCTCTTTACGCGATCGAGTTCGCTGCCCCGTTGTCAGTGCCGGACCGGACGGCGATCGTCCGCGGCTTCGCCTCTTCTGCCTTCGGCAGCGTGATCGTCAGGACTCCGCTCTTGAAGTCGGCCGCGGCGGCGTCGGCCCTCACTGCCGCTGGCAGCGAGACGCTCCGCTCGAAGGCGCCGACGTGCCGCTCGCGCACGAGCCACCGTCCTTCGGCGTCTTGCTCCTCGGTTTCGTCCTGCCGCCGGCCCGCGATCCGAATCGTCTCACCCAGAACGGTGATCTCGACCTCCTCCGGCCGCACGCCGGGAACCGACGCGGTCACGACGAACGCCTCCGGCGTCTCGCGGACGTCGATCGCCAGGCTCGTCGTACCCGGTCGCGCCGGTCCACGCCCTCGGACAAAACTCTCTTCGAGCAGGCTGTTCATCGCTTCCCGCAGGCTGACCATGTCACCCCACGGATCCCATCGCGAAATGCTCATCTGATTCCTCCTCGCACATCACGGCCCGTCCCAACGGACCGGTACGCGCAAGCGCGCGATTCACATTAGCACTCTCGACCCGAGAGTGCTAATCGGCATTGTACTCCTCAAGGGAACGTCTGCCCAGCCGCGCTCAACCTGGGGAACTCGTGTTCCTCAATCGAGGGGCGTCACCGGTGCGCGGAGCGTCTTGGCCGCGTTGGCAACGCCGTCTGAGGTCTGGTTGAAATAGATGATCCACGGTGCCCCGGTGTTGTCGACCGTCACCGCGGGCAGGCCCTGGGTCTCCGGTTCGTTCGCTGTCAAATTGACCTCCGGGCCCGGGTCCACCGACCCATGCGCAATCGCCGTCGCTCCGACGTCGACCAAGGCGCCCACCCCGAGGTTGTAAACGACGTAGGTCGTGCCAAGCTCGTTAACCGCCACCGAGGGAAACGCGCCGCGCTGCCCGTAGGTAATCAAGATATCGCTTCCCCAGGTCTCCGCGGCGGCTTCCAGGCGACGCACAAAGAGAAACGCGTCGTTCGCCTGCCGGCCGAAGACGAGCACGACGCCTCCGGTAGGATCGGCGCTCAAGTCGATCAGCCGCCCGCCAAAGCTCTCTCCCCGCCCGGCGATGAGCGTCTCCGGCGTATTCCAGGTTGCCTCTGGGTCACTGAGCGATCGGGTGGACCATTCCACACGCGCGGCAAAGTTGAGTCCGAGGTCGGTCGTATAAACCGACCAGACGGCCACCAGTCGGTCCCCGTCCGCAACGATCTTCGGTCGGATTCCGACTTGACCCGCCGCGTGGACGCTCACCAACACGGGGTCGCTCCACGTTCCGCCGGGCGTCAGCGAGCTCGCGAAGATATCGGCGTTCGAGTTGGAGGCGATACGCTCGGAGGGACGCCATTCGCGTTGGTCCTGCCAAGCCGCGTGCAGCACGCCGGTGTCGTCGATCGTCAACGACGGCGAGAGTTGATGACCGGCCGCGCGTTCGGGCGCGAGATCGATCGGGTCGGTCCAGTCGCCGTTGCCATCTTCGGTGACGTAGCGCAACCGGCTCGGTTCGTCTGCTTCATCGGCACGGCGATCGGAGAAGGCGACGTGGACGCGACCTTCGAGGTCGACGATCGCCGATGGCCCCATCTGCACCCGCCCACCGGGGATCGGCCGCGCCCTCGACCACCGACCTGTCGTCGGGTCGAAGCGACTCCAATAGAGGCGCAAGTCGCCCCGAACCTCTTCCTCGACCGGCGCCGCGCTGAAAAACGCGACGGCGCCGCCGTCGGGCGTGGCGACGATCTCGGGCGCCCACGCGGTCCAAACTTCGTATTCCCCCGCGATGCCTTCGACGTCGAGTTCGAGCTCCGTTGACTCAGGCTCCTCCGGCCGCGCCACGCCATGGGGACCAGAGCAGCCGAACCATAGCCCCAGATGGCTGTACCGCGCGAGGTACTCAGCCTCTGCCAACCATGCCCGCACGCGAGGCGCATCGGAGTCGCCTGCCGCCGCATTGCCGGTCGCGATAATCTCGAAGTTGAGCAATCGGCGGGTCCCATCGGGCGCATCGACCCAGATGTAGGCAAAGCCGTCTTCGTCCTCGGCGACGCGCTCAATCAGGACTTCTTCGCCGGCCATCGCTTCGAGCCGCTCTGTGCTCTGCGCGCCAAAACACTCCTCGGGCGCTGGGGCATCGACCCCGGCCAGGCGGACCGGCCGGCCGGTCCCCCCTCCGACGCGGATCGTCCTGCCGTCTGCCACGCGCACAACACGCTCCGACTCGAGCTCCGGCGCCTCGGTGACCGGCGGCAAGGCGTCCGGCGGCGGCGACCCCGCGAGCGCGCCGGCGAGCGGCAGAGCTAGGCCATTCAGCGCCAATGCAGGATCACGGCCGCCGTCGTCGACCTGGAACACCATCGCCGCGCGTACCGTCTCGGCGGCGTCGATCGTCAATTCGTCTGACGCGTCTCCGGGTTCAACGCCAAGCGCGTCGGCGACGTCTTCGGACGTTTGCGGCGCGAACCCGCCACCTTCCAACTCCCCTGCCATGCGTAGACCGAAGTCACGCCATCGCAGGTCGGCGTCCTCTTCGCTCCAGTTCAACACGTCGAAGACCACCACCGCCCAATCGCGACCAGTCCGCGCGCTCAGTTCGACCTCGGGAATCGCATCGCCGAACCGGGCCGAAACGAGCGTGAAGCGCCACGGGCTCATGGCGAAGACCTGGCTCTCGAACGCCACGGTGGCCGGGGTCGCGGCCGGGGAGGCGCCCGGCTCTGGCCCGCCGGTCTCGTCCTGGGCAAGCGAGGTCGCCCCCGTCGCCAGCACCGTCATCACCACGAGCAACGCCGACACCCAGCGGTGGCGGTGGATTGCCATCAAGAGCCCTCCTTGGCCTCCGGCTGAACCCTGCCGGCGAAGCACGATGTAACGGGGTCCGAAGCGCAACCGAAGGCACGGACAGCAGACCCAACAAGCGGGCGCAATGAGCGCACGAACTGCGCGGAACGTCCAGTTTCTACCCTACACTGGCCAGACTTGGGCGACAAGGGCGATGAGCGCTTCTCCGCCACGCCTCAACGTCGCGGCACACGCACCTGACCTTCGGGAAAGAGCGCCTTGAGCCGCCGCACGACCTCGTCACGGACCGCGGGCTGACCGCTCCCGACCCATTCCACGCGGACTTGCGTCCCCTTCGCCACCGCCGGTTTCACCAGGGTTCGTCCCCTCAGGTCAATGCCGGGAAGATTGGGCAACCGAGCCGCCTTCACCTTCGACCGATGGGAACGGACGGTGATCTCCGGATCGGCTTCGAGGCCCGGCGCCTCCTGCAATGCCGCTGCCACGGCGGTCTTGAGATCGGCTGGCGCCCCGCTGACGCCGCTGACGGCGACCACGGTCCGCACCGTCCGATAGGGACTCCGGTTCGAGACGGGGTCGGTGAAGATCAGCCCATTCGGCACTGAAATCAGTTCGCCCGAATCGGCCCGGATAGTGGTGCGCCGTAGGCCGATGCTCTCCACGCGCCCCTCCACGTCGCGCACCTTGATCTGATCGCCGACCATGAAGGGCCGTTCGACCAGGATGAAGATGCCGGCCACGATGCTGCGCAGGATGTCTTGCAAGCCGAGTGCGACCGCAATCGTCCCGGCGCTGATCGCGGTCAGGACGGCGGTCCAGGTCGCCCCCCAGAGCGCGAGCAACATCGTCATCGCGATCAGGTAGACGGTCAGGGCAACGCCGTTCTCGACGATGACCTTGCCGGTGTCGGGCATCGCCGTGCGATCCAGGCGGCGGGAGACCGGTCCCATTAGCAGCCGCAGGATGAACCAGGCGACGACAAAGACGACGATCGCCTCGCCGAGCCCGAATGCCAGGCCGACAAGCTGATCCGAAACGTCGTCGAATCGCTCGCTCATTCCCCATCCCATGCACGCCGCACTTGCCGCCGTCGTGGCGACCACCTACCAAGGATACAAAGACTCCATCTGGGCTGTGGATAGAATGATGGGGTGTTGTCATGTGACGCTAGGCGTTGGCCAGCCAATCGAGCGTCACCGCGGCCGTCCACGATTGGTCGGCCGAACCCAGCAGCTCGCCGGTGAACGGTTCGACGTACTCGGCGAAGCCGACCGCGCCGATCTGATCGAGGGCGGCGCGGCGCAGCTTTTCCGCGCGGACCGTTTCGCCTGCCCGCCGCAAGGCCCACCAAAAAACCCAGTTGATGACCGGCCAGACCGGCCCCCGCCAGTAACTACGGGGTCGAAACGCGGGGTCGTTCGGGCTGGTGCTCGGCGGCAGCGGCCAGCGCAGAGCGGGATGGCCGGTGAAGTCGGGCGAGTCGAAGATGGCGAGCAGGGTAGTCCGGCCTTCGCCGTGCAGGCCGCCGGCCACGAGCGGGGCGAAAGCCGCGAAGGTCCGCACCGAAATGGCCGCGCCCGCGCGCAGGTCGTAGTCGAGGCAGAGACCGCTGCCCAGGTCCCACCGCGCCTCGAGCCCGCGCCGGCCGCGCGCGATCCAGGCGTCGATCTCGGTGCGATGCTGCTCGATCAGATTGAGTGCGACCGCGAGATCGCGCAGCGCTTCGTTGGCGGCGATCAAGATGGCGCTGAAAAAGACATCCTTGATTAGGAACGGCAGGGTCGCATAGATGGCCGCATCTTCGTAGCGCGCTTGCTTCATCAGCTCGACGAGCCAGAGATAGCGGTCGTACTCCTCCTTCGTAGGGCGTTGCGACGGATCGGCGACGTGCTGGAGATCGAACCGTTGGTAGGGCGGAAGATCACCGACCTCGATCGCGCCCAACGCCGCGTCCCAACGCGGCGAGTTGTCGGCGCTCTCCCAGGGGTGAAAGACGGTGACCAACCCCGACCCCTCCGGGTCGCGGGCGGTGAGCAGATAGCGATGCCACGCGGCGAGACGCGGGAAGAGGTCAATGAGCGCCGTCCGCACGTCGTCCAAGTCGGCGCCGCCGCGCTGCTGGGCAACGTCCCAAATATGCCGAGCGGCGATAGCGTGCACTGGCGGTTGGCAGAGTCCGCTCGTGTGGGGCGGCGCTTTCGGCGCGTCAGCAGAGAGCGCTGCACATCCCCAGCGATCGGCGTCCGGAAAGTAGCTGCCGGGCGCCACGTTGGGGTTGAAGACGATGTGCGGCACCTTGCCGGTCGCCCACTGCGCGCCGAGGATGGTCTGCAACTCTTGCACCGCGCGACGCGGATCGAGATGCGCCCAGCCGATCGCGATGAAGGCGCTGTCCCAACTCCATTGGTGGGGGTAGAGTCGGGGTGCGGCTTTCGTCCATCCGCCCAGATCGTTTGCGCGCAACACGTCGGCGGCGCGGTCCCATAACGACGCATTGTCCTCGGCAGCCATCACCCACCGACCTCCTGACCAGTCGTGGGATGGTACCACCGCAGCTTATCGGTCTCCGGCTTGAGCCAGATTCGGTCGTCGGGTTGAACGGGGAAGTCGGTCCGCGTCAGGAGTTTGAGCCGTTGCTCTCCCAGCAATGCAGTCACGAGCAGATGCGAACCGAGCGGTTCCACCACCTCAGTGGTCGCCGGCAGTGCCCCGTCAGTCTGCTCGGTCGCCGCCTCGATATTCTCCGCCCGAATGCCGACGAGGATCTCTTGACCAGTCAGCGACTGCACCGCCCCCGGCGCGGGCAGTGCATGGTCGCCGAGATCGACCGCCGTCCGACCATTACCCCCGTCGACGCGCCCGCGCAGGAAGTTCATCGGCGGGCTGCCGATGAAGCCGCCGACAAACTCGGTCGCCGGACGGTCGTAGACCTCCATCGGCGTGCCACACTGGACGATCCGGCCATCGCGCATGACCGCGATGCGGTCGCCAAGGCTCATCGCTTCCACCTGATCATGGGTCACGTAGATCGTCGTCGTCTTGAGCTCGCGCACCAAGCGCTTGAGTTCGGCGCGGAAGTTCAACCGCAGCAGCGCGTCGAGATTCGACAGCGGCTCGTCCATCAGCAGCACGGCCGGCTCCATGACGATGGCCCGCGCCACGGCGACGCGTTGCCGCTGGCCGCCCGATAACTGCGCGGAGTACCGCGCAAGGTACGGCGAGAGCTGGACAAGCTCGGCGGCGCCTTCGACCTTCCGCTTGATCTCCGCCTTGTCCATCCGTTTCATCTTCAAACCGAAGGCGATGTTGTCGAAGACGGTCAGATGCGGGAAGACCGCGTAGCTCTGGAAGACCATCGCTATTTGGCGGTTGCGCGGCGGCAGATCGGTGACGTCGCGATCACCGATACGTACCGTGCCGCCCTCGGGATACTCCAATCCGGCGAGAATGCGGAGGAGCGTCGTCTTGCCACAGCCGGAGGGTCCGAGGAGGACCATGAACTCCTGGTGGGCAATGGTCAGGTCGACGCTATCGACCGCGCGTACCTTCTTGTCGAAGATCTTGGTAATCTGTTCCAGTCGAATCTCTGCCACGATTGCTCCTCGTCGAGGGCCGAAACGCTAGCGCGCCACCCGTCCCCACAGTCCAAGCAGATACCGCCTAATGACGAAGATGAAGATCAGCGACGGCGCCATCATGAACCAGGCCGCCGCGAAGCGGAACGGCACCGGCGACTGGGTTATCGCCCCAAGCACAAGCGCGGGCAAGGTCCGTTCGCGCACCGTCAGAATGACGGCGGCGAAGACTTCGTTCCACGACAGGACGAGGGTAAAGATCGCCGCCGCCGCGAGGCCCGGCAAGGCAAGCGGCATAACCACCTTGACGAAGGCGCTGGCTGGCGTGCATCCCAGGGTCTGCGCCGCTTCTTCGAGATCGCGAGGCACGCTGACAAAGATGCTGCTTGTGATCAGGACGGTAAAGGGGAGCGCCAGTGCCGTGTGCATCAGCGCCACGCTGTAGATCGAGTCGTACAGGCCCCACTCGATAAAGGTCACAGCAAGCGGGATCGAGAGGATCACGATCGGGAAGGCGCGGGTCGAGAGGATCGCCAGCCGATACGCATTCCGGCCCCGAAATGCGAAGCGCGCCAAGGAATACCCGGCGGGCGCCCCGATCAGCGTCGAGAGGACGAGCGTGATCAGCGCGACGACGACGCTGCGTCGCAACGCCTCCAGCACGCCTGTCGAATTAACGAAGAAGTCCATTGTCTCGGCCGAAACGGTTTGCGGGATCAAGTGGCGGGGATAATCGTAGACCACGTCTTCCGGGCTGAAGGCGACGATGGTGATCAGATAGATCGGCGCCAGCACCCAGAGCGCCAAGAGCGATGCGCCGAAGTAGAGCGCGCCCCGGCTCAGCATCCGCCGGCGTGCCCGCCGGCGCCTCGCCTCAGCGCGCTGCGCCGGCGCCGTGGCCAGCAGCTCTTGCTCGGCAACGGTCATATCACACGATCCTCGCGGGTCGGCAATAACCACAGGAAGAGGCCGGTACTCATGATCGAGAGGAGGAGGATCAGCGCGGCGTACGCCGCGGCGACGTTGGAATCGCGATAGTCGCTATACCAGCGGTACGCCTCCGCCGACAGCACCGTCAACCCCTGCCCGGTGAGAGCAATGACGGTCGCGAAGACCTGAAAGGCGAGGATGGTCCGCAGGATCAAGGCAACCTGGAGACTGGGGCGCAGCATCGGCAGGATCACCCGCCGCACCTTCTGCCAGAAACTGGCGCCGAAGACGTCGGCCGCCTCCAAATAGTCGCGCGGTATGCCCTGTAGGCCGGCGACGAGGATGATCATGATGATCGCGGTCGCTCGCCAGGCTTCGGTCATCACCACGGTGAAGATGAGCCAGCCTTGATTCTGGAAGTTGAGAAAGATGAAGGGCCGGTCGATGAGTCCTAGCCCTTCCAGGATGCTGTTCAGCCAACCGCGCTCGGTGAAGATCGAGAACCAGATGATGCCGGCAGCTAGTTCGCTGATCCCCAGCGGCACCGCGTAGACGTAGAGCCAGAGTCCGGAGAACTTCAGGCGGGCGTTGATGACGAGCGCCATTGCCAGCGCCAGCGCAAACTGCACCGGGATGATGACGACAATCATCACCAGCGTCGTCACCAACGCCTCACCGAACTGGGCGTCGTTCAGCATCGTCCGGATCGCGCCGAACCCCCAGCTCCCATCCGCATCGCGCAACGCCAGCCCAAACGCCCGCACCATCGGCACGGCAAAGAAGACGGCGAGGAAGGCCAAGGACGGCAGCAGCAGCGCGTACGGCGCCCACCCGAGACGGTTTGCTTTCACGGAGTCCCTCCGTGAGAGGCGTTAGGGCTGAAGCGTTAGGCGTTAGGGAACACGACGACGTAGCCCCTAACGCCTAATGCCTGTCGCCTATCGCCTATCCGACCTGGCAAACGCCGTCGCTCGCCGGATCAGGCGGCCAACAGGCGGCGTCGACGGAGGTCAGCACTTCTTGCAGGATCTGCGCCTGCTCGTCCAGGACGGTCTGGATGTCGTCGCCGTCGAGGATGATCTGCTGGAAGGCGTCGCGGAAGACTTTGTTGTAGGCGCCGTTTTGCTCGCCGAGGCCGACAGGCAGCAGCGATGGCACCACACCTTCGGCGGCAGTCTGCGCCGCCACCGCGTCCGCTTCCAGTTGCGTTCCTGCATCGAGGTCCGTAATTTCTTCCGTCGTCACCACCGGGAAGAATGCGACCTCCTGGAGGGTGGTCACCTGGACCTCGGGACGGGTCAGATACTCGATGAGTGACATCGAAGCGTCGATGTCCGGCGCCGTATTGGGGATTGCCAGTCCGACGACGACCGGCATGAAGCCAAGCCCTGACGGCCCGCGCGGCGATGGGAAGGTGACGAAATCCTCGGGGTTCGCCCGTAACGCTTCGATCAGCCGCGCCGTGTGGTCCCAGGCGAGCGTCACCTCGCCGGAGCGGAGCGGCTCCTGCATGAAGCCATAGGTAGTCGACTGCGGGTTCGTCTGTTCCCAGATCGACCGCAACCACTCCCACATCTGCACCGCTTCCGCACTCCTGAAGGTCGTGTTCACCCCGCCCGTAAAGCTCGGATAGGCGTAGCCTTGGAGGAATCGATGAAGCAGGCCGTCCTCGCCCGCTGGCAAGCCGAACTTCTGGCCGGCGCCGGAGTCGTTGATCGCCGTCGCCCACTGCCCCAATTGCTCGTAGGTGAGATTCTGGACGTCGGCGCCTTCCGGCAGGAACTCCATCGCGTCATTGTGGGCGGCCATGATGTAGGTCGCCTGCATCCACGGTAGATAGAGCTGCTGCTCAGTGCCCAGCTTGCCGAGATTCAAGAACTCCTCGCTGAAGCCGCGGTCCATGAGATCGGCGGCGATATCAGTCAGATCAGCCAGGAGTCCTTGCGCCGCGAGCAGCGCGAAGTCTCCGTGCAGGCCGCCGATGACGCCGATGGTGCCTTCGCCGGCTTGCGCCTCAGCCGTGATCCGGTCGACAAACGGGCCAGGATCTTCCGGCAGAAACTCGACCTCGCCCTCGAAGTCGGCGAGGATCACGTTGCGCATCTTCTCGGCTTCTTCAATCGGCACGAGCTGCGACGAGATAAAGACGATCGAGTCGCCGTCGTGCAACGCCGCGCCACGCACCGCGCCGAGCGACAGGTGGGCGCCGACGGCCGTCCCGCCCGCTGCCCCGATTCCAAATCGGGTCAGGTCACGCCGCGACAGCACCGAACGCGTAAGGAACGACTGATCACGCGAAGGCATCGAGCCACCTCCCTTGTTCGACGGTGAACCAAGCCACGAACGAGTGCTGTCTCGCTTGTGGCGACGAGGCACGATAGGTACCTGGGATCTGACGTTTTCGATTGTACTACGGAAGACATGAGGCGGGAGTCGTGATTAGAACGACGACATATTACTCACGACTCACGTCTCATGACCCGGATCCGATAGCAAGCCGGCGCGGTTAGGGAAATGCGCGGAAGATCTCGGCGACCGGCAGTCGGAAACCCGGCAGCACGTCTTCCCCGTCCAGGACGTCGCCCACGTGCAGAGTGCGCGGCGCTTCGCCCGCCCGGTGGACGCCGATGGTCTGCCGCCGAGCGTCCAGCGTCCAGACGAGGACGACGCCGGCGGCGAGGTACGCCGCAACCTTTCTTGCGACCGAAGGGCCGCTCTCTGAGGGGGACACGACTTCGACGACCAGATCAGGCGCAAGCTCCGGAAAACCCTTGCGCCACGTTTCGCGTGGCGGGAGCCGAGCCGTGCGCACGAAGGCCACATCCGGCCCCAACACCGTATCCGGGTATTGCTTGAGGAAGAAGCCCGTCTCGGCGGCAAGCACCACACCCAGTTTATGACGGCCAACGAATTTCCAGATACGGGCCTGGAGGTCGCCGGAGACGGCGCCGTGCTCGAAATTCGCCAGCGGCATGCGATACAGCACTCCTTCAATTAGATCGTAGCGGTGGTCATCGTCCTCAAGGCGTTCGAGGTCCCGCGCCGTTACGAGTTTGGTGGTTGTCGCTTCCATGGCCGATCGGCTCCTTTGGCACAGGGGAGATCGCTTGCACGCCGGTCCATCCTAGCACGCGCTCAGTCTTCCAAGAAGGTGAGGACCGCCTCGGAGAATCGCTGATTTAGGACGATGGTGTAGTGATTAGTCCCTGGAATCTCGACGATCTGGCTGCCGGGGATGAGACCGCGCAGGCGCTCGGCCTCGGCCGCCGGCAGCAACTGACCGCGTGTGCCGCCAAGCAAGCCCTCGGTTGCCCGGACGATGAGCGTCGGCGCCTTAACGTATTCCGGCAGGACGTCGGTGCGGGTGAGGAAGAGCGCGGCCTGTTCCTCGGCGATCGCCGCCTTCGGCACATTCGAGGTGACCGTCCCGTCGTCACGCACTTCGGCATCGTAGCGGTAGTACCGGTACCAAAAGGCTTGATTGCTGCCAGCCAGGTGCGGCGCGCTCAGCATGGTCTCCAGGTAGGCGTCGAGCGACGAATACGGCGTGCCGAGTCGCGCCAGCGCCGGCGCGATCGCTGCTATCGTGTCGGCCGGCAGCGTGCCGCCGGCGTCGACCAAGACGAGCTTGCCGACCCGTGCCGGATGGACGGCGGCCAGGTACAGCCCGATCAACGCGCCGAGCGAGTGCCCGACGAAGTGCATTCGCTCAAGTCCCAGTGAATCGCACAGACTCAGCAAGTCGGCGGCATGGAAAGGCAGGCCGTAGCCATGCGGGGGTCGAGAACTGCGTCCGCGACCGCGCAGGTCGACGGCGATCGAGAACCATCCCCGCGCGGCAAGCGCCGGACCGAGATTCGACCAATACTGGCTATTGGCGGTTATGCCATGGACCAGCAGCACGGCCCGCTTCGCCTGGACCAGGGCGCCCCAGGTCGCAACGCGCAGCGTGATCCCGTTGACCTCGACGTCCCGCGTCGTCGCGGGAACCGGCGTGCCCGTCATTCCGACTCGCTCCGTGGGGTCAGCCCCGGCCGCGTTCCGCGCAGCATCCGCTGGAAGGGAGCGAGCCGCCCCGCGAACGCCCCCGCCAAGCCGCGGGGAAAGAAGATCACCAGGAAGATGAAGACCAAACCGAAGATGAAGAGCGGATCGCGCAAGGGTTCGCTCAGCACGCCGGGCAGGTCGGCGACCGTCTCCGACGCCGCCCAATCGGTGAGGCGGACGTTGAGATAGTGGTAGAGCACCGCCCCGGCGACCGGTCCCCACAACGAGCCGCTGCCGCCGATAATTACCATCAGCAACAGCGTGATCGTCAGCTCCGCGCTGACCGCCCGCGGATTCGCCCCGCTGGTGAGAAAGAGGTAGACGGCGCCGCCGACGGTTGCCAGTACGGCGGACACGACGAAGGCGATCAGCTTGAAGGTGTACGGCCGCAACCCCAGCATTTCGACGCGCTGCTCGTTCTCCCGGATCCCCTGCCAAACGTGTCCGAGCGGCGACGTGATGAGCCTCCAGGCCAGAAGGTAGACGACGATCAGCGCGCCGAGCGTTAGCCAGTAGAGGTGATCGGTATTCCGCACCCCGACCATCCAATCCGGGAGCTGACGAAAGGGCAAGCTCAGCCCTTCCTCGCCCCCGGTTAGGTCGCCGACGTTCTTGCCGACGATGACCGCACCGGCCTCCGCGAAGGCGAGGGTGACCATCGCAAAATAGACCCCGTGCGTCCGCAGCGACAGCGCGCCGACCGCCGCGCCGAGGATCAACCCGCCAACCAATGCGAACGCGACTGCCGCCACGAGCGGCCATTCCCACCGCCGCAGCGCGATCGTCGGTAGGTAGACCCCCACGCCAAAGAAGAGGGCGTGCCCGAACGAGACCATCCCGGTATAGCCGAAGAGCAGGTTGTACGAGAGCGCGGCGATCCCCAGCGCGAACCCGACCGCCAGCAGTTGCAGATTCCCCGGCGAGTTGATCTTCCCGTCGAAGATAACGGGCAGACCAATCGAGAGCCGTGGCGCCGCCAGCAGCACGATCAAGACCGCGACCGGCCAGAGCGAACGGAGGTCGCCGCGCATCACCGCAGTTCCCCGAGCAGACCCCTCGGCCGCAGCAGCAGCACTGCCGCCAGCAAGAGCACGACGACGAAATCGCCCATCCAGGTTGTGTAGTAGTTCCCAAACTGTTGCGCCAGCCCAATAATGACCGCCGCCAGGGCACTCCCCGTGATCGAGCCGAGTCCGCCGATGACGACGACGATGAAGGCAAAGATGAGGTTGACCGTGCCGAAGCCCGGATCAATCGCCCCGAAGTAGGCGGCCCCGAAAGCGCCGCCGAGTCCGGCCAGCGCTCCGCCGAGCGCAAAGACCAGGGTGAAGGCACGGTCGACGTCGATGCCCAAGGCCCGAACCATCTCCCGATTCTCCGCGCCCGCGCGGACGATCAAGCCGTAGCGCGTCTTGCGGAGAAAGAGGAGCATCGCCCCGAGCACGACCAAGGCCGCGGCAATGAGCAGGAAGCGGTTGTTTGGAATCCGCGCCCCGAAGATCGTCGTCGTCGACGCCAGCCAACTCGGCTGCGGAAAGACGCGCGCGTCGGGTGACCAGATGACGGAGATGAGCTGGCTGAGCGCCAGCCCAGCCCCGAGCGTGACGAGCACCTGATAAATCGGGCGCCGGTACAGCGGCCGGAGCAGCGCCAGCTCGACCGAGGCCGCCAACGCGGCGCCAATGGCGGTAGCCGCGGCCAGCGCCAGGATCAACGATCCGGTCGAGCCAGCTCCCTCCCCGGACACCTGCCTGATCGTCCACCACGCCACGTAGGCACCCCAGGTGAAGAACGCACCATGCGCGAAATTCAGCACGTCCATCAGCCCGAAGATCAGCGACAGCCCGGCCGCGAGCAGAAAGTACATCGCGGCGAGCGCCAAGCCGGTCAAGAAAAGAAGAATGATCGTGCTCACCCAGACCTCACCCCCGCGTTCCCACACCCAAGTACCGCGTCTGCAACGCCTCGTCGCCGGCCACGGCCGCCATCGGTCCCGTAAAGACGACCTGCCCCCCATCGACGATCACGGCATCGTCAGCGAGCGCCCGCGCCATCGCCAGATTCTGCTCGACGAGCAGAATCGTTGTTGTTCCCTTGATCGCGGCCAGCGCCTCGGTGACCTGCCCCACGACGACCGGCGCTAACCCCTTGGACGGCTCGTCGACCAGCAGCAGGCGATTGTCGTTGACGAGCGCGCGGCCGATCGCCAGCATCTGCTGCTGGCCGCCCGAGAGCGACCCTGCTCGCTGATCGCCCCGCCGCTGGAGGTCCGGGAAGAGCTCATGGACCAAGCGCAGCCGGTCCGCCGATGACCCTGAACGGTGGGCCAGGGTCAGGTTCTGGGCGACGGTCAGACCGGCGAAGACATCGCGATCCTCCGGCACGTAGCCGACCCCCCGGCGCACGATATGATGCGCCCGCTCCCGCGTAATCTCCACGCCGCCAAATACGATCGAGCCGGCCGCCGCCGGCGTTAACCCGAGGATTGAGCGCAGCGTCGTCGTCTTTCCTGCCCCATTGCGGCCCAGCAGCACCGTCACCCTGCCTGGCGCCACCGCCAAGGAGATGCCTTGCAGGATGTACGACTCACCGATGTAGGTGTGAACCTCGGTCAGCCGCAGCAACGCCTCCTCGTGAGGCGGGGCGGCCTCGGGAGCGGTTGCCGGCGCGGCGCTCACGTCACCCCCAGGTAGGCCGACCGCACAAACGGGTTCGCCATCACCGCGGCGGGCTCGTCGTAGGCCACGAGCGCGCCGTTCGCCAGCACCGCCACCCGGTCCGAGAGGTCATGCACGACGTCCATCTTGTGCTCCACCATAAGCACCGTCTTGCCTTCCTCGCGGCGGATGCGCCGGATGACGTCGAGCATGACCGGCACCTCTTCCGCGCTCACCCCAGCCGTCGGCTCGTCGAGCAACAAAACGTGCGGGTCCGTGCAGAGCAAGACCGCAAGATCGAGTTTACGCTTGTCGCCATGTCCCAGCAGCCCGGCCGGTACGTTGTCCCGGCCGCGCAACCCCACCGTCTCCAGCGCCCACCCCGCCCGCTCGCGCACCGCCCGGTCCCGCGCCGCGCTTCGCCAGCCGGCGTAGTTTCCCTTGCCGCTCGCCTGCGCCGCCAACCGCGCATTCTCGAACGTCGTCAGCCCCGGAAAGATCGCCGTCAACTGGAACGACCGCCCGAGCCCCCGCCGCACGCGGTCAAAGGGTGGTAGCGCCGTGATCTCCTCCCCGCGCAGGAAGACGCGCCCTGCCGTCGGACGATACAAACCGCACAGCAGGTTGAAGAGGCTCGTCTTCCCCGCCCCATTTGGTCCAATGATCGAGACAAACAACCCCTCCGGCACGGCCAGCGACACGTCCTCGACGATCGTTGCCCCGCCAAACCGGAGTGTCAGTTCGCGCGTTTCGAGGATGGAAGCCATGCCTTCGTAGGCGATAGGCGAATGGCGTTGGGAACGTCGTGTCGTTCCCCTAACGCCTAACGCCTAACTTTCTGCCACCGGCGGCGCCACGTCGTCCGGCGCCAGCGTCGCGACCACCTCGGGCTCGAAGGCATCGCCTTCGCCGACCAGCCGGACCTGGAACATCGGCTGAATGTGGGCGTGGTCTTCCGCTCGGATCGTGTACTCGCCTTTCGGGCCGGTGTAGGTGTGCCCCTCCAGCGCCTCGACCATACCGTCGACGTCCTCACCGCCGGCTTCGCCGACCGCGTGGACGATCATCTGGGCGGCACAGAATCCGTCCGGGTGGAACAGGTCCGGCACGCCACCCTGCTCCGCCGCCGCCGCCACCAGGAAGTCGTTCGCCTCGTTTCGTGGGGCCTGGTAGACGTAATGGGAGAGGAAGGAGATCTGCTCCGCCGCCGGGCCGAAGATCGGGTAGGAGGCCCGCAAGTCGAGACCGGTCACCACCTCCGCTGTTTCGAAGACGCCCTGGTTCTCGAGTGCGGTCCACATCGCCGTCGCCGTCGTCCCGGCCCAAGCAACGAAGAGGAGACTCGGCCCACGGTCGAGGATCTGCTGCGCGAACGGGGCGAAGTCGAGTGAGTCCTGCCCCACCAGCAAGTTATCGACCGTCGCGCCGTCGGCGCCGAAGACGGTCTCGACCGCGGCTACGTTCGCCTGTCCGAACGCCGTGTCCTGAGCGAAGACCAGGACGTTCTCGCCTTCCAGACTCTCCAAGAACGCGGCAGCGGTCAGGATGTCCTGGTACGTCTGCCGCCCGGAGCGGAAGGTGTAGGGGCTGATACCCGTGAGCTGATCAGTCGCGGCTGGGCCGCTGATGAAGAGGACCTGATCCTGCTCGGCCACCGGCGAGACTTGCAGGGCGACCCCGGAGACGACCGAGCCGGCGAGGATCGTCACCCCGTCGCCAATGAAGTCCCTGGCGGCGCTGACCGCGACATCCGGTACGCCGGTGTCGTCTTTGATCTCGTATTCAATCTGGTGCCCGTTGATGACCCCGGTGCCGCCGGTGGCGTAATTGAGGCCGATTTCGAACCCGGCCAGATACTGCTCACCGTACGACTGCAGCGGACCCGACTGCGAACTCACAATCCCCACTTGAACAATGTCGGTCACCTCCACGCTCGCCGGCGTCCCCTGCGCCAAGACCCGCCCCCCTCGGGTAAGGACGAACCCAGCCCCCAGGCCGGCGGTCCCGCCCAGCAGGGTTCTCCGCGACACATGGTCGTTCCGCTTCTGAACCATCCGATAGACCCTCCTCAACGAGTGCCGCGCGGCGTGCCAGTCAGAATGGCATAGCCCCGCCAACACGGGGGCCAGAAGGCCCTGTGCCCTGTGACGGTTTTCGCCACCGAGCGCATGCGCGACCAGCTTTGCTTGGACTTGCCACTTGATGCCCCAAGCTAGCAAGTGCAGCGTGCAATGTCAACCTCAACCGGAGTTAATGAACTCAGCCCGCGACCGCGGCTGGCTCGCTGCTCGCTGGAATCTCGTCCATCACGACAGACGCCGCGACCGGAGCTTCGGGGCGGTGCAGGTAGCAGCTGGCTCGTTGCTCGCCCGCACCGTAGCCCGGCGGACGAGCCTGCCAACACATCTCCATCACGTAGGGGCACCGCTCCGCGAAGAGGCACCGATCACGGCGAACGAGCTGTTCCAGCGATATCGGACCGGCGGCGCCGACCCTCACCTCGCCCCACCGCTGATCGGGATCGGGCGACGGGATCGACTGCAGCAAGAGCTGCGTATACGGGTGGGCTGGCTGGTCCATCACCGTCTCGGAGCGCCCCTCCTCGACCACCCGTCCCCGCGCCATTACCATGATGTCGCCGCCGAGGTAATAGGCAGCCGACAGATCGTGCGTAATAAAGAGCGTCGAGACGCCGTACTGCTCCTTGAAGTCGAGCAAAATGTTCATGATCGTCGCCCGCACCGCGACGTCGAGCATCGAGATCGGCTCGTCGGCGATGATCACCTTCGGCCGCAGCAAATAGGCCCGCGCCAGCATCACGCGCTGGCGCTCCCCGCCACTTAACTGGTGGGGATACCGGCCGAGGACGTCCGGCGGGCGCAGATTGACCGCGCGCAGCGCTTCCTCGATCAAGTCCTGCTTCTCGCCCTTTGACGAGGCCAGCTTGAACTTCTTGATCGCCATGTCGAAGACGCGGTTGATCCGATAGTACGGATTGTAGATTCCATACGGATCCTGGAAGATCGCCTGCACCTCGCGTCGGAAGACGGTCATCTCCTTTTTGTCGAGCCGGTAGATGTCCTGACCTCGGTAGAGCGCCCTGCCGCGCGTCGGGGGTTGGAGACCAAGGAGCGACCGCGCCACCGTCGTCTTGCCGCTGCCGCTCTCGCCGACGATGCTGAGCAAGCGCGGCGGCGTCTGCTCGATGGCGATCGAGACGCGGTCAACGGCGACCGTACCCGAACCGCCCTGCCCGACGTGACCGAACTCGACGGTCAGTTCATCCAGGGCGAGGATCGGCCCGGACGATGCGGCTGGCCCGGTGGGCGCGGCTGGCGCGCTCATGGCTTCCTCCCTGGGGTCGCTTCCGGATGGAGATGGCACGCCGCGAACCGATTCGGCGTCACGTCAATCTGCTTGCCGGCAACCTCGCGTGGCCCCGGCGGAATGGCGGCCAGGATCGGCACGACCTCCTTGCAGATGTCCATGGCATATGGGCAACGCGGGTGGAACCGGCACCCATCCGGCCAATTGGTCGGGCTCGGCGTCACGCCGCGGATGCCGTCGATTCGTTCACGCGTGCCGCCGATGGCCGGAATCGAGCTCATCAGGCCCATCGCGTAGGGGTGGAGCGGCTCCCGCACCTGAGGCCGCACGTCGGCGATCTCGACCACCTGGCCCGCGTACATCACGCCGATGCGGTCGGCCAACTGTGCGTGGACCGGCAGATCGTGGCTGACGATCATGATGGCAACGCCGAGTTCTTGGCGCAGGTTGAGCAGCGTCTCGAGAATCCGCCGCTGCACGTTGACGTCGAGCGCCGTCGTCGGCTCGTCGGCGACGATCAACTCCGGCCCCATCGAAATGGCGACGGCGATAATGACCCGCTGCTTCATACCGCCGCTGAGCTCGTGTGGGTACAGCCGGGTGACTTTGGGTTCCAGCCCCACCCGCTCCAGCAGGGTCGCCACCCGAGTCTTGGCCTCGCGCTCGGAGACCCCGTGCGCCGTCAAGGCGTCGGCGATCTGGTCGCCGATCCGCATCACCGGGTTGAGTGAGTTCATCGATCCCTGCGGCACGTAGGCGATGTGCTCGATCCGGAAGCGCCGCATCTCGTTCGGCGAGAGCTGCATCAGGTCGACCGGCTTGCCCTTCTCGGGCCTGAACATGACGCGACCGCGCGCCACTCGGTTCGGGAAGCGGATGATTTGCAGGATCGCCTCGACCAGCGTCGTCTTGCCGCAGCCGGATTCGCCGGCGATCCCGAAAATCTCGTTGTGATGCACTTGCAAGTTCGTGCCGTCGACGACTCGCGCAACGCCGCGCGGCGTTTCGAAGTGGATTTGCAAGTCCTCCACCGTCAGCAACGGCTCACCGGTCCGCGGCAACGCGGCGGCGGGTTGTGCTTGGGGCGCTTCGGTCACCATCGTTCTTTCCCCAATCGCGTCACGATCGCGCGACGCCGGCCAGTCGCGGATTGAAGACTTCGTCCAGCCCCTGGCTGATCAAGGCGAAGCCGAGGAAGAGCAGCACGAGCAGGACAACCGGTGCCGCGAAGATCGCCCACTGGCCGAGGCTCAACACGCCCCATTGCAGCGAGAAGGAGATGATCGCCCCGAGGTCGATCGTGTCACTCGGGCCGAGGCCGATCACGGTGA
>JBOGUF010000061.1:0-24418 GCA_050696075.1 Thermomicrobiales bacterium
GTGCCGGCCTTGAGCGGCTGATTCGAAAATCGGGTGGCTGGTTGCATACTTATGCTCGACTGAGATCTCACTCGGCCGGTCCGCTGTCCCCTTGGCGCCGCGGGGCGATCTTCACGGGGCGGCTGTCACCGTCAGGGGTTTGACCATGCCCTTGAAGGCGTCAGGGACACCATCGTCGGGGCTATCTACCAGGCTGATGAGGACGTACTCTCCCTCTGGCAGGTCCACAGTGACCTCAGCGGTTTGGCCCGGCCCAATAGCCTCCACGCCGCCTTCCATCGAGGCCATCCCCAGCGCCGCGTCCACCCCCTCCTCGAAGGCCCTCATGAACTGGTGGATCGCCACCCCATCATTCAATCGCATCAGCTGCAACTCGTGGGCATCTTGGCCATCATTTGTGAACCGGATTGTTGTCAGACCAGCGGCAATCGTTTCCGGCGCGTCGAAGGAATATTCGATCCCGCTCACCGACACGATAGGGATTGATGACGGCGTTGATCCAACGGCCGTCGGCGGCGAGGAAGCTCCCGTTGGAGCGGCAGGTGTGTTGCCCCCCGATTGATCCATGACGCCGGAGGGCGGCGTGTCGCCTCCGCCTGTGTGTTGCATAGAGCCGGGGCCGCCGGGGCCGGGGCCGGCACCGAAGACGGTGTCGTACATCCGGTTGCCAACCCACAGGACCACGACGATGCCGATGATCCCGACCATCTTTTGCCAGCGTGATGTGCCGGTGGTCGCTCCGCGGTCGGGCCCCACGCCGGTGTGGCCGGTGTCGGGGTAGGGGAGCGGCTCAGCCATGTGCATGTCCTCTTCTGCCGCGCGTCGCAATAACAATCCGCGTTGACGCCCTCCCTAGCATAGGGAGCAGCAGGCGGCGGCACATGACCCGTCGAAAGCAAATGGGGAAGGAAAAGGGCTATCTTGGCGAGACGGCGGGCGTGGCTAGCTGCGCTGCTTCGGGCGTGGCAGCCAGCCGCGGGCGACGCCATAGGCGGCCGCCTGGCGCCGGTTGTGGAGGTGGAGCTTGGAGAGGATGCTCTTCATGTGATTCTTGACCGTGTGCTCGCTGACCACCAGCCGCGCGGCGATCTCGGCGTTGGAGAGGCGCGCCGCCACCAGCTCCAGCACGTCCATCTCGCGGGCGGTGAGCGCTTCCTCCGGCCCGAACGGCTCGGTTTGGCCCCGAATCTCTGCCAAGATCCGGGCAGCCATGCGCCGCGAGATCGCCGCCTCGCCCCGCGCCAGGCCCCGGAGCTGCTCAAGCAGCTCCCGGGACCGCACGTTCTTGACCAGGTAGCCCTGCGCCCCCGCCTTGATCGCCTCGAAGAGGGTCTGGGTGTCGTCGCGCACCGTCAGCATCACGACGGTGACGGTGGGCATCTCCATCGTCAGCCGCTGGGTTGCGATCACGCCGTCCTCTCCTGGGAGCTCGATATCCATCAGCACGATGTCCGGCGCAAGCGCGCGTGCCCGAGCCAGGGCGGTCTCGGCGTCCTCGGCCTCGCCAACGACGGTGAAATCGTCCTGATAGGAGAGGAGCGAGATGAGCCCCTCGCGAAAGAGCGCGTGGTCGTCAACCACCAGGAGTCGCAAGGACTGCATGCCCGTTCTCCCTTCTCGTTCGTGGAATGGGGATGGTGGCAGTCACTCGTGTGCCCGAACCGGGCTGACTCTCCACATGGAAGGTGCCGCCGAGGGCCTCAACCCGCTCCCGCATACTCGTCAGGCCCAAAGACCGTGCCTCACCGTTTCTCTGGCTGCCGGGGGTGAACCCCTGGCCATCGTCGGCAACGACGACCCTGAGCTGATCCGGCCCATCGGCTGTGAGGGTGACGGTGGCCTCCCGTGCCCCGGCGTGCTTGCGCACGTTGGTCAAGGCTTCCTGGATGAGTCTGAAGAGCTGGAACGCCGCGAGGGGTGGGAGCTGGTCGGCCGCGTCATCCGATCGGAGGCTCACGAGAATCTGGTGCCGCTCTTCGATCTGGTCCACGTAATCCTGTAGTGCGCGGATCAACCCCCGTTCCGCCAGGTTGGTGCGGAGTCCGGTAATGGATTCCCCGATATCCTCGTAGATTTCGTCGGCCACCCCGTGTAACCGCTCCAGCTCTGCTGCCGCCTCCCGTGGGCGGTCGGCCGCCATCAGCTCCTTGATGGTGTCCAGGCGCAAGAGCAAATGCGCGACGAGTTGGGCCGCACCATCGTGGAGTTCCCGGCTCAGCCGCTCCCGTTCCCGCATCACGGCGTTCATGGTCAGGATGTCCTGCTCGCGGGCCAATGCCTCGGCCTGGAATCTCCGGAGGACCCTGAACAGCGTCTCCACAAAAATGTAGGCCAGCACCAGGGCCAGGAATGTCACGAGCACGGTCTCCGCCAGCGTGCCCATCGGGTGCGCCGGCGTGTGCCCCCGCAGGGCGTGGCCCACCGTGACCGTCACGGGAGGGATGAAGACCATGAGCCATTTGAACAGGAGCAGTCCGCGGTGCGTCGTGGTCGAGTGGTTCAGGTGAAGCAAGACATTCCTCCAGTCAGGTCAGGCTGCATCCTAGCTGGTCAGACCGGCGACGGCGAGAGCTAGGATGCCAGCAGCTGCCGTCCAAGGCCGCGGTCAGCCGGCTCGTCCAGGTCACGCTGACAGGCCCGCGACCGCAAGCGTACGCCGTCGATGACGACGCCACCGAAGCACGACGCCGCGGATCGTCGAGGCGAGCCGCGGCTACCCGACGGTCTAGTTTGTGGCGGATCCCCGTCCACGCGGGTCGATCGCCCGGCGGCCATACGGCAATTGACATAGTGCCCCGCGCATGCGATAACGTCAGGCATCGGCAGGCACGACAAACGCGGTCCTTGGCTGCGGCCGCGGGTGCGACTGCCGATCACCGTCCGGCGTCTTTGAGGGAATGGCGGCCGGATTCACGAGTACCGAGTACCGAGTACCCATGTGCATGCGTGGGCGCTGTGCGCTCGCGCGATGCTGATCCATCGCGATTCGCGTCCCGCGCGATCGCCGCCGCCCCGAACCGGGGCGGGCGTCCCGCGTTCCCTGCCCGCGGGTCCCCGCTGCCCGCTCGGGAGAAGGAGCGACCCGCCGTGTCGACCGTCGCGCCCGCATTCGGGCCTCCCCGCCGCCAGTCTTCGATTGCCCTGCTCGCCGTGATGCTGGTCGTCGCGTCGCTCGGCGTGGCGTTCTTGTCGCCGGCCGAACCCGCGCTGGCCGCGCCCGCCTGGACCACGACCGACCTCAATTTGCGCGAAGGGCCGGGCACCAACTACGGCGTGATCCTGGTGATGCCGCCCGGCTCTTACGTCGAGATCGTCCAGAACAAGCAGAATGGCTTCTATCGGGTGCGCTACGAGGGCATCTCCGGCTGGGCCGCGGTGCAGTACCTCGATCGCGGCGGCGGCGGCAATCCCGGCGGTGGAGGCGGCACGGCAGTTGTCACCGAGGACCTCAACCTGCGCGCCGGGCCGAGCACCGGCGACCGGGTGCTGGCGGTGATGCGGGCGGGCGCGACGGTGACGCTGAACGGCGACAGCGCCAACGGCTTCCTCTCGGTCAACTACAACGGAACCAACGGCTGGGCCTACGCCGAGTGGCTCGACTCCGGCGGTGGTGGCAGTCCCGCGCCCGATCCGGGCGGCGGCAATGGGCAAACCGCGACCGTGACCTCGGGGCTGAACCTGCGCTCCAGCCCGTGGGGGTCGGTGATCGCGGTGATGCCGGCTGGGGCGACGGTCGAGCTGACCGGCGAAAGTTCCGACGGCTTCCTGGGAGTGATCTACAACGGTACCGCCGGGTGGGCGCATTCCGACTACCTCGACACGGGTGGTGGCGGTTCGCCCGGTGGGGGCGGCGAGATGGCGACCGTCACCTCCTCGCTCAACCTACGCGCCGGGCCGAGTACGGGCGATCGCGTGCTGGCGGTGATGCCGGGCGGCGCCTCGGTCGAAGTGACGGGCGGCGCCCAGAACGGCTTCTACCCGGTCGTCTACAACGGCACTAGCGGCTGGGCCTACGGCGACTATTTGAGCTTTGGTGGCGGTGGGAATCCGGGCGGCGGTGGGGGCAGCATCATCTGGCCGGTCTCCGGCGGCGAGTGGTCGATCATCCAGGGCTACAACGGCGGCACCCACAACGGCTCGCAGTACTACTACTCGCTCGACCTGGCGCGCACCGACGGCAACACCTCGGGCCAGACGATCTACGCGCCGGTCAGCGGCACGGTCCTCTGGAACGACTTCAACTCCGGCGGGTTGCTGATCGACATGGGCAACGGTTACGCCTTCGCCATGTTCCACGTCACCTTCGACGGCGGCCTCGGTCGCGGCGATTGGGTCAACCAGGGCGACGCGCTCGGCTACATCTCCTACCCCGGCGGCCCCGGCTACGCGGTGACGCCGCACGTCGATCTGACACTCTGGAACATCAGCGGCGGCGGCCGCCAAAGCGCGCCCTACACCGGCGCCAATGCCATCTCCGGCCAGGAGTTCTGGGAGACCGGCGGCTGGAACCAACACGGCGGGACGTTGATCTATCCGTAGGGGTCAGGAGTCAGGAGCCAGGGGTCAGGCAGCTACCGACCGATTCGTCCGGTTCCTGACGTCTCCTGACAGGTATGCCCGGTATGCTGGGGCGGCCGGTGGATGTGCCGGCGCGGCGGTTTGGGTTGACGGGCATGGAGTGATTGCGACGATGACGCGCTATGGGCTTTATCTGGAGTCGGGGCCGAAGCGGAAGAAGACGATGGTCCATGTGCTGGAGCTGGTGGGCTGCGTGGCGAACGGGCCGACGACCGAGGAGGCGATCGCGGCGACGCCGGAGGCGATCCGCGCCTTCCGCCGGTTCCTCCATCGCCACGGGGAGGCGGTCGATCCGGACGCGCCCTTCGAGATCGAGGTGGTCCAGCACATCGCCGAGGCGAACAGTTGGTTGGGCAACGGCTCGCCGTATGTCACCTTCACAGGCGATCTTGATCCGATCACGGACGACGAGATCGAGGTCGCATTGCGCCGGCTCCACTCGCTGCGGGAAGCGCTGGCGGCCTGGGCCGAAACCCGGACCGACGCGCAACTGGACGCAACCCCAGCGGTGAAGGGGCGGACGGAGCGGGCGATCCTGCTGCACGTCCTCGGTCCCACCGGCGCGTATCTGTCGGCCGCGCTCGGCAGCGCCCCTGGCTTCTCCGCGCTCCACGGGGCGGCCGAACGCCGCGAGGTGCCGCTGGCCGAGGCGCTCCGCAAGGCGGCTGAGATGGCGGAGGCGCGCGTGCGCGCCACGACGCCGGAGGAGCGGGCCTTTGTGCGCGAGTTGCCGCGCGGGCCGCGCTCCCTGCGCAAGCAGATGCGGCGCATACTGGAGCACGACTGGGAGCACCTGGCGGAGTTGTCCCGGCGACCTGGCGGACCGAATCTGTAAGGAAGACGCTATTGCTCGAAGAGGGCGGCGATGGCGAGGCGGAAGCCGGGGAGGACGTCTTCGCCGTCCAATGCATCTCCCGCGCCGAGCGGTACCGGTTCGCGGTCGGGGGCATAGACGGTGACGGTTTGCCGTCTGGGATCGACGAACCAGATGAGACGGACGCCGTTGGCAAGGTAGATGTCGATCTTGCGGCGAATGCGAGCGCGTGGCTCTGATGGAGAGATGACCTCGACGACGAGATCGGGAACGACCTCGGAGAATGCCCACCAGGTATCCCGTGGTGGCAGGCGGTCGGCGCGAACGAAGGTGACGTCGGGTTGCAGGAGCGTGTCGGGATCGTGGGAAAAGAAGTAGCCCGCGCTGGAACCAAAGACTTCGCCTAAGTCGTGCTCCTCGGCGTGATTGCCAATACGGCGGCCAAGCAATCCTTCGACCCATCCGTGCTCGAACGTCGCCGGCGACATGCGAATCAATTCCCCCTCAATCAATTCGAAGTGGTCGTCACTGTCGGCGGCGAGCGCCAGCACGTCTTCGGCGGTGAGCAGCTTGGTGGTGACCATGGCGGTTTGCTCCGTCCGTGACGCCGCGGGGGAGGCGGGGGCAGATGTCTCCCCGGAGTCTAGCATGGCCACCACGGCTGTTTGAACGACGTCGGACAGTTGGAAACAGGTAGCGTGTTATTTGCTTGATGGCACGGAAGGCATTTGACTTATGAAGACTTAATCGGAATGACGCGGTCCTCACAAAATGCGCCGCCCCGCGGTCGCGCACGATCCGACTGCTCAGCGCTGTTATGCGGACGGCTCGTCGCCGGATGCTCACCGCCTCGCCGGTCCTATCGCGCCCACTCCCGCCCCGCCACGTTACGCCTCTGGGGCCAGCAGCTACGTCTCGACGGGAGATCGCGATCCTGGTTTCGTGGGGCTGGGGACCACCTTCTCCCAGAGCTCGCCGAACTCTTGCCAGCCGGGCGGCGGACCGGGCAGCGGCGTCGCCGATGAGGCATGGAGGCCGTCCAACATGAGGGACAAGTAGCGGTGGCGCATCTGGCTCGTGCGGACCGGGTCGCCAACGTCGATGGCCTGGATCGGCAGGAACAACCAGCCGATGTCGGCAACCTCGATGTCGGGACGTAAGGCGCCGGCGGCTTGCGTCCGATCGACCAATTGCTTGATGAGCTCGTGCAACGTCCCAATCGCGCGGCGTAGCTCGTCGGTAACTGGGAAGGTGACCGCGAGGCGCAGCGACAGGGAGCCGCTGCCTTGGTCGAGGCAGCGGTGCGCGTAGCGGCAAAAGACCTCCCAGGGGTCGCCGTCGTCGGCCAGAGCAGCCTGAGCCGTGGCGATCTCGCGGTGCTGGGCGTCCAGGAACAGCCACTGGAGCAGTTCCTCCTTGCTGGCGTAGCGGCGGTAGAGGGCGGCGATGCCAACACCCGCCGCCTTGGCCACCGCGGCGACGGGGGCATTGGGATCGGTGAGCAATACCGCGCGAGCGGCGTCGAGGATCCGCTGGTCGTTGCGAGCCGCTTCCGCTCGCCGGCCGCTGAGGGGTGGAGGGGTCATGGCTTTCATGTTCCCAGTATACCACTTGAACGAAGCGCTCCGTTCTGCTATATATGGAACGGAACAATTCGTTCCGCTTGAATCCATCGCCCCGAACCAGGAGCCTGCGATGACCGACACGATCGAGCGACCCGCAACCCGGCCGGCCTTCGCCGGTGTGACCATCCGCGGGAGGATGTCGATGAACGGAGTCGACGCACCCGCATCGCCCGCAATCCGCCTCGAATCGACGGCGGTGATTGTCTCGGGCGTAGCCGCCGTTCCCAGCGCGACGTTCGAGGACATCCTGGCCCGTCATCAGACGGAGATTTTCCGCTTTGCGTTGCAGTTGACACGCGATCGCACCGAAGCCGACGACCTTTATCAGGAGACGATGATCAAGGCCTACCGCGCCTTCGGTCGCCTCAACGGGGCCGCCAACCATCGCGCCTGGCTGTACAAGATCGCGAGCAATACGTTCCTCTCCGATCGCCGCAAGCGCGGCCGGATCGACTCGCTCGACGAGCAGACGAGCGTGATCATTGCCGATGAGGAAATCGATCACGCGGCGAGCCTCGACGCGAGGGCGCTGCTGATTGAGGTCGCCGCATACGTGGAGCGTCTGCCGGCGAAGCAACGGATAGCTCTGGTCCTGCGCAAATACCACGGGCTGGGCTACGACGAGATCGCGACCACGCTGGCGTGCAGCGAGGCTGCCGCGCGGGCGAATGTCCACCAGGCTCTACGCAAATTGCGGGACTGTTTCGGTGATCGACTCTAGTTCACGGTGATCGAGCGCTGAAGGAACTGGTGTCACGCGAGTGCCAGATGAGACAATTGCCTCATGGGACGTCGAGTTGACCACAACACGCGCGAATGACCGACGGGGTTGAACGACGAGCGTTGCCCGAAGCACCATCTGGGCCGGCGCCGGTGATCCGGGTGCGTGATCTGCGCAAGGTTTACCAAGTCCCCGAACGCGACAGCGGGCTGAAGGCGGCGGTCACGAGTCTCTTCCGGCGAAAGAGCCGCGACGTGGTGGCTGTCGGCGGGATCAGCTTCGACATCGCGCCCGGCGAGATCGTCGGCTTTTTGGGTCCCAACGGCGCCGGCAAGACCACTACCCTCAAGATGCTTGCCGGGCTCCTGCATCCCACCGCCGGCGACGCGACCGTCCACGGTTTTACTCCCTGGCGGCGCGATCGCGGCTACCTCGGCCAGATGACCCTCATCATGGGTCAGCGGAACCAGCTCACCTGGGACATCCCGGTGATGGACTCCTTCGAGCTCAACCGCGCCATCTTTCGCATTCCGTGGGTCGACTTCCGCGTCCGCCGCGACGAGCTGATCGCGCTTCTCGAACTCGAGGAGCTGGTCAAGAAACCGGTGCGCAACCTCTCCCTGGGCGAACGGATGAAATGCGAGATCGCCGGCAGCCTACTGCATCAGCCTGGCGTGCTCTTCCTCGATGAACCGACGATCGGGCTCGACGTGGCGATGCAGCGCCGCATCCGCGCCTTCGTCGCCGAATACAACCGCCGCTACGAGGCGACGATCCTGCTCACGTCGCACTACATGGCCGATGTCGAGGCGCTCTGCGAACGGGTGATCGTCATCCACCACGGTACGCTCCTCTACGACGGCGACCTGCCCGGGCTGGTCCGGCGCTTCTCGCCGTTGAAGACGATCACCATCGAGTTCGAGGAGGGCGCTGTGCTCAGCGAGGATGCCCTTCAATTGCTCGCGGGCCGGCTCGGCGAGGTAGTCTCTGCCAGCTCCGACGGAGCGACGATCCGGGTACCCAAATCCGAAACGGCGCGGGTCACCGGTGAAGTGCTCGCCAACGTGCCGGTTGCCGACCTGACGGTCGAGGACCCCCCGATCGAGGAAGTGATCGAACGGGTCTTCGCCGGTACCGCCGCCGAAGCGCGCGGTGAGGTCCCGGTCTAATGGCGGCGTCGAACAGGGCGCGCGTTGACCGACGGAGGGCGTCCCCCGGTCTCTCGCCTCGGGCGTTGATCGATTTCTATGCCGCGAAGTTTCAGACCGAGATCGCCGTCCAGTTCGCCTACCGGGGCGCGATTGCAATCTGGCTGCTCAGCCTGGTCTCGGCCCCGGTCATCTCGCTCGTGGTTTGGACGACGGTCGCCCGGAGTAACGGCGGCAGCGCCGGAGGCTTCACCACCGGCCAGTACGCCGCCTACTTCATCGCGGTGATGGTGGTCAACAACTTGACCTTCACCTGGGTCATGTGGCAGATGGAGTGGCGGGTCAAGAACGGGTTTTTCTCGCCGGTGCTGCTCCGCCCCCTGCACCCGGTCCACGCCGACGTCGTTGACAATCTCACCTTCAAGGCGCTGACCCTGGTCGCGATGTTGCCGATCGTGGTGCTGCTCGCCATCTATTTCGACGCCGACTTTGGCACGAGCGTCTGGGACGTCCTGGTCTTCGTGCCGGCCCTGGTCGGGGCGATGACCGTGCGTTTCGTCTGCGAGTGGTCGGTCAGCCTGGTCGCCTTTTGGATAACGCGCACTGGGACGCTCAACCAGCTCTACGGGACGTTGACCATGTTCCTCGCCGGCCAGATCGCCCCTCTGAGCCTCTTCCCTGAGCCGGTTCGCGTCGTCGCCTCGATCTTACCCTTCCGCTGGATGGTCGCGTTCCCGGTCGAGGTCCTCCTAGGACGGGTCAGTCGCGACGATCTGTTCATCGGGTTTGGGATGCAGACCCTCTGGATCGCGCTCGCCCTGTTGGGGATGGGTTGGCTTTGGAGCCGTGGTGTCCACCGCTATTCGGCGGTTGGGGCCTAACGCGCCCACGCTCTGCCGGAGGTTGCCCACCCGACATGCATGCTCTGACCATCGTTCGCACCTACGTCAAGCTGGGGGCGCTCAACGCTCTCCAGTATCGCGCCAACTTCTTCTTCGAACTCATCGGTGTCGGAATCTATCTCGTCAGCGCGTTGCTAACGCTCGGCCTGATCTTCCGGCAGACCGAAACGCTCAACGGCTGGACCGCCGACGAGCTGGTCGCTCTGGTCGGGATCCAGATCCTGGTCGGCGGCTTCGTCGGGCTCGTCATCCGGCCCTCGATGCAGCAGTTGATGGAGAACATCCGGCTCGGTACGCTCGACTTCGTGCTCACCAAACCGGCCGATGCGCAGTTGTTGGCGAGCGTCCAACAGGTCAACTTCGGGGCCGCGGTTGAAGTCCTGGTCGGCCTGGCGGTGATCGGAACCGCCATCGTGCGGCTTGGCGCCACCATCGGCGCGCTCGACGCGATGGCCTTCGTCATCCTGATCCTGGCCGGTCTGATCATCGTCACCTGCTTCTTGACGCTACTCTCGACCTGCGCTTTTTGGTTCGTGCGGCTCGACAACATCCTCGTGATCTTCCAATCGGCGTTCAGCGAAGCCGGGCGCTGGCCGATCAGCATTTACCCCGGCTGGTTACGGATCTCCCTGACCGTGCTGATTCCGGTCGCCTTCGCCGTGACCGTCCCGGCCGAGAGCCTCACCGGTCGCCTGACGGCCACGACGATGATGACGACCCTGGCCCTGGCGGCCGGCTTCGTCGCGGTTACCCGCTGGTTCTGGCGCTTCGGCCTCAAGCACTACACGGGAGCGTCGGCCTGAGCCCACGCCAACACGTCCGGGACGAGGATCCGCGGGCCGGGTTGGCCGTGTGCCGGGTTGCTCGGTTGCGTAAAGCGGGTCGCACCGCGAAGAATGCGCGCGACGATCCTAACGACGGGAAGAGGAGGACTGATGCGACGAGGGTGTCTGATTGCGGCGGTGGCGGTGCTGGGGCTGTGCGTCATCGGCTGCGGGTTGATCTGGTTCGTGCTGCTGCCGCGGGTGCAAGACGAGATCGCCGGAGAGTTCGAGGACGCGGTGGCGACCAGCGTGGCCGGAATTCCCGGCGTGACCGACGTGAGCGCCGGCACGGTCGTTGTCACCGAGCAAATGCTCTCCGAGAGCTTCACCGGCTACGTCGAGGGGACGGAGGGGGTCGACGTCGAGAATATCGGGGTCAACATCACGCCGGCCGGGATCGAGATCATCTTCGACCTGACCGATCAGAACGCGACCTACTCCGGCCAGGTCGCCGCCGAGGGCGGGGAGTTGGTGGTCCGCGACATGGAGGTTGACCCGTCGCAGATGGGCTGGTTCGTGCCGGCGAACAAGATGGCGGGGGCGATCGAGGACGGGGTCAACGGCGTCCTGGCGCAAAACAACCTGCGGCTGACCGCGGTCGAGCTGGGCGACGGGCAGATGACGCTGACGACCGAACCGGCCGGGTAGGGCGCGGCACGGCGGGACAGGGGAGACGATCAGTCGTCGCCCGGTCCCAATGAGCTATGGAATCGGGCCAACTCGTTGGCCCGGATCCAGCGGCGCTGGCCGACCTTGATCGAGGCAATCCGCCACTCTGCCAGCCGCCGGTAGAGCGTCGGTTTGGGGAGGCCCGCTTGTTGGGCGAACTCGTCGACCGAGAGGTAACCCTCGGGGGCGGGGTGTTGCTGGTGATGCCATTGGCGGCCATCGTTAGGCGGGTTGTAACCCTCGACCGCGGCGGCGGCGACCAACCAGCGCCGCTGGCCCTGCCGGGACTTGGGCAGCTTGATCGCGGGCTGGAGCCGGCCCCGGCGGATGAGGTAGGAGATGGTGTGGCGCGTGCAGCCGAGCATCGCCGCCGCCTCGTCGGTCGAGAGCCACGCTTTCGAGGCGGTCGGGCGCGGCCGGGCCGGTCGGCTGGGCAGATCTCGCCGCGCCAGCGGATCGGTGGGCGAGGGCTCAGGGGTAGGTCGCTCGCGCAGGCGGGTGAGGACGCCCTCCCGCTCGGCCTGCGCTCGCAGCTCGGCGAAGTCGAGTTCGAGCGCCCGCGCAATCTTCCAGAGGGTGATCGGTGTCGTGCCGGCGGAGCCGCGTTCGATCTCGCAGAGTTGGGCAGGCGAGATGCCGACCGCCTCGGCGAGCACCGATTGGAAAACGCGCAGTTCGCCCCAGCGGCGCTGCCGAAGCCGCGCCCCGAGGGTTTGGGTGGCGGAAGCCCCGGGCTGGTCCTGGCGCTGGCGCTGCATGTTCACTCCTCTCGTTCGCGTCCGTTTTGCATGTTGCGTGCGCGCATGAAGCGCGTTCCGGCCGGCCGCGACAACCGCGGCGCCGGCCGGTACGGTAAATCCTAGTTCATGATCCAGAAATAGACAACACCCCCTCTTGTTTGTGCGTGGACCGTGAACGGAAGCGGATCAGGCGTCCGCCGCCAGGCGTCGGAAGAGGGCGGCAACGGGGAGGCGGAAGCCGGGGAGCACGTCCTCGCCGTCGAGTTCTGCGTCTTCGGTCAGCAGGATCGGGTCGCGATTGGGAGCATAAACGGTGACGGACTTCCGCCTGGGGTCGACGGACCAGAGAAGCTTCACGCCCACTGCCAGGTATTGCCGAATCTTCTCATCAATGTAGGATCGTCGGTCGGATGGGGAGAGGACTTCGACGACGAGGTCGGGAACCACCGTTAGGTAACCGCCTGACGCACGGAGTGGTGGTAGGCGTTCGGTCCGGATGAACGAGGCATCGGGGGCGAGGACGGTGTCGGGGTCGATTTCGAAGAGATAGCCGGTTTCGGCGTTGAAGACCTCCCCCAGGCCGCGCGGTCGCGCAAAGTCGCGGATGAGCGCGCCGGCCTCGAATCCAATCCAGCCATGTGGTCCCCCCGCCGGTGACATGCGGATCAGCTCTCCTCGGATCAGTTCGTACAGAAAGCCGCCGTCCTCGATCTGCATCAGGTCGTCGGCGGTCATTACCTTGGTCGTGGCCATCGCGCTTTGCTCCATGATGCGGGTGATGATCTTCTAACGCTAGTCTAGCACCGGGCAACCGCGCAAGATCGGAGAAGCGCGGGTTGGCCGTGTGTGATGCAATGCGGGTGACGGATCATCGCGAGCCGCGGGGTCGGGCACAGACAGCGCCCAACGATGCTGTGGCATCACGTCTTGGAGGGAGCATTATGGCCGATCGCGAGAGCGGTAAGATCGGGACATTCGCCTGGCTCGACCTGACGGTGCCGGACGCGGCCGCCGTCCGCGACTTCTACGCGTCCGTCATCGGGTGGCGGCCCGAGCCGCTCGATATGGGTGGCTATCACGACTTCGTGATGACCGCTCCGGACGGGGGTGAGGGAGTCGCGGGGGTGTGCTACGCGCGGGGCGGCAATGCCGACCTGCCGCCACAGTGGCTGGCCTACATCGTCGTCGCCGACCTGGACGAGAGCCTGCGGCGATGCACCGAGGGCGGTGGCACGGTCCTGACCGAGATCAAAGAGAGCGGCGACGGCGGCCGGTACGGCGTGATCCGCGACCCGGCCGGGGCGGTCCTCGCCCTTATGCAGCAAGTCGACGCGTAGTTGCTCGTTCTGTGCGCGGGCCGACCGGGACGGTGTTCCGGTCGGCCTTGTTCTTGCCGGACATTCCCCCATTCCGCCGTCGTCACGTAGACTATGCCCATCGGGAGGTTGCTCCCGCTCTTTGCGCGCGCGGGTTTGGCCGACGCGGCCGCGCGCGGTTTGTGGCGTCGGGTTGCGCAGTTGCTTGCACACTTTGGGAGGCAGGGACCGGTGGCACGGATCTTTGTCGGCAATCGGGCGATGGTGGACGAGGGGGTACTCGAGGCGGTGCGGGCGCTGGGGGACGAGTTTTGGGTCCTCGCCGAGTTCGACGTCAACCGGCGCAACATCGACTGGTTGATCTTGCGGCAGGTGCCGGACGACCGCCCGGCGGGCCGCTACGCGACCGTTATTCTCACCGAGTTGAAACGGACGCGGGCCGTCCTCGACGGCGATGACAACAGCCGCTGGCGCGAGTACCGCGAAGGGCTCTGGCACGAGCTGGAGCCGAGCAACATGCGGGACATGAACCCGTGGCGCCAGCTCATCAACACGGTCAACACCTTCCGGGAGTGGCTCTACAACAACCAGCGGCGCTTTCTCGCCCCGCACAGCGGCCAGGTCTACCCGGAGGCCGCGGTCAAGATCTGGCCGAACCTGCTCATCCTGAGCGATCCGCCGGAGATCGTGCACCGGCTGCCGCTGAAGCCGCACAACGGTTTTGGCGCGTACCACTTCCACCTCGGGGAGTGGGTGCGGCGGGCCTGGGGCTGGACCCCGCGGGAAGGGTTGCAACTGACGGCGGCGGAGATCGAAGACTTGACCCGGGTGCTCGGCTTGCAAGAGTTGCCGCGGGAGTCCGCGCCGAGTTCCCTGAATGGGCAGGCGATGGTCGACCTCGTGGCGGAACACGCGGCCGTCACCGGATCGCTCGAATGGCTCGACGGCTTCGCGTCGTGGGCGGCGGGGATCGAGCAGCGGATGCGAGAACTCGAAGCGCGGGTCGAGGCGATGGCGGCCGCACCGGCGGCGGTGGAACGTCCTCGTCCGGTGTCCGTCCGCCCGAACGCCTTCGCCTCGCCGCCCGGCTACCAACCGGACCGGGAGCTGACCGAGGATGAGCGCGACCTGATCGTCGACGCATTAGTGAACCTGCGCGATTCAGGCAAGAACCGCGACTTCCCGTGCCTCTTCGCCGAGATGCACCGCATGATCGGCGGCCCCACCTTCAAGACCCGCAACTTCAACGGCTACGGCAGCGCCTTGAACATGATGACCCGCGCCGTGGTCGAGGGCCTAGTGAAGTTCGGCCCGACCGACGCCAACGGCGTGCCAACCGTGTACTTGCCGGAGGAGGCGCCGGAGGAGAGCGACCAGGCGTTTGGCGCCGAAGTCGAGGAGCACGTCGCCGAAGGCGTGTGAGCCAGGGGCCTCATTACACCGGCACCGCTTCGATGAGGTTCAGCCCCGTTTTGGTGGGCACAACCCGCGTTTGCCGCAAGCCGGCCGACGCCAAGAGCGCCGCCAAGTCGTCAGCCGTTCGCTCGACGCCGCCGTGGATGACGAGCATGTGCAGGTCCATGAAATAGGCGCTCGCCCCTGCTTTGTCGTCGATTGGAATGATTTGCTCGATCAATAGCAGCGTGCGCTCTGCTGTCATGGCACGCCGACAAGTGCGCAGGATGCGCGAAGCGGAATCGTCGTCCCAGTCGTGGATCACGCCCTTGAGGATGTACAGGTCGCCGCTGGCGGGGACCTCGTCGAAGAAGTCGCCCGCGACAACAGCGCAGCGGTCCGCGACGCCGGCCGCGTGCAGGGTCGGTGCGGCCCCGTCCACGACGTGCGGCTGATCGAAGAGGGTGCCTCGGACGTTCGGATAGGTGGTGAGGATCGCCGCGATCAGCGCCCCGTGGCCCCCGCCGACGTCCACGACGCGGTCGACCGCGCCGAAGTCATACGCGTGGACGATGTCGGTCGCGTCATGCGCGGAAGCGCCCATCGCCTCGTCGAAGACTTGGCCCGCGGTCGGGTGCTGTTGGCGGTATTGCCAGGAACTCACGCCGTGGACGTGGGGGAAGGCAGGTTCGCCAGTCGTGACGCTGTAGTGGAGATGCGCCCAAGCCGCCTGCATGTATGGCTGGCCGGCGTGGATGGCCCATGCGCGGAGCGAGCCGGGGATGTCGCCACGCAGTCCCTCGGCGAGTGGTGTCATCGCGAAGCGGCCGTCGTTGTCTTGGGTGAAGACATCGACACTGGCCAGCGCGCGCAGTAGGCGATGCAAGGCGCGAGGGTGCGCGCCGGTAATACGGGCAAGCTCTTTGCTCGTCTTGGGGCCGTCCGCAACCAGGTCGGCGATGCCCAGTGTTGCCGCGACGGCGATCGCCTGGGCGACTTGGTAGCCGTCGATCATCCGGTGGAGTTGCGCCGTGTGAGGCGTGATCGACCTTCTCATGGGGAGTCTCGTCCATGAAGGCAGCCTGCTTCGAGTGACATTGCCTGGCCTGAGAACTGATTAGCGATACGATGGCAGTGGTTGAGGAACGTCGATACTCTGATGCTCGAAGTCACGAGCGTTGATCGTATAGACGGGGCAATTGTCCCGATCAGCCATCGCGGAGAGATAGGCGTCGACAAGTCCGAGACCCGGAGTGTCGATCCAACGATATACGGCATCCGTCATGAGATCCCTGTCGCCGCGGATACCGGGCCAGGAGAGGACAACGAGCAGATACTCGCCGATCTGGCTTCTCGTCATCTGCCGTCGGTAGTGGCGCAGGGCGTAGGTGAGTTCGTGCAACACAACCGGTTCGAGGCGCGCAACAATCTCATTATGCTGAATCGCGAGCAGGAACGCTCGACACTCATCACTGTGTTCGTCGTTCGTCTGGGCGTGAATGAAAACGTTGGTGTCGAGTAGGCCCTCCATACGCTATTGACCGATGACGTCTTTGGCGGCTTCGGCCTGCCACGCTTCACGATCGGCCTGTTCGTTGATTGGCCCCTCGATCGGGTAGCGCTCGATAAGATCGTCGAGTGTTAGACGGGGCAGCACGCGAATTTCGACCAGGCCTGGTCCCTTGGCTCGAAGGAAGAGCGTGTCGCCGGGCTCAATACCCATCGCCGCGCGAATCTCGCTCGGAAGCGTTATCTGACCTCTTGCCTGTACTCGAGCCACCGCCGATGGCAGCGCGATTGCAGCCATTCTGCCTACTCTCAATTGGTACGCAAAATCGACAACGACGTACATTCTATCATTTGTCCGATGGGCTTACACCTATATCGTTCATCCGCGGATTGTCCGGCCGTTCCAACTCTCGAAATGCGGGCACGAAGAGCATGGCCAGCGCCAGGGCTTGGAGCGCGGTGGCGAGGAGGAGGACGGCGGGGCGGAAGCCGGCGCGTTCCATGAGGATGCCGGCGGCGAGCAGGCCGACGAGGAGTCCGGCCGCGGCCGGACCGACCAGCATCGCCAGGTTCCGGACTGATTCGAAGGAGGCGTTGACCCGCTCCAGGCGCATCCCGGCCAGCTCGGCCAACTCCGGGAGCATCGCGCGGCGGGCGGTCAGGCCAGGGACCTCCAACAGGGCGCCGGTGAAAACGAGGATCAGCAATTGCCAGAAGGCGAGGCCGACCGTGTGGTAGAGGAGCGGGATGGCCCCGATACCGACACCGCTGACCGAATCGGCCAACACGCTGAAGCGCTTGTAGCCGGTGCGATCGACCAGTGTGCCGCCGAAAATGCCGGCCAGGAAGCCGGGGAGGAAGATGGCGGCGCCGTTTGCGCCGAGGAGGGCGAAAAGGGGAATGCGGTTGGTGCGGGCGGTCGTCGCGATCACCATCGGGTCTACCAGTTAACAGTTGAACAGTTACCAGTTCGGCAGGTGTTCGGTGCATGCCAGGATCGCGTCCAGGGCCGGGTCGCGGTTGGCGCGGTAGGCGGCAAAGGTGGGTGGCGTGTAGAGGGTGGGCGCGACCCAGGGGCGCTCGTCGGTCGGCCAGGTGTTCTGCCAGAGGAGATCGGCGACGTTGGCTTGGACCTTACTGTAGGGGAGCTCGAACGGGATCGTTTCGCCGATGAAGGTCGGGCTGGAGCCGGTCGGTTCACCGGCGAAGATCGCCTCGGTGTGGACCGAGATCATGCCGACGCCGTTTTGGGCGGCGGAGAAGGTGCGACGACCGATAATCACCCAGAGCCGGCCGCGCCGGTTGACCTTGCTGGTGATCAGTTGGCGCAGGAGCGGCAGTTCCAGGTAGGTGTTGCCGCCACCGTTCCAGCGCATGTCGAGGACCAACTTGTCGACCAGATGCTCGTCAACGAAGGCGAAGAGGCGGCGCAGGAAGTCGGCGAACGCCTCGGATGGATCGTTGCGGACGGCGTTGAACTGGACATAAACGACGCGCGCCGCGGGCAGGTACTCGAACCAATAGGGGAGGCTCAGGTTCTTCAAGGAGAGGGGACGGGGCGAGTCGAGCGTTTCCGGGTAGGAGACCCAGTCCGCGGGGTAGGGGAAGATGCGCTTCCAGTGGCGCTGGCTGGTGTCGGCGACGAGGGCGACGGTGCGCGTCGAGCCGTCGGGCAAGAGGAGGGTAAGCGCGACGGCGTCTGGATCAGGAACGAGTCCGAGGGCGTGGAGCAGGCTCAATTCGCGCAGGCGGCGCGGCACGACCTCCTTGGGCCAGTGGTCGTTGTCGCGGCAGACGAGCGGCTCGACGGCGGCCACGACTTCCTCTATCGGCCGGTCGCCGATGCGGAGGAGTTGCCCGCCGAGCAGGCCGCGGTGCGCCGCGTCGGCCGCGGTGACGAAGATGCCCTCCTCGAATTGGTAGAAGATCAAGGGGATGGCACGCTGGAGGTCGTCGCGGTCCTCGGGCGGAGAGACGTAGGCGTGGCCGTCGCCGAGATGGCGCAGGATCTTGGTCAGCTCGAGGATGATCTGGGCGTCGGTCAGGTTAGGGATGGCTTCGTCGAGCGCGGCGATCAGCCTGTCGAACCGCTCCTCGGAGATCTGGCCGAAGGGGGCGTAGGCGCGGCGTTTGACCTCGCGGGCGAAGAAGCGGAGGTCGACGCGCCAGCCCTCGTCGCGGGTCAGGTCGTCGGCGTCGATCAGGCCGACGAGGTCGCGGAAGCGGGGGTGGTCGCGGAGCGAGGTGAGGTCGTCGTCTGTTTGGGCCTGGTCGAGGTGCCGAAACCCCAAATCCCAGGCGCGTTCGAGCCAGGCGATGGCGTTGTCGGTCTCGCCAAGCCGGGCGTGACAGCGGGCGATGCGGTAGGCGGTTTCGGCGGGGAAGCCGTCGCGCAATTCAAGGGCGCATGCGAAGGCGGGGATGGCATCGCGGAATTCCTCCGCGCCGTACCAGGCGCAGGCGAGCTGGGACCAGAAGTGGCCGTCGACTGGGTTGGTCTCGACGATCCGCTGCCAGAGTCCGGCGGCTTCGTGCCAGTGTTCGTCGGCGGACCTGGCCTCGGCGCGGGCGAGGATCTGGATGAATGTTGCGGGGTCGGTGAGGTTGGTCATGCGTGGAGCCTCCTGTAAGACCGTTGTTGGGCAATGATCGTACGTGGAATTGCAACAAATGTCAATATTTATGCAATAAAAATGCCATTGACGTCAGTTCTGATATGTGCACTGGATGGGGATGCGGCGGATTCGAGGCTGCGCGCTGGCGTCGCCCGGAGCTAAAGACGCCGGGCTGACCCAGCTAACCCGGCTGAAGCCGGCTGAGGACGGGAGTCGTCATTCCGAGCCGCGGCGAGGAATCGTCCCGTGGGTGTAACGAAGGCGAGATTCCTCTCTGGGACTTCGCGATCGGCATGACGAAAAGGGGCAACCAGAATGGCGAGTCGTTCTCAGCCGGCGGCAGCCGGATTCGTTCGGTCCGGAGGTCAGCGCGGGGATTGATCGCCGCGTTCCTCGTTCCTCGCTCCTCAGACGCGGACGATGCAGCGGAAGCCGAGGTGGCAGGTGGCGGTGTCGATCGGGTGGTGCATGCGGGCGGCGGGACGGTAGCGCTGGCAGTAGTTCGGGGCGCACAGGAACGAGCCGCCCTTGATCACCTTGCGCGGGATGGGGATGTCGGGCAGGCGGGGGTCGATGCTCGCCTCGCGTTCGTCACCGCCGCCGGCGGGGTGGGCGGCACTGCCGCAGCAACCGTTGACGGCCTCGTGCGAGTCACGGTACCAGTCGGTCGTCCACTCCCAGACGTTGCCGATCATCTCGACGAGGCCGTAGCCGTTCGACCGGAACGATCCGACGGGGGAGGTGCGCACGAACCCGTCGGCCGCTTCGTTGACGATGGGGAACTCGCCTTGCCAAGTGTTGGCGAGGTGCTTGCCCTTCGGCATGAAGTCGTCGCCCCAGGCGTAGACAGCGCCCTCCAGTCCGCCCCGGGCGGCGAACTCCCACTCCGCCTCGGTCGGCAGGTCTTTCCCCGCCCAGGCGGCGTAGGCGGCGGCGTCCTCGTACGCAAGGTGGACGACCGGGTGGCGATCGCGTCCGGTGAGGTCGCTGCCTGGGCCTTCGGGGTGGCGCCAGTCGGCGCCGGCCACCCAGGTCCACCAGTTGTAGTGGTTGCGCAGGTCGACCGGTCCTTCGGGCTGGAGGAAGACAGCGGAGCCGGGGACGAGCATCTCCGGCTTGGCGCCCGGATAATCCGTGGCGTGCGGGGTGCGCTCGGCGACGGTGACGTAGCCGGTCGCCTTGACGAAGCGGCGGAACTGCTGGTTGGTGACCGGGTACTCGTCCATCCAGATGCCGGCGACGGTCACGCGGTGGGCGGGAGCCTCCTCCGGGTAGTGGTCGTTCGAGCCCATGAGGAAGGTGCCGCCAGGAATCCAGACCATGCCCTTGGCGGGCGGCGGGCTGGGCGGTCGTCGGTTGATCGTAGCGGTTTCCTGTGCTTGTCCTTGTAGTGGCGCCATGCGCCAAGGCCCCTTGCCGAGATACGACTACGCGGTCGCCGCACGATACCACGTTGCTGGGCGTCGAGGGCACCGGACTGGCGTGACTTTTCGGTAGGCGGCCGATGCCGCCCGACTGAAGCTACATCAACCACGAGGGTAACGCGGCGAAGTACGACAAAGACGAAGTGAACGTGAGCAAGAACCGGATCAAGCAAGCGGCGCGGCAGCACGGGGTCGAAATCGAGGCCAAGTAGAGAGAGTCTCGCCGAACTCTTGCATTTTCTCTTCGATAGACACCCAACGACGCCCGGAGGACTGCGCGCTCCGGGCGTCGATTTGCTCAGGTTGGGTATGTGGGAAAATGGACGCCAGTCGGCGAAACGCGAATCTCAATGGAGACCCGATGGCCCACCTGATCACCACGCTCGGTCCGATGCGGCGCGACGAACTCGGCATGATCTTGCCGCACGAGCACGTCTTTGTCGATTTGCGGACCTGGGACCAACCGGGGTATGGGGAGGCCGAGGCGGAGGACGTGGTCCGGCTGATGGGGCCGGAGGTCGCACGGGCGCGGGACGTCGGCGTCACCGCGATCGTCGAGCCGAGCACGGTCGGCGTGGGACGGCGCGCGGACATTCTGCGCGCCTTTTCCGAGGCAACGGGGTTTCCGCTGGTGGCGCCGACCGGGGTCTATCGCGAGCCGTGGATGCCGCCGTGGGTGCATGGCGCGGCCGACGGTGAACTGCGTGATTGGATGGTCGGGGAGCTGACCGGAGAGATCGAGCAGAGCGGCGTGCAAGCGGGCTGGATCAAGGTCGGCGCTAGCGACGACGGGCTGACGGAGTGCGAAACGAAGGTGTTGCGGGCCGCGGGGGCGGCCAGCGCGGCGACGGGCGCGACCGTCGGCAGTCACACCATCCGGGGGCGGGTGGCGCGGGCGCAACTCGACGTGTTGGAGGTGGCCGGGACGGCGCCGGGGCGCTTTGTTTGGGTCCACGCGCACCAGGAGCCGGACGTGGCGATGCACCACGAGCTGGCCCGGCGCGGCGCCTGGATCGAGTACGACGGCATCGGCGACCCCGGCAGCGACGAGCGGTTCATCGACCTCGTCCTCCGCGCGCTCAATGCCGGGTTGGGGAATCGGCTCCTGCTCAGCCACGACCGCGGGTGGTACGACCCGGCGCAACCGGGCGGCGGCACGCCGCGGCCGTTCACCTACCTGAGCGAACACTTCCTGCCGCTCCTGCGTGCCGCCGGCGTCGACGACGTGACGATCCGCCAGGTGACGGTCGATAACCCGTTCGATGCGTTCGCCAGAGCCGCCTGACTCGTCGGCCGGAGGGCTGCATCGCCGTGACGATCAGCCACATTCGCGCTCCTTACCTATTGTCGTGTCTATTGCTGTGCACTAAACTGTCTTAGTGGAAAGCCGGGGAGTAGCATGACGAAGCGACGATCGAACATCAGGGACGTCGCCGCCGCGGCCAACGTGTCACCGAGCGCGGTGTCGCTGGTGATCCGCGGCCGGCCGGGCGTGGCGGCGAAGACGCGGGAGCGGGTCTGGGCGGCGGTAACGGAGTTGGGCTACGAGCTCCCGGCGTCCGCCATCCCCACCAAGAGCCAGGCCGTCTGCCTTCTGATCGAGAAGGGAGCCATGCCGGCTGCCCTCGACGTCTTCTACGGTGACATCCTCCGCGGGTTCCAATCGGAAGCGCAGCGGCTGGGCTACCAGGTGTTGCTCCACATGTACGACCGGTCCGCGGATACCCCGGCCTTCTTGTTGCAGAGCCTGCCGGACGAGGCGCGGGGACTGGTCGTCGCCAACGACGGCGACATCACGCCGGAGACGGTCAGCGAGCTTGAGGTGCGGGATCTGCCGCTGGTCCTCATCGAGAACCATGCGCTCAACCACCAACTGCGGTGCGTTCTGGGCGACAACTACGAGGCGGGCTACGTCGTTACGCGGCATCTGCTCGATCTCGGGCACCGGTCGCTGGCGATCCTGCGCGGTCCGACGAAGTACAGCAGCCTGGTCGACCGCTTCCGGGGCAGTCTGGCGGCGATCGCGGAGGCGGGCTTGGTGGTTCCCCCCGCGTTCCTGCCGCAACCGGTCTCCGGGCATCCGAAGAAGGGGTACCTGCAAATGCGGGAGATCCTGCGCTTACCTGAGCGGCCGACGGCGGTGGTGGCGGTGAGCGACAAGACGGCGTTCGGCGCCATGGAGGCGATCAAGGAGACCGGTCTGCGCATCCCCGGCGACATCGCCCTCGTCGGCATCGACGACGTGGTCGAGAGTGCCTACGCCGACCCGCCGCTGACGACCTTCCACATCCCGCGGCACGAGATGGGGGTAATCGCCATGCGCAAGCTGCACCATCTCATCACCGCCGACTGGGAACCGGTCGCCAAGAGCATCGTCTACGGGGAGTTGGTCGTGCGGGAGTCCTCGGGCGGTCCTGTGGCGACGGGATAGCGCGACGTGCGATTACTCGGCGATTGTTGGCTCGAGCTTGCTCCACACTCGCGTTCTGACCGCCTGCGCATGAAGGCGCTCAGTCTCTTCACGTTGACCGCGCAACTATTCCTTTTGCGAGAGTCCGGTCCGCCTGCGCCGGCGCTCGTCAAGCGGGGCGTAGCGCCAGGCGGATGACGTTCCACGAGAGCTTAGGCAAGAGGGCGATCAAGCGGCCGTCGTGCATGGTGGCGTCGCCGCGGGTGTGGGGGACGACCGCGTCGGGGCGATCGGCGGTGTTGCGGGCGGCTGGATCGGGGTGCGCGAGGATGATGTGCTCCACGACCTCGTAGCCGGTGAAACAGCGCAGGTCACCGTGGAGGGGGAGTGGCTCGGTCTGGCCGCGGTTGACGGCGAAGAGCGTGAGGGTCTCGTGCTCCTCGTCGTGCGTCGCGGTCGCTTCGAGCAGGGGAACGGCGTCGTGGTCCTGGCAGGCATAGGTGGGAGCCGAGAGTTGGAGGTCGAGCACGGCGCCGCGGCCGAAGCGCGAGGCGTGCAGGAAGGGGTAATAGATCGTCTGCCGCCAGGCGGGGCCGCCGGTGACGGTCATGATCGGGGCGATCACGTTGACGAGCTGCGCCAGGCAGGCGATTTTCACCCGGTCCGCGTGCCGCAGGAGGGTGATGAGCATGCAGCCGGCGACCAGGGCGTCCTCCAGCGTGTAGATGTCCTCAAGGATCGGTGGCGCAACCTGCCACGGCCGGGTGCGATAGTACTCTTTGTCCTGGTCGAGGGTGTGATACCAGACGTTCCACTCGTCGAAGGAGAGGTTGATCCGCTTGTGCAGCCGCTTCTTGGCCCGCACCAGGTCGCAGGCAGCCACGACCGAGGAAATGAAGTCGTCCATCTCCAGCGATTGGGCCAGGAATGAGCCGAGGTCGTCCCCGGTCTTGCGGCAATAGGTATGCAGCGAGAGATAGTCGACGTGCTCGTAGGTGTGTTCGAGCACGGTCGTCTCCCAGTCCGGGAAGGTGGGCATCCGGGAGTGCGTGCTGCCGCAGGCGACGAGCTCGATCGCGGGGTCGACCAGCTTCATGACCTTGGCCGCTTGCGCCGCGATCCGTCCATACTCCTTGGCCGTCTTTTGCCCGATCTGCCAGGGGCCGTCCATCTCATTGCCGAGGCACCAGAGCGAGATGGCGAGCGGTTCCGCCACGCCGTGCGCGATTCTGAGGTCGCTCCAGTGTGACCCGCCGGGATGGTTGCAATATTCAACCAGGTTGCGGGCGTCGTCGACGCCGCGCGTGCCCAGGTTGACCGCCATCATGACCGCGGCGTTGGCGCGCCGTGCCCAGGCGGCAAACTCGTTGGTCCCGACGTGGTTCGGTTCGGTCGATTTCCAGGCAAGGTCCAGGCGGCGCGGGCGCTCCGCCGCCGGCCCCACGCCGTCCTCCCAGTTGTAGCCGGAGACGAAGTTGCCGCCAGGGTAGCGGACGACCGGAGTGCCGAGTTCCCGCACGAGCGCGAGCACGTCCTGCCGGAAGCCGAGGTCGTCGGCGGTCGGATGGTCGGGTTCGTAGATGCCGCCGTAGACGGCCCGCCCCAAGTGTTCGAGAAACGAGCCAAATAGTCGTGGATCGACCTCGCCAATGCGAAAGTCCCGGTCCACGACGATTCTTGCGGTTTGCACGGTTCCTCCCTAAAGGCGGAAGGCGGAAGGCGGAAGGC
>JBOGUF010000062.1:0-16124 GCA_050696075.1 Thermomicrobiales bacterium
CTCGTCATGTGCGGAAATGCACCGTCGTCGTCGGGGTTGGTCGGGCGCCTCACGCCTACTCGACCGACGGCGTGTCCACGTCTGGCGGGTCGTTGGCCACGAGTGGGGCGGTTAGGGGCAGGATCCAGGGTTGTGATGCGATGCGGTGCGGCTCGGCCGCGAGGTTGACGGTCGGGTCGATCATCGGTTGCGGGGCGCGTCCGTTGAGGGACACGATGGCCTGGGCGCGGATCTCGATCGCATCGTGGCCGGCCGCGCGAAGCTGTTCGGCAATCTCGTGACTGAACTGGAGGATCATGTCCGGCTGGGTCGCCATCTTCCGGATTTGGCGCGCGGTCAGGTAGTCGCGCGGCTCGATCTCCCAGGACGCGCCGGTCACCGGGTTGGTGGCGAAGAAGCGCACGTCGCCGGACTTGCCGCGCAGCATCATCCGCCACGAGAAGCGGTGGCCCTGTTCGGTCCAGGCGACGTCGCCGGGGTAAAGGTGGTGGCGGAGCGGGATCAGCACTTGCAATCCAAGGAAGAGGGCAAGGAGGGCGATGGTGACGCGCTGCACGGGCCGCAATCGCGGAGTGATGTCGCCGGCTGAGCGGCTGGCGACGCCGTGCGATGGCGTGAGTTGTAAGGGAAGGCGCGGCGCGAATGCCGACAGGCGCCCGAGCAAGCGTCGTGGGTAGTCCGGGGGGAAAAAAAGGAGCGTCGCGGCGAGCGCCAACCACGGAAAGATGCCGATGGAAAAGAGCTCGGCGTTTGTGAGGTGAAACAGCACGGCCGCGGCGAAGGCGAAGGGGCGCGTGCGCCGCCAGAGGAGAAGCGGCACGACCAGCAGATCGAGAAGCAGCCCGCCGTAGCAGAAGGCGTAGACCATCCACTCCTCGGTGAACCAGCGGCCGATGAGCGGGAAGTCGGTCCGATTCGCCAACCACGACCGCATCGGTTCGCCCCGCAACCAATCTCCGTTCAGCTTGGCGATCCCGCCAAAAACGTAGACGATGGCGAGTTGCGCGCGGAGGAGCCAGAGTGCCCAGGCAGGGGCGGTCGCGCTCCGCCGCTCGGGATGATCGGCGGCGTCGAAGGAGAGGGCGCGGTGGGCCGGGACGAAGATCATAACGAAGCTAAGGAGACTGACGAAGTAGAAGTGGTTGAGATAGTGGGCTTTCTCTAGCAGGAAGACGTAGGTGAAGCCGAGGAAGAAGAGCGCGGTGGCAACGCGATACCAGAGTCCCAGGGCGATGCAGAGGGCGAGCACGCCGAGAGCGAAGAAGTGGAAGTACATGCCATAGCCGGGCCACGGCTTGACCCACTCGAAGCCGACGTAGGGGAAGTTGTATGGGGGGTTGATGTAATACTGGGCGATCCAACCGTGGGCGACGTAGCGATAGACCTCCCAGAGCATGATCAGGCCGAAGACGATCCGAAAGGCGACGATCGAGGCGATGTCGACCGGGGCAAAGAGGCGATGCGCGACCTGGTATGCCGCGACGCGCAAGCCCACTCCGACCAGCGGCGTGTTGGCCGTCGATCGTCGTGACGGAGGGAATATCGCCGGCGCGTCGCGGGACATGCCACGCTCCTCTTAGCGGCGAGCCTGGACCGAACTCGTGTCCATCACGGTCCCTTCCAAGTGGCGCGGCGCCTCACCCAAGAGGAGGGCAGCGGGCGCATGATTGATACGATAGCGACGAACAGCGACCGGTTAGCGGCGAGCGGTTAGCGGCTGACGGCCGGCGGCTCGCGTCAACGCCCGGTTCAGATCCCAGCAGATGTCGTCGACGTCCTCGAGGCCGACCGAGATGCGGACCATGTCCGGGCCGACGCCGGCCGCGACGAGTTGCTCGTCGGTCATCTGCTGGTGGGTCGTGGACGCCGGGTGGATGACGAGGGACTTGGCGTCGCCGACGTTGGCGAGGTGGCTCAACAGCCGCAACTCCTCGACGAAGCGCTTGCCGGTCGCCCGGTCGCCCTTGACGCCGAAGGTGAAGATCGCCCCCGCGCCCTTTTGCAAGTATTTCGTGGCCAATGCCCGGTGAGGGCTGTCCGGCAGCGTCGGGTAGCTGACCCAGTCGACGGCCGGGTGGTCGGCGAGGAAGGCCGCGACCCGCTCGGCGTTGCGGCAATGGCGCTCCATGCGGACGTGGAGCGTTTCCAGCCCTTGCAGAAAGAGGAAGGCGTTGAAGGGGCTGAGGGCGGGGCCGAGGTCGCGCAGGTTCTCCGTGCGCGCCTTCATCAGATAGCCGTATTCGCCGAACGTTTCGTAGAAGCGGATGCCGTGATAGCCGGGGGAAGGCTCGGTCATGCCGGGGTACTTGCCGTTGTCCCAGGGGAAGCGGCCGGACTCGACGATCACGCCGCCGATCGAGGTGCCGTGGCCGCCGATGAACTTCGTCGCCGAGTGAACGACGATATCGGCCCCCCACTCCAGCGGCCGGCAGAGGTAGGGGGTGGCGAAGGTGTTGTCGATGATCAGCGGCACGCCCGCCTCGCGGGCGATGGCTGCCACGGGCTCGAAGTCGAGGACGTTGATCCGCGGGTTGCCAATCGTTTCGCCGTAGATGGCTCGCGTCCGCGGTGTGATCGCGCGGCGGAAGTTCTCGGGATCGCTGGGATCGACGAAGACGGTGTCGACGCCCCATTTGCGCAGGGTGACGTCGAATTGGGTGTAGGTGCCGCCGTAGAGGGTGCTGGCGGAGACGATCTGATCTCCCGGCCCGAGCAGGGTGGCCAGGGCGATGAACTGCGCGGCCTGGCCGGAGGCGACGGCCAACGCACCAACGCCTCCTTCGAGCGCGGCGACGCGTTCCTCGAAGGCGGCCGTGGTCGGATTCATGATGCGGGTGTAGATGTTGCCGAAACGCTGGAGGGCGAAGAGTTCGGCGGCGTGGTCCGAATCCTCGAAGACGTAGGAGGTCGTCTGATAGATTGGCATCGCCCGCGCGCCGGTCGTCGGATCGGGGCGTTGACCGGCGTGGACCGCGAGGGTGTCGAAGCCGAAGAGGTGATCGTCTTGGTCGCCGTCCGGCGACGAGCCGTTAGGACCGGGTGCGTTGGGGTGCTCGGTGGTCATGGCAAAACTCCGACCTGAGTGCGCCGGTGGGCGGCGACGCAAGGATATGCCGGCCGAACTCCGCGCGTCCGCGCCAGACCAAGACTCTACTCCAATACGGCTCAGGCGGAAACCTCAGCGGGCTCGAACCGCCAACTCGTTTCCAGCTCCGGTGACTGCCGCAGGGTCGAGGCGACGACGCAGTAGCGCTCGGCGCGCTGCATCAGGCGCTGGAGGCGGTCTTCTGGGGCGTCGGCGACGATGTGGACCTTGGTGCGGATCGTTTTGAAGCCGACTGGCGTCTCGGGGTCCAAGCCCATCGTGCCGCGGAAGTCCATGTCGCCCTCGACGGTGAGGTCGAGTCGCTCGATGGTGATGCCCATCGCCGCCGCGACCATGCGCAAGGTGATCTCCTGGCAGGCCGCCAAGGAGCCGAGGAGGAGGTCGCCGGAGCAGGCCAACTCGCCGTCGCCGCCCGCGTAGGGGTGGGCGGCGGCGTCCCAGCTGACGTCGACCGCGCCGGCGCTGATCCGGACCTTCGTCGGGTCCTCCCCCGTGGTTGAGCTATGGACCGCGATGGTGAGCTTGGCCGACTCAGGGTCCGCCTCGTACTTCGCCTTCAGCGGCGTCTGCCACTCCCGGAGGGATAGTCGTTCTGCCATCAGTCATCAGCCTTCAGCGAGTACCGAGTACCCAGCCTTCTCGGTACGCGGTACTCGGTACTCGGTACTCGTCACGCTGCTGCATCGCGGAGTTGGCGGAGCAGGTTATCGACGTCGGCGACGCCGCCGGTGATGCCGACGACGCGGCCGTCCGGCGCGGCGACGACGGTCGTCGGGACGACGACCACCCCCAGCCGGCGCGCCAGCTCCGGCTCGGCGACGGCGTCAACATACGAGACATCGACCGAGCCTGCCCACTCGGCCAACGCGGCGTCGATCATCCGCCGTTGCGTTCGGCAGGAGGCGCAACCGGGGCTGGAGAAGGCGATCACGCGCGGTGCGGCGTTCGCGCTCGGCTCCAGACGCGGGCCAACGGTGCGGCGCCTGCGCCAAATGGTCCACCACCGCACGGCGTAGCCGGCCGCGCTCACGACGGCGACGATCGCCAGCGCCAGGACAATCCGCTCGATCACGCCGATGCTCCCGCCGACCGCCAGAGGCGGCGCAGATGGTAGAAGGCGAAACACCCAGCGCAGAAGCCGAAGAGAAGATTCACCAACGCCAGCGCCGCCACGAGCCAGGCCACGACCCAGCCCAGCGTCGTCGTGCCGCCAAAGAGCGCGATCGCCGAGACGAGAAGGAAGACGCCGCCGACTGCCTGGGCGAACCGGTGGGGCGCCGGGTCATCGGGTCGCGGGTCCGGGCGAACGAGTCCGGAGGGGCGCAGGCCGTGGCGGTAGAGGAGTTGGAATGGACCGTAGCCGGGAAGGGCGGCGCCGGTGGCCAGTGACGCGGCGACCGCCGCGACAAGCCACGGTCCGCCGAAGTCCACTCCCAATGCAAAGGCGACCGCGACCAATGCTACGATCAAGACCTGATTGGCTTTCAACGCGGAGACGTCGACCATCGGACCGGCCGGTTCGCCGCTGCCTTGTCGTTCGCTCATTGCTCACCTCGCCAGGGAAAGAATGAAAACTTGATACAGAACTCTATTATGCGCTTCCTGGGTGGCGGTTGGCAAGCGGCCGTGCGATGATCGGGTCATGTTGAAGGATCTCACCCGCGCAGACTGGATCGCCGCGCTCGATCTCGATCCCGACCGCCTGCCCATCGTCGGGGTACGTGGCGGTGGACATGGAGACAGCCGCCACCGTTGCCACTGCCGAGCACTTCGGCGTGCGCCGCGTTTCGATCCTTTCCGTCCGCGACAACCCGCGCACCTCCCGGTCGCTGATCGCCTCGACGCGTGTTCCCTAGCGGGTACGGCAGCGGTTCCCCTTTGGTCGCGGGCATGGCTTGACAGCCGACGCGGCAACACATACCCTCCCTGCACGTATATTCAGTGATTGAGTAACAAGCAGTTGAGCAATCGCCGCTGATGCCAAGGAGGAATCGCGTGGGAACGGTCGCGCGCCGCATACCGATGACGTGGTTGGTCGGGCTGATTCTGGCGCTCGGTAGTTCGTTCGGACCGTCCCCGATCGCAATTGCCCAAGAGGCCGCGATTGAGTGCGCACCGGCCGCGCCGTCAGTGTTGTCGCCGGCGGCAAGCCCGGCGGCGACGACCGCGACGACCGAGGCGCCCTTCCCAGAGGAAGGCAGCGAGCTGGTGGTCTTTGCCGCGGCATCGCTGACCGATGCCTTCAACCAGATCAAAGCGGACCTCGAAGCCGCGGAGCCCGGCCTGACCATCACCTACAACTTCGCGGGTTCGCAAGCCCTGGTGACGCAGCTCACCCAAGGCGCTGAGGCCGATGTCTTCGTCTCGGCGAACACGGAACAGATGACGGCCGCGATCGAGGCCGGCGTGATCGCCGGCGAGGCGGCCATCCTGGCGCAAAATCGGCTGGCGATCGTCGTGCCAGCCGACAATCCGGCGGACATCCAGGACCCAGCTGATCTTGCCACCGATGGGCTGAAGCTCGTAATGGCCGCGCCTGAGGTGCCGGTTGGTCGCTACTCGCGCGAGTCGGTCTGCGCCATGGGCGCGGATGCGGCAACCTATGGCGAGGGCTTCGTCGACGGGGTCGCGGGGAATATCGTCTCGAATGAGGACAACGTGAAGGCGGTCCTCGCGAAAGTGCAACTCGGGGAAGCGGACGCGGGCATTGTCTACACCACCGACGTCACCGCCGACGTAGCGGAGGATGTGGTGTTGATCGATATCCCGGCGGCGGTCAACGTGATCGCCCAATACCCGATCGCGCCGGTCGCGGAGGGCGACGCGGCCCTCGCCGAGGCGTTCATCGCGTACGTGATTGGTCCCGAGGGGCAGGCGACCTTGGCACAGTTTGGCTTCGAGCCGGTGCCATAGCCCCATTTGGGTGGCCAGTGGCGAGAACGCGCTCCCGGCCGCATACTCCTGGTGAGGATGGCCGCGGCCTCCGGTTGCGGGAGGAGCGTTGGAGCCGGTGATCGGAGAGGGCGCGGGCCGACAACGGAACACTACCCCGACGGAACGCGCGATGGGTCGAAACACGGCGGTTGTCGAGGCGTTCGCTCCTCGATCCGTAAGCCATCGCGGATTCAGCAGTGCGCTGTGGGTCGGGGCGATTGCCCTGGTCCTGTTTCTCCTGCTCCCCCTCGCCGCGCTCGTCATCCGGGCGGCACAGGAGACCGATGCCATCTCGGCGCAAACGCGCCAAATACTTGAGCAGGCGCTGCGGCTGACCTTTCTCACATCGTTGATCACGCTCGGTATCGTTGTGGTTTTCGGCACGCCGCTGGCGTACGTGTTGGCGCGTCGTCGGTTTCGGGGTCATCGCCTGGTCGAGACGCTCATCGACTTGCCGATGGTTTTGCCTCCGGCGGTAGCGGGCGTTGCGCTCCTGATGGCCTTTGGGCGCCGAGGCATTGTCGGGGAGCCACTGGATCGCATCGGCATCAGCTTCGGATTCACCACGGCGGCGGTGGTAATGGCGCAGATCTTCGTCGCGGTGCCGTTTTACGTGCGCGCGGCGCGTGCCGGGTTTGCCCAGGTTTCTCACGATCTTGAAGAGGCGGCGGCTGACCTGGGGGCCTCTCCGGTGCGCGTCTTTTGGAGTGTGACGTTGCCGCTGGCGGCGCAAAGCCTGGCCGCGGGCGGCGTGCTTTGCTGGGCGCGGGCGGTCGGCGAGTTCGGGGCGACGATCATGTTCGCCGGCAATTTTGCCGGGCGCACGCAAACGATGTCCCTCGCTATTTATGGTCGCTATGAAGCGGGTGATCTGGATAGCATGATCGTGTTGGCGTCCGTGCTGCTCGGCGTGTCGATGGCGTTCCTGTTCGCCGTGCGGGCGGTCGGCGGGCGTGCCGGTGACCTGGTCGGCTGAACCCGCGTCTGGGAACTCCTGTCCTGTTAAGTGCGAAACCGGGGCGAAGATGACGCCATCCTCGCCCCGGTTTCGCGAGCCCCCAACACCAGGCAGCTACGGAAGCCGTGCGCTCCAGCCAAGCGCGCGGTGCTGCCAGGCGCCCCGAATTGACCAGTTGATGCCGGCGGCGGCTGTTTCAGGTGGCGCGTCGCAGGCGCCCCAAAGGCCGGCGCCGTTCGCCTCGGCTGTCGCGCGGGCCGCCTCCAGCCAGGCGGCGAAGCGGGTGTCCGGTTCTTTGATGGCCGGGATTGCCGCACCTTGGACCACGAGTGCCTCGGCGACGAGCCGCCGCCCGCGGTTGTCGTCGACAACCCAGACGTCGCGGGTGAGGGCGTCCTCGCCGGCCGTGTTGCGTCGCTGCCGCTCCAGCCAGACGGTTTGGTCGTCGACGAGCGCCCGGTTGGCTTCCGCGGCGTCCACGGCGTAGCAGTCGCCGGCGACGGGGGCGGCTATACCGGAATAGCGGACCAGCCCGCGTTCGCCATCGACCTCGACCAGGATCGTTTGACCGTCCACGACCTCGACCACCGTCCCTTCGACCAGCTCCGGCGGTGAAGACGCCGTGGCGTCGCCAGCGAGCGCGCCGTCGAGGTTGATTGCCGTCTCACCGGTGAGCAGTTGCAGGCGCTCCGCCGCGGGATCGACCAGGAACACAAGCGCTAACTGATGGCTCTCGCCAGGGGCGAAGAGGACCGCGTCGGAGGCCCGGTAGGCGGGGACGAAGCCGAGGAATTGGGCGACCGCGCCGGAGGAGGCGTCGAGCGGTACTGTCGCCGCGTCCGAGGCCGTCACGCGCAGGCGGAAGTCGTCCATCGTCATTGTCGCCGTCTCGTCTGCCCAGTTCTGAGCGGTGACCACCAGGACGACCCACTCCACGCCGGCTGTGGCGGGAAGGGCGAAGTCAGGCAGTTCGGCGTCGCGCCGCGCCGATGTGATCGTGTAGCGGAAGGCGCCGCTGGCGACGACCGGGGCCGCGGTTTCGCCCTCGCCGAGCGTGGCCGCTTGCGGCGGAATCCGGCCCGGCGTCGGGGCGGGCGTTGCCTCTGGCGTTGTCGTGGCGGACGGGCTTGGTTCGCCTGTGACCGTCGGCTCCGGCGTTTCGGTGGACGCCGTTGTCGGATCCGGGGGTGGGGTTTCGGTCGGCGCTATCGTCGGTTCGGTTGTCGCGGTTGGTGGCGGCGGTTCCTCCGTCGGAGTCGGCGACGGCTCCGGCACATTGGTCGGCGTCGCGGTCGGGATGGGTGGTTCGGGCGTCGGTGTTGGCTCCTCGATCGCTTCTCCTTCCGAGATTTCGGCCTGCTCGCCGGCGGCTTGGCCCGCTTCCTCAGGCTCGGTGGTCGGCGTCGGCGTCGGCGTCGGCGTCGGGTCGGGCGTGGCGGTCGGTGTTGGCTCGGGTGTCGGTGTTGCGGTCGGCTCGGCGCGCTCGGTGACGGCGGTGTCGCCGCCAACTCCGAGGGCGACGGAGGTTGGCACGGGTGGGGTCGTGGGCTCGGCGTTGCCGGTCTCGGCGACGGTGTCGGGCGCGGCGGGCTGGCCGGTCGGGGTCGGTTGCGGCGCGGTTGTCGGGGTGGGCGTGGGTGTCGGATCGGCGAAGTCGATGCCGAGCGTGTCCCGGGTTTGGGCCGGAAGACGAGAGGCGAGGTCGCGACCGGGATTGTCGGGCAGACGCCCGGTGCCGAAGAGGGCGGCGGCGACGAGCAGGAGGACGAGACCGCTGAGCCGGATCGCCCAGCCGACGCGACCGCGCCGGTTCGGCTTCGGCAACTCAATCGGTTGCAGCCAGGCGGTGTGGCGAGGGATGCCGCCGTCCGCGGGCGCGGTGGGGAAGGTTGCCGGTGGTTGCGCCCCGCGGGTCGTGCTCGTCGGCGCCTCCGCTGGCGGTGTGTCAGAGCGCCAAGGCGGGAGTGGGTCGAAGTCGTGGCCGCGCCGGCGTGGGCGGCCGGTGAGGGTCGGGAAGTCGTCCGGATCGAGGACCGCCAGCGTGTTGAGATCAGGGGTCGTGCCCCAGCGTTCGGGCAGAGGTTGCGAGACGTGGCGTGCCGGCGGCATGGACGGAGGTTCGGGGAGTGGCTCGCCATAGGCAAATGGGGGCGTTGGCGAACGCTCATACTGCCGAGGAGGCTCCGCGTGCGGGCGATCCCAACCGTTGCCGTTGGACGCGCGGGCCGGTGTGCCAAGCTCGGACCCGGCGAGGAGGGAAACGAGGCGAGCGGCGGCGCGTCGTCCCTCGCTGGGCACGACGAGCAGCTCCTCGGCCGTGCCGTCGCCCGGCGCGATGGTGAAGCGGAGCGAGCCGTCCGGCATCATCGCGGGCGCCGGCCGTAGCCAAGCTCGCGGCGCATCGAGGGCGACCGACCCACCGCGGGCGAAGGCGACCCGGTCCGGAGTGACGATCAGGCGGGCGGCGAGATCGATGCCGTCGCCCGCGATGAGCACCTGACCCTCCCAGACGATGCCCTCGGCCTGGAGCGCGCGGCCGTTGGCGCCGCGCGGCCGGCCGACGATGGGCGTCTGGTCCTGCATCGACAACCCCCTTGACGTGCCCGTCCTGCCGCGCATGAGCGAAGCGCGTGGCCGGTGGGCAATCTCCATGGCACCGGTGGGCCGCGTCCCCTCACCTCCGCGGCGCACCGGCAGCGTGCTGACCTCTCCACAGCGTCGGCAACGATGCCCAATAGTGAACGGACGCTATGTACGTACAGTCTACCACACCCGTGCAAGCGGGGTGTAGATGGCCGTGACGTCGTCATGTGCAAGAGTGATCGTCTTAGGGACGCGGCGGCACGCGGGTGCGGCAAGCAGCGCACCGACGGGGTTCGTGCCAGGTAGCGAGTGCCCCTAGGACGAGATAGAGGTCGAGGGTTCCGGCGCGGGGGTCACATCTGAGTTTGGGCCGCCGGCCCGTTCCGCCATGGCGATGGGCAGGGCCGGCGACGGTTTGTCCATCGGGGCGGGGATGCGCTTCTCGAAGTCGATCCAGATGCGCTTGTCGTTGCGGCAGTCGTAGAGGCGGCAGACGTGCGGGCGTTGGGCGTGGATGGTGCAGGCGCGGGATTCGGGGTGGCAGTGGGTGCAGTAGCCGTCGGCGCCGCGCTTGATGAAGTAGGGGTTGCCGTAGTCCCACTTGGCAACCCCTTCTTCGAGATCCTGCGCGGTGAGAAAGAAGGGGAAGCTGCAACAGCGGGCGTGGCAGAGGTGGATCCGGTTTTCGCAGTCGATTTCGACGCTCGCCTCGTCAGCGTACTTGTCGCCTATCTCGGCCAGGCGGACCCGCGGGCGCGGGAGATCGTTGATCGCGTCGCGCGCCTGGAGGGTCGCCGGGCCGATCTCTTCTTCCGAGAGCACGCCCTTGTCGATCAGGAGCCCGGTGAGCGCCGTGATCGAGGCGAGGGCTTCGGTGCCCTGGACTTGCCCGACGTGGAGCATGATGTGGGCAAACCGGAGACCGCGTTCGAGTTCCTGGCGCTGCTCCGGCAGCATCATCTCATCGGGACGAATCTCCGGGCCGGTCTCGTCAGACATCATTGTTCCCCTGGTCGCTGAGATGGCACGCCCGCCCGGACGCGGTGCGACCTTCGGAATAGCCAGCGACGGTCTTGTCGACCGCGCGTGACAGGATTGTACACCCGGCGTCGAGCGGTCGGGGTACGGGCTTGCCTCCTTGTTCATATCCTCGATACATAGGCTGTCATCTTGTAGAAATTGTACATCTGGTCCATGTATATCCGCGTCGGTGGGCAAGTATGGCGTCGATGTGCCGAATCGGTCAGTCCGACGATGCTTGAGGAGCCGTCCGGCGAGTGGACCGGCGCTTGGACGGCTTGGACGTGGCCGGAATCTCTTCTGCCGGGGCATTGCCGTTTGGTTCGGGCTCCAATGGAGGGGTTTCGATGGGGGCGAAACCGAGGGTGAGCGACTGCTCGACGATGCCGCGACGCAAGAGCTTCTCGGCCTGCTGAAGCGACGCGCGCAGGGGGTGTTCGGGCATCACGCCGGCGAGCATCTCACGCACCTGGCGCATCAGGTCGATGGTTTTGTTGAAGGTGAGCACGAGATCGCCTTCGGAGAGCTCGATCGTCTCCCCGATTTCAGCCATCGTCGCGCCTCGACACCAGTCGCGGGCGGCGCCATAGAAGCTCGGGTTGTGCCCCTCGGAGATGTAGAGACCATTGTCCCGCTCCTCGCCGAGGACGGCGTGTTCGAGTTCTTCCAGGCGGCGGCGGACCAGCACCAGCGGGTCCGGTAGCGTGTAGTGGTTCGCATAGCGGAAGTCGCGGTCGAAGCTGAACCAGGAGAAGACCTCGGCCACATCCTCCGGCGGCAAGCGGTCGAGGACGCCCCGGTCGATCAACTCGCTGAGGATCAGCCCGTCGTTGTCGAAGATGTCGGCGAGCATGTCGGCCTTCGACGTCGGATAGGCGCGGTGCAGGTAGCCGAAGCGGTGCAGCACCTCCCGGATACCCCGGATCACCCCACGGATGCGCGCCTCTTCGGCGTCCACCTCGCGAGCCAGGATCTCTTCGAGCGCCCGCCGCTCCTTTTCCAAACGTTCTAACCGGATCAACGAGTCGCGATGCTCCTTCCGGACGGGGCAACGATGGCAAGGGTGTTGTTCGCGAGCGTCCTGCAAAGACCGCGTCTGTTCGTGGACCTCGTTCGCTTGCCGGCCGAGGCGTGCGAGCTGGCCGGTCAGCCGCGTCTGCTCTTTGGCGCGGTGCTCAGTGGCCATCGCGTCGAGGTCCGGCAGCCCCAGGCGCTTGGCCCGCCGCCAGAGGTTGGTGATCTCGTTAGCCGGGACAAGTTCAGTCGCGTTCGTCACTACATCCGGCGGCTCAAAGAGGCCCTTCGGCACACGGACGACTTTGCCGTCAGTCAAATAGTCGATCTGGCGGTACTCGGACACCAGTTCGATCCGCTTGCCAAAGAGGAAGAGCCCCACCCCGCCGCGCGCCCCGCGTCCCAAATAGACGCCCCAACCGTGCGTTCGATGGTGGGCCAGCAGGCCGATCGGCGCGGCGCGGAAGGCGCGGCGCAACGCCTGGCGTCCCGGTTCCGGCCACGGCGGCGAGGACGAGGATCGCTCAGCATCACTCAGCGTCTGCTGTGTCCGCCGCTCCTTGTGCTGCTGGGTGGTCAGGGTGGCATTGATGACGCGGTACTCGTCGAGTAACTCGTCGCCCGCTTCGAGGCCGATCAGACAGCCCTTCGGCACGCCGACGATGTCGCCGCCGATCTCGACGATGTCGTCCTCGAGCTGACGGATGCGCTGGCTGGTCTGGAACTGCGCCAAACTCTGCTGGAGCATCGTCCGCACCCGTTCGCCATGTGGCGGGTCCCAGAGATTGAGAACGGTGTTGTAGCGAACGGCGAAGGCGGAGCGGACCGGTTCCAGGTCGCCGGTGGCGACATCGAGCGTCTCGCGGAAGGTGATCCAGGGCGAGTAGGGCACGATGACGTGTCCAAACGCGTCCATCCCGCGCCGCCCAGCGCGACCGGCCATCTGCTGGAACTCGTTCGGAATCAGCACGCGCCGGCGCCGGCCATCCCATTTGCTCATGCGACCGATGATGACCGAACGGGCCGGCATGTTGACGCCGAGGGCCAGGGTATCGGTGGCGAAGACGATCTGCATCAGCCCGCGCGAGAAGAGGACCTCGACTAACTGCTTCAGCACCGGCAGGAGTCCGGCGTGGTGGAACCCGATGCCCTTGCCGGCGAGCGAGGTAATGAGCCGGACCTGTTCCAGCTCTCGGTCCTCCGGGCGCAACGCGGCGAGGTAGTGGCCGACCGTCTGCTCGATCCGCGCCTCTTGCGCCTTGGTGACAAGGTGCGGCCGCATCAGGGCGAGGCGCTCGGCGTAGGTCTGGCAGTCGTTGCGGCTGAAGAGGAAGTAGATCGCCGGCAGCATCTCCTTGGCGAGCAGCGCATCGACGATTTCGCGCGGCCGCGGCTCGTCCATGTCGCCGGTGTTGCGTTCGGTGATGCGGCGGCCGTGCGGCCCGGCGCGACCGGCCTGCTTGCGCAACTCCCCGCCGGTATGGGGGAAGTTGCGCAGTTGGACGCCGTTGTGGTCGACCACCTGATGCAGCTTGCCGTCGAGGAAGTAGTAGAGCGAGAGCGGTACCGCCCGTTCGGTGTGGGTGATAAGGCGGATCGGGCGGTGGGTGCGGCTGATCCAGGCCGCGATCTCCTCCGCGTTGGAGACGGTGGCCGAGAGGCAGATCAGCTTGATGTGCTCCGGGCAGAGAATGATCGCTTCTTCCCAGGTGGTGCCGCGCTCCTGGTCGGCCAGGAAGTGGATCTCGTCGAAGATGACCGCATCGACCATGTCGAGATCCCACGGCGTCTGCAACAGCATGTTGCGCAGGACCTCGGTCGTCATCACGACGACGCGGGCGTCGCGGTTCTCCGAGACGTCGCCGGTCAGCAACCCGACCTGATCGCCGTAGATCTGGCGGAGGTCGCGGTACTTCTGGTTGGAGAGGGCCTTGATCGGTGTGGTGTAGAGGACCCGCCCGGTCTCTTTGAACGCTTCGTAGACCCCGTATTCCGCCACGATCGTTTTCCCGGTTCCTGTCGGTGCGGCGACCATCACCGAGTCGCCGTGGATCAGGGTGCGGATAGCCTCGCGCTGGAACTCGTCGAGCGGGAAGGAATAGAGGACCGAGAATTGGTTGATCTCGGCCTCGGTGCTGGGGTCGTGCTCAAGGGTGTAACCGAAGGCGGGGTGGGCGTCAGGAACGACGAAGTCGAGGGTGCGCGCGGGGAACTGTTCGAGATGGTCTGGCTGGTCTGCCGGCGATGTCGCCGCTTTGCTCGCCTTCTTACGTGTCAAGTTCCTGCTCTGGGTGAAGGCCGGCGCCGCCGCCGGCGCGCTCATATCGCGCGTGTGGCACGGGGGTTCCCGCTGAACATAAGTGTAGCACGGGGGACAGCGCCGCCGGACCATCGTAGGGCCGCCGCTTGCCGCGCCCGCGCGGCGAAGCCGCGCATCGCGGGGTTCGCCACCGGCCGATAACCGTTCGACGGGCCGCATGTGCGGCATGTCGGCCCGCGGCTGACGGGCGCGGCAAGCAGCGCCCCTACGGTAGTGAAGGGTGGTCAAGTTTCCCACCTAGGATCTCCGCGGACCGGGTTGGGAGATCGAGGGTGAGGCTCGGCGGCGGCGGCCGCGGTTCCGGGCAGCGGCGCGACGAGTGAGCCGGGTATCAGGCGCCCAGTTCGGCCTCGACGCACTCGTAGACGGTCTGTCCGATCGACTCGGCGAGCGTGTGGGGGAGGGTGGCGTTTCCGACCAAGAGCCCGAATTGCCAGGGCTCCAGGCGATCGGCCAGTTGCTCGACGATGCAGCGGGCCTGCTCGGTGGTGAACTCGCCGCTTTGCACCAGCCGCTCGATCAGCGAGGCGGCGGCGCCCTCCGGCAATTCGAGATCGTCCAACTGGGCCATGATGACCGTCTCGTACTGGTCCAGATCGGCGACTCGCGCTCGTGGCCGCTCTGGCGCGACCGAGGGATCGAGTGGGAGCAGCGTCAGGGTCTCAGCTCCCTTGCCCGCCGCCAAGACGATCCGCCCGGCGCGTTCGTCCCAGCGGAGCGCTCCCGCCGCGACGACGTCGTGTGCGTTGGAGACGGTGAGTCGGTCCCCGGCCGCGGTCGTGGCGATGAAGCCGCCGGGGTACGTCCGCGCGATCGAGACAGCCAGCTCGGTTGGTCCTCTGCCGTCGAGCGCCAGTTCAAGGCGCAGCTTGGCAGCGTCGAAGTCCCAGGCCAAGCTCGTCACCACGCCGCCGATCCAGACCGGGTACGGTCGGACCATCTCGGCCAACCAGAACGCCTCCTCCCGCGCTTCGGAGATCAGCGCGCCGCTGACCGCCGGCAGATAGCCAAGACGCAGACCGCTGATCAGGGCTCCGTCGAGGAGCGCCAACACCTCCCGTTGGACCGCCTCCATTGTGGCCACTTCGAGCGTTCCTCGGTCGGAGAGATTGTATTCGGCCAGGAACAGATCGGTTCCCGCCTCCACCGCCCAGCCGAGCATCTCTTCCAACCGCTGCACGTTCTCGCCCGGGCGGACTCCCCATTTGCTGGCGAAGAAGCGGTTCGGATCGCCGAGGTCGTACCCGCTCGCGACGCTGTGTCCCTGGTAGTCCCAGCCAGCCGGCTGCTGGAAGTAGACGTGGCGGTCGTCGACCGCGCGCAGCCGGGCCAGCGCCTCCTGGTGGGCCGGGCCCATAAAGACGGCGTCGTGGATTTCGGGCGGGTAGGAGATGTCCTCGTTGATGAGGTCGAAGCCGACCACCCCCGGCCAATCCCGGTACCGTCGAACGATCCCCTCCAGGTAGCCGAACCAGTGCTCTCGGGCCGGATTGCCTGGCAGGAACTTGGCGCAGTCATGCAGTGGGTCTTCTGGATGTTTGCCGATCGAGAGGAGGTCCTCCGGTCCGCCGGTGGCGACGATGACGTAGAGCCCGCGGTCGTTGGCGCGGGCGATGAGGCGGTCCAATTCCTCCAGGTAGCCCGGTTCGGCCGGGCGGCTTGGGAAGTAGCCGGCGCGGGCGTCGCGCAGCCGGATCCGCAGCGCGTTCATCCCCCAGCTGGCGATCCGGTCGAGATCGGCGTTGGTCAGATCGAAGCGCAGGTCGACCAGCCCGACGGAGTTGAACGCGTAGTCGACGCCACGCAGGATCGTCGTCCGGCCATCCTCGGCCCGAAAGAAACGCCCGTCACGCCGCAGCCACGGCATCGGCACGATCGCCGGGGCTTCCCCGATCGGGAACTCCCCCTGGCTGCGTGGCGCCGCAGCCGCGCCGCCGCCCGACCGCCCGGCGACCATCCCGACGGCCGCGGCCGTCGCCCCGCTTACGAATCCCCGCCGTGTCATCGTCATCGAACCTTCCTCCCACTTCGACGAGAACCGTCATCAGGAAGAGGGTATGGCGCGAATGTATCCGGCGTGTAACTTCCTCGAGGTCCGGCCGCGAGCCTCCAGGATCGGCTGGCCCGTTAGCCGGTCGATAGGATCACCGCGGACCGCGCCGGGAGGTCGAGGGTGCGGTCGTTTCTTC
>JBOGUF010000063.1:0-21540 GCA_050696075.1 Thermomicrobiales bacterium
CGCCAGCGCGGTCTCACTGCTGGTTGGCTTCCTCGACCGCGGGTCCATCGTCCGCTCCCTCCGTCGTGCGCGCCCTGTGGCAGCACAAGCTTGAGCATGCGGCGGCAAGTCTACCTTTCGATGACAGGTTGCTGCGCCCGCGCGCGTCAGCGCGCATCGACCGCGGGTCGATAACCGTTAGACGGGCCGCATGCGCGGCGGGTCGCGCGTTCGCGCGACGGGCGCAGCAAGCAGCGCCCCTACACGACGGTCCAGCGGGAGTGACGCCCATCACGATCCTGCTCCTCGGACGACGGGGGTGGCGCGGATCTGGCTGCCGCGCAGGGATGCGCGCTTGAGGACTTTGGAGGATTCCCGGAGGGCGCGCAGGCGCGGGTTGGTGATCTCGTCGATGGCGTAATTGAGCATGGCGAAGCCGAAGGCGACGAGGGCGATGCAGGTGCCGGCGGGGACGATGGTCCACCAGGAGCCGGTCAGCAGGGCGGCGTCGTTGCCAGCCCAGTAGAGGATAGTGCCCCAACTGACGACGCTCGGGTTGCCGAGACCGAGGAACTCCAGGCCGGCTTCGGCGCCGATGGCGTAGATCGTCGAGCCGAGGAAGCTGGCCGCGACGATCGACATCATGTTCGGCATGATCTCCTGGATGATGATCCGCACGTTCCGCTCGCCGCTGACCCGCGCGGCCGAAACGAAGTCCTTCTCCCGCAGCGATAGGGTCTGCGAGCGCAGGATTCTCGCGGGCCATGCCCAGCCCGTCACCGCCAGGACGAGCGCCAGGTAGACGACGCTGTCGCTGCTGAGGAAGGCGGCGAGTGTGACGAGCAGCGGCAGGCCAGGGATGATCAGGAAGACGTTGGTGACGAGCATCAGCGCGTCGTCGATCTTGCCGCCGAAGTAGCCGGCGGTCATGCCGACGACGATGCCGACGATCGTGGTCATGATGCCGACCGCGATGCCCACGCCGAGCGAAACCCTCGTTCCCCAAATCGTTTGATCGAGGACATCTTGGCCGCGCCCGGTCGTGCCGAGCGGATGTTCCCAGGAGGGCGCGAGATGCGGTCGGGAGAGGAAGTCGTTGGGGTCGCCCGGCGCGATCACTGGCGCCAGGAGGGCGACCGCGCCGAAGGTGAGCAGGATCGCGGCGCCGACGGTTGCCTTCGGATTGCGGAGGACCAGGGTCAGCACCCGAGGTGGTCCGGATTGCCGCCGCGGTGTGGGTATCGGCACCGTCTGCCCGGCGGGTGTCACCTCGACCGGGACGGCTTGGTCGCTTGCGCCAACGTGCATCGCGTATCCCCCTTCCGCGGCGTGCCAGCGGGCTAGTGGCCGCGTACGCGCGGGTCGAGCCGGACGTAGAGCAGGTCGACGATCAGGTTCGCGGCGAGGACCGCGAAGGTGATCATCAGGAAGATGCCCTGCATCAGCGGGTAGTCGAGGTTGCGGACCGCCGTCAGGAGTTGGTAGCCGAGTCCGGGATAGGCGAAGACGATCTCGGTGAGCAGCGCGCCGCTGATGACGAAACCGAGGGCCATGCCGAAGGCGGTCACGTTCGGCAGGAGCGCGTTGCGCGCGGCGTAGGAGAACATGATCCGGCGCTGCGAGAGCCCTTTCGCCTCGGCCATCGTGATGTAGTCCTCGGCCAGCACCGCGATCATCGTGTTGCGCATCCCGAGCAGCCAGCCGCCGATCGAGACGACGAGGACGGTGAGGGCGGGCAGGATGAGGTGGTTGCCGACGCTTTGCAGGAAATCGACGGTGAATGCGGGCGACATGCCGTCTTCGTAGGCGTGCCGCAGGGGGAAGAGGTCCCAGCGAAAGGCGAGGAAGAAGAGGGCCAGCGACGCCAGCCAAAAGTAGGGGAAGGAACCGACGAAGAGGAGGAGCGGCGGTAGGACGGAGTCGGTCATGCCGCCGCGTTTCCAGGCGCCCAGGATGCCGAGGATGCTGCCGAGGATGAAGCTGAGGATCGTGGCCGTCAGCCCGAGTACGAGCGTCCACGTGAGGCCGGTCATGATGACCTCGGTCACCGGCGCGGGAAACCAGGAGATCGAGAGACCGAAGTCACCTTGGAAGATGTGTTGCAGATAGGTGAAGTACTGTTCGTAGAGAGGCGCATCCGACAGGCCATACGCCTTGCGCATGGCTTCAATCTGCTCCGGTCGGGCTTGCCCCTGGAAGCGGGCGAACATCGCCGAGGCGGGGTCGCCGGGCATCATCCGCGGCAGGAAGAAGTTGAGCGTCAACGACGCCCACGCCGCCAGCAGATAAAACCCGATCCGCCGCGCGAGGAAGGACATGTCGGCTCCCTCCGACGAGTACCGAGTGCCCAGTGCCGAGTGCCCAATGTCGAGGCGAGTCGCGGGTTTGGGATATTGACTCAGTTTCAACTGGCGCGGGCGGCGAGTCAACCTCCACAAATCCTAGACCCGTCCCGTGAACTCGAATTCTCGCATTCGACACTGGGCACTCGGTACTCGGCACTCGGTACTCGGTACTACGCTTCTGGCGCCGGCTCGATCGTGTTGAGGACGATCAAGGCGTCGGGGTTGGCGTAGCAGGAGAGGAGCGCGTACGGGTTCTCCTCGTCCGGGAAGCCGATGAAGTTGCGCGTGCTGTACTCGCCCCACTGTGGGCCAGGGAAGAGCGGAATCGCCGGGGCGTTCTCGATGTAGAGCGCCGCGAGCTGCTGCACGATTGCGATCTGCTCCTCGGGGTTCGAGGTCGCCGCAAATTGATTGAGGAGGGTGTCGGCCTCCTCGTTGGCGTAGCGGTGCCAGTTCTGCGGCGAGGTCGTCCCTTCCGGTTGCAGGGTCGAGGTCGACATCAGGCCGCGGTAGAAGTTGAACGGCGTCGCGCCGCCCTCGGTCCAGCCGATCGAGAGGTTGAAGTCGCCCTTCTGGACCAGGTCGATCCAGGCGGAGAAATCGTACGTTTTGACCGTCGCCCGGATGCCGATCTCTTCCAGGTTTTGGGCCATGATCTGGCAGGCGGAAACCCAGTCGGACCAGCCGGAGACGACGAGGATCTCGTACTCCATCCGCGACTCGTCAGGCAGCACACGGACGTCGCCGTCGAGCGCCAATCCGGCGGCGTCGAGCAGTTCGTTCGCCCGGTCGACGTTGAGCTGCACCCAGTCGCCGGAGGCGAGCAGCTCCTCCGTCTTGTATTGCGGATAGGCGTCGCTGAGGCCGGTGACGTCTGCCGCATGGGTGTAGTTGTACATGGCGACATCGACGATCTGGTCCCGGTTGATCGCCAGGCTGACCGCCTTGCGGACTTCCGGGTTGTCAAACGGGGCGCGGCCCGTGTTGGTGAAGAGGTGGACGGTGGCCCCGGTTGGCGGGAACCAGTAGTTGAAGTGCTCCGGGTCCTCGGCGATGTAGGTGTTCTCGATGTCGGGCACGAAGTGGCTGGCCCAGTCGATCTCGCCGCTGACCATGCCCAGGTTTGCCTGGTCGTTGGTGGGGAAGGTGGGGAAGCGCATGCCGTCGATCAGCGGCTTCCCTTCCTGCCAGTAGTTCGGGTTCTTGAGGATTTCGTAGTACTGGGCCTCGAAAACTCCGATCTCGGTGAAGGGGCCGGTGCCGACCGGCGTTTCGTTGGTGAAGGTCGCCGGCTCGGTGATCTCACTCCAGATGTGTTGGGGCACGATCGTCTGGTGGCCGAGGTCGTAGAGGCCGGGGGTGTAGACCTCGCTGAAGGTGAAAACGACGGTCGTGTCGTCCGGGGCCTCGACGGCCGAGACCTTCGACAGCGTGGCGCGGACGGCGCCGCTGCCGGAGAGATCCTCGTTGGCAGTCAGGTAGTCGAAGGTGAACTTGACGTCTTGCGCGGTGAAGGGCGTGCCGTCGGACCAGGTGACCCCTTCGCGGATGGTGAAGGTGAGTTGCGTGTTGTCGCCGCTGAACTCGTAGGCGGTGGCGAGCCAGGGGACGATTTCGCCGGTCATCGTGTTGTAAACGATCAGCGGTTCATAGACGCCCGATTCGGTCGGCCACTTCGAGGAGCCGGTCGGGACGAGCGGGTTGAAGTTGCGGACCCAGGTCGCTTCCTGCTCGGTCGAGACGGTGACAAGGTTGGCCTCGGTCTCTTGCGCCCGCGCCGGTTGGGCGCGTGTCATCGTCGTGCCGACCGCGGTGGCGGTGACGCCGAGGGCGGCGGCGGTCTGGAGGAAGCGCCGGCGGTCGATGGAGCCGGACTGATAGGCCCGCAGGAGGTCGCTAAAGCGATCGCTTGTCATGTGATCCTCTCCTCTCACGGATCGTTGCCGGCGCCGTCGCCGGCGACCGTCATGCGTGGACTAGGATCGTCTCTTCCGTCACACCTCCTGTCGCTCTCTCGAGTGCGACCATTTCGCACCCGCACGACCGGCGCAACACGAGTTGCGTCGGCATGAAGATTTGCTCTGGAGCACGATCCGGGTTGTCGATCAGCTCCAGCAAAATGCGCACCACCTCGCGCCCGTACTCGGTGATCGGTTGAGCCACGGTCGAGAGGGGTGGGTCGGTGGTCGTACTCTCCGCCAGGTCGTCGAACCCCATGACCGCGATATCGTCCGGGACGCGGAGACCGGCGTCGCGGACCGCCCGCAGGATGCCGGCGGCCATCGAGTCGCTGGCGGCGAAGATCGCCTCCGGCGGTCCGTTTGGCCGGCGAATGAGGTCGAGGGCGGCGCGGTAGGCGCCTTGGCGGGTGAAGTCGGAAAAGATGGCCAGGCTGGGATCGGGTGGCACGCCTGCCTCCTGAAGCGCGGTCACATACCCGGCATAACGGTCGATGGAGGCGATCAGATTGTTGGGGCCGCAGATGGCGGCGACCCGGCGGTAGCCGTGGGCGAGCAGATGCGCCACGGCGTCGCGGGCGGCGCCGCGGTTGTCGACGTCGACGAAGTTGATGGCGCCCGCGTGCCGCCCGACCAGGACGAAGGGGAAGCGGTCTGCGCGCAGGCGGTCGATGATCGGCTCGTCGACGACGTGGCAGGCGATGATGATGCCGTCGACGTGACGGCCGCGGATCACCCGCTGGTAGAGCCGGTCGAGGCCCGATTCGCCTTCACCCGAGCCGATGAGCATGGTGAGGTTGTAGTCGACCGCGTTGCAGGCGTGGGCGGTGCCCTGGATCAGCAGGGGGTAGAAGGGGTCGGTGAAAATCGACTCGACCGCCTTCGAGGCTAGCATGCCGATGATGCGCATCCGCTTCGAGGCGAGGCCGCGGGCGGCGGCGTGGGGATGGTAGTTGTGGGCGCGGATAACTGCTTGGACGCGGGCGCGGACGGCGTCGCTGACGCGCCGGTCGTCGTTGACGACGCGGGAGACGGTGGAGCGGGAGACGCCGGCTAGGTGCGCGATCTCTTCGAGGTTCACCCCGTCCTCCGAATGCCGGGTAGGCGGCCAGGGATGCAGGTCGAGCCGAGCGGTGCATCGCGACGTGAGTTGTGGGAGCGCTCCCACGGGATGGAGGAAAGGGTAACAGATTTTGCCCGCGTGTCAAGTGTCGTTTTGTGGGATGCGCACATGCGGGCTGTGCCGAACGACGGACGAATCGTGTAGCGGCGCTGCTTGTCGTGCCCGTCGCCCGTAGGGCGACACGTCGGGATGGACGGAAATCGGCCGGTGGCCGATGCGCGGCTTCGCCGCGCGGGCGCAGCAAGCGCGGGCGCAGCAAGCAGCGCCCCTACGATGGCGGGGCGTTCTGTAAGAGTCGGCGCAGTGTAGTGAGCACGATCTCGTCCTCGCCCGGCTCGAGGGTTTGTGGGTTGAGGGCGATCGCGTCCGGGTCGTTGCCGACGGCGCCGACGGCGATGCGCGGGTCTCCGTCCCAGAGGGCGGCGACGAGCTGTTCGCGGGACCAGCGGCTCGGTGCGGAGAGGTGGATGATCGCGCGGCCGTGCGGTTGGCCGGCTTCGCTCGGGTAGCCGCGTTCGACGGCGACTCCGGGGAGGTCGAATAGGCCGTCGATCCACTTCTGGACGGTTGTCTCGTAGCCGGCGAGGGTGACCGCCTCGTCTTGCTTGAGCGACCATTCGATGGCGGCCAAGCAGCCGGAGAGTTCCTCCTTGCCGACCTTCATCGGTCGCCCGATGCTGTGGTTGGGGTTGCCGTTGGCGCGGCAGCCCTCGATGATGTCGCGCCGGCCGAGGACCAAGCCGCTCGACTGCGGCCCGCGCAACCCCTTGCCGCCGCTGAAGATCGCCGCGTCGGCTCCGAGCTCGGTGGTGAAGTGCCAGAGATTGCTGATCGGGGGGATCTGCGCGGCGGCGTCGACGAGGACCGGGACGCCCCGTTCGTGCGCCAGCGCGATGACCTCCGCGAGCGGCGGTGAGGATGCGGCGAGCGCGCCGGCGAACCAGAGGACGCAGGCCGTGCGCTCGGAGAAGGCTTGCTTGAGTTCCTCGATCGAGTCGCCGATCTCGATCAGGCGAGCGCCGGTTTGTCTCGCCGCGTAGTCGTAGCCATTGCGCTGGCTCCTGTGGATGACGATCTCGGTTTTGTCCAGGCCGTCGAGGTAGGGGAAGGTGGCGATCTTGCCGGGGTCGGCGCCGGCCATGCAGGCGGCGACGGCGACGACGATCCCGGCCGCCGCGCCGGAGGAGACGTAGCACGCCTCATTGTTGGTCAGCTTGGCGATCCGCTCGCCGATCCGCGCTTGCAGTTCAGGTACGTCGACGAACGCCTCGGCAGCGGCGGCCATCGCCGTCACGACGGACGGGGGCATGCGGGAACCACCGAGCCGGGTCAGCGTCGCCGACGCGTTGATCACCTTCGTCAGCTGCAACTCGTCATAAATGCTCATCGCACCACCGTCCATAGTCGCGGCTTCGCGACCGCACCCAAGCGTGCGGCCATCCAGGCGTCGAGCCAGTCGTGATCGGTTCCCCCTTCGTGAGCGGCCCGGTAAAGTTCGACCGGCCCGCCGAGGGCAACTCGAAGGGGGTCGAGCCATGCCGGCCCGCCGTACGCGCCGGGGTCCTGGGCAACCAGCACCGTTGCTGCCCGCACCCCTGGCGCATGATGGATCGGATCGACATAACGTAGCGTTTCGGCAATCCGCTCCTCCCGGTCGGGGTCGAATCGGATGACGTCGTTGACCTCTTCGAGCGGGTAGACCGCGGTGTGCCGCCGCGCCTCCAACAAGCGGTAGAACATCAGGCCGGTCACCTGGAGCGCCGCGATCTGGTTGCGGCGGGCGGCGGTGATGACGGCGAGATCGTCGCCAACGATGCCGACCCGGTCGGCGGCGACCTCTGGTAGCGAGCGGAGCCACTCGGCGCCCCGTAGGCAGTCCGCGACGATGGCACGGTAGATGTAGGTCGCCGGGTCGTCGATGCCAAGTGTGAGCAGGCCGGGGTATTCGGCGGCAAACGGTTGATCGGCCAGTCGCTGCCCGCGGTGCATCAGCGTCAGCACGACGTACCGCTGCCGGTCGTCGTAATGGGGTGGAGCGTTGACGCTGCCGTAGCGAGGCGTGTTCAGCAGCGCCGGAAACGGCCCGCTTCCCTTCGGCACGCTGAGGTAGCCGAAGATGCGGTACGGACCGATGCTGGTGAGCCGGACATCGTAGCCGGTCGAGAACTCGGTCGAGCGGCGCGGGGAGTGCGTTCGCTCGGCGCTGGCTGGGTAGCGGGCGAGCTCGTCATCGACGGCGTGCCAGTAGGCGTCGAAGTCGGTGGGTCTCGTCGTTGTTGCTTGTTGCTGCATGGGTCCTATCCGAATAGTTCGGCGGTTTCACCGCCGGCACGGGGCTAAAGCCGCCGTGCTTACCCAACAAACCCGGCTGAAGCCGGCTGCTTGTTTTCAGCCCTCGTGAGAGGGCTTCGTTTGGTCAGCACGGCGGCTTCAGCCCCGTGCTTCGCCGCGGGCGACGGATGCCTCTCACCCAACTGCCACCTTCGTTTGCGCGTGAACCGCGGCAGGGCGCAGGTGCCGCGCCAGGAAGGCTTCGACCTTCTTCGCTTCCCAGTACGCGCCGGCGTCGTGGGCGCAGCGGGGGTAGGCATGGATCTCCTTGGGACAGGTGAGCGCCTTATGGAGGTCGTAGCCGGTTTCGGGCGGGCAGACATCGTCGCCGAGGCCGACGTAGATGAGGATTGGGCAGCGGATGGACGGCGCGAAGTTGATGCCGTCGAAGTAGGCAAGCGTTTCGCGGACGTGTGACTCCCGCTCAGGGTATTGCCGCAGGTAGTCGTTGATCTCCTCGTACGGGTAAGAGTGGGTGAGCGAGGCCGCGTCCATGAAGCCACAGAGGTAAGGAGCGCCGGCGGCGCCGCAGGTGATGGCGTCGTTGCGGAGGGCGGCGGTGGTGATTGTCAGCGCCCCGCCCTGGCTGCTGCCGTGGACACCGATCCGGCCGTGATCGACCTCGGGCCGGGTGAAAAGGAAGTCGACTGCCCGGGCGGCATCGACGTAGAAACCGCGGTAGCTGTAGGTGTGGCGGTCGACCATGTTGTTGACCAGCAGGCCGGGATAGCCGGGGTTGAAATGGCGGTTCGAGCGCAGCTTGCCGCGCGGCGCCACCCCGACCGCCGCGTAGCCCTGCTTTGCCCACGACTTGGGGAGGGTCGGCTCGGAAATGTAGCCCGGCACAATCAGCAACCCAGGGTAGGGCGGCGGCAGGTGGTCCTTGGTCGGCAGGCAGTACCAGCCGGCGATGCGGAGGCCGTCCAGGCTGTCGTAGTGGATCTCGTACACGTCGACTTCGGGCGTCGAGCGGAGCGGGAGATACTCGACCGAGGGATCGAGGGGAATCGTCGCCGCCTCTGCCATGATCTGTGTCCAGAAGTCGTCGAAGTCGGGCGGTCGGACCACGCTCGTGTGGTGGTCTTCCGGTGGCCGCCGCTCGCCAACGTGCATAACGGTCTGTCCTCCCATCCTCATCCCCGGTGCGCTCCGGGTCCCACGGTAGCTTCTCGCAGAGTGTCACGATCCACAAGGGGTCAGGAGTCAGGAGTCAGGAGTCAGGGTCGGGGCGCAAGCAGGCGAGAAGTTTGGTATCGTGCCGGGGTACTTCCCGATTGATCTGTCAGCAAGGAGGGTGGGGCCAGGGATGGTGACGAGTGAATCGCGATTGCGCGGCGACATCGACGAGATTCTGCCGGGAGTGATTGCGGACCGGCGGCATCTACATCAGCATCCCGAGTTGGGGTTTCAGGAGCACGAGACGGCGAAGTTCGTCGTGGAGCGATTGCAGGCGCTCGGGGTGGAGGATATCCAGACCGGCGTGGCGAAGACCGGCGTGACCGGGTTGATCCGGGGCGGCCAAGGCGACGGACGAGTCGTCCTGTTGCGGGCGGACATGGACGCGCTGCCGATCGAGGAGGAGAACGCGGTCGATTACCGATCGCGGACGCCGGGGGTGATGCACGCCTGCGGACACGACGCGCACACGGCGATGCTGCTGGCCGTGAGCCGGATGCTCCTCGACCGGCGGGACGAGTTCGCCGGTGCGGTCAAGGTGCTCTTCCAACCGTCGGAGGAGGCGCCGCCGGGTGGGGCGAAGCCGATGATCGAGGCGGGTGTGCTCGACAATCCGAAGGTTGATGTGGCCTTCGGGTTGCACGTCGGGCAAGGGTTGCCGGTCGGCCAGATCGAAGTTGGACCCGGCGCGCGGACCGCCAACGCCGACACGTTCCGCGTCGTGATTCAGGGCAAAGGTGGTCATGGGGCGCGGCCGGAGACGACGGTCGACCCGATTGTGGTCGGGGCGCAGATCGTGACAGCCGTGCAAACGCTCGTCTCCCGCGAGAAGGACCCGCGGGAGGTGGCGGTCGTCACCATCGGCTCGTTCAACGCTGGCAAAGCGCCGAACGTCATCCCCGACACGGCCGAGCTTTCCGGGACGATCCGCACCTATTCGGAGGACGTGCGCGAGGCGATCGCCGGCAGAATCAAGGCGATAGTGGAGGGCATCGCCGCGGCGATGCGGGCGGAAGCGAGGGTGGCGATCGAGTACGGATATCCCTCGGTTGTCAACGACCCGGCGATGGTCGAAGTTGTCCGCGCGGCAGCGGCCGATGTGGTCGGCGCGGCGAACGTCGTGGAGCAGTCGCCCAAGATGGTGGGTGAAGATTTTTCCTACTTCTCGTTGCGCGTACCATCCTGCTTCTTCAGCGTTGGGACCCGCAACGAGGCGAAGGGGCTGACGTGGGGCCATCACCACCCCCGATTCGATATCGACGAAGGGGGGATGGCGGTCGGCATTGAAACGATGACGCGGACGGTGCTGCGGTATCTGGGGACGTAGGGCGGCGAGGCGGCCAGGCGGCCAGGCGGCGAGGGGAACGACCATGGTGATCGCGGTTGGTCGGCTCAGGACGGATATCGACGAGATCTTGCCCGGTGTGATTGCCGACCGGCGGCATTTGCACCAGCATCCTGAGCTTGGGTTTCAGGAATACGAAACGGCGAAGTTCGTCGCGGAGCGGCTGCGTTCGCTCGGCGTCGAGGAGATCCGTACCGGTATCGCCGAGACCGGCGTCACCGGTCTGATTCGGGGCGCCAGGGGTGACGGCAAGGTTGTCCTGCTGCGGGCCGACATGGACGCGCTGCCAATCGACGAGGAGAACGAGGTCGACTACCGGTCACGGAATCCCGGTGTGATGCACGCCTGCGGCCACGATGCGCACACGGCGATGCTGCTCGGGACGACCCGGATGTTGCTGGAGCGGCGCGATCAGTTTGCGGGAGCTGTGAAGGTTCTCTTCCAACCGTGCGAGGAGTCGCCGCCGGGTGGGGCGAAGCCGATGATCGAGGCGGGGGTGATGGACGACCCGAAGGTCGACGGCGTCTTCGGTCTGCACGTTCTCCAAAACCTGCCGCTCGGCAGGATCGGGGTCGGCAATGGACCGATTTCCGCGAACTCCGACCGCTTTCGGATCGTGCTTCAAGGGAAGGGGGGGCACGGTGCGCGACCGGAACTCGCCGTCGATCCGATCGTTGTTGGCGCACAGGTCGTCGTCGCCCTGCAAACGCTCGTGGCCCGGGAACGAGACCCGCTCGCGCCGGCCGTGGTCACCGTCGGTGCGTTCCACGCGGGAAAGGCGCCGAATGTGATCCCGGATTCCGCGGAAATGGTCGGCACGATCCGCACCTTCTCGGCGGATTCGCGGCAGCAGATCACGAGCCGGATTAAGGATCTCGTCGAAGGGATCGCCTCCGCGATGCGCGCCACGGCGACGGTCGAGGTGAGCCTCGGCTATCCGTCGGTGATGAACGACCCGGGAATGACCGACGTCGTCCGTGCCGCCGCCGCCGAGGTCGTCGGTCAGCAGAACATCATCGAGCGCACGCCGCAACCGGGGGGTGAAGATTTCTCTTACTTCTCGCTCCGTGCCCCGGCCAGCTTCTTCTACGTCGGCACCAAGAATGACGAGAAGGGTCTCGTCTGGGGGCACCATCACCCGAAGTTTGACATCGACGAAGAGGGGCTGGCGATCGGTATCGAGACGATGACGCGGGCGGTGCTTCGGTACCTGACTCCTGACCCCTGACCCCTTCGTTTGCGTTGGCGGTTGGCGGTCGGGTAGGCTTTGGGCAGTCCCGACAACAGAGGTGTTGCGGAAGTGTTCTCTGTGATGGAGGAGAGACCGATGCACGAAGAAGGTGTGGCCCGCTTGGTGGCAGAGACCGTGGCGCATCGCTATTCGCGGCGCGACGTGCTTCGCCGGGCGGCGGCGCTTGGCCTGGCCGCGCCCGCGGTGGCGATTGCGCTCGATGCGCGGGCCGCGATGGCGCAATCGCCGGAGAATTCGAACCCGTTGGGCGTAGACCCGGCCGCGCCGCTTGACGTCGTCATCTTCAAGGGCGGCTACGGCGACGACTACGCCATCTACGTCAACGACAATATGTACGCTCGCGACTTCCCGGAGGCGGAGATCACCTACGCGGGGATTCAGCGCCTCGGGGAGCAGCTCCAGCCGCGATTCATCGCCGGCGAGCCGCCTGACGTGATCGACAACTCCGGCGCCGGCAACCTCGACACGGCTGTCCTGGTCTCCGAAGGGCAGTTGGCTGAGCTCGACGATCTCTTGGCCGCGCCGTCGTATGACTCCGAGGGGATGACCTTCGGCGAGACCCTCATCCCGGGATCGCAGGACACCGGTGTCTTCAACGCCAAGCAGATGTACTTGAATTACGTCGTCTCGGTTACGGGGCTCTGGTACAGCTCCTCGCTCTTCGAGGCGAATGGCTGGACCTATCCCCAGACCTGGACCGAGATGCTGGATCTCTGTGCCGAAATCAAGGCGGCTGGAACCACCCCCTGGATGACCACCGGCGTGTACCCGCAGTACATGCAAGGGATGGTCTTCAACCAGTTGGTTTGGAAGCAGAATCCGCAAGCGATCGTCGACATCGACAACCTGGAAGAAGGCGCCTGGGGGTCGGACGCGGTCCGCGCCGCCCTGGAAGCCGTGTACGCGCTCTACGAGAACGAGTACATCGGCCAAGGCTGGGAGGGGCTGACCCATACCGAATCGCAGGCAGAGTGGCTGCAGGGCAACGGCGTCTTCCTTCCCTGCGGCTCCTGGCTCGAGAACGAGATGTCCGGCGGCCTCATCCCGGAGGGCTTCGACATGGTCGTCGCCCCAATCCCCTCGCTGGATGGCGACACGCAGCCGTTCGAAACGATCTCCTGGGGCGCCGGCGAGGTCTTCATCGTTCCGGCCGAAGGCAAGAACGTGGCCGGCGGCAAAGAATGGCTGCGGATGCTCTTCTCGAAAGAGGGCGGCCGCAGCTTCTCCGAGCTCACCAAGTCGCTCTCGGTCGTGCAAGGTTCTGCCGACGGGCTTGAACTGGGGACAGCCTTCGCCTCCAGCCAGCAAGCGATCGAGGCATCCGGTGAGAACCAGGTGCTGGCCCGCTTTGGCGGCTGGTATCCCGATCTCCAGGAGATTGCCAAGAACTCGATGGGCGAATTGCTCCAGGGCGTGATCAGCATCGATGAATTCATCGAAAGCGTCCAGGAGGTCGCCGACACGGTCAAGGACGACGAATCGATCCCGAAGTACGAGCGGACGCTGGAAGGCTAGGCGTTGGGCGTTGGGCGTTAGGTGCAAGGGGCACGACGAGATGTCTCTTCTAACGCCTAACGCCTAGGCCCTAACGCCCGTGGGACGGCTATGCACTACCACAAGTATCGTCTGATCGTTCCGTTCCTGCTTCCGGCCATTGGGCTCTACGCCCTGTTCGTCCTCTGGCCGTATGCGCAGGCGATCTATCTCTCCTTTACGGGCTGGCGCGGAACATCGGCGAACAAACCGTGGGTTGGACTTGATAATTATGATCGCCTGATCAACGACGAGCGGTTCGTCGAGGCGCTGTCCCGCAATGCGCAGTTGTTGATCGTGCTGCCACTGGTCACGATTGCAATTGCATTGACCTTTGCCGCGCTCTTCACCCAGGGCAGGAATGCGATCGCCGGCGCCAGCTTTTACCGGATCGTCTTCTTCTTCCCTCAGGTTGTGTCCGCGGTCATCATCGGCATTCTCTGGACCTACGTGTACAACCCGCGCGAGAACATCGGATTGCTGAACGGGTTCCTCGGGGCGGTCGGTCTCGACGGTTTGCAGCAATCGTGGCTCAGTGATCAAGCCGTGATCCTCTGGTCGATCGTGGCGGTCTCGATCTGGGCGGGTGTCGGGTTCTACATGGTGATCTACCTGGCGGCGATGCAGTCGATCCCGTCGTCGTTCTATGAAGCGGCGGTGTTAGACGGCGCGGGCCGCTGGCGTTCGTTCTGGGACATCACCTTCCCGCTGATTTGGGAGACGATCCGCACAACGCTGATCTACCTCGGTATCGCGGCCCTCGACTTCTTTGTCCTGATCCAGGTGATGACGGGTGGCGGTTCGACGGCAACCGCTCGCCGGGCGGAGGTTGCCGCGCTTTACCTCTACAACGAGGCGTTCGACAAGAGCCGCTGGGGCTATGCGTCGGCAATCGGCGTCGTGCTGCTGCTGCTCACGCTCTTGCTGTCGGTGGTCCTGATGCGAGTCACGCGACGGGAAACCTACGAGTTCTAGGAGCGCTGGAAAGGCAACGGCGTATGAGTGCGCAGGCAATGCAGCCGGTCGAAGAGGCGCCGGCGCAAGAGTTGGCCGGACCGATGGTCCGGGTTGCCGGCAAGCTGGGAGTTGGCGACCTTGCCTTCAACGGCGTCGCGCAAGTCCTGCTGTTGCTCTGGACGGTGATGGTCATTTTCCCATTCTTGTGGATGATCATGACCGCGTTCAAGACCGACCCGGAGATCATCTTTAGCCCCTGGAAGTTTCCTGACACGCTGCGGTGGGGCAATTTTGAACGGGCTTGGACCGAGGCGCGGATCGGGCGCTATGCCCTCAATACGCTCATCGTCCTCGTGGGGTCGTTGTCCGGCACGCTATTCATCTCCTCGATGGCCGCTTATGTCCTGGCCCGGTTCCAGTTCCCGGGTCGTCAGGTCATCTTCTACGGCTTCCTGGCCGGCATGATGTTCCCGGTCTTCCTGGCGCTCGTGCCGCTCTTCTTTCTCGTGCAAGACCTGCACATGACGGCAACCTATCAGGGGTTGATTCTGGTTTACATCGCGTATTCGCTCCCCTTCACGATCTTCTTTTTGACCGGTTTCTTCAAGACGCTGCCAAGCGAAGTCGGTGAAGCCGCCGTGATGGATGGCGCCAGTCCGTATCAGGTTTTCTTTCAAGTGATGCTGCCGATGGCGAAACCTGGGCTGATCGCGATGGGAATCTTCAATTTCCTCGGTCATTGGAACCAATTTCTGCTGCCATTGGTGTTGATGCCGGATGAGAACAAGTACGTTCTCTCGCAGGGACTGGCATTCCTGGCGATCCAACAGGGCTATCAAAACGACTACAGCGCGCTCTTTGCCGCGATGACGATCACGATGGTGCCAACGCTCATCGTCTACGTCCTCTTCCAGCGACGGCTCGAATCCGGGTTGACGGCGGGGGCGTTGAAGGGGTAGTGGTTGACGCCCCTCCGCGCCGGCTCTAGGATGCCCGGCAGCGTGAGGAGGGGGATTCCGCGATGGTCATCGCAACCGAGGCACGGCCGGCCACGTTCGACGAGCAGGTCGCGGGGCTGCGTTGCATTGATACCGACATTCACAACGACCTGCCAGGTTATCAGGATCTGAAGCCGTTCCTCGCGCCGGAGTGGCATCCCTGGCTGGAGGCGGGCGGTCCCGGTCTTGCCGCGCGCTACTACGCGAACACCGGCTCCGGGCGGATGGACGACGCGGTGCGGGAGGAAGACGGTCTCTGCGCCGGTGATCCCGATTGGGTCGTTCAGCAGTTGATGACGAAGTTCCGGATCGACCTGGGGATTCTGACGGGCTCGATCCTCGGTCTTTCGGTGCAGCACAACGACCGGTTCTGGACGGCGGTGGCGAGCGCCTACAACGATTGGACGCTGGAAAAGTGGGTGCGGCCCTACCAATGCTTCAAGGGGTCGATCCTGGTCGCGCCGCAGTACCCGGAAGGCGCGGCGGCGGAGATCCGCCGCCTTGGTAATGACCCTGGCATGGTTCAGGTCATCATGGCGAGCGCGGCCCGCATCCCCTACGGCAACCGCGTCTACTGGCCGATCTACGCGGCGGCGGTCGAGCACGATCTGCCGGTGGCGATCCACGTCGGGGCCGAAGGAACGGGTGTGGCAAACGCGCCGACGAGCGTCGGCTACCCGTCGACCTATCTCGAGTTCCACACCGACCATTCGCTGACGATGATGGCGCACTGCGTCAGCCTCGTCACGGAAGGAGTCTTCGAGGAGTTCCCGACTCTCAAGTTCGCCTTCATCGAGGGGGGCGTCTGCTGGGCGCCGCACGTGATGTGGCGGCTGGACCGGTTGTACCCGCGGTTCAAGGCGGAGGCGCCGCACCTGACGCGGCTGCCGAGCGAATACGTGCTCGCCAACTGCTACTTCAGCACCCAGCCAATCGAGGAGCCGGAGGACGGGCGGGACTTGCTCGCCATGTTCGACATGCTGCAGGCCGAGAAGACGGTCGTCTTCGCCAGCGACTATCCGCACTGGGATTTTGACAACCCGCTGGCGGCCTATACCTTCATCCCGGCCAGCCGCCGGGACCTCAAGCGCCGCATCTTCGTCGACAACGCCGTCGACCTGTATGGGCCGCGTCTCTTGGCCGCCCATTAGGACGTAGGACGGAGTCGATGGTCAGCACTACTCCCGTAGCTTCGCGCATGCCCGACGATTCGCATCGCCTCCAGACAATCGACGTCGATCTCCATCACCAGATCGCGGATTGGAGCGCGATTGCGCCGTTTGCGCCGGCCGGGATGCGCCACCGCTTCACCCGTACGAGTGGACCGCCACTGGCGCGGCACGGCTTTCGCCACGTCGGGGCCATGGAGAGCAATGGTGGCGAGCCGGCGCCTTCGGCACACGACCCGAACGAGGTCAAGGAACGCTACCTCGAACGGCGGGGCGTGGACGTTGCGATCCTGACTGGAAGTCTGTTTACCCTCGGCGTGCAGCCGAATGCCGATCTGGCGGCTGCTGTCGCGGGGGCGGTCAACGATTGGACGCTCGCAACCTGGGTGCGGCCGTTGGACTGTTTCAAGGGGTCGATCCTGGTGGCGCCGCAGGATCCGATCCGGGCTGCCGCGGAGATCGACCGGCTCGGCAATGATCCCGGTATGGTGCAGGTGCTGATGGGGAGCGCCAGCGAGTCGCCCTTCGGCCGCCGGGCGTACCACCCGATCTACGAAGCGTGCGTCCGACATGATCTGCCGCTCGCGCTCCATATCGGCGGCGAGGGGGCGGGGATGTCGCCGCCGGCCACGGCCGTCGGGCACCCAGCGACAACCTTCGAGTGGTACGGGGCGTTGCCGCAGAGCTACATGGCGCACCTGATGAGCATGGTGACCGAGGGGGTCTTTGAGCGCTTCCCATCGCTCAGGGTTGTGCTCTACGAAGGCGGCATCTTCTGGTTGCCGCACGTGATGTGGCGCTTCGACAAGAATTGGAAGGCGCAGCGTTCCGAGACGCCCTGGGTGAAGGAGCCGCCCAGCGCCTACATCCGGCGTCACGTCTTTTCCACGACCTACCCGCTCGAAGCCGCGCCCAATGCCGCGTATCTGCACCAGATGATCGAGATGATCGACGGAAAACGAACGCTGCTCTTCTCGAGCGGCTATCCGGACTCGCCGTACGGCGACCCGTTCGAGATGCTCGCGGACCTGCCTGCCGCAATCACGCGACGGGTGATGGTGGAGAACGCGCTGGCGGTCTACGGCGAGCGGCTGTTGGCCGCGAACCGGTGAGGCGCTGAGTGATGGCGAGCCATGTTGTCGCGCGCATCGACGAGATTCCGACGGGTGGGCGCAAAATTGTCCGCCTCGAAGGGCGCGAGGTCGGCGTCTTCAATGTGGACGGCAGGTTCTACGCCCTGAAGAGTTCCTGTCCGCATCAGGGCGCGCGAGTTTGCCTCGGCAAGATAGTCGGGACGACCCTCCCTTCCGAGGTGTACGAGTTCGAGTACGGCATGGAGGGTCGCATCCTCCGCTGCCCGTGGCACGAGTGGGAGTACGACATCACCACCGGTGAATCGGTCTTCGACCCGACCATCCGGATCAAGAGCTACCCGGTCGAAATCGCGGACGGTGTGATCACCGTGACGATCGAATAGGTGATGGGGAAAGGGTAATGGGGAATGGACATTGTCATCCACTACGACCCCGAACGCGGATTCGAGGAGCCCGCCTTGATGCTCGCTCGCCGGTTGTTTGCGGTGTTTGACGAACGAATTGATTCGCTGGCATTGATTCCGGTCATCAAAGAAGATTTCGACCTCTGGCTCAATGGATGCCTCGTGACGTCGCAGAGTCAATCCGGCCGGGCGCCGCGGATTGCGGATATGCTTAGGGTTGCGGAAACGAACGATATGGAGGCGAAGTCGGGAACGCGACCATGATCCACGAGGCAGCACTCGACAATGATCCGGTCTTGTCAGAGATTGTTCGACGAGTGGTCGATGGGCTACGACCTGAACGCATCTATCTCTTTGGATCCAAGGCGCGGGGCGATGAAGGCGCTGACAGCGACTACGACATCATGGTCGTCGTTGGTCATGCCGCCGGGCCTAGTTACCGACTCGCCCAACAAGCGCGCAGTCTCATCTGGGGCATCGGAGTGGCGGCCGATATCCTGGTTTGGAGCCGTGAGGCTTTCGACAGTCGACTCCATTTGAAAGCATCGCTTCCAGCGACGGTAGCGCGTGAAGGGAAACTGCTCTATACCGCTTGATCCGCAGCGGGTAGCGGACACAAAAAGCTGGCTGACGAGAGTCAACAGCGATCTCCGCGCGGCTGAGGTTGACCTAGCTGCTATTCCCGCACTACTTGGCGATGCAGCATTCCATTGCCAACAGGCAGTCGAAAAGGCGCTCAAGGGTCTGCTCTCGTGGCACGACCTCCCCTTTCGCAGAACCCAGGACCTCGCTGAACTTGGGCAACAATGCATCGCGCTTGATGCCTCAATCGAACCGATTTGCAAGCGTGCCGAATAGCTAACCGCCTTTGCTTGGGTTTTTCGCTATCCCGGAGCCACCGAAGAGCCAACACGCCAAGAGGCAGATGAAGCACTTTCCTTGGCTCAAGAGTTACACATTGCCATCCTTCGGCGGCTCCCGCCCGACGTACGGCCGTAGCCGTCCATCCAAGACGCATGCCTGCTGGCTCTGTGTTGCCCGGACCACGTCTGTGTGTTAGCGTGACGACGGTTCAGGCGAATTGCATATGAAGGAGGCACCATTGTGAGCGACCTGTACAGGCGGCTTTCACGGCGTCGGTTTCTTGGGGCTTCGGCGGGCGCGGCGGCGGCCGGCTACGGGCTGTCGCGGACGTCGCATCGCGCGGCGGCGCAAGAGGCGGCCGGCCCGGCCGCGGAGGTCGGGTCGGACTTCGTGCTGAAGGCGCCGGAAGAGAGTCCCAAGCGCGGCGGCGTGCTGAAGATCGCCGGATTGGGCGATCAGGCGCACTACGACATCGACCAGTCGCCGAGCATCTCGAACCTCTATCCGCAGTCGCCAATGTACGACAACCTGATCCGCTTCAATCCGCTCGACGGCGGGCAGACGATCATTCCGGACCTGGCCCAGAGTTGGGCGATGACCGAGGACGGGCTGAACTACACCTTCAACCTGCGCGAGGGCGTGACCTGGCACGACGAAACGCCGCTGACCGCCGACGACGTGGTGGCGACGTTCGACCGCCGGCGCAATCCGCCCGAAGGCGTGGTCAGCATCCGGCAGGGGCTCTACGATGCGGTGACAGAGATTCGGGCGGACGATCCGCTCACGGTGACTTTTGTCTTGAGCGAGCCGCGCCCCTTCTTCCTGGAGGCGCTGGCGACGGGATGGAGCGTCGTCTTGCAGGCGGCGTCGCTCGAGGCCAACAACGGCGACCTGCGCCGCATCCCCGACTACCCCGGCACGGGGCCGTACCGCTTCGCGCTGCAAGAGGCTCAGATCAAGTGGGTGGTCGAGCGCAACGAGAACTACTGGAATCCCGATCTGCCCTACGTCGACAGCATCGAGCGGATCCAGATCCCGAACGCGAAGGACCGGGGCACGGCGGTGCTGACCGGCGACGTCGATTTCGCCGACCACGTCTCGGTTGACGTTTATGAAGAGGCGCTGAACCGGCCGGACGAGGTCGGGGCGATCATGAACCCGGCGACCTGGGCCTTCACCGTCACCTTCAATGCCCAGAAACCGCCGTTCAACGACGCGCGTGTGCGCCGCGCCGTCCACCTCGCGGTCGACCGCTACGCCCTGGCCGAAGCGTACGCGCAGTCGGACAACATCATCGTCGGCTCGCGCTGGTGTCACCCGAGCAGCCCGCTGGCGACGCCGCAGGAAGAGGTGCTGAAACTCCCCGGTTACCGGCCGGAGCGGGAAGAGGACATCGCCGAAGCGCAGCGGCTGATGGCCGAGGCGGGGTTCGCCGACGGCGTGCAGGACGTGGTGCTGCTGATGCGCGGCACCACCGGGGCCGGCGTCGACATCTACGGCCCGGCGGTGCAGGACTTCATGCGCCGGCACCTCAAGATCGAGTCGACGATCCAGCCGGTCGACGGCACGGTCTACTTCGACATCGTCCGCGGCGGTGACTTCAACCTGACCGTCGGCGTGCCGGCCGGCGCGATCAACGACCCGTCCGACTACTGGGCGCAGTGGTTCAAGACCGGCGCTCCACAGAACTATGGCGGCTACTCGAACCCGGAGTTCGACGATCTGCTGGCCCAGATCAGCCGGGAGCTGGACGTCGATACGCGGCGGACCTTGGTGCGCCAGGCAGAGGACATGCTCGACCAGGAGTGCCCGATGTTCTTCCACGGGTGGGGCAACCTGCCGCGCATCTGGCGGCTCGACATGCACGGTATCGAGCAGCACGTCCTCGGCACCTACATGTCGTTCCGCTACGACACGCTCTGGCTTGACCGCTAGGACACGAGTCGTTAGTCGTTAGTCGTTGGTAGCACGAACGACTTCTCTCGTCGGTCTACTAACGACTAACGTCTATCAACTCACGACTTCGTTGGAACGCCTATGTACCGGTACATCGCGCGGCGGGTCGTCGTCAGCATCCCGACGTTGATCGGGGTGACGTTGCTGATCTTCGGGGTGATGCGGATTTTGCCCGGCGACCCGACGTCGGTCATGTTCGGCACCGCGACGCTCACCGTGCTCAGCGAGTCGGATCAGCAGCGGTTTCGCGAAGACCTCGGGCTCGACGACCCGCTCTACCAGCAGTACCTGAGCTGGATGGGCGATATTGCGACCGGCGACCTGGGAAACTCGTTCTGGCGGACCGACTCGATCGCCGACATGATCAAAACCCGGGGGCCGATCAGCGTCCAGATCGCGCTGATGGCGATCGTCATCTCCTGGCTGATCGGGATCCCGCTCGGCATTCTGAGCGCGGTCAAGCGCAACTCGTTTCGCGACAACGCGATCCGCGGGTTCGCGGCCATCTTCCTGGCGATCCCCGAGTTCTGGCTGGCCGTGGTGGCGATTCTGATCGGCGTGCTCTATTTCTCGTGGCGCCCGCCGGTCGAGCTCACCTATCTCTGGGAGAATCCGTGGACCAATTTCCAGATGACGATCGGGCCGGCGCTGGCGATGGGGATGGTGGCCGGCGCCTATTTGACGCGGATTACGCGCTCGTCGGTGCTGGAGGTGTTCCATTCGGACTACGTGCGGACGGCACGGGCGAAGGGACTGCGGGAGCGGTTCGTGCTGGCGCGGCACGTCTTCCGGACCGCGATCCTGCCGATCATCACGCTCTCGGGGTTGACGCTGGCCGGATTGCTCGGCGGATCGGTCGCAGTCGAGCAAGCCTTCTCGGTGCCGGGTCTGGGCACGACGTTGGTCAAGGCGCTGTCGGAACGCGACTACATGGTGATCCAGAACCTGGTACTGCTCTACGCCGTGATCTTCACGGTGATGAACTTGCTCGTGGACTTGGCCTATGGCTGGCTTGACCCACGCATCCGTTATGAGTAGTGCGGCGCGGGGTCGACC
>JBOGUF010000064.1:0-9962 GCA_050696075.1 Thermomicrobiales bacterium
GGCGGACCCCGCCCCGACGACGAGAGCGGCACCCAGTTTCATGCAAATGCAGGGGGATTGTTCCAATGACACACCTGAACAGGCACGGCGACGCGGCGAGAATCGAACCAATTATCCAAGCTGATGACGTCATCAAGACCTACGACACGGGGAGCACCCGGATCCAAGCGCTACGAGGCATCGACTTCGCGGTGCAGCGGGGCGAGATGGTGGCGGTGATGGGACCGTCCGGCTGCGGCAAGACGACCCTGCTCAACTGCCTCTCCGGCCTCGATACGGTCGACAGTGGCGAGATTCACCTCGACGGCCGGGACCTGGCGCGGATGGCCGACAAGGAGCGGACAGCCTACCGCGCCCAGCGCATGGGCTTCATCTTTCAGGTCTCCAACTTGCTGCCGGTCCTGAGCGCGGTCGAAAACGTCGAGCTGCCGCTGCTCGTCTCCGGCATGCGTCCGAAGGAGGCGCGGCAGCAGGCGACGGCGGCACTGGCAAGGGTCGGTCTGGAGCAGTGGGCCGGTCATCGCCCTGCTGAGCTCTCCGGCGGCCAACGCCAGCGCGTCACCATCGCCCGCTCGCTCGTCAACGACCCGGCCATCGTCTGGGCCGACGAGCCAACCGGCGCCCTCGACTCGAAGACTGCCAACGAAATCATGGACCTGATGCGCGACCTCAACGCGCGCGCCGGTCTCACGGTCGTCGTCGTCACCCACGACCCCGGCGTCGGCGACCGCTGCGACCGCATCGTCCGCATGCGTGACGGCCTCGTTGAGCCGTTAGCCGTGAACGAGCCGTCAGCCGTCAGCCATCAGCCGTCAGCATTTCGCGAAGCGTTAGCGGCCAGCCATTAATCCAAGAGCCCGTAGTCAAACGAAGCAAATGGCCAAAGGCTGACGGCTAAAGGAGACCCGACATGAACGAGATCTTCTCGATTCCAATGGCCGCGATCATGGTTGGATTGCTGATTGCGCTCGGGGCCTGCCTGTTGGCGGTGGCCTGGGTAGCGTGGCGGCGGCCCGTCATCTTCAAGCTCGGCATCCGCAACATCCCCCGCCGTAAGGCTCAGACGGGCATCATCGTCGTCGGGCTCATGCTCTCGACCCTGATCATCGCCGCCGCCCTCGGCACCGGCGACACCCTCAACCACTCGATGACCGCCGATGCCTATGACAGCCTCGGCCACGTCGACGAGCTTGTGGTCTACGGCCAATCGGCCAACGACCCCGGCGCCGACACCAATGACACGACTCCGGCTGGGTCCCTGACGCTCGTCGAAGAGGCGCTCGCCGGCGACGACACCGTCGACGGGATCATGCCGCTGCTCGATGCACGCGTGCCGGTCGTCCACGAGGCCGCCCGCCTCAGCGAACCGGACGTCGTCCTGACCGGCATCGACCCGGCGCGAGTCGAGCAGTTCGGCGGCCTCCAGGATATCGACGGCGGCGCAATCGACCTGGCCGCTCTGCCCGCGGGCGCGGTCGTCCTCAGCGAAACCGCGGCCGACGAGATCGAGGCCGCACCCGGCGACACGATCCGCCTCTTCTTCAACAATCAACCGGTCGAGCTGACGGTCGCCGCGATCGCCGAGAACGGCTATCTGAGCGGCGTGCGCCAGGGCGCGACCGCCGCCGACGAGCTGCCCGGCATGGTGATGCCCCTCGACCGGGTGCAGGCGCTGACGAATCAAGCCGACCGCCTGAGCGCGGTCGCGATCTCGAACGCCGGCGAGGTGCGTGGCACGCTCGACCTCACGGACGCGGTCATCGAACGCCTCGCGCCCGCCCTCGAAGGGCAATTGCTCGGCATCGACCCGATCAAGCAAGACCGCGTCGACAACGCCACCAGCTTCGCCGAATCCTTCACCAGCATCTTCATCCTCTTCGGCCTCTTCTCGATCGCGGCCGGTATCCTCCTCATCGTCCTCATCTTCACGATGCTGGCGGCGGAGCGGCGGTCGGAGATGGGGATGGAGCGCGCGGTCGGCATGCAGCGCGGCCAGTTGATGCAGCAGTTCGTCAGCGAAGGCACGGGCTACGCGATCCTGGCCGGACTCGTCGGCACTGCCCTCGGCGGCGTCGCCGCGATCGGCATCGCCTACGGCATCCGCCTCCTCTTCGGCAACATCGTCTCGATCGACCCCTACGTCTCGCCGCGCAGCATGATCGTCGCCTACTGCCTCGGCGTCGTCATCACCTTCATCACCGTCGTCGCCTCCTCCTGGAAGATCAGCCGCATCAACATCGTCGCCGCCATCCGCGACATCACCGAGGTCACCAGCCCGCGGCGGAAGACGCGCACGCTCGTCTGGGCCGGCGTGCTCGGGCTGCTCGGCGGGCTGCTCGCCGTCTCCGGCGCCACCTCCGAAACGCGGTCCATCTTCATGCTCGGGCTCAGCCTGCTGCCCTTCGGCGTGGCGCTGATCCTCCGCTACTTCGGCGCGGCCGGCCGCCCTGTCTTCTCCGCCGTCAGCCTGGCCTTGTTGGTCTTCTGGCTGCTGCCCCAAGAGCAGTTCACGCGGATCTTCGGCGACTACGACGCCGACCCGGCCGTCTTCTTCAGTGGCGGCATCATCATGGTGGTCGCCTCGACGATGCTCGTCATCCAGAACACCGACCTGCTGCTGAAGGGGGTCACGGCCCTCGGCGGCGTGGTGCGCTCGAAGCTGCCCGCGGTGCGGACCGCCGTCGCCTACCCCGGCGCGAACCGGGGCCGCACCGGCATGACGATCGCCATGTTCAGCCTCATCGTCTTTGTGCTGGTCATGGCCACTACGATCAACCGGAACTTCGTCAACCTCATCCTCGGCGACGAGGCCAACGCTGGCTGGGACGTCCGCGCCGACGCCATGAACGCCAATCCCCTCGACGACTTCGCCGGCACATTGGCGGCGGCGGGGGTCGAGACGGACCAATTTACTGCCGTCGGCACGACGACCAACCCGAGCACCGCCGGCTCGCAAGCCCGCATCGCCGGCGCCGACGACTGGCGCACCGTGCGCGTCCAGGGCGTCGACGCCGACTTCCTCGCTCACAGCGAGCTCACCTTCCAGCAACGGGCCGACGGCTACGCGTCGGACGAAGCGATCCTCGAAGCGCTCCAGAACGAGCCGAGCGTCGCCGTCGTCAGCGCCACCGTCGTCTCCGGGGGTGCGCCCTGGGACGACGCGGGCGACGCGCTCCGCCTCGATCAGATCGACACCTCGGCCGACACCTTCGCCCCGATCACCGTCGACCTGGCCACCTCCGGTGGGCAACCGCAACCGGTCACGATCATCGGCGTCGTCGACCGCGCCGTCGGCAGCCTGAACGGCCTCTACGCGCCCCAGAACACGATCGACGCCTTCTACCCGCGCCTGGCGATGACCTCCTACTACATCGCGCTCGACGACCCCGACCAGGCCGACGACGTCGCCAAGGATATCGAAGCCGCCCTCCTCGCCAACGGTGTCCAGGCCGTCTCGATCGCGGACCAGCTCGAAGAGGCGCAAAGCTCCTCAACCGGCTTCTTCGCCATCCTGCAAGGGTTCATCGGCCTTGGCCTCTTCGTCGGCGTTGCCGCCATCGGCGTCGTCGCCTTCCGCGGCGTTGTCGAGCGCCGGCAGCAGATCGGCGTCTTGCGCGCCCTCGGCTACCAGCGGTCGATGGTTTCGCTCAGCTTCCTGATCGAGACGCTCTTCATCGTCGGCATGGGCATCCTCTCGGGCTCGATCCTCGGCATCTTCGTCGCCCGCAACTTCTTCCTCAACGACGAGGACGCCGCCGCATCCGGCGGCATCGACTTCGTGATCCCCTGGCTCAACATCCTGCTCGTCGTCGTGGCCGCGATCGCGTTCGCCTTGCTGATGACCTGGATCCCCGCCCGGCAAGCATCCCGCATCGCGCCCGCCGAAGCGCTCCGGTACGAGTAGGCGGCAAGGCGATAGGCGACAGGCGACAGGAGGAACAGGTCATGGTACTGGGGTTTCCGATTCACGGCGACTTTGCCGGCACGGTCGCGGTTGTGACGGGTGGGTCGCGGGGGCAGGGGGCGGCGATCTGTCGCCTCCTGGCTGCCCGCGGCGCGGCAGTAGTCGTCTGTAGTCGGGAGGAAGCGGGAATTGCGGCCGTGGTCGCCGGCATTCGGGCCAAGGATGGACGGGCGATCGGCGTCGTCGCCGACTGCACCGACTCCGCCGCGATCGAGCGCCTGCGACAAAGTACGGAGGAGGCGTTTGGACCGGCCGATGTCCTGGTCGCGTTGGCGGGCGGATATCGACAGGCGAGGCGGTCCGGCGACGACGATCAGTTCCCGGTCGCCGCGCACTTGAACGCGACCTTCCTGACTGTGAAGAGCTTTCTGCCGGGGATGGTTGAGCGGCGGCGCGGCGCGATCGTGACCCTGCCGACCGTCGCCGTCTTTGCCCGTCACCTTGCCCGGTCTGTCGCCGATTACGGGGTGCGCGTCGAGCAGGTCGCCGCGTCGCCCCTACCTTCCTGGGTCGCATTCGAAACCAGCGGCGATGTCTTGCAGCCGGCGTGATTCCCCGGCTCGAGACCGGTAACATGAAGATCGATCAGCAGTGCTAGAAATAGGAAGGAGCGCACGCGTGAACACCACTTCGACGCATTCGCCGGTCAACGGCTTCACCCTTTGGGTTCGCTACGCCCTAATTGCGGTCTGCATCTTGTTCCTCATCGGCGGCGTGGTCCAATTCTTCCTCGCCGGCCTCAGCGTCTTCGACGGCCCGGAGTATTGGAGCGACCACGTCGATCTCGGCCGCATGCTCGGCTTCCTGACCTACCTTATGCCGATCCTGGCGCTGATCGGCCGCGTCGGCATGCCGCGTATCGGGCACGCCTTCGTCGTTGCTATCCTCTTCTTCGTCCAGTCCTTCCTCGCCAACGTCGATACCGGCTGGGTAGCCGCCTTCCACCCCCTCAACGGCCTTGTCCTGATGGGAGCCGCCTCGTCGCTGGCCTCCAATGTCAGACGGCTCGGGCAGCCGGAGCAGGGGAACCCACCAGCACCAGCCGTGCCCTGACCCCGCTCTCTCCCCGTCATTCCGAGCGAAGCGAGGAATCGTCCCGTCACGGTAGCGACGGCGAGATTCCTCGCAAGCTCGGAACGATGGGATGTCGTCGTTGCTGCCTCGCCGCCTCGCCGCCTCGCCTCCCCCGTTCGGCACGGCACGCGACATGCGAGGATCGCCCCCAACGGACTGCCGTGTTTCGCAGCATGCGCGATGGGTGGGGGTATGAAGAACCTGCTCCAGGGCTCGTGGCTTGGGCATCCCTTACATCCGGCGATCGTCCACATCCCATCGGCGCTCTGGCCGGCGGCGATCGTCTTCGACGTCCTGACCCTCTTCGGCGTCGGCGGCAACCCGCTGGTGCGGGCCTCGTTTCTCGCGATCGCGGTCGGCTTGATCACCGCCGCGGTCGCGATCCCGACCGGCCTCGCCGATTGGTGGGGGATCAAGCGCGGACGGCCGGCCTGGCAACTTGGCCTCTTCCATCTGATCCTCAACGCCTCGGCGACGGCGCTCTTTGCTGCCAGTTTCCTCTTCCGCCTCGACGGTTGGCGCACCGACGATCAAGTCGGGGTCATCCCTTTCATCCTGGCCATCCTCGGCGCGGGCGCCCTGGGTCAGGGCGGCTACTTCGGCGGCAAGATGGCGTTCGACTACGGCATTTCGGTCGCGCGCGTCTCCAAGGACGAGTGGCGCGAGACGGCGGAAGCAGGCGGCGCCCGGCTGCCGGAGAAGGGGTAGCGGCATGCACTACGTCAAGGCTGTCCTCCAAGGGCGCCCCTTCGGCACCCCTCTCCACGCCATCGTCATCCACTTCCCGATTGGCCTCTTCCTGCTCGCCGTCATCTTCGACCTCTGGGCCGCCGCCTTCGACGGTGGGAACGAGGCGGTGCGGGCAGCTTTTGCCTGCATCGTCTTCGGCATCGTGACCGCCCTCGTCGCCGCCGTACCTGGCTTCGCCGACTGGTGGGAAATCCGCGCGGACCACCCCGCCAAGAAGACCGCGACCACCCACATGGCCCTCAACCTGATCGCGGTCGCCCTCTTCCTGGTCAGCGCCGCGCTGCGGATCGGTGAGCGGGATGCCGCCGACACCCCGACCCTCGCCGTCCTCACCGCCCTTGCCGCCCTCGCCGTCCTCGGCTACTCCGGCTACCTCGGCGGTACGCTCGTCTACGCCTCTGGCATCGGCGTCGGTCGCCACCGCCGCTCAACCAACATCCCGGAGCGGACGCTTTCCGTCACGGCGAAGGGCCTCGATGCCGGCCGCTACGTCCCGGTGGCAGCGGATCACCAACTCGGCGAAGGTGAAACGCTGCGCGTCGACCTCGACGGCACGATCGTCACCATCGCCCGCGCGAACGCCACCCTCTACGCCGTCCAGGAGTTCTGCACCCACCGTTTCGGCCCGCTTTCCGAGGGCAAGGTCCAGAACGACCAGATCGAGTGTCCCTGGCACCGGTCCTGTTTCGATTTGCGGACCGGGAAAGTCACCAACGGCCCAGCCAAGGTGGACCTGAAAACGTTCGACGTCATCGCGCTGAACGGCACGATCTACTTGCGGAAGGCGGAAGGCGGAAAGCGGAAGGCGGGAGACGGGAGACGGGAGGAGCAAGCGGCGGAAGCGGTTGCCGCGGCAGACGACGTCTGGCAAACCATCAAACCGGGCGACGAGCTGATCTCCGCGAAGGGCATGCCCGCCGGCCGCGTCGTCGCCGTCCTCCCCGACCAGCTCGCCGTCACCCAGGGCGAGTTTCGCCCGACCGTCTCCTACGTCCATCGCTCGTCCGTCGTCGGCCGCGACGAGGGCCGCGTCCGCCTCGACATCGCCGCCGACCAAGTCCACTACCGCTGGGGTTAGGCCACGACGTCATTCCGAGCACCCCCTACCCGTCATTCCGAGCTTGTCGAGGAATCCGTCCCTGAATGAAGACGCCGTACGCGAGAACCAGATCCTTCGGCGTCAATCCGAGAAGCCGAAGGCGCGGAGAGTCGAAGGAACAACCGCCACCAGACTCACCAAGGAGGTCGCCGCTATGCAAGAACACCAACCAGAACAATCCCCGACCTACCTCGACGACTCGCCGCGGTCGCCACGGATGACCGCGCTGACCGCCGCCGCCGATCGTCTCCACGAGGAGATCGGCGCCCTCACGCGGGCGATGCAGGGCGGCTCCGCCATCGAGAAGGCCGAGGCGCGCGACCGCTTCGACATGGCGCTCGCCGGCTTCGCCGAGCTGATCGACGAGACGCGGGAGTAGGCAACCACCATGCGCTACGGAGCCGAAACCAAACTCTCGGTGGACGAGGTCCTCCACCGTGCGCGAACCTACTTCGGCGCGGACGGCAAACTCGGCTTGCCCGAAACAGTCACCGGACCGGAAAGCGCCACCTTCGCCACCGAAGCGGGCGGCGTCACCGTCTCGGCCATCGCAACCGACGACGGAACCGCGGTCACCATCCTCAGCCGCGAGTACGACTATTGGGCCGAACGATTCCTCAACGAACTGCGATGACCGGCCGCCGACCGCTTACCGGACGTCCTCGGCACGCCGTGGCGCGTTCCCAGCGCACGCATACCCCCGACTCGACGAACTGGCGCAACCCGGCGATGCCCCCTCGACCGCCCCGCATGCTCCTCTTCCTCGCGATCGTCATCGCCGAAACGCTGCGACTTAAGGGTCGAGGCCTTCATCTACAACTCGAGGCCGGCCGGAGGACGGCCCGAAGATTATGATGACCAAGGCAAAATAAAACCCAGAACCATAACCGCCGTGGGGCGATTAGTAGGGTTCTGGGGACTGACAATCAGAATTGTACGTGTGTTGGCGAGCATTGCGTTATCCTCGTCGTCCAGCGCTAATCTGGACGGCTACCGCGCAATCGTGTTCCAAGACGCAAGGAGGCAACGTTGAGCGCCACCGTACACAGCATGTACTCGTCGTATCGCGAGATGCCCTTAGAGCACCTCTTCGCCGGCGCTGTGATGCGTCATCTCTGGCTCAGCGGGTTTGGCCGAATGGAACTGCTCAAATCCCAAGTCGACGACAGCGGGTACGATCTGGTGCTTGAAGCCAATGGGATCGTACGTCATGTGCAACTCAAGGCATCACACCTTGGCGCGGCGACACCTGGCGTCAACATTCATGTCGCCCTCGTCGAGAAGCCCAGCGGCTGTATGGTCTGGATTCGTTTCGACGAGACCACCCTCGAACTCGGTCCGTACCTTTGGTTCGGTGGAGCGCCGGGCGAAAAGCTGCCCAAACTGCAATCGTTCAGGACCGGCACCCATACCAAGCGGAACGCGCAAAGGATCAAGTCAGAGCGGCCAAACATCCGGTACGTTCCGAAAGCGAGTTTCAGGCAACTGGAAACGATCGACGGGGTTGTCGTCCATCTGTTCGGAGAATAGAGTTGGTCACGCTCAGTTGAAGTCGCGAATCACTTCTCATATCGGCTAACTCCACGTCATCGTGGCCAATTACGCCCCAAGTGCCGGATACCGCCGCGCAATCAACCCAATACACCCCACCGCCAACGCGCAAGCACACGCCACGGCCAGCGGCGCCCCAAGCTGACTCGCCAGCGCGCCCACCGCGAGTTGGCCGACGGGCAGCATGCCCCAGGTCATCAGATAGATCGAGAGCACCCGCCCCCGCACCTCGTCGTCGACCCGCATTTGCAGCGCCGTCTGGTTGATTGCCAGGTAGGCCGCGCTCATCCACCCGGCCGCGAAGAGGAAGACCAGCGCGACGGGGATCACCGGCGTCACCGCGAACGCCAGCACCAGCGCCGCGAACCCGACCGCCGTCACCGTCTGCGCCGCCGGCCAGGTCCGCAAGCGGGGCGACCGGGCCACCGACAGCGCCCCCGCCACCGTTCCCAGTCCCGTGCTCGCCAACAGCATCCCCAACCCGGACGAGCCGAGACCCAACTCGTCGCGGGCAAAAACCGGCATCAGGTTGATGTACGGCATGATCAGAATCGACGGCGCCAAGGCCATCACGATCAGCGCCACCAGGATCGGGTCCCGCGCCACGATCCGCAGACCGACCGTCAGGTTTGCCCAGCCCGTGCCGGCGCGCGCGGACCCCTCCGCCGTGCTCGACGGCAACCGCGAGGTGGCGATGAGCGCCAGGACTTGCAGCAAGGCCGCGACGGCAAAAGTCGCCGAGACCCCAATCATGGCGATCAGCACCCCGGCCAGCGACGGCCCGACCACCCGCGTCGCGTTCTGGCACGCGGCGTTCAGCGCGATCGCGTTGGCCATGTCGTCGCGCCGTACCAGCGACGACACAAGTGCCGTCCGCACCGGAAAGGTGAACGTCATCATCGTGCCATAGGCGGCCGCCAACACCAGCAGCGACCAGGTCACCATTAGGTCGGCCCTGACCAGGAGCGCAAACAGCCCGGCCACCACCATCACGCCGGCCTGCGCCGCGAGGAGCACCGCGCGCCGGTCAAAGCGATCGATCACCACCCCGGCCGGCAGCGAAACGATGAGCAGCGGGATACCTCCGGCAAACCCCGCCAACCCCACGAAGAGCGGCGAGTCGGTCATCTGCAACGCCAGCCAACCGACAGCGACCTGATACATCCAGAAGGCAGAGTTCGTCGCCAGCGTCCCCAGCAGGAGCAACCGGAACGCCGGATACGCCCGCACCGAGTGCAACATGCCGCTCGCTTCCTCGGCGGACGGTACGACCACCGGCTCAGCGCGGCGCCTTGCTTCTCCCAGAATCGCCAACCGGACCCCCATCTCGAAATGCGGTCGGTCCCTTTCGACCCGCATCCCTATTATCCGCACTTTGACTATTTCGGTCGCCCCCGCTTGACACAGAACATATGTTCTGATATGGTACCCAGTAAGCGGCACATCCGGCGAGGGTGCGGGCCTGGGCAGCGCCTCACCTCGCCCGGGACGATATCCCGTCATCCCTATCCCGGCTGGCACCAC
>JBOGUF010000065.1:0-6514 GCA_050696075.1 Thermomicrobiales bacterium
GACCCGGCTGCGGACGCGGGCGCCGCGGGGGGTGCGCGCCGTGGGCAGCGTGCCGCGCAACCATGGCCCGAACGTCACCCTGCGGGCGGCACTACGCCGGCCGGGATCGGACCGGCGCCGGTGGTGCCGGGCGCGACGGATGGGGCCGTGTTCGAGGCGTTCGTCGAGCGGTGCCTGGTGCCGAGCCTGCGCCCCGGTCAGGTGGTGCTGCTGGACAACCTCAGCGCCCACAAGGGGGAGCGCAGCCGGGAGTTGGTCGCGGGGGCGGGGTGCCGGCTGCTCTTCCTGCCCGCCTACTCGCCCGACTGCAACCCGATCGAGCTGGCCTTCGCCAAGCTCAAGCAGCACCTGCGTTCCGCAGGTGCCCGTTCCGCCGACACCCTGCTGGCCGCCATCGGTCAGGCCATCGATGCCATCACCCCGGCTGACGCCCGCGGCTTCTACACCCACTGCGGCTTCCCCCTCACCGATCAATAGCTATGCGAACCGCTCTAATGACTGACCGAGTTGCCATCGGCATTGGTTGGGCCGCCGACTTGATGGCGCAATGCTGTCGCAATTCTTCGTTTTCGCACGCGCATCATCTCTCCGGCACTGGGACTCGGTCCGAGTACAGCCAGAGACCGATCCGACTAGGACATCGGGGACATCACTCATGCGCCCCGTCCTACCGTCCTACGGGTGCGATGCAGATTGTGTGATGGGGCGTATGATGGGCGGGACGGATTCGTTCTGCAGGAGGGGCCCGGATGCTGACGCGATCCCCCCATGCCGATCCTGATACGGTGTCATCCCTGACGGAGGCGCTGCGCGCCTGGCGTGTCGCCCATCCCCGCGCGACCTTCGCCGAGATCGAGGTGGAGGCCATGCGCCAGGTGGCGGCGCTGCGCTCCGCGTTGATCGCGACCGCGCTGGCGGCCGACGCCACGGCGTCCGCGCCGGTGTGCGAGGCGTGCGGGGAGGTCATGGTGCGCCATGGGTCCCGCACCCGGATGATCGTCACGAGCCAGCAGGAACGGGTGCCGATCACCGGCCGCCGGTATCGCTGTCCGGCCCGCGGGACCGAGCATTTTCCCCCTCGCTGAGGTGCTGGATCTGGGCGCGAGCGGCTATTCGCCCTGGATCGTGGAGGGGGCGGTGCGGTTGGGGACGGCGGGCGCGTACGCTCCGGCCGCCGCGCTGTTGACCCATTTCACCGGCGTCGCGATGAGTCCGGCGACGTTGCGGCGGCTGACCAGCGCGGCCGGAACCACGCTGCGGGAACAGGAACTCGCCGACAGCGCGGCGGTCTGGGCGGCTGGCGCGACCGCCGCCACGGATGCGGACCCGACCGTGCCCCGGCAACTGAGCGTGGACGCCAGCATGGTGGCGCTGGTCGACGAGGGCTGGCGCGCGGGCAAACTCGCGGCAATCGGGGAACGGACGGGGGGCGCCTTGACGGCGCTGACGTAGACGGCGACCTTGGGCGATGCGGCGGCGTGCGGCGTGGAGGCGGTGGGCGAACTCCTGCGCCGTGGCCTTCCCCAGGCGCAGGATGTGGTGACGGTCAACGACGGGGCCGAGTGGATGCAGGGCTTTGTGGATCTGCCCTGTCCGCAGGCCCACCGCGTGCTCGATTTTGCCCATGCGGCCGGCTACCTGGCGGCGGCGTCCACCGAAGCGTATGGCGAGGGGACGGCGGCTGCGCAGCACTGGTTCACCACCCAGCGCCACACGTTGCGCCATGGGAAGCCGGACGCGGTCCTGGCCGCGCGCGCGGCGTTGCCGGATGGAGCGGCGCGCGACGATGCCGTGGGCTATCTGACGACCCGCCGGTCCCAGATTGCCGACCGGGACTTCGCGGCGCGAGGCTGGCCGATCGGCAGTGGCTGTGTGGAGAGCGCCCACAAGGGGGTGGTGCAGCAGCGGCTCAAGCAACGCGGCATGCGCTGGTCGCGCCCCGTGGCCGCCGGGATGCTGGCGCTGCGGCTGGTGGCGGCCAACGACCGGTGGGCGGCGACCTGGCCCATGATCGTGGCGCACCAACGCGCAGATCGCCAAGCACGGGCCGCCCAGCGCCGGACGGCTCGCCAGACCCGACCGCCGCACCCCACATTGGTGCAGGACGGCAAACCCACCGCCGACCACCCCTGGCGCCGCTTCCGGCTCGCGGGATCACCCCGGAACCATCACAGAATATGAATCGCACCCCCGTCCTACCCCCATTGGTGCATCGTACCATGTTACCATCGGCATGGTTGCGCGATTTCCCTGACCATGTTACTCAGCCAGGGAATGCGATGTGGTCATCTTTGTTGCGGCTGTGCAACGTTGTCGCACGTCGCGCATGGATTCATCCCGAGTTGTCTTTCACTGCTCGAAATACGGAGGAGCGTGGTCCCATGGGGTTCGGAGTCGAGAAAGGAACTGTCATGCCGCGCCCGCGATTTCGAGGATTGTGCATATGGCTCGCGTTTGTCGCCGCTCTCGTCGTGGCGACTCCGTCTGCCCTCTTGGCCCAGGAGGCGACGCCCGCGGCCACGCCCGAGGCAACGGCGATTCAAGCATTCGATCTCCCAGCTATGATCCTGAGGCCCGAGGACATCGGCTCGGGGTACGGCATGCTCACGGGCGATGCTCGATTCAGCGACTTGGAGACCATGGCCGGCACGTTTGCGGCCGCACTGGGTGTGGGTGAGGGCGAGGCGAGGGAGCGGCTCGAATCGGCCGGTCTCGTCACCGTTTACAACGCCACATTCGCGTTGCCCGCCGAGCCTGGCGAGGCAGGCACCGCGCGGATCGTCTCGACCTTCCTTTACCTGTACGGCAGCAATGTAGGCGGACAGACCGGCTACGACATGCTCACCGAAGCCTGGGGGAAGCCAGGCTACGAAGCTGTCGAGGGCACGAAGCAATGGGGCAACGCAACACAGCTCGCCCGCATCAACCAGTCTGATGGGGCAGATCAGCGGCTCCTCTTGAGCTTCCGCGTCCACGAGCTCGTCGTCGGGGTGGTAATCCAAGACGGAACAGGGTCGGCGCCGACGGTGGAAGAGATCGAGGCGCTGGCCAGCGCGTTGCGTCGTCGTATGAGAGAGGTCGAGGCAGGGGGCGGTCCTGAGCTGCCGGCCCGCTCGCTTCACATCAATCCGGGCGGCCGATTCGATCTCACCCTGAGCGAGAGTTATGACCGGCTGGATGGCACGACTCTACGTCGCTATGGCGAAGCGGCCGAGATGCTCGCGCAACGTGAGGCAAGCTACGGGGTCGCTCCCAATGTCTACCATACTGTTCAAGTGGTCCAGCGCCGGGGTGTGGACGAGAATCAACCCTTCACGATCGTGACGGCCTTCATCCTCAACTTCGACGACGAGGATGCAGCCGCGGAATTCGTTGCAAACGGCGTAGCGCCCTATCTCCAAGCAGCCGGGGTGGGCCGAGCTAGGGTGGCCGATGACGCCAGATCGTTCGGTGATGCGTCGACGGCCGTCATCTACGACATCAATTACCCCCAAGGCATCGAGGCAACCGGCTATGCGTACTTCTTGCAGGTTGACAATCAGGTGGCGGTTGTTCAGGCAGACGCGCCGGGCGGAGTCGCACTTGATGCGGTCGAAAAACTGGTCCAGCGTCAGGTCGATTGCCTGAACGGCGGCTCGTGTGAGGCAGTAGGGGTACCCAGCGGACTCGTCTCGATCTAGCAATGCGCTAGATGATGCCATGACGATCACGAGCACCATCACGTTCGCGCCACGGCACGGCCCAAGCCATGTGCGGTTTCAGCACTGCCTTGCAGCCCATCGCACCGTCCTTATTGCGGCACGGTCAGGACATCGAGACGCGGTGGGCAAGCGATCGTCTCGCCGGTCCCGCACGAGCACTACTTCTGATCGACTGCATCGTCGACCTCGGCGTCACGGGATCGACGTTCCCTCCCGACCGTACCCGTTCGCGAACGATGCGCGAGCCGTTGCACAAAATCATGGCACGGGCCAAGCTTCCGTGATACGAGGTGAAACCCCGGCGCACTCGCGAAAGCGACCCGGACCGAAGCCAAACGGCCGCAACAACGCGCCTGCCGTCGGCACCTCGGGCACGAGGTGGCGCTTACCTGTAGCCGACTCGGCGCCAACAGAGCAAGACCCAACATGCCAACGACGACGCAGGCAATGCCACGTTGACGATCGTCTCCTGTCCTGCTGGCGTCAATTGTCCGCGACCGGTCGCAATCGCTCCGCCCGCTATGCGCGTGTCGCACTACCTCATAGCAACCCTCCCGCCACAGGCATGAGACTTGGGCCGCGCGCAAACGCCTGGGGCGGTCGCCCCCGCGGTGACCCGTCCCCAGTTGGACGCGGCATTCAGGCCCGACCCGGCGCTGGCAACCAGCCAGCTTCTTTCATACCGAACGGTGCTCGTCTCTCCGGCCGATGCCCGCCGGCGCCATGCTGGACGGAAGGCTGCCACGGCGGTCCGTACCCGATCGCCTCGGGATAGATCGACACCCACCGGTGGGACAAGGCTTCACGCAAGATCCCTATTCGATCCCGTACCCCGAGAACGGCCATCAACGTCGAGACGTTGCGTTTGACCGTCCGTTCGCTCATGCCCTCCTCCACGCTCATCTCTCGGTTTGTCATTCCCCGAACCACCTCGTCGAGCACGCCAAGGAGGTGCAACGAGACGCCTGGGTCATACGGACCGACAGAGAGATCATCCGCGGAGCCGGCGCGGACGCCGGCAAGCAGCCGAGCCATGATCTCCGGCTCCGCCATCGCTCGCGCATGGATTGGATTCGAGTTTTCGGCGACTGCCACGATGGTCTGAAGGGCTTCCTCCCCCGGCATACCGCGGCTGATCAAGCCGGCGGCACCCGTTTCCACCGCAGTTGCTGACGCCTCAATGTCGAGCCACTCGACGAGAAGCACGACGCCTATCTTTGGTCGTTGCCGTCGTAGCGCCGCCGTTAGCGTCAGCCCGCGCAGTCCAGGCAGCACATCGGCGACCACCATAACTTGAGGGTGATGTACTTCTATTTGGTTCAGCGCCTCCTGCACGGTGCCCGCGCTCGCGGCCACCTGGAGGCGAGGTTCCGTCTCAAGTGTTCGTTGTAACGCTTGACGAGCGGCGCGCTCTTGGTCAACGACGACGACGCGCGCTGAAAGCATCCCTGGTCTCTCCTGAACTCCGAGTCACGACCGATCCGGAACCGCCTGAGAAGGTCGTCGTCGTCCGATGTCCCGCCGATTTGGGGAATCGGAGTCGCGGTACACCGGACCACGACGACCTTTCTCAGGCGCCAGCCGGAGCGGCGGTTTGTCGTCGGGCATTCCGGGGCAACGGAACCCAAACGACGCACCGACCCCCGAGGCCTCATCTGGTGGCAGCCAGCGGTTCGGCCGCCTGCTCACCAATCAAGATCGGACAGATGTGTGGGGTAGGGCCTCAACCTACCCCACGCGTACGGTCAGGATCGCGCGTTCCATGCGGCGGTTTCGCGCCGCCACATGACGTAGCCCATCGCCATTCCGACGACCACCAGGACGAAGAGCATCGCCTGGAAGGCGGTGCCGTGTTCGGTGAAGAGCCCCGAGCCCGTATCCGGCAACTTCGTGACCGGGCCCTGGGCGGCCGGCGGCTTGGTGCCCGGCCCGGATGTGGCCGGCGGCGACGTTACCGGCGGCTTCTTCGCGGGACCCGGCACGACCGTCGTGGTCACACTTGCCGTGTCAGTCCGTCCGTCCTCATCGGTGATCTCGTAGGCAAAGGTGTCGGTCCCGATGAAGTTCGCGGCCGGTGTGTAGGTCACCGTGCTGTCCGCATTGACGACTATCGACCCACTTGCCGGGTTGGAGACACCGGTGAGCTCGATTCCTTCGCCCGTGTCATTGGCCAAGACGTCGATAGTGACTGCTGTGTCCTGCTCCGTCGTCACCACGTCGTCCACCGCGTTCGGACCTTCGCCAGCGCCGTCAGGCGTCACCGTTACCGTCACCGTCGCCGTGTCAGTGTCACCGTCGTCGTCGGTGATCTCGTAGGTGAAGGTATCGGTGCCCGTGAAGCCGGCATCCGGCGTGTAGGTGATTGTCCCGCTCGGATTTTCGGTCGCCGCACCGTTTGCGGGCTCGGAGACATCGGTCGTCTCAATTCCGTCCCCGCTGTCGTTGGCGAGGACGTTGATCTCAACCGGCGTATCCTGCGGGGTCGTTGCCGTGTCGTCGACCGCTTCTGGCCCGTCGCCAGCGCCGTCGGCCGTCACGATGATTGTCACCGTCGCCGTGTCGGCATCCCCGTCGTCGTCGGTGATTTCATAGGTGAACGTGTCCGTGCCGGTGAAGCCATCGTCAGGCGTATAGGTGATCGTGTCGTCCGCATTCTCCGTCACCGACCCGTTGGTCGGATCGGAGGCGTCGGTGACCTCGATCCCGTCACCCGTGTCGTTGGCCAGCACGTCGATGTCGACCGGGGTCTCTTGCTCGGTCGTCGCGGAATCGTCGACCGCGGTCGGTCCTTCGCCAACGCCATCCGGCGTCAC
>JBOGUF010000066.1:0-16802 GCA_050696075.1 Thermomicrobiales bacterium
CTGATATGGTACCCAGTAAGCGGCACATCCGGCGAGGGTGCGGGCCTGGGCAGCGCCTCACCTCGCCCGGGACGATATCCCGTCATCCCTATCCCGGCTGGCACCACCGGTCACACAGATGGCTTCCGTCAGAAGTGCCCCGCCCGACCCCTGATCCCGGTCGGCCGGGTGACGCGGTTGATCACCGCACCGCCACCAGCATCCCAAGGTCCCGGTTCCCGTCTAGCTTGATCAACCTGATCAACCTGGCAAGCACCGTCGAGGCGGTTCGCGAACCGCCTATTCCTTGGTTGTCCACCTGGCCAACCTGGCCAAACAGCACCCGCCGCCCTACTCTTCCGGCTCCACCACCGGCTCCGCCCGCACCCGGTCGCGGTTCCCCGCGGTCAACGACTTCAGCGCGGCCCTGGTGAGATCGCCGAGCCAACGGAGCGGGTTGCGGCGGCTGACGCCCCGCGCGTAATCAGCGGTGGCGGCGGCGGGGTCGAGGTCCCGGCCGTAACGCTCGCGCAGCGCCTCCCGGTGCGCCATCACCCAGAGGTAAATGTCCGCCTCGGTGCGGTCGGGAAACCGCCGGGGGATGCCGCGCTGCCGGGCGACCTCGATGATCGGCAGGTAGATCTCGTCGTACCAGCGGCCGGCCGCCTCGTCGGTCCCGACCGGCCGTCCCAGTTCACCGCTCCACCACACCCGATGCTCCTCGATCTGCTCCCAGATCTCGTCGTAGCGACCGAGCGCGGTCGGGCGTATGTCGTGCTCCGGCCTCAGCTTATCCAGATTCGTCCGGCGCAAAAACTCCGCGTATTCGACTTGCAGCAACAGTTCCTTCGGCGTCATCGAGGCATAGAGCGGCACGCGGATGTGACTCTCGATCACCTCCCCGTCGATGAACTCGACCCCGCGCTCCCTCGCCACCGAGACCCGGTGGTTGCCGTCCTTCACGAAGTAGACCTCGCCCACCTTGTAGAGCTGGATCGGCGGCAGGCGCACGTCCTGGTAGTAGGCGCGGTCGACGTTCTGCCAGCGCCCGCGGGTGTAGTTGTGCCGTGGCAAGAACTCGCGGTCGAAGTCGTGGAACCGGTCCACGCTCCCCACGATCTTGGCCACCGGCACCGTCTGATATCCGCGGTAGCTCTCCCCCTCCGGCGAGTAGCGGCGGCGCACCTCGTGGAACGGAATCAAGTCGTTGGACCGGCGACCGACGACGGCGAGCAGGTCGTGAAAGAACGCCCGGTGGCGCGCGCGCTCGAAGTCGGTTCGAATTTGGTCGTCGTACATGCGATTGGCTCCAGCCTCGGGGACAAGGGGCGATGGGGCGACGGGCCGACGGTTAGGACGTGCCGACTTCCGCCGGCTCGCGAACGGCGCGCGTGGAGCCTTGGGGATCAAGCTCGATGTCGAGCACCCGGTACGGATAGACGTTGATCACCGCCGTCTCGGCAAAGGTCGCCTGGTACGGCTCGTTGCGGTCGTAGAGGTGGACGTGACCGTGCAAGTGGTAGGTCGGATGAAACCATCGCAAAAACCGCCGCATCGCCACGAACCCGCGGTGCGGCTTGTCCTCGCGGTCATTCACGTCGCGCGGCGGGGCGTGAGTAATCAGCACGTCGAGGGCGCGGCCGTGCCGCAGCTTGTTCCAGAGCAGCCGCGGCGCCATGCGCCAGATCATGCCCATCATCTGCCACTCGGTGTACTGCGTCTCTTCCCCGTCACAGTAGCGGGGCGAGCCGGGGAGCCCGGCCAACATCAGCCCGGTAAAGTCGTCGCGCCGCACCTTCCCGCCGAGGTCGATGCACCCCATTGGGTCGTAGTGCTTGCCGCGCTCGCCTTTGCGCGTCAACTCCTCCAGGTGGTTGCCGAGCACAAAATAGACCGGCCGGTCGAGCGCGTCGGCCAGGAACTCCAAATAGCTCGCGGGGAGATCCCCACAGCCAAAGACAATCTGGATATCCGGCATCCGTACGCGCAACGTCGCGCTATGGATGCGGGGGTCGATCTGGTCGGAAACGGCAAGCGCGCGGATCGCCATCGATTCCCTTGCCTGTGCACGAATCCGCCGCCGCGCGGGTTCGGCGGCGGCGTTAAGGGTACTTCATGATGGCGAGTCAAGTTCGCGAGGTTAGAAACCCCGCGCTGTACTCCGGAACCTACAAAACCCCTCCGGGATTATGGAAATGGGCCTGCCGACCACGGCCCCGGAAGGGCTTCTCGTAGGTTGAGCCCCTGGTTTCAACCTGGAGAATCGGGGTCATTCTCGCGGCGTCAATCCGCCAGCAGATTCGCCCGCACCCGCTCCAAATGCCCCGGCTCGACCCCGCACTCCACCAACAACCGCTCCGTCGAGCCGTATCGTTCGTCGACCGCGGTCAGGAAGGCGGCCATCGACTCCGGACGCGCCGAGAGAAACTCCGCCTCGATCTCGTCGAACGGCGTAGCCTCGCCCCGGGTGCGGGCTTCGGCCATCCACTCGGTGAGGTAGCTGTCGGTCAGAGCATAGTCAGCGATGATCTGCTCGTCGTCCACGCCCAGCGTGCGTAGGATGAGCGCGGAGATCATCCCTGTCCGGTCCTTGCCGGCGAAACAGTGGTAGACGATCGGGTAGCGCCGCTCGTCGGCCAACATCGCGAAGAGCTCGGCGATGCAGTCACCGGCGCAGCTCGTGTCGCGCAGGTAGTAGCCGACAATGCCGGGCAACTCCGGCTCCGGCAGTCCCACGAAGGCGCGGTAGTAGGGTACGTGGCAATGGAGCGTGACTTCGCCGTCGTGCAGCGGACTGCGGCCGGTCAGCTCCAACTCCTCGTCGGTGCGCAGGTCGATCACGGTTGCGATGCCGATCTCGCGCAGCGTCGCGATGTCCTCTTGGGTGAGCTTCTCGTGCCCATCGCTACGGAAGAGCCGCCGCCAGCGGACCCTCCGCCCATCGGCCGCCTGATACCCCCCAAGGTCCCGGAAGTTATAGAGCCCCGTCAGCGGAATCCGTCGCTCGAGCTCGGCAATCATCGGCGCCTCCTCATATATGCGTGCGCGCCCCGGTCAGCCGGGGCCGTCATGGAGGCTACCCTACCGGCTCGACCATTCCCGAGTCAAATGGAAATCCACATGCGCTATGAATCAGCCGGCAGGGAGAGTTCACCGGTCAGCACGGGGACGACACCACCGCCGACCTCGATCGCCCAATTGTCGGCTTCGCGGCGCAGGCGAATGTGGAGCCAACTCTGTCGCCCCATTTTCGTCCCTTGCTCGCTGACGATGTTGACCTCGTCACCAGCCGCCACGAGTCCCTCACGAACGAGGTACAGGCCGAGCGGACCACTGGCGCTGCCCGTCGCCGGATCCTCCGGAATACTCGGCATATCGAGTGGGAAGAGACGGGAATAGACGCGGCCGGCTGCCGGGTCGGGATCGGGAGCAAAGACAAAGACACCAAGCGCCCCCTTGCAGAACGGGCTAGCGTGCAGCGTGGGCAAATCGGGAACGGCTCGATCGACCGCCTCGCGATCGCGGAGCGGGACGTAGAGGGAGGCGACACCCGTCGAGCCGACGAGGATCGGGGCGCCGTCCAGCAGGTCGGCCGGGTCGAGCCGCAGCGCCCGCGCGATGGCCGCCCGGTCCGTCCGCGCCGATCCGAAGGTGGTGGGCGGATGGCGCATCCAGATCATCGACGGGATCGCGGGGTCGCCTTCGAGCCAGACTGGCACCGGTCCGATCCCTTCCTCTAGCACCGCGTTCGTCGCTCCAGCGGGGAGCCGGCCGTGGACCGCCAGCACCCAGGTCGTGCCGATCGTCGGGTGCCCAGCGAAGGGCAACTCGCCGCTTGGCATAAAGATGCGGACCCTCGCCGCGTGGCGCGGATCAGCCGGGGGCAAGACGAACGTCGTCTCCGATAGGTTCATCTCGTTGGCAATCGCCTGCATCTCTTCGTCACTCAGGCCCTCGCCATCGAGAAAGACGGCCAGCGGATTCCCACCGAAGATGCGATCCGTAAAGACATCGACTTGAACGAAGCGGTACGAGCGCTTGGCGCTATCGGGCATAGAAGACCCCTGGGCAGTCAGCGTTCGGGCAGCAGCAGCGAACGGAGCGGCACGGGCGAGGATTGGACCAGCGTGGTATTCGTGGTTCCCAAGCGGAGGAAGTGGTCGAGTATTCGGTCGAGTTGGTCGACCGCCGGCAGATACACCTTCAGCAGGAAACAGTCCTCCCCGGTGATCCGGTGGCACTCCACGACCTCGGCGATGGACCGCGCGAGTTCGGCCACGTTGGCGAGTTGCCCCGGGTTGGGCCGGACACGGACGTAGGCCGTCAGCGGTAGCCCAAGCGCGGCGGGATCGACGTCCAAATGGTAGCCGCGAATGACCCCCGTCTCCTCCAAGCGACGAACGCGCTCGGTGACGGCGGGAGACGACATGCCCACCCGCCGTCCAAGTTCCGTCATGCTGATCCGCGGATCGCGCCGCAACTCGTCGAGCAGCCGCAAATTAACGCGGTCGAGCACGCCATTCGAAGGTTCACAAGCAAAGAGGCGCTCGGACGTTGGATCTCTATCCACGAGCCGGTAATCTCCTTAAGCTTGCCATGTACCAAACGCCACCCACATTCTAGCATCGTGGCATGGCAGCGCATACGACGGGAAACAGCGCCACGCGCCGGCATTGGGATATCACGGGAGCGATCCCTCCACACGCCTTCTTCCTGGTCAGCGCCATCTTCCACTATCTTGGTCCGGCGTTCGCCGTGCTGCTGTTCGCCCACGTCGACGTCCTCGGCGTCGCCTGGTTGCGCATCGCCAGCGCCGCGGCGGTCTTCGCGGTCTGGCGCCGCCCCTGGCGTGTTATCGTCGGCAGCGCACGCGCGCAACGGCACGCCGTCCTCGCCCTGGGCGCGGTGCTGGGAGCGATGAATGTCTGTTTCTACCTTGCCATTGCCCGCCTGCCCCTCGGGACGGTTGGCGCGATCGAGTTCCTTGGGCCAATCGCCCTCGCGGCCTTCGGATTGCGCCGGGCACGGAACTTCCTGGCGCTTGGACTCGTCGTGGCCGGGATCGGGCTGCTGACCGACGTGCGTCTGGCCGGGGAGCCGCTCGGGTTCGCCTTCGCCTTCGCCAACAGCGCCCTCTTCTTGCTGTATGTCGTGCTCGGGCATCGCATCGCACAGGCCGGCGGGGGCCGCATCGATCTGCTGGGGGCGGCGATGATCGTCGCCCTGGTGACCGTGACGCCGTTCGCGGTTGCCGGCGCGGCGCCGGCATTCACCCGCTTGGATCTCCTGCTGGCCGGCGTTGGCGTGGGCATCTGCTCGTCGGTCGTGCCCTATGTCTGCGACCAATTGGCGATGGCCCGGTTGCCGCGCGCAACCTTCGCCCTCCTCCTGGCCCTGCTGCCCGCGTGCGCGGCGGCAATCGGTTTCGTCGTTCTGCGGCAGCAACCGCATCCGGTCGAAGTCGCCGGTATCGCGCTCATCGTCTGCGCTGTCGCCATCCACCGCGAGCCGGATGGGTCAGGGGCCGGCTAAGGGGGTCGACCGATCATGGCGACGTCGGAGGGGCAATCGCCGCGGCCGCCGGGTGTCGCCAGAGGCTTGTCAGCACGGACAACACTCCTCCCCGGGCCTTTGTCAGAGACGCTCGGAGGACCGGCGGGCGGCCAGTTTGGCCGCCCGTTCGGGTTCGGATCGATGGGAGTCAGGAACATCTAGTCCGCGGCGAGAGCCTGCTCTTGCGCGAGCAGCGCCTGCTTGCGTTCGACGCCCCAGCGGTAGCCGCCGGGGCCGCCGTCGGCGCGCACGACGCGATGGCAGGGAACGACAACCGCGACGGGGTTCTCGGCGCAGGCGCGGGCGACGGCGCGGGCCGCGTCCGGCTGGCCGATGGCCTGGGCGACCTCGCCGTAGGTTCGCGTCGCCCCGATTGGGATCGTCCGCAGCGCGTCCCAGACCCGGCGTTGGAAGGCGGTCGCCCGCACGTCGAGCGGGATGTCGAGGTGGGGATGGGTGCCGCTCACACGATCGACGACGGCCTGCACCCAGGCGCCGGCGACGCCGTCGTCGCGATGGATCGCCGCCGCTGGGAACTCGCGCCGCAGCATGGCGGTCAGCGCCTCGTCCGCATCGCCGAACTGGACCGCGCAGACCCCGCGCGCGGTCGCCGCCACCAGCATGCGGCCGAACGGGCTGTCGACGATCGTAAAGGAGATCGATTCGCCCACGCCGCCCTGGCGATAGGTGTTCGGTGTCATCCCCAGGCGCGCGTCGGCCCGCTCATAGAGGCGACTACTCGACCCAAATCCTGCCTCGTAGAGCGCGGAGGTGACGTCGCCGCGCTCCCGCAGGCCGTTCTTGACCGTGGCTAAGCGGCGCGACTCAGCGTACGCGCGCGGCGTGATCCCGACGATGCGGCGGAACGTCCGGTGCAGATGGTGCGGGCTGACGCCGACTGCCGCGCTCAGCGCGGCGAGCGTGATCGGCTCGTCGGCGTGCGCGTCGATGTACCGGGAGGCGCGGGCGACGAAGTCCGCCTGGGCGTCGATCTGATCCGGCTTGCACCGCCGGCACGGCCGGAACCCGGCGCGCTCGGCCTCGTCTCGAGATTCGAGGAAGACAACGTTCTCCCGATTCGGCCGCCGCGAAGGACACGACGGCCGGCAATAAACCCCTGTTGTCCGCACGCCGAAATACCACGTTCCATCCAGCGCTCGATCGCGATCGAGAACTGCTTGCCAAAGCTGATCAGGCGTGGTCTTCAATGCCGTTGTCGTCGTCATGTTTGGTTGAAGTGCCATTACGCAATCTCCTTTCATGGAAGATGGTAACGGCGATACGGGCGAGAAACTATCCGAAGCTTGCGCTCAAACTCGATGCGTCACGGTCTGGTCGGCTCGGTCCAGCACCGCCCGGCAATCGGCCCGTAGCGGCTGCACGCCGAACTCAACGATCGCGCAACGGATCACGTCGACGAGCGAGACCGGACCGGTCGGCAGGTGAACCTTCGAGAGATCGGCGTTGCCGGCGCGGCATCCAACGTGGAGATGCGACGTGACAACGTGGCTTTTCCCTTCTGGATGCCAGTGAAAGGACAGGATCATCCGGTTCTGACTGGCGAGGAGTTCAATGAGATAACCCACGGTTTCAGTTCGCCAGACTCGCTCTGAACTCGATGGAGAACGAGACGCGTACCAAAGGGCGAATCGCATGGAATACTCGTCGGCGCGTCCGAGCCGAACGACTCCTGGCAAAGCGACCTGATTGGGGTCACCTATGGCGTCTCCGCGTTGGCGGACGAGGACGGTGCGCGTCACGCACGAAAGAGCGCGCTGAAGTTCGCTGACAAAGCCGTCGTTCGACTCGGCAGCGGCCCTACCGACCAAGGGGGATCAGCATAGTCAAGAACCAATAGGCCGTATGCTCGGCATCGTCGGGAATATCCCGGAACTCACCCATGTCATACCGCCGAAGGAACTCCTCGCCACCCATGCCCATGATCTCGCGCGCTTGCTGGTCAAATAGCGCATGCGCCTCTTGTTTCGTCACGTCATGCACCTGGGCGTCAGCCCCGCGAAGCATTGCTTCCCATCGGGCGTCATCCATCTCAACAACGTTCTCAGACCGCACCGCACGCTGAACCATCGTCATTCCTTCAATACAAGCGGAATCCTACCACGCGGCTACGGCTATCCCTTGACCGCGCCGAGGGTGAAGCCGGCGATGGCGCGGTCGAAAAAGAGATCCGACCTTCACGTCACTCAGGTTCGTCTTGTGCGGTCCGCGCATGCTGGAGCACCATGCTCCAGTCTGGCCGCAATGGTTCGACCCCGAGTTGCGTGATCGCGCACCACACGACATCTGCAAACGAGATGACGCCGGTTGGAATGTGTACTTTGCTCAAATCGAAGTGCGGCGTTGGCGTCTCGATGTGCAAATGAGGATCGATGACCGGGCTGCGCCCTGTCGGGTGCCAGTGGAAGGCAAGAACGGGATGTCCATCGCGATCAAGCAGCCGGTAGTCATACCCAGTAGTCCGTGCAAGCCAGGTTGGGCGTGCGGCAACGATCCGCTCAACACGATACCAATGTCCGATCCAGAGTTGGATTGTGCCTCTACGGCCAATTCGGACCGGTTGTCCCCCACCAAGAGTCAACGGGTGGGGATCAGCGGCCGGATGATAGGCCCGGCCAACGAGAACCGCGTGAGACACGCAAGAGAGTGCCCTTTGTAGGGGCTCGACCAGCGCCCCAATCGCGTCCGCGGCAGACCTAGCGACCAAAGGGGACGAGCATCACGAGATCCCAATAATCCAGGTGCTCACGGTCATCAGGGATGTCATCGAATTCACCCGCGTCGTAACGCCGCAGAAACTCGTCGCCGCTGATTCCCATGACACGCCGCGCCTTCGCGTCGAAGAGGGCATGTGCTTCCTCGTCCGACAGCCATTGAACGCCAGGGATGGGATGATCTGACATGTCGAAGTGATAGCCAGTGGCTACCAGATCATCCTCAGCCTGTTCTCGGTCCGCGCGCTGCCACACCTTTGCCATCACAGGGTCTCCTCGGGAACGATGGTACCACGACCCTTCCACATGACCACGGCTACCCCTTGACCGCGCCGAGGGTGAAGCCGGCGATGAAGCGGTCGAGGAAGAGGTTGTAGAGGAGGGCGACGGGGATGGCGATGATGACGGCGGCGGCCATCAGCGATTGCCAGAAATAGATGTCGCCGCGAATCAATTCGGTGGTGACGCCGGTGCTGATCGTCTTGCCGGACGTGGACGTGACGAAGGCAAGCGAGTAGACGAACTCGTGCAGCGAGAGAGTGAAGGCGAAGACGACGACGGTCAGGATGCCGGGGATCGAGAGCGGCAGCACCGTGCGCACGATCGCACCGAGGCGGCTGTAGCCATCGATCATCGCCTGTTCCTCGACGTCCCACGGGATCGACTTGAAAAAGCCCATCAAGAGCCAGGTGCAGAATGGGATGGTGAAGGTCGGGTAGATCAGCACCAGCGACCAAATCGAATTCTTGAGGTTGAGATCCGAGACGATCTTGGTCAACGGGATGAAGAGGAGCGTCGGCGGCACGAGGTAGACGAGGAAGATGGCGATGCCAAGCCCTTCGCCCCAGCGCCCGGCCAACCGGGTCAGGGCGTACGCGGCCGGCATCCCGATAAGCAACGTGACCAACACGACGAGGAACCCGACGAAGACGCTGTTGCGAACGAAGGTCAAATAGCTGGTGTCTTGGAACAGGAGGCGCAGGTTATCGAGGGTCGGCGACTGGTTATAGATGAGCGGGTTCTTGCCGACGACGTTGAAGTAGAGGTCTTGGTCCGTCTTGAAGATCGTCAGGATCATCCAGGCAAAGGGCAGCGCCGCGAAGAGGGTGAAGAAGGTCGCCGTCGCGTAAAGCACCGCCCGCGCGCCGACCCGCTTGGCCCGCGCCGCCCCGGCGCTGCCATACACCCCTGGCCCCGACGCCACTGGCCTCTCTACCAACGTCTGTCCCGCACTCGCCATCATCGCCAGCCTTGCCGTCCTTGCCGTCCTTGCCGCCTACGCCGTCTCCGTCCGTCGCGCAACGCGCAGCATTAGCGCCGCGACGCCGGCCAGGACCGGGAAGAGGAAGACCGCCACCGCCGCGCCTTGGGCCAGGTCGCCGGCCTGGACGCCTTTGAGGAAGGCCCAATGCGCCAGCACCTGAGTCGTGTCGTTCGGGCCGCCGCGGGTCAAGATGTAGACCACGGTCATGTCGGTGAAGGTAAAGACGGTGCCGAAGAGGAAGGCAACGAGCATGATCGGCAGCAAGAGCGGCAGGCGGATCCAGAAAAGCTGCCGCCAGAACCCGGCGCCGTCGACGTTCGCGGCGTCGCGCACGTCCTGCGGGATGCTCGTCAGCCCGGCGAGGAGGATCACCGTGGAGAGGGGCAAAATCCGCCAGACGTGGACAAGCAAGACCGAAAACTGCGCCCGATCCGGCACCGAGAGCCAGTACATGTTCGGGTCGGTGCTCCACGACCCGCCGGCCCCGAGCAGCCCGAGTTCGCGGAAGATGTAGTCGATTGGGCTTTGTGGCGGCTGAAGGAGCCACCACCAGCCGACCGCCACCAACGCCACTGGCGTCGCCCAAGGCAAGAGAATCAGGAAGCGCACCAGCCGCTTGCCGTGGAAGTCGGCCGAGAGGACGAGCGCCAGGATGTTGCCAAAGACCAGGACGACGACCTGGGCGGCAAAGGTGAAGAGGAGCGTATTCCACAGTGACGTGCGGAAAATCTTGTCGTCCCAAGTGGCGCGGAAGTTTTCGAGGCCGACCCAGTCGATGCTCTGGTCGCCGACGGTGACGTCGCTGAAGGCGTAGGCAATCGCCAAGACCAGGGGAAACCCCACCAGGGCGATGATGTAGATGACGGCCGGCAGGAGCATGATCGGCCCGACGAACCACTCCCGGTCGAGGAGAAAGCGGCCCTCGCCCGTTTCGACCCGCGCCGTGGTGGTTGGGATGGGGGCGACCGGGGCCGCCATTACGCGCCCTCCCGCGTGCGCAGGCCGGACCGCGCGTCGAAGACTTTCAGATCGCTCCGCCGGACGGCGAATTCGTGGACGCCGCCCGGCTCGACCGGCACGTCTGCCGTCGAGGGGAAGCGCGCGATCGTCCGCGTGCCCTCGACCTCGCCGTAGAGGAGGCGTTCCGCGCCGAGATACTCCTCGCGCGCCACGGTGAACGAAAAGGGCGCCAGATCGTCGGCGTTGCCGGCCATGACGCGCGGGAAGAAGTGCTCTGGTCGAAATCCGACGAGCTGACCATTCCGCCCGACAAGGTTCATCGGCGGCGACCCGAGGAAGGTGGCGACGAAGGTATCGGCCGGTTCGTCGTAGATCTCGTGCGGCGTCCCGACCTGGCGAATCTTGCCCTGGTCGATGACGGCGATGCGATCCCCCATCCCCATCGCCTCGACCTGGTCGTGGGTGACGTAGATCGTCGTCGTCCCGATCCGGCGTTGGAACTGTTGCAACTCGTCGCGGGCCGAGGCCCGGCGCTGGGCGTCGAGGTTGGAGAGGGGTTCGTCGAGCAGGAAGACGTTCGGATGACGAACGATCGCGCGCGCGAGCGCGACCCGCTGCCGCTGGCCGCCCGAGAGTTGCCGGGGCTTCCGCTTCAGCAAGTGGTCGATCCCGAGGATGCCGGCCGCCCACGCCACCTGCCGTTCTTGCTCCTCCTTCGGCAACTTGGCGGCCTTCAGGGGGAAGGCGATGTTGTTGTAAACGTTGAGGTGCGGATAGAGCGCGTAGCTCTGGAAGACCATTGCGATCTGGCGGGCGCGCGGCGGCAGGCCGTTGACGACCTGTCCCCCGATCAGGATCTCACCCTCGGTTGGCTGTTCTAACCCACCGATCATCCGCAAGAGGGTCGTCTTGCCGCACCCCGACGGCCCGAGCAGGACCATATACTCGCCGTCGCGGACCATGAGGTCGATGCCGTCGACGGCGTGGACCCCCTCGCCCACGTGCCCGGTAAAGCGCTTGGTCAAGTTACGCGTCTCGACTGTTGCCATCGTTACACCAGGGGTCAGGAGTCAGGAGTCAGGGAACCACGACTCGTTCTCTCCCTGACCCCCGACCCCTGACTCCCGACCCCTCCGTCTATCGGCCGCCGCCGACGAGGCCTTCGGCAGACCACTGCTCGTAGTAGCCGTTGATCTGCTCCTCGGCCTCGGCGACCGACTCCGCGGCCGATTGCTCGCCGCGGGCAACGCGGGCCAGCATATTCGGCAGGGTGTACTCACCGAAGACCGAGCCCATCACCGCGTTGGCCGGACCGGGGTGACCGATGTTGGTCGTCCACTCGTTGGTTCCCTTGAGGACGGCCAGCTTGTCCGGCGGATCGGAGCCGTAGGGGTCGTTGTCGAGCCAGCCACCCTCCTCGTAGAGCTCCGGCGTCAGGTCCGGGAAGGCGCCGAAGTCGTAGAGCAGGCTCTCCTGCGTCTTGGTGTTGTAGTTGTTGACCAGGTGGAGTAGAAACTCCTTAGACGTGTCCTGGTTTTGCGAGTAGGTCGGGATCATCGCGTTGTAGACGGCGTGACCGTTGGCCAACGCGGTCCCGTTCGGTCCGGCGAGCGGCCCAACGAAGAAGATGTCGTCGGCGACTTCCGGATTCTGATCCTGGGCGGCGCGGTAGGCCGAGATCGAGTTGAGGATGTAGCTGGCCTGGCCGGCGACGAGGAGTTGATTGTTGCTGGCCGCATTCCAGCCGAAGACCTCGGGGGTCATCGTGTTCTGGTAGAGCTCGGCCATGTACTCCACCGCCGCGATCGTCTCGGGGGAGTTGATGATGACGTTCTCGTTCTCGTCCTGGACCGCCGCGTCGAAGGCCCAGAGCAGCGCCTGGGCCGCCATGTTGCTGTCGATCTCGTTGGACATCCCGATACCCATCTGGATGCCCGCTTCGTTCCTGATGCGGGTGCCGCCGTCGAGCAGCTCCTGCCAGGTGCTGGGGCCGTTGGGCAGATCGACGGCCTCCCAGAGGCTCTTGCGGTAGTCACCCGGATCGGGCGCGTAGCCGTGGACGAAGGAGTAATTCTTGTTAGTAGTCGGGTTGAAGCCGGAGCGCTCGCCGACGCCCGACATCTCGCCATGCCGCGCCTTCGCCTCTTCGATCACGTCGGTCATGTCGATCACCGAATCCTCGAACTGACCGAGGGAGGCGATGTGCTCGACGAGGTCGTGCCCCTCTTGGGCGGCGATCTCGGCGGCGAACGTCGCTGGGACGTCGGCGGTGTTGATGTAGTCGACCTGGACCTCGACATCGTTGGCCGTGCCCCACTCCTCGACGAACGCTGTGAACCACTCGTCGTGAACGGGGACGAAGTGCTGCCAGAGCAGGATCCGGAGTTGGGTGCCCGCGATATCGCGGGTGACCGGGGTCTGCTTAGCGGTGACCGGGCCGCGCACCAACGGGCTGGCCGCGCCAGCCAAGGCCGCCGCGCCGGCTCCCTTGAGCAGGGTTCGACGATTCATCAAACTGCGCCGGTACTGATCGCGCATGGTGTCGCCTCCTCTATCCGTGGCTGGTCTTGCGCGTCGTCGCGCAAGAATCGCGCCAGAAACATCACCTCGCGTCACCGCGCCAGCCAGCGATCACGTCCCACGGTGGAACGGGAAGAGGCGGCCCGACGTGGGCTGCCTTCTGGCGCCTGCGCTTCGCTGAGGTGATCCTGGTGCGACAGAGTACCGCAAATTGCGGCGGTTTGTCTGCTTCGCCTGGTGTCTCTCTGGGTGCGTCAGCCTCTTGCGGCGCAGCAGACCGCCCATATTAGAGCGTGGCAACCACGCGCCAAGACAAGATACTCCGGGCGCCGCTCTCCGTTGGTAGCGCAACCGACGGCGGGGGCGACGTCGCCCCCGCCGTCGTCCAGCAGACAGCGTCGACCGCCGCGTACCGCGTCAGGACCGCACCTCGCGCCGGCGCAGAGCCAGGCCGCCGGCGGTCAGGCTGAGCGCCACCGCGCCGAGGCCGGCGAGCATGGCCAGGCTGTCCGAGGTGGAAAGCGAGCCGACGCCGGTGGCCGGCGTGGTGGTGGCGGTGGTGCCGCCAACGCCGTCATCATCGTCGTCGTCCTCGGCAACCGCTTCGGCCGCTTCGGTCACATCCTCCGCTTCCTCCTCGCCACCGACCGCCGCCGCGGTGATGTTGCCGCAGGTGACGTAGGTGCCGAGCTCGGTGTCGGAGAGGTGGACGTTGATCGCGTAGGGGTCGGCGGTCAGGTCGTCGAGTGCGACCTCGACAGTCGTCTCGCTCAGCCCATCCGCGTCAACGCTGGTGAGCGGGAAGGTCGGGTTCGGGTTGAGTTCGTCGCAGGTCCCTTCGTGGATGTGGGCCGGGTGGCCGCCGCTGGCGCCGAGGACGTCGATCGAGACGAGGGTCGAATCGCCGTCAGCCGTCAGGGTCGCCTCACCGGAGACGCCGGAGTCGTTGAGCTCGTCCAGGTCGATGGTGACGCTGTCCTCCTGCGCGGCAACCGGCGCGTTCACCAGCACCGCCATCCCCAGCACAACAAGGACCACCGCGAAACCGCGTACTACGCCGGATCGAAAGTGATCGAGCATTGGTGCGTTCCCTCCTCGCGTTTCAATCTCCACCCCGCGCGGTGGCAGGGCGCCGTAGCTCCCCACCCGCCCGATCCCACGGTTGGGGTCGCCATCCGGCGGGTGTAGGGCGTCAGGGTAGCGGGCGGGGACGTTATGCGCAAGTTCGGGGTGCGGGGTTCGGCGTTCCGCGACGTACTTTTCCGTCGAACGTCGCACGCCGAACCCCGAATCCCGAATCCCGAATCCCGAATCCCGAACTCGTTACTCCTCGCCGCGTTTCTCGCGGATGAGGTTGCGGACCTGGGCGGGGGTGAGGTCGGTGATGGGACGGCCGATGAGGGCCTCGATGGCGCCGCGGTTTTGGAAGCCGATCTGCCGCGCCCACCCCCAAAAGGCGGTCCAGGAGTAGTCCTCCAGGGGAGGTTCTTCCTCGTCGGCGGTCGCGGCCGCCGTGGCGGCGCGGCTCGCGGGCTCTGACGCTGGCTGGGGCGCGGGTGGCGTCTGGCGCTCCCGGCCGGCGCTGATGTCGATCGGGGTGTCGCTCCGCGGTGTGGGCGCGGGCGGCGATGAAGACTCGCGGCGCGCGGGCATCGGCGTCGGCGCCGGCGCGGTGGCGGCCGGCGGTTCCGGCTCGGTTGGTGGGGCTGGGCGCGGCTTCCGCTCAGATCGAGGCGGTGGCGACGCCGGCGGCTCGTCCTCCCGGTCCTCTTCAGCGAACTGCGCGCCATAGCCGAGGGCGTTCAGAGCACGACCGATGGCCTTCGTTTCTGCCTTCTCGATGAAGTCGGGGAAGTCGCTGGCGGTCTCGCTGCCGTAGCCGCTCGCCTTGCCACCGGAGGGCAGGGTCACGGTCGCCTTGAAGATGGCGGATTTGTCGTCGATCTGGACGTGCTCAGTGACGATCTCGGCGTCCGGATGCTCGCGACGCAACCAGAGCAGCCGGATGCGAACGTCGAGGTAGTCCTGACCGCCGCCTTTCCCCCGCAGCCGGCGCATGTAGGGCGTCGGGTCGAAGGCGGCGCCGGCGCGGTACGTCGGCCCTTCCTCTTCGATGCCCAAGGCGGGCGGATCGCTGGCGGTCGGGTCGCCAGGCGGGCGATGGTCACGGTCGTCGGTCATGGCGCTGTCCTCACGCTTCCCGCCGGTCCGGCCGATGCGGCAGGGTGGCTGGATTCAGTGGCTTGGCTCTCGTGGCACGGTGCGCGGCGGGCAGCGCCGCGATCCCGGCGCCTGAGTATAGCGTTTCGCCCGCGGTCGGCCCGGGCACGCGGCTTCGCGCTCGAACGGGCGCACGAGTATCATAAGGGCCATTCCGATCGTCTCATGCGGAGTGTCCGAGGCTATGGCCGCGACGTCGTTCGCCATCCTTCATCCCCCTGCTCCGCTCACGACCTTCATCGGTCGGGGGAAAGAGGTCGCCGCCGCGGTGGCGCACCCGCGCCGCCCGGACGTGCCGCTGCTGACGTTGACCGGACCCGGCGGCGTCGGCAAGACCCGGATGGCACTCGAGGTCGCGCGTGCCGTCGCGGACGACTTGCGGGAAGTCGTCCGCGTCGTGCCCTTGGCCTTCGTGGCGGATCCTGGCTTGGCGATCCCCACGATCGCGCACGCCCTGGGGCTCATTGAACGCGCCGACCGCGCGTCCGGCGACATGTTGCGCGCCGCGCTCCGCGACCAGCGCCCGCTGCTCGTCCTCGATAACGTCGAGCAGGTGGTCGATGCCGCGCCGGCGCATGGACTGACGGCACGCGAAGTCGAGGTGCTCGGCCTCCTGGCCACCGGCATGACCAACGCCGAGATTGCCGAGCAGCTCTTCATCAGTCCGCGCGCCGCGGGCACGCACGTCGCCCGTATTCTCGACAAGCTGGACGTGGACAGGCGCGCCGGCGCGATCGCCTTCGCGTTCCAGAACGGCCTGGTTTAGGCGTTAGGCGCTAGGCGCTAGGGATTAGGCCGCGTTGGCACCCCGTCATGCTGAGGCAGCGAAGCATCCCCGCGCGCAGCGCACGTCCGGCATCAGACGGAGCGGCTGCGCCGGGGGCTGCCCGTCGGTGCCTCAGGGCGTGCTTCGGCGTCGCCTCAGCAGGACGGAGCTTGGCACACGCCGCCTCACGCCTAACGCCTCTACGTCAAAGTACGTAACTTCCCGTACGCAATGACGGAGGCCTGAAATACGTCATCTTCGGGATGGTGGGTAGACACGGCATGCCGCATCATGTCAACGTGGCCGGAAGAGAGTACCCGGACACGACGATAAGCGAGCGAGCGATAAGCGACGCGGACCGAATGGGCAACGGGTAAGCAGCGCGCTAAGCGGAGGGTGAAGATGGTTAACGAAGTAATGGTGAACCAGATGGTTGATGCGCTCCGGCGCGAGGAATGTTTGAAGCGCGCGCGGAGCCAATATGATGAGGTGGCGGCTCGGTCGACGCGACGCTCGGCGACGACGCCGGCGGCGGTCACCGCGACCCGGCAGTTCCTCGGCACCGCTCTGGTGCGGGCTGGGGCTTATGTGCAGGGTTCGCCGGCTCGGGGCATCTAGGCGCCTCGAGCCGGCGGGACGGCCCGGTACTCGGTACTCGGTACTCGACTTTCGGTACTGGTTACTTAGCACTTTTCCGGCACTGACCTATTTCCGTTGCGTCACGAGCTCATGCCGGGGCATCGGACGAACCCCAATCTCCCTCCTCGATCCCTTCCGTCCCCATCCACGGAAGGGATCAACGTTTTAA
>JBOGUF010000067.1:0-4528 GCA_050696075.1 Thermomicrobiales bacterium
ACGCGGTCTGCGACCCGGCCGAGTTCTGCCCCGGCACCGGGCCGGACTGTCCGCCCAATGCGTTCGCGGGGCCAGCGACGGTCTGCGAGACGGGCAATCTCTGTACCGCCGACATCTGCAACGGGCAGGGTCTCTGCATCGAGGGCACGCCGGTTGCCTGCCCCAATCCCGAGCAGACCTGTATTCCTGGTACCGGCGCCTGCGTCTGCCCGACCGGTCAGCCACTCGACTGCGGCACCTTCTGCGGGGTGGAGTGCTGCGTCAACAGCCAGTGCACTCCGACCGAGTTGTGCAACGCCGACGGCGTCTGCGTGCAGGAAGGGATCGACTTGGTCGGCATCGGTCAGGCGTTGACGGTCGACGACGACATCCGCATCATCGTCAACGGTACGACGGTGGTGGACGACAACGATGGGGTGATCACCACCTACCCACCGTTCAACCTCTCGCTCAACAACGGCGACCAACTCTGCGTCGCGGCGGACAACGTCATCGCGGGCCGGCGGCGGATCACGCCGTACCAACTCCTGCGGCCGAGCGACGGCGCGGTCCAAGTGCTCGACCCGGTTGGGGTCGACTTCCTTGAGATTCCATTCGGCCCCCACCCCGTCGTCCTGGGTGAGTTCTACAACCAGTGCTTCACGGTCAACCTGCCGCCACGGACCTAGGGAGGGACGACAGCGGGATGACGAAGCGGGCCGACGCGATGCGCCGGCCCGCTTCGCTTACACCTCGACCAAGATCAAAGCCAACGTCGATTCGCCCCAGCGGGCGGTGTCGGCGGGTTTGGGGACTTCCTCGGCGATGCCGATGATGAGTCAGTCTGACACGGGTTTGGGGTAAATCAGGACGCGGGTGATCGCCGCGAGGCGACGGGCCATCGCCCTGGAGTCGACGCCATCGATCAGGCAATGCGCCGGGTTGTCCGGGAGTGGATCGGGCCGTACGGTCAGACCCAGGACGCGCACCTCGCTCACCGCCAGCACGCCCAGGCCGAATTGCGGGCGGGTGCGGAGGGCGACCGCCGGAGGTCACGGAGCGCAGTTGGGCCGTCCTCAGCCGCCTTGCCGCCGGCCAGCCCGCCTCGCAAATCGCCGCTGACCTCGGCCTGAGCCGCCAGCGGGTCTATCAGATCGTCGCCAACGTGCGGCGCAAACTCGGCGACAACGCGCGACCGACCTGATCCACCAGCACCACGTCCTCAACCGCATTCCCAATCGGAAGCAAACACTATTCCTCAATCATCATCCCGCCAATCAGACCAAAAACCGCATCCCCAAGCCCTAAATCCCCCCACGCCTCCATACAGACGCAACATATAGATAGATAGCCGGATGATCAATAATCGAAATCTGAGTCCCATTTTGCCCCAAAATCGCTGCCTTAATAGATAGAGGGGCAAAAACGCGGCGGCTCTCCTTGGTCGCCACCCCCTCATCACCCGTGGCCCCAACGACCACCTTCCAACTCCGTCCCGTCCGTAGTCCCGGAGAGAATTCGTAGGTTGAACGCCGGGTTGGAAACCCGGCGTTGCGTGTTCACGGCGATCTGACGCGCTTACCCCGCCGATTCACCCGCACCCAACGAAAGGAGGTGATCACCTACCCAACCCTAAAACAACCCATCGTTCCCACCCGCCGCCCCTATTCCCGGAGACACGCCATGACCATCCAACGGTGCCGCGTCCCCTTCTGCTACGGCTGGGTGCCCGATGGCGAGAAGTGGTGCTCCGATCACCATCCTGAAAACGCCGATCCCGACCGGTGGGCCGAAGCCTTCCGCACCCGCATCCTCCGCGGCGACCACGCCGGACTCATCGGCGCCGACCTCAGAGAACTCCTCGCCGTGGCCGCCTCCGACCGCACCCTCACCATGGAAATCGGCATTCTCCGCCTCGCCCTCATCCGTGTCCTCGTCACCGAAAAGGAGACCGAACGCCTCGCCACCACCGCCTCCCGCCTCGTCAGCGTCCTCGTCCAAGCTGCCCGTGCCCGGCACACACTCGTCGACCAGCCGAAAGACCCCGCCACATTGGTGCTCAATCGCCTCATATCCGGAGAGGAGGAACCAACATGATCACGTCCGCCCGCACGGCAAGAACCCCACGACCCCCCGACCTCCGCCTCGACCCGCCTGCCCCCATCGATCTGGCTCCTATCTCGGCGTACGAAGCCGTCACCCGCCAGATGGTCGAGCACCTCGCTGCGGACCTCCGCGAGATCAAACGACGGCTCGATGGCCTGCTTTGGATGGTCGCCGGGGCGCTCGTCTTGGAGTTTGCCCTGCGCCTAATCGACGTCACGTGAACCGTCAGCCATCCGAGTCGCAACAGGAGGTGTCAACTGAACGACTGCCGAATATCGAGACGTTCTCGCGCGAAGTCTTGCCCGACTACCGGCTGCGGGACTATCAACTCGATCCCGCCCACGCAATCGTGGAAAGCGTCACGAAGAGGCTAGGACACCAGTTCGCGGTCGTCTTCAGTCGCCAGGCCGGCAAAGATGAGTTGCTCGCCCAACTCCTCATGTACCTCCTCGCCCGGCATTGTGATCCCGGCGGCAACATCATCCTCGCGGCCCCAACCTTTCGCCCCCAGGCCGCCCTCAGCCGCGATCGGCTGCTCGATCGATTCGCCGCCACTAAACTCAACGACGCCGTCACCGTCCGCGACGGCTACGCCGTCCACCTCGGCCGCGCCTCCGCCCGCTTCCTCTCCGCCGACCCCTCCGCCAACGCCCGCGGCCAAACCGCCGACCTGCTCTTGGTCGCCAACGAGGCGCAGGACATCCGGCCCGAGGTCTGGGACGCCGTCTTCGACCCCATGGCCGCTTCAACCAATGCCACAACGCTCTTCCTGGGCACCGTCTGGAGCAACGCCACGCTCCTCGCCCGGCAGATGCGCCACCTCGAGGAGCTCCAGGCGCGCGACGGCATCCACCGCGTCTGGCGCGTGCCCTGGGAGCAGGTCGCGGAGTTGTTGCCGGCCTACGGCGAGCGGGTGCGGGCGCGCATCGCGCAGTTCGGAATCGATCATCCCTTCATCCGCACCGAGTACTGCTTGCTGGAACTCGACGGCGACAACAGCCTCTTCCCGCCCAAACGCCTCTCCCACATGGAGGGCAGCCACCCCCGCCGCCACCGGGCGGAACCGGGCAAACGCTACGCCCTGCTCATCGACGTCGCCGGCGAGGAGGAAGCCGGCGCCGACCCCGCCGCCTTCGCTAGCGGTTCCCGCCGCGACAGCACCGCGTTGACTGTCGTCGAGATCGACACAGCCGTCAGCCGTCAGCCATCAGCCGTCAGCACGCCTTTCCCGTCCTATCGGGTGGTCGACCGCATCGTCTGGACCGGAGAAAAGCACTCAGCACTCCACCCCCAGATCGTCGATTTGGCGCGCAACGTTTGGCGGGCCAGTGCGGTCGTTATCGACGCCACCGGCGTCGGCCATGGTCTCTGCTCCATGTTGGAGGCGACGCTGGGCGAACGGCGCGGCGGCTATCCGCCGATTCAAGTCGTTCCCTACGTCTTCTCCCTGAAGTCGAAGAGCGATCTCGGCTGGAACTTCCTCGCGCTCATCGATTCCGGCCGCTTCAAGGAGTACGCCGCCGACGGCGACGCGCTGACCCGGCTCTACTGGTCCCAACTGCGGGAAACGACCTATGAAGTGTTGCCCGGACAAAATAAGCGCATGCGCTGGTCCGTGCCGGCCTCCCGCGGCCACGACGACCTGGTGATCAGCGCCGCCCTCACCGCGACGCTCGACGACATCGACTGGCGCCCTCGCCGCGCCATCGGCCACGTGCGCACTGAGGATTGAGGCGGCGAGGCGGGAGGCGGCGAGGCGGCGAGGTGTTGCCGACATTCCGAGCGGCTCCCACCCCGTCATTCCGAGCGCGGCGAGGAATCTCGCCCGTGCAACCAAGGAGATCACGATGGAACCAGACGCACCCGAAGCAACTATCCCCGAGACAGACGACCTCACCACCGTCCGCGACCTCATCCTCCGCGCCCACCCGGACGTCGTGCCGGAACTGGTCACCGGCGGCACCATCGCCGAACTGACCGCCGCTATCGAGCCCGCCCGCGCCGCCTACCAGCGCATCAGCGACGGGGTGAGGAGTCAGGAGTCACTGGAGGGCAAGCCCGACCAGTTCGGCGCCAGGTCGAGGGCAAGCCCGACGACGTCGGAGACGCCGCCGACCGTTCCCGCCGGCGGCGCCCCCATGGTCGTCGACCTTGACCGCCTCCCCACCGCCGAACTCTTGCGCCGCGGCGTGGAACAGCGCGGCCGGTAGCCGACGGGCGGCGTTTGCCAAGCTCCGTCCTGCTGAGGCGAAGCCGAAGCACGCCCTGAGGCACCGAAGGGCATCCCCGCGCGCAGCGCAGCGGCCCCCAACCCCCAATCCTGGGGGAGCACGACGGGTCGGCTGCGCCGGGGGATGCCCGTCGGGTCCTCAGGGCGTGCTTCGGCTTCGCCTCAGCAGGACGGAGCTTGGCAAACGCCGCCCGTCGGCTACCGGCCGCGCTG
>JBOGUF010000068.1:0-19171 GCA_050696075.1 Thermomicrobiales bacterium
CGTCAAGATTCAGGTCCTTGACGTTCCACGCGAGCCTATTCCACGCCGTGTTCCACGCCGTGGTGCGCCTAGATACATCACACACCCTCGACCTTGCAACCTGTACGAACGTAAACGCGGCCCCGGACTTGACAGGGTGTGCGATACTGATGGCATGCCTAACCGATCAAGCAAAAACAAGCCACGCGATTTGAACGCCCTCGCCGCCGCCATCGTGGACGAGGCGACGGATGAGGACGCGTCCGAACCGGAGGACGATGGCAAGGACCCCAACGCCGTCGCGCTCGGGCGCAAGGGCGGTGCGAAGGGCGGGCCAGCGCGGGCGGCAAAGCTCAGCCCGGAACGGCGGCGCGAGATTGCCAAGCAAGCCGCCGCCGCGCGATGGGCGAAGGTCATTGCCGAGGCTGACCAGGGTTGACAAACTAGTACATATTTGCTAGTATACGTGTACATCCCCTGCTGCTTCGGTGGCAGGGTGCGAGGCCGCCCTCGGGCGGCCTCAGCCGTTAACAAGGTAGGCGAATGACTCCGAAGCCGCGCGCCAACATCTACGTCGATGGCTTCAATTTCTACCACGGATGCATCCGTGGTACGCCGTACCGTTGGCTGGACTTCGGCGCGTATTTTCCGCTCGTGTTCCCCCACTACGCGATCAATCGCGTCCGCTACTTCACCGCCATCGTGAACCCGACGTCCGACGACCCTGACAAGGCCGTGAGGCAGCAAACCTATCTACGCGCGTTGCAAACCGTTCCAGGTCTTTCCATCCATCTTGGCCGTTTCTCCACGCACGTGAAGCAACGCTACCTCGCCAGCACGGCAACCAGCGCGACACCGACGAAGGTGGACGTGATCGAGCACGAAGAAAAGGGGTCGGATGTCAACCTTGCGAGCTACCTATTGGTGGACGGATTCGCGGGCGAATACGACGTGGCAATCGTCGTTTCCAACGATTCGGACCTGGCCGAACCTATCCGGTTGGCCCGATCGCGTCTAGGCGTGAAGATCGGTCTGCTCAATCCCAGGAAGCACACCGCGTTCGACCTCAAAGGCATCGCGGACTTCTACCAACGCGTCCGTCGCGGCCCGCTCAGTGTGAGTCAGTTTCCGCCCACACTCACCGACGCGAACGGAACGATTACCAAGCCACCCGGATGGTAAGCTTCCCTGATTCAAACTGACCCACTACCCCGCGCTGGGAACGGACCTTGTGTCCGGGCCGATGGAAGTCGTCGATGGAGGCGCGAATCACGTCTCGCCCACGAGCACGGACCACCTCCGAGAGCTCATCGGCGAGCGTCGTTTTCCCGGCCGCGGAGCGGCCCTCGACGGCCACACGGGTTGGATGCCCGACCCGGAGCGAGGTCACCGCGTCGGCAAGCGTGGCGACAACCTCACTCCTCCGATCGCTCAGCATCTCCGGAATCCTACTCATCCCCAAGACGGCAAGCCCGAGCATACCACGCATGTTCGGCGTGGCGGCTGGTGGCAGCGAATGTGCGATAGCGACCGGTATCTGATCGCCGGGGTTGTATGATTCCGCGCATCGGTCCAGCCACTGATGAGCCGCGATGCGGTTGCGAGCGCGGGCAAGGGGTGCTCGCGAGAGTCTGTTCAGCATGAATACCGACGTCGCGCCAAGCGTGATCCCGGTTCCCAGCGCCGGGTCGCTCGCCCCTCTCAATGCTGCCTTGGCGCCGGCTGGGTTAACTCATACGGTCCAGTTCTACAACGACCCCACCTTCTTGCTCGATGAGGCGAGTCGATGGGTCGGTGCCGCGCTGGGCGCGGGCGATGCGGTCGTCGTGCTCGCCACGCCGGCCCATCGCGAAGGGATCGCCGCCCGGCTGCGGGAGCGCGGCCTCGACGTCGAGCACGCCGTCCAGCACGGTCGCTATCTGGCGCACGATGCCGCCGAGATGCTGGCGCGCTGCCTGTCGGATGACGGTCTGGACCCCACCTGCTTCACCGAGGTCATCGGCGGCCTCATCCGCCAGGCCGAGACGAACCCCTTCGGCGATGCCCGGCAGGTCACCGTCTACGGCGAGTTGGTGACACTCCTGGCCGGGCAGGGGCAGTACGAGACAGCCCTCCACCTGGAGGAACTCTGGAACGATCTGGCGCGCACCCACGCCTTCCGGCTCCATTGCGGCTACCCGATGAGCGCCTTTCCCCGGGCGGCCGACGGCGACGCGCTGCAACGGATCTGCGCCGTACACACGGAGGTCGTGCCGCTGGAGAGCTACACGTCGCTGATCGAGGAAGCGGACCGGCTGCGCTCCGTCGCCATCTTGCAGCAACAGGCCCAAACGCTCGCCGCCGAAGTCGCCGCCCGCGAACGGGTCGACCGGGAGCTGCTGGAGCGCAACCGCGAGTTGCAGGACGCGGTCGCGGCGCGCGACGAGTTCCTCTCGGTCGCGGCGCACGAGCTCAAGACGCCGGTGACGAGCCTGCGCGGCTTCACCCAGTTGCTCCTGCGCGACGTTCGCCGGGGGCGCGAGATCGCGCCGGACCGCCTCGCCCGGTCGTTGGACACCATCGAGCGGCAGACCGGCAAGCTCAGCCAACTGGTGACGCGCTTGCTCGACACTGCCCAGATCGAAGCCGGCAAACTGCGCGTCGAGCCCGTCCCGACCGATCTGGTCGGCCTGGTGCGGTCGGCCGTGGCGCAGCAACCGCTGGCGGACCAAGAGGCGATCGTCGTCGATGCTCCAATGCCGCTTGTGGCCGCGATCGATCCGGTGCGGTTCGAGCAGGTGGTCACCAATCTGCTCGACAACGCCGTCAAGCACAGCCCCGTCGACGGCACGGTGACCGTCGCCATGAGCGGCGATGGCGCGGACGGCGTCCGGCTGACCGTCACCGATGAGGGCGTTGGCATCCCGCCCGCCCAACGGGAGGTGGTCTTTTCTCGCTTCCAGCAGGGCAACAGGCAGCACCACCTCTCCGGTCTCGGTCTTGGGCTCTACATCAGCCGCCAGATCGTCGAAATGCACGGCGGCGCCCTTCGCATCGAAGACGCGGAGCACCCAGGCGCCCGCTTCGTCGTCACCCTTCCGCACGGTACCGCATCGATGAAGGAGACAGCGTGACCCCACCGACAATCCTCGACCGGTTCACATCGGACCTCTACAGCCTCCTCGACGAAACCTTTCGGAACGTTCACGGCCAGTACCTCGACAAGCAGACCTCGCTCTTTGAGACCCTCGCCACCATCTCCGCCGAGGAGGCGTCGCGGCCGGTCGGCGGCCGCTGCGCGACCCTGGCGGCGCAGGTCAACCACGTCCGCTTCTACATTGACGTGATGGAGCGGTATATGCGCGGCGAGGAGGTCGGCGAGGTCGATTGGGACGCAAGTTGGCAGATCGCGGCCGTCGATGACGTGGAGTGGGAATCACTCAAGCGGCGTCTCGACGCGGCCTACGAGAGCGTGCTCGCAACCATGCACGGCTTCACGACCTGGGACGGCGAGGAGCAGATCCTCGATGCGATGGCGATCCTCGTCCACACCGCCTACCACCTCGGCGAAATCCGCCAGGCGCTTTGCACGATCAAGCAGTAATGCGACGTTGACCGGTCACAGCCATCGCTGGAGGAAGGCAACCACTTCCTGGCGCATCTCTGGCGTTTCCTGGTGGCCGACGTCTTGGCGCACGTGCCGCCAGGCATCGGGCGGCGCGCCGGCATCGGCGTAGGCGCGGCGCAACTCCGCGTCGGTCAGGCAACACAAATCGACGCAGACCTTTACTCAGGTGTCTAAGGCCGCCAGCCACCACGCCATCGTCGAGCCCATCGACAGTCCGAGGGCGCCGATGCACTCGGCATCGACGCCGCCGTGGGCGTGGTTATAGAGCACCGCCGGCCAGGGGCCGCTGCCCTCCTTGGGGTGGACAAAGTAGGACGGGACGTGTTCGACGCCGTTGAGATCGAGGACGATCTCTTCCAGCACATAACGCGGGTGCGCGCGCCGTGCCCGGCTGACGACGGCGATCGGCCGGTTCCGGTCGGGCAACTCGCCGAGCAGTTGGTAGAGTTCCTGCCGTCGCCCGGCGTAGGTGTCCATGTCGGTCATGGCGGCGGATCGTACGCGTCCCGCGCCGTTTGCGCAAGTGATTGAGATCCTGGGTTATTGCCGTCTCGAAGGGCAAATGATCGCCGTAAGTCTGTATACAGGCGTTAGTCAGGTGGTCTTGGGGGAACGACGTCTTCCAAGATCTCAATCAGGAGCGGAAGATCGTTGTGTACTGTATCCCATACGACCGAAAGATCGACGTTGATGTAATCATGTGCGAGACGATGGCGCATAGCGATGATCGTCGGCCAAGGAATGGACGGCAAACTCGTGCGACCCTCAACGGTGACATTCCGACCGGCTTCGCCAATGACTTCAAGCGCCCTCACGAGCGCGAGTTGCAATGTTACATCTGAGTCAAACTGGTCTCTTGAAACTCCGCTGACTATTTGTCGCGCAGTCCGTGCCATGTCCAGCATATGGCCGAAATAGAGCACGTCATCGTGTCGCGTCATACAGCACCTCGGCTTCGGCCAGCACACGGTTGCGGATCCAACGGTTGAGGCTGCGCTTCGTGCCCAGGTCGATCTGGTGACCGCCGAAGAGGGACGAGAGTTCGTCGGGCAAGTCGAAAAAGGCCAGGCCCGGCGTGCGGCCCGGCTCGAACTCGACGAGGACGTCGACGTCGCTCTCCGGCCGGAAGTCGTCGCGCAGTACTGAGCCGTAGACGGCGAGCCACTGAATGTGGCGCCGCCGGCAGAATGCCGCGATCTGTTCCTGATCGATTCCCAGCGTTTCCACCACCGTTGTCATCTCGCTACCGCCTGATCGCGTGCTCCCCCTCTCTCGCGCATCGGGAGAGGGGCAGGGGGTGAGGGCTGTTCCTAATCCCTAGCCCCTAACTCCTAACCCCTTTCGCCGAACCGGTCCGCCGCGTACGGCGTCAGATCAATCCGCGACCCTCGTCCCGCAATCAAATCCGCCACGATGGCGCCGGAGACGGGGCCGAGTTGCAGGCCGGAGGGGCCGTGGCCGGTGGCCAGGTAGAGGTTGTCGTAGCCGGGCGCGCGGCCGAGGATGGGAAGTTGGTCGGCGGCGGAATAGGGGCGCAGTCCGACGCGCCACTCGGCGATGGTGGCCCCGGCCAGACCCGGCGCCACGCGCAGTGCCTCGCTCAGCACCTCGTGCGTGCCGCCGGCGGTGAGGCGCACATCGTAGCCGGAGCCGACCTCCCGCGTGGCCCCGGCCACGACCCGATTCGTGGGGAACGTCAGCAGGTAGTGGCCGTGGTGGCCGAGGATGATCGGCCAGCGGCTGGTATCGGTTCCCGGCATCTCCATGTGCAAAATCTGGCCGCGCTGCGGCTCGACCGGCAGCCGAAGGCCGAGGGCGTCGCCCAAGGCGGACGACCACGCCCCGCCCGCGATCACGACCGCGTCCACCGGCCGCGGGTCGCCGTCGATCTTGACCGCGCTGACCCGGCCGCCGTCTCGGACCGGCTCCGCGCTGGTATGGATCAGGTGGACGCCGCGCTTCTCAGCCGCCCGGCGGAGGGCGTCGCGCATGAGCCGGCCGTTGACACGCGCCGCCTCCGGGATGTGGATGGCGGCCGGGAACTCGGCCAGCGGCGGGAAGAGGGATTGCGCCTCGTGGCCATCGACGATCCGGGCGTCGCCGATGTTGCCCATGCCCTGGTCGCGCCGCTGCCGCATGATGTGCAGCGCCTCGGGCAGGTGCGCCGCCTCCCCCTCGTTCTGGGCGAGGAAGAGGGCGCCGACCGTCTCGTAGCCGGTATCGGTTTCGCCGTCCTCGGCCAGCTCCTTCAGCAGCGCCGGGTAGTAGTCAACCGACGCTTGCGACAGGGGAATCGAGGCGTCGGGGTACTTGAAGCTGGCGCCGGGCGCGATGATCCCCGCCCCCGCCGCGGTCGCCTGCCCCGCGTCCGCCCGATCAACCACGGTCACCCGCGCTCCGTCCCGCACCAACCGGTACGCCGCGCTCCACCCGAGCAATCCCCCACCGATGACGATGACGTCGGTCGTAGCCACTCGCTTGTCGCTCCTCACTGTTTGCGGAAGGCGGAAGGCGGCTTCGGACGGCCTTACATCCGCCTTCCGCCTCACGCCTACTCCGGTCGGCGGCCGCGCAGGTTGAGCCGCCAGTAGTCGAGGAAGAAGGGCGGGTCTTCGACGACGGCGAGGTCGGTGAGGTGGTCGACAAACCCTTCGCGCAACTCCTCGTGCGGGATGCGGGCCAGATGGGCGCCGAAGATGACGGTGGTCAGGTACTCGCGGAAGGTGGCGGCGTCGGCCAGGCGCGTTTGCGCCTCCTCCAGACTCGTCTCGACGTCGACGAACCCGGCCGCCCGCAGCCGCTCGGCCGTGGTGACGTCGTCCGCGAACTCCCAGGGGCCGGACCAGCCCGCGAAGAAGGGCGCGTAGCGGGGCGTGGCCATCAGGTCGGCGGCGTGGGAGAGCAGGACGGCCAGGTTCGGCCCGCCGCCGCATTGAGCGACGAGCCAGCCGCCCGGTGTCAATACCCGGCAGAGCGCGGCGAAGAGGCGCGGGTGGTCGAGCACCCAATGGAAGGCGGCGGTACTGAAGATGACGTCGACCGGTTTACCAATCACCGCCGGGTCCAACGCCTGCAAGTCCGCCTGCACAAAGCTAACGCGGTCGCCGTAGCGCGGCACAAGGTTGTCGCGGGCGACGTCGAGCATGTTTTGCGACTGATCGAGCGCGATCACGTGGCCGGTGGGGAGGCGTTCTAACAGGTCGGCGGTCAGGCGGCCGGTGCCGCAGCCGGCGTCCATTACCGTTTCGTCCCCGCGCAGGGCGAGGCGTTCGATGACCTTGGCGCCCCAATTGACGTGCGGGTTCGAGACCCGATGGTAGATCTCGGCGTTCCACTCGGCGCCGCTGTGGCGGGAACCGTCGGCCATGGGAACTCCTCCGGCATCGCGGGCGCGCTCATCTGACCGCGGGCGTCCCGTCGGTCGCCTGCCGGAACAGGGTACCAGAACGGACGGAGAACCTCCCCATCGTCATGCTGAGCGAACGCGAAGCATCCCCGCGCGAAGCGCAGCGCTCTCACGGCGGGGCGGCTTCGCCGGGGGATGCTTCGATTCCTCAGCATGACGTGAGCTGCCGTTTATCCGGTGGCTCCGCGATACCGCGCGGTGCGGAGCTCGTTGGCGTACGGCTGGAGGCCCGGCATGCCCTCGTCCGCCGCGTCCTGGATGGCGCGCTCGACGTCGTAGGGGAGGCGCACCAGATTGATCGAAAATGGCGCGGCCGCGGAGTCGCCGGGAGCGCCTTCGAGGATTGCGTAGCGGGCGAGCGGCATGTCGAGCGGATTGCCGGCGCTGCCGACGTTGAAGAACATCTTGAGGTGGAAGGTGCGCGGGTAGGTGCCGTGGATGTCGCCGTAGCCGACCACGTCGGGCTCGACCCCATTCCCGGTGAAGTCGGTGCTGTCGAACATCGACTCCAGCTTCTCGACGGGATCGCGCTGATGGACGCGGTGATGCACACCCCGCGGCGAGGCGTGGAGGAGGCGGATGCGCCGGCCGCTCATGACGAAGTCGACGACGTTCGGCAACGCGTGCAGGTAGGCGCACCGCTCCGGCCCCAACCGCTCCTGGTGCCACCGCGGCATCGGGTTATCACTCGTGGTCGTCGCCACGCCATCGTCCCAGTTGCCCCGGACGACCTGCTCGCAGCGGCCCCGGCAGATGTCGACGGCGCGGTCCGAATGCGGCCCCTTGCCGACAAGATCGCCCAAACAGACGATGCGGGTGATGCCCCGGCGGGCGACGTCCTCGAGCGTCGCCTCCAGCGCCGGCATGTTGCCGTGGATATCGGACATGATCGCGATGCGCTCCAACCGCCCCTACCCTTCCGGATTGCCGCGCGATTATAGGCGACGGGCGGAAGGCAGGAGGAGACAGGCGTTAAGGGCGGGCGGGACGCTCCTGGACGACCCAGCCGTTGCCGTCTGGGTCGTTGAAGGAGACGAAGGAGTTCCAGTCGCCGCCGCGCCCATCGACCCGGCCGGCGTCCTCGAAGTGGTAGACCGGGCTGACCTCCACGCCCCGCGCGACCAGTTGCGCCCTGGCCGCGTCGACGTCGGCGACGACGAGCTGGATGCCCTGGATCGACCCCGGCGGCGTCTCGACGATGCCGTCGCCGATGACGATCGAGCAGGCCGAACCAGGCGGCGTCAGTTGCACGATGTGCATCTGGTCCGAGACCCGGGTGTCGTGGTCGACGACGAAGCCGACCTGCTCGCTGTAGAAGCGCTTCGCCCGTTCCACGTCCGTAATCGGAACAATGACCACTTCGAGTGTCCACTCCATCAAACGTCGTCCTTTCCTGCCGACGATCGGCCGCTTTTCTTCATGCCGAGGTAATGTGCTCGCTCTTCGTGATCGAGCTTCTCGATCGCGTAGCGCAGGGCCGTGCGCGGCATCGTGGCGGCATGGTGATCGAGGAAGCGCAACAGTCTCGGTCGATCCTTGTCGCCGGCATAGCTCAGCATCCAGCCGGTCGCCTTATGGATCAGGTCGTGATCGTCGCCGAGCAGCATCTCGGCGATCCTGAACGCGTCGTCCAGATCGCCCTGCCGAATGAAGTACGACGTGGCGACGATCGCCGTGCGGCGCTCCCAGATGTTCGCGGAGCGCGCCAGCTCGTACAGCTTGTCGCGCGGTTTATCGAAGAGGTAGCCGCCGACGACGTACCCGCACGCGAGGTCGACCAGGTCCCAGTTGTTGATGCGGTCGTGGCACCGGACAAAGAGGTCGTAGAGTTCCTTGCGGCGGCTTTCCGGCGTCTTCTTGCGGCGAGCTTGCTTGTCCATGATGCTGAGCCCGCCCACCCGCACTTCGTGGATCGGGCTTTCGAGCAACCGTTCGATCTCGGCGGGCGGCATGTCGATGAAGGTTTTGGCGAGCGCGAAGACCTGTCCCATCCGCACACCGATGAACTGATCGCCCTCACCGTAGCCGCCCGCGCCGGTTTGAAAGTGGCGCTCATACCACGTGCGTTGTTCTGGCGAACGAAAGGACTCGAGTTCCCGAACGAACTGCTCGGCAGTGACGCCTGACCGAGTGGTCGCGGCCATCGCCCGGCGTCTACTTCACGACGCGGAAGCGAATGTGCGTGACGCCAGTGCCCTCGATCAGCATCGTCTGTTCCAGCTCGATCGGCTCGACGCCGAGATAGTCAAACATGCGAACCCCCTTGCCGAGCAGAACGGGCACTAGCTCGACCTGGATCTCCTCGAGCAAGCCGGCCTTCAGGCATTGCTGGAGAATGCTCGCGGCGCCGACGCCGACGTTTTTCTCACCGGCGACCGCTTTCGCCTGGGAGACGGCGCTTTCGACGCCGTCCGTGACGAAGGTGAACGGCGCGTCCGGGTGCTCCTTGATCCAATCGTGGGGGACTTCATGCGTGACGACGAAGACGGGGGTTTCCACGGGGTGGCGGCCGCCCCAGCCATTGGTGATGTCGAACGTCTTCCGACCGGTCACCAACGCCCCAATCTTGCTGAACGCCTCGCGCAGCATGTCGGCGCTGGCCTTGGAGACCTTGACCGTCATGGTGCCGGACGGCGCCGTGTATTCGGTATCGCCCCTGGCGTACCAATCGAAGAGGCACATGCCGTTCTCGCCCAGCGGATGCTCGGGGCCGTCGTTCGGGCCGGCGATGAATCCGTCCAGCGACATGGTGAGCGATGTGCCGACCGTGCCCATGTTCAATCCTCCCTCAGTCAGCGGTCGAATCGCCAGCGGGTCGCGCCGTGCGGCTCCGCGGAGGCGACCCCAAAGACCGTGTGAAACGTGAAGCGGTAGAGATACCAGGGGGGCGGGCCGGCGCTCGGGGCGCTGTACGGAGCTGTGAAGGCGTCGCCCTCCACCTCCACCGGCCAATCGTCCTCGCGGTAGCGGGCGGCCACCCGTTCCAGAGTCGGCTGATCGGTGACCCTGGCCGCCTCGCCTTCGAAGACGAGGTCGATGCCCTCGGTGCTGGCGGAGATCGTGCACGCCGGGTTCGTCGCCAGGTTGCGCGACTTCCGCGTGTCGGGTCCGCTCACGATATAGAAGTCGCCGTCGATCCAGAGGGCGCCGATGCCGGCAGCGTGCGGGCGGCCATCCGGCCGGGTCGTTCCGAGGTAGAAGACACAATCGTTCCCCGGACCGGTCTCGGACGGTCCGGCCGCGAGGAGATCGCGCGGCCTGCTCCATGGCAACGCGGGATTTCCGTATCGATCGAGATTCTTGGTTTCGACCGGCGCTCGTTCGGTCAAGATTCCTTCTCCTTCAACTACATAGCGGTTGTCCGTGCTTGCGAGGACATCAACGCACGTGAGTCAGATTGGCGAGGAGGTCCTCCAGGCGCTCCATCCCCTCGTTGACCCCGACTTCCATGCCGGAGGCGACCATCGCGTCGCGGTCGGCAACTGATTGATAGACGCTGTTCATGCGGACCAGGGTGTGCCCATTCTGCTCCTCGAAGGTCAGCGTTTGGAGCGAGACCTTGCCGGGCCAGCCCTCGTACTCGAAGGTCTGGACGATGCCGGCATCCACCGACGGCGTGCCGTGGAAGAGGCCGTGGAACCCGTGCACCGAGCCGTCGATGTCGCGGCTCACGTAGCGCCACGTGCCGCCGTCGCGGACGTCGTAGTCGTCGACGGTCGTCGTCAACCAGCGCGGCCCCATCCATTGCACCAGCAATGCCGGATCGGTGTAGGCGCGGAAGAGGAGATCGCGTGGCGCGGCGAACGCCCTGGTGATCACGATCTGCGGTACTCCCGGTTCGGCGACGATGCGCGTCTTGGCCACGAATCGCTCCTTTCCAGGACTAGAAGCGCCAGCGCGTCGCGCCGTACGGCTCGGCGGTGGCCACGCCGAAGACGGTCGCGGGCGTGAACCGGTAGAGGTCCCAGGGGGGAGGCCCCGCGCTCGGCGCGCTGTAGTCGTGGTAGAAGGCGCCGTCGCGTACCTCCGGCGCCCAACCGACCGCCGCGAAGACCGCGGCCGCGCGATGCAGCGTCGCGTCGTCGGTCACCTTCGTTGCCTCGCCTTCGAGGACGAGGTCGATCCCCTGGGCGGCGACGGTGATCACGCACCGCGGATGCTGCGCCAGGTTCTGGGCCTTCCGGGTACCGCCGCCGGCGCTGAAGTAGAAGGCGCCATCGAGCCAAACGACCCCGACCGCCGCGACGTGCGGCCGGCCGTCCGGGCGCACCGTCGCCAACCAGTGGGTGTGCGGTTGCTCGTCCCCAAGGGGACCCTGCTGCCGGTATTCCTGCTCCAGGCGCTCACGCGCGCGATCCCAAGCGAGCGGCGGGCTCCCATAGCGATCGAGGTTCGTTTCGGACACGGGTGTCAAGTCAGGCATCTATCCGTTCCTTCGTCGTTCGTCCCAAACCGTCGCGCAACCCACCTCGCGGCTGCCGACACTGGTTAGTCGTTCGGCACAGCCCGAAATCGACGGCATGGCTCTGGCTTCGGTCAAGCGGTGGACTCGGCCTGCAGGGCGGCAATCAGCGCGTCGAGTTGGTCGAATCGCTCGTCCCAGTACGCCTGGAAACCGGCCAGCCAGGCGGTTGCCTCCCGGAGCGGCTCCGCCTCGAGATGGCTGAGACGGGCGGTCGCCCGGCGGCGGCGCGAGATGAGCCCCGCTTGTTCGAGAACCTTCAAGTGCCGGGAGATAGCCGGTTGCGACATGGGGAAGGGCGAGGCGATTTCGGCGACGTTCGCGTCCCCGTGGGTGAGCCGCGCCAGGATCGCGCGACGGGTGGGATCGGCGAGCGCGCCGAAGACGGCGTTGAGCTGGTCATTCATCATACATAACCACTCCCATCTATAACCCTAGCGTTATTAAAACGCACCGCTCGTCGGGCCGTCAAGGGCCGATCCCCGTTTCCAGCCCGTCAGGGATGGACATGCGGCGATGCCATGCCGGCATCGCTGCCTTCCGCCCCAACGCCATGCCGGCCGGCCGACCGCCCAATCGGCGGCTCGACCGGCGGCAGTTCTGGCAACGGCGGGCACGAGAGGGTCCGCGGCGATGCCGGCGTGAGGGTGACCGGTTCTCCGTAGTGGAGGAGTTCCAGCGGTTCGCCGGCGAGCAGCTCGTAGTGGGCGTGGTCCGAATGGACGTCGACGCGCAGGCGGCGCCCGCGATACAGCAGCCGGAAGCGCAGTCTGGTGAGCGGCGAGGGCAGGCGCGGGGCGAACGCAAGCGTATCACCGTGGTCGCGGAGACCGCCGAACCCGGCGACCGCGACGAGCCAGGCGCCGGCCAGCGCGGCGATGTGCAACCCGTCGGCGGTGTTTTCCGCCAGATCGTATAGATCGACGAAGGCCGTCTCGCGGAAGTAGTCGTAGGCGAGGTGGAGGTGCCCGACTTCGGCGGCGACGATCGCCTGGATCGCCGCCGAGAGCGACGAGTCGCGCACGGTGATGGCCTCGTAGTATTCGAAGTCGCGCCGTTTTTGTTCGAGGTCGAACGCGTCGCCGCAGGCATAGAGGGCGAAGACCAGATCGGCTTGCTTGATCACCTGACTCGAATAGAGGAGGTAATAGGGAAAGTGGAGCAGCAGCGGGTACTCCTCGTCGCGGGTCGTCACGAAGTCCCAACGGCGGTAGCGCGTGAACCCATCCGACTGCGCGGTCACGCCAAGCTCGGCGTCGAACGGAACGACGATGGCGCCGGCGGCCCGATGCCACGCGTCGATCTCGCGTTCGGCGACGCCGAGCTCGGCCGCTCGTTGCGGGTACCGGTTCGCCGCGTCGGCGGCGGCGCGGAGATTCCGCGCCGCCATCAGGTTGGTGAAGACGTTGTTGTCGGCGAGCGCCGTGTACTCGTCCGGGCCGGTTACCCCGTCGATGCGGAAGCATCCCTCCGCGTCGTGGTGCCCGAGCGATAGCCAGAGGCGCGCCGTCTCGATGAGCAGCTCGATGCCGGGCCCGCGCTCGAATTCGGTGTCGCCGGTCGTGGCGACGTAGCGGCGCACCGCGTCGGCGATGTCGGCGATGATGTGGAAGGCCGCGGTCCCGGCCGGCCAATACCCGGAGCACTCCTCGCCGCGGATCGTCCGCCAGGGAAACGCCGCGCCGGCCAGCCGCAGAGCACAGGCGCGGGTCCGCGCCAGGTCGAGCGTCGAGTGCCGCCAGCGCAGGGCGTCCCGGGCGGCCTTGGGCAAGGTGTAGGTCAACACCGGTAGCGCGTAGGACTCCATGTCCCAGAACGTGTGCCCGTCGTAGCCACGGCCGGTGAGCCCTTTGGCCGGGATCGCGCGCTGTTCCGCCCGGGCGGCCGCCTGCACGACCTGGAAGATCGCGAACCGCACCGCCTGCTGCACGTGCGGGTCACCCTCCACCTCGACGTCGGCGTGCCCCCACACCTCGTCGAGGTACGCCCGTTGACCGGCCAGGAGGCCTTCCCAGCCGGAGAGCTTCGCCGCCGCGAGCGCGGCGTCGACCTGATCGCGCAACGCGGGCATCGAGCGTGTGCTCGACCATCCGTAGGCGATCAGCTTGACGACCCTCAGCCGCTGATGAGGAGCCAGCTCGGTGCTGACCGTGACGCGCGCCATGTCCGGCTCGCTCTCCGACGTGATCACCGTTCTGGCCGCGCATTCGACGACGTGGTCGATTCCGGCCGCCATCCGCAACCCGCTGGCCCGCGTCCGATGCCCGAGCGCCCCTCCGAGATCGTGGTGTGCGTGGTACTCGCCGACGAGCGGGGCGCGCAACGCGGCGGCCGCCCGAGGATCGTCGGACTGCTCGGGGACCGGCTCGTTGGCAACGAGGTTTGACTGAACAACAATGCGGGCCGGCTCGTCGAGTGCCTCGACCTCGTAGCAGATCGCGGCCACCGCGCGCTGGACGAACGAGACGAGCCGGGTCGAGCGGATGCGGATCGCCTGGCCTGCCGGCGAGATCCACTCCACCTCGCGCCTCAAGACGCCGTCGCGAAGGTCGAGTACGCGCTCGTGGCGCAGCAGCGTCCCGTACCGGACGTCGAACGGCTCGTCGTCGACGAGCAGGCGCAGGAGTTTGCCGTTGGTCACGTCGATCAGCGACTGACCCTCGTCGGGATAGCCGTACCCCGCTTCAGCGTACGGCAGCGGCTTGGTCTCGAAGAACCCGTTGAGGTAAGTACCGGGTGTGGCGTGCGGCTCGCCCTCGTCGAGGTTGCCACGCAGCCCGATGTGCCCGTTCGACAGGGCGAAGATCGACTCGGTCTGCGCCAACTGACCGAGCCGGAGCACCGGCTCGGTCACGGCCCACGGTTCGACCGGGAAGACGCCTGGCTCGCTCACCGCTCCTCCAGCAGTTCACTGAGATCGGCGACCACCGTATCGGCGCCGTTGGCGCGCAAAGCCGCGGCCCGCCCGACACGGTCGACGCCGACGACCCATCCAAACGCCCCCGCACGACCCGCCGCGACGCCGGCGACGGCGTCTTCGAACACGGCGCTGTGCGCGGGGGCGACGCCCAGCGCGGCCGCCGCGGCGAGGAACATGTCGGGCGCGGGCTTCCCGCGCAGGCCCGCCTCGTCGGCGACCACGCCGTCGACCCGCACCTCGAACAACTGCTCGATGCCGGCGGCGACCAGCACTTCCCGGCAATTCTTGCTCGCGGAGACAACCGCCCGCCGCCAACCGGCGGCGCGGACCGCCTGCACGAACCGCACCGATCCCTCGTATACCTCAACCCCGCGTTGCCGGATCAGATCGAGGACGAGGTCGTTTTTGCGTGTGCCCAGGCCATGGATCGTCTCCGCCGCCGGCGGGTCGGCGTCCGCGCCTTCCAGCAGCTCGATCCCGCGCGACGCCAGAAACGCGCGCACGCCGTCCGTGCGCAGCTTGCCGTCGACGTGCGCGGCGTAATCAGACGCAATTTCGAACGGACGAAACGGCTCGCCCGTCCGCGCGGACCGATCGCGCAAGAACGCGTCGAACATCTGCTGCCAGGCGGCGGCATGCACCTTCGCCGTCTGGGTGAGAACGCCGTCGAGATCGAACAGGCAGGCAGCGATGCCATCGGGCACAACAGGGACTACCGCGGTCGTCACCATGCGGTCGAAACCGGTCGGACCAACGTCGTTGGTAATGCCTCGACTCCCTTCTCGGTGAGCGGCCTGCACGCCTGGCCGCCTACGTCGCCGTGCCGCCGCTATCCAGGCCGGTGCCCGACACCGATGGCGGGCCGGGGAGGTCGGCAGGGTCGACGGGGCTCCATTGCGGCGGACCGAGCCACGGGTTGGCCAGGTCGAAGTGGAGCGAGATCTCGGTGGTGGCGCCGAGGGTATCGCCGTCGAGGGGAACCAAAAACGAGGCCTGCTTGGGGTCGTTGGCGACCAGGATCAGCGCGCCGCCGTCCGGTGACCAGGTGACAATCGAGGCGACGGTGCGCGAGACGACGACCGCATCCTCGTCGTCGGTCAGCCAGTGGATGCGGACGGTCTGATCCCCCTCGGTGAAGGCGAAGGCACGGCCGTCCGGTGACCAGTACGGCAGACCGAGGTCGCGGGTCGGATTGTCCATCTCCTCGATCGCATCGAGGGTAAGGTCGAAGAGGGCGACGCTCGTCAAGGCGCGCTCGTACCAGGGCGTGCCGCGGTCGAGGGAGTAGACCAGGAGTTGCTCGGCGGCGGGAGACCAGGTGACGCGTTCGGCATGGGGCAGGCGGCCGTTCGAGGCGTTGGTCAATTCGCGGCTGGCAAGGTCGAGCACGTAGACGTCGCCTTCCATGCGGTAGGCCGGCCCGTCGCCCCGGCCCCGATCACCTTTGCTGATGAAGGCCAGGCGGTCTCCCTCCGGCGACCAGGCCGGGGATTGCACGTAGGGCATATCGGCGCCGGTGGCGGTGGTGATCTGGCCGGATGCCACGTCGACGACGCGGATCACGGTCGGCTCCCGGCGGCGGCCGGCGTTGCGTGATTCGGCGTAGCCGGTGACGGCGATGTGGGAGCCGTCCGGGCTCCAGATCGGCCAGATGTCGAGCATCACGTCCTCGGTCAGCAGGGTCAGGGTGCCGCCGTCGGCGTCGACGACGAAGAGGCGGGTGCGGCCGGTGTAGTCGTTCGGTTCGGGCGAGAGGAAGGCGATCCGCGTGCGGTCCGGGCTCCAGGTGGGGAAGGAGGCCGATTCTTCGTCCGAAATCAGGCGCTCGTCGGCCAGATCAGGACCGACGACGTAGATCGCCCCGTCGCGGGCGAAGAGGATCGGCGCATGATCGCGGCGCAGCGCGGCCAGGCGGGTGGCGACTGTCTCGTTGTCCGGATCATCGGCCAGGACCGTCGCCAGGGCGCGGTCGGCCGCGAGCCAGTCGCGCTGGCGCTCGGCTTCCTCCGCCTGCCGCAGCAACTCCTCCTCCCGCCGCCGGCGTGCTTCGGCGAGGACCGCCGCGGCGTTCTCGTAGCTGGGGAGGACCCGCGCCACCGGCAAGAGGGCGGCGATCGCCGCGTCGTAGTGCCCGGATTCGAGCGCGGCCACGCCATCGAGGTATTGGGAGCGGTAGGGCGCGATCTCGGCGAGGGTGTCGGCGCGGCGGGCTTCGGCGTCGCGGTACGATCCCGCCTCGGCGAAAGCCTCGATCGCCGTTTGGTACTCACCCACGGCCAGGGCGGCTTCGCCACGGGCATACGCCTCCGCCGCCGACGCCTGGTCGGCGCGGTAGCGACTCACGCCCAGCGAAGCCAGGATGAGGAGCACGACGAGCGGCAGGACGTAGAGGATGCGGGCGACGTGGTGGGAGGTTCGGCGGCGGAAATTGGCGCCGGCGTCGCTCACCCCAATACCAGCGCCGCAGGCAAGGCAGCGCCGCGCGGAAAGGGGGTTGAGGGTGGCGCAGATGGTGCAAAACATCGACGGCCTCGCGTGCGCCAGCAATTGCTCCGTATCCTACCATGCGGCGAGGGCGGCAAGGCGGCGAGGCGGCGAGGGTAATACGAGTGAATCCGGAGCGGGTGCGAGGGTTGATTGGGTGCGGGTTCGGTGGGGCGATGGTGGTCGCGCCGTTCCTGGCGCTGCTCTATGGGTTGACCGAAGGGCTGGCGGTGATGGTCGGCGCGCTAGTTGCCACCGCCTTCTTGGCATTTGACGCGGCGCGCCGCGCCGCGCCCCAGGTGCGCCGGCGGCTGATGGTGGTGGCGGCGGTGAACGGGGTCCTGGCGGTCGCGGGAGCGGTGGTGTTGGTGGCGCGGCTGTCGTAAACGTACCGCGGCTATCCATCATGGTGTATATTTGGACCGGAGGTCTGAGCAGCATGCGTCGGACAAACATCTATCTCGACGATCATCAAGTGGATGCGCTTCGTCTGCTGGCGGCCGCGGATCGGCAAAGTATGGCAACGCTGGTGCGCGAAGCCGTCGATGGCTACCTTCAACAACGGTTGGTTGATGACACAACCTGGCGACATCACTTGGTGAAGACGATTGAGCGGATTCGTTCGCGGGTGCCTTCGTCGGTGACTGCCGCCGAGATCGAGGCGGATATTACGGCCGCGCGAGACGAGCTTCGTAGGCAACGGCGTGCCGCGCGCGGTCGTTGACACGAACGTGTGGGTTTCGGCACTCCTCAACCCTGCCGGATTTCCGGCCCCCATTCTTGAAGCCTTTGTCGCTGGCGAGTTCGTCGTTGTGACGAATGAGTTGCTGTTTGCTGAACTGGCAGATGTCCTGCGTCGTCCTCGCATTGCGCGGCGATATGGAGTGAGTGAGGCCGACGTGGCAGCACTCGTCGCCTTCTTGCGGGGGCATGCGACGCTCGTTGAGATACGTGGGGATATCACGCTCTGCCGCGATCCAGATGATGACGTTGTGATCGAGACGGCGTTGCGAGGCGGCGTGGACGCGCTGGTGACGCGCGACGAGGATCTCTCGCGAGCGCCCGACCTCGAAGCCGCGATACGGCACCTCGGCGTTGAGGTGCTGACGGTTCAACGCTTCATCGATCTGCTCGCGAGCAAACGCGGTGCATCGGGCCCGAGTTCGTGACGAGAAAGCTCACACCCACACCTTCCCCGCGCCTCCGTCGCCCCGCTTCTTCTGCATCCAGATGCCGTGCTGGCCGCGGCCGTAATAGTCCCGGCCGGTGCCGACGGCCTGATACCCCTCCCGGCGGTAAAGCGCCTGGGCGACCTCGTTGCGCTCCTCGACCATCAAGACCACGTTGCCCGGTGGCAGCAGCGCCTCCAGACTGTGCAACAGCGTCGTGCCGATACCCTGCCGGCGCGCGTCCGGGTCGACGCAGAGGTTGATCACCCGTCCCTGGCCGCCCTGCCGATCGCCGATCGCGCAGCCGACGATCCGACCTCCCTCGCGGGCGATCAGGAAGTGAACTCGGGGCAGAATCCAGAGGACGATGAGGGTAGTCAGGCCGTAGGCGAGCGGCGGGCGGAAGGCGCGCCGTTGCAGCCGCGCCACGGCCTGCAGATCCCGGAGGCCGGCACGCGCGATGGTGAGTGTCCTCGGCGCCGCCCGCTCGTACGGCATGCCGGGCGGAACCGGCGTCGCCGGGCCGAAGATGTCGCCCTCGTGCGTCATGATGCGTCCGGAACCCGGGAACGCGCGGCCATCCCGTCCGCTGCCGGGTTCGGTTCGCGCGCATGGTACACGAAGCGCCCGCCCCGTTCAGTCACCAATGTCCAGCAACGAGCAACCGCCGCTTGTCGAACGCTGTGCCGCAAGTCCCGCCCACGACGGCATAGAACGAAAGGACCACTACAATTGGGATTATTAGGCTAGTTGCAATTTGCCATTACTTCCTATTGACGCGGCGATCATACAGGAGCAGAATCCGAGCAAGGCTCAACGACATCGGACAGCGACCGGGGTGAAACGGGCCCGGCCGGCAAATAGTGCGCGTAGGAGGTCGAGTGAGCCATGGAAGGCCGTCGCTTCGACGATATGACGCGGGCGCTGGCGCGGGGGCGCAGCCGGCGCGGCGTGCTCAAAGGGCTGCTCGGCGGGCTCGCCGCCGGCGTGGCCGCGCTCACCCAGCGGGACGGCGTCGACGCCCAACGCCTGCCCAACGGCGCCGCCTGTACCCGCGCCACCCAATGCGCGTCGCTCACATGCGCCGACGGGATCTGCTGCGACAGCGCCTGCACCGGCCAGTGCGAGGCCTGCAACCTGGCCG
>JBOGUF010000069.1:0-53940 GCA_050696075.1 Thermomicrobiales bacterium
GGCCTCTTGTGGAGAGCTCGCGGCCTCTTGTGGAGAGCTTGTGCGTTGCTGGTCCCCGAAGAGGTCCAGTTGTTGATCATCCTCCGGGAAGGCAAAGCCTCCTGTGCTCAATGTGCGCTCGACCTTCTCTTGCTCCCCTGGGAAGAAGTACACCGTTCCGCGCGAAGCGCCCGCGGATTCCAAGAATCCCGCCTTGACCAGGGAAGCAAGTGCCTTGGTCAGGTCATGCGAGTGCTCGGTCGTCATGCTCCGCAGTCGGCTATGAGTTACCTGACCTTCAATCTCAACAGTGGCAAGCGCCAACCGTTGTATTTCTGTAAGGGATCGAAACGGAGGACCAAAACGCCGATCCAAGGACTGAAGCGTCTCGTCCGGCAGGAGGCTAACGGTACGCAGCGTGAGAATCGTCTGCTCTAGCTGCATCGTCTCTGCGAACTCGGGCAGCCACCAATGCTGTTGTCGCCAGCCGCTGTAGATACGGGGAATACCCGAACCGGCCTGCTCACCAAGTCCGACCAACTGAAACATTTTCTGAAGATTCCGATTCCGGCAATCGCTCATCCCGCCGTTGATTGCGTCCTCCAAGGGGAGTCGCATCGTTCCCGGATTGCGGAAACCGAACAAGTCCGGGCGCTTAACGATGAGGATGGGTACACGCCCGGTGTAATCCGCGTGGATCAACGCGTTGACCAATGCCTCGCGCAAAGCAACATGCACGGGCGTCTCGTCAATACGCGTGTCTCCTTCGAGCCGGAACGGAACCTTCAGTCCCTCAAACAAACGTTGGATCGTCCGGCGATAGAAATCGTAGAGATTGCCGGACCAGGTTCCATCCGTAGTGATGCGGTCGACCCAGCGAATCTCTCGCAGGCCAGGGCGACGCTCCTGATAATCCACTACATAGTGAGGAACTGCTTCGAGGATCGAGCGCAGCATACCGAACATCAGCAGACCGGCGATCGTGAGTCCCTCATCGCCGGTCTGTCGGTCGCGTCTCCATCCACCAAGCAGCCGGAGCAGCTCTTTATCATCTTCATCATGCCAAGGGTGATCCGGTTTTGCCGCGCGAAACTGATTCCGGTAGGCGCGAAAGCTGCTCAGATCGATGTCGTCGAGTGTGAACCCTTCAAGCAGTCGTCCGTCGCGGTCGTCCTCGACCTGCTCGACCAGCATGCGCTTGACCGTCTCATGGTCGCAGAGGTAGTCACCGTCGTAGTTGCGTCGGTATGTCCCTTCAAGCGGGTTCTTGCCGATGAAGGCCGGGCGCTGCGTTCGGATTGCCCGTGGCACACGAATCTCAATGACGCGTTTCCCCTCAACCTCAACGATGCTCACCATCTTGTCAGTGAGCAGGTTCGCGCTCACTTGATCACGATCGTTCAGCCCATTCCAGAGGGAGGCCAACACCCGGTCAGGTTCGGAGATTCCACGAACGGTGAACACTCCGCGCGGTTTCTCTTCGATGCCCAACAAGACGACCCCACCGTAGGTATTCGCCATCGCGACATACGATTCGAAGAAGCTCCTGGGCAACTCCCCAAGTCCGTCCCGGCCGGCGGCCTTCTTGACTTCAAGGTCGCAACCTTCCGCCAGTTCTTGCAAATCCAGGCTTGTCAGTCGACTCACGCCTAGCCTCCAAGCGGCATCACGAAGCGACTCGCACTTTGCCGGTCAGCAGGTCGTCCATCAGCCCCTTCTTGAGTGGCTGGAGCTTCTCCCAATAGGTCTCCTCAGTCTGAATGCGTTCGTCGTGTGCCTTCAAGAAGCAAGCGATGCGCTCGCGTTCCTCCTCCCCAGGCCAAGGGATCACGAACGATCGTAATTGCAGATAATTCAACCCCTGTCGATTTCCGCCGGCATTGAGCCGGTCGATCTGCGACTGACCAATGTATGATGCTAGAACGGCCGAGAGGTATGTGGCATTCGCCCAAGTCGCATTTGGCAGCCGGATGGCGCAAACGTGCTGGTTAACGTTGGCTACCGGAAAACCCGCAGGCACTGGGCAACAGCGACCGATGGAGGCTCCTGTGATGTTGAGGAGCACGTCATGAGGGAAGATCTCGCTGCGCCTCATTCGTTCGTGAGTCGCTGAGTTGATATAGGCGACGTCATCCAGTAGAAGTCCTTCGAACGTTACATTCTGACTCCGGACAAAGACGATTCCCTCCTTCTTGTAGACCTCACTTCCACCAGTCGGCGTCACTCCGCTTCCCACATGAAAGGCGAGAGTGTCTATTGATGGAGATGTCCATTCGCATGGGATCAGACCACATGGCGACTCCTTGAACTGCTCCGGATGCGCTACCGAATCGCGCAATTGCCCATGCTTGTCGAGCCCGCGGGTGAGCAGATCGTGCAGCAGCCCGGCCTTCACCTGCTTCAGCTTGGCGATCAGCGCCTCGGTCTGTTGGATCGCGGCGTCGACCGTGTCGAGAATCTCGGCGATGCGGCGCTGTTCAGCGAAGGAGATCACGGGAACTTCGAATCGATCAAAGAACTCGGCGGGAACCCGGCGCTGACCGGCCGAGCCGGTCATGAGCGTTTCGGCTTTGCGCCGGAGTGCTTCGGATTGCAACCAGTGATAGATAAAGCGAGGATCAATCCTTGGCCGCGCCCTCAGCACATGGAATTCTGTTGATCCGAAGCCAACGCCATTCGTCAGGTTGCGTGCGTGGCACCCTTTGCCGTTCTCCATACATGGCGTGATCTTCGCGAAGAGGAGATCTCCTTCTTGGAAGGGCGTGTATCCTTGCCGTACTTGGCTGAGCTTGCGAGTCTGATGGCCAATCCATTCGCCAGTCTCAGAGGCGTCGGACATTGGGATGAAGGAGACCTGCGCATCGGGAGGCAGATGGGCGAATGCAGCGGCTGGATTGACCTCCGCGAATTGGGTAAGCAGGACGCGATGATCCGACTTCATCACGTCGCTTTGGGGCGATTCATTCTGGCTCCACTCTAGCTGTGACTCTAGCTCCATTTTGGCTCTCCGACGTGTTGGGGATTGCGTGATGTCGAATTACAGCACTCGTTACTTCTGAACGATAGGCACGGAATACACGTCATTGCACGTCATTGCACGTCCCATTGCACGTTCCGCGACGTGCAATTCCGCGAACCATTTCTGCGGTCCATTTCTATGGGCCATTTTTATGGCCTATTTCCAGCGAGAAACCATCGTGCGCCAACGCCTTTTCCGCTCGCATCGACAAGGCCCAATGTTCGCAGGAGTTGCAGATTGTCCTGAACGGTACGGCGCGGCACCGGCTCGACGAAAATGCCCAAGATCTGTTTGAGAGAAGCCGGCCCTGTTCCGGCCAATCCCTCCAAGATTTCTCGCTGAAGCGGTGAAAGATCGTGCCCGATTCGGGTAGGCGCAATGTACCGGGTCGGTCGAAATCGGACCGTCACCTCGTGCGGAGTGGCATCGAACTCCGGCGCCGCCAAGCCGGCCTGCTCGGTGAGCTCGATCATCTTGATCGTCCCGCGCCCCCAGCTCTCGATGATGCCGCGACGATAGAACACCTGCGCGATCAACGGATTCCACGGCCGAGACCGGTGCGGACGCGCCAGGTCCTCCGGCGTTAGGCCAAACGGCAACGGTCCGATACTCGTAATCTCCAACCGGTCATCGTAGATCGCCACCCCGATAGAGCCCGCACCGGTGCTGTAGTCTCGATGACAAATCGCGTTCGCCAGCGCCTCACGGAGGGCCTCGGTTGGATAGAGCGGGTCATCCACGCGCTCGAAGATGTTTGGAAGGATGCGGCCGGCGACCGGCAGGTAGTCCCGCAGGAACCGTTGCGCCCGAATGAAAAGATCGAACGCGTTGCCAACCTCCTGCCGGTTGTCGAGGAATTCCCCCTTGTCCGCCCCGCGGAATCGTGCCATCCGCAGAATACATTGCGGATACCGCGAGAGTAGCCGCTCCGGTCGTCCAAAGAGCGCCGCCGCCGCGTTGACCAATTGGCCGTCTTCGATCAATCCCAGCCCGGTCAGCAACGCCTTCGGGTCGCGAGTGCCGGGTTCGTCTAGACGCTGGCGGCGAATCGCCTCCTCGATCGTGCGCACGATCTCGCTCTGATCCAGGTCTTCGATGGAAAGGTGCTTCGCCGGCCAGTTCTCCCATCGGTCATATGCGTGCAGTCGTTCCATCAGGCGTCGTTCGTAGATCTGCGTCGGCATCCGGCTCGTGGTCGGGCCGACCCGCTGGTACGGCAGTCCCTCGCAGGTGTACAACCCGGTTCCACCGGATATCCGTATCATGATGACGGCCTTGCCATCCTCAATCGGTACGCTCTCGATGTCAGGAAATGCCGGTGGCTCGATCTTCCGCAAATCGTTGGCAATGCCCTCCAAGGTCTGAGTTGACATCGGCTGCCCAACGATACGCCCGCCATCGTTCACTCCGAAAAGGACATAGCCTGGCAGCGCGTTATTCAGCATGGCGCAGACGGTCCGCATGCCCGTACGCAGCTCGCTCGTGGTCCGCTTAAACTCCAGTTGCTCGGATTCACCCTTCGCAACGAGCGCTTGCAGTTCCTCGATCGTCACGACGCATACCCCAGCTCACGCAGGAACCCGCTCAGCCGCATCGCCGCCTCGTCGCGCTCCCCCTCGATCGACCGCAGCGTTACCCAATACTTGTCCCACCACGTCTCGACCGCCGCGATCACCTGCTGCCGGTGCGCCGTCACGTAGCGGTCGAGCTGCGCCGCCAGGTCGTCGCGGAAGATCTCCAGCGCCAGGCGTTGTCGCTCCTCCGCCGTCAGCGCCGCCTGTTCAGCCTCCAGGCGCGCGACCAGGTCGTCTTCGAGCATCCGCAACTGCCGCTTGGCGTCCCGCAAATCCCGCTTCAGCGCCCGCACTTCAGCCTCGCTCAACGCCTCCTCGCCGGGCTCCTCCGCCTCGCCCTCCTCGTCGTTCTCCGCCGGTTTCGCCGCCTCGATCTGCCCGTTCAGTTCCGACACCCGCGCCTCCGCTGCCCGGACCTCTTCCACGTAGCCAGGGAGCAACCGCTCGACCAGCTTGTGGCTCAGCGCGTCGAATTGCGCGCCGGACCCATCCTCCGCTTCAAGCCCGGTCCGGATCGTCGTCACCCACCCGGCCACCAGCTCGTCGAACCCCCGCGTCGCCAGGGTCCGCAGGTCGAATTGCACCTCGTTCCACCAGCTCGCGATCACCCCGTCCACCTTGAACCGGTCGAGCAGCCCGACCGGACTCAGCCCCTCGGCGAACGAGGTCAGAAACTCGCGGCGGATCTCCATCGCGTCGCCCGTCTCCGGCAGCCGCGACAGCCGCCCCTCGTGCGCTCGCCACCACGCCGCGCACGCCTCCCGCAGCCGCTCCTCCTGCGCGCGCACGCCCGCATCCGTCTCGATTGCCGACTTGATTTGCTGCCGCTCGCGCAACGACGGCGCGAAGTCGTAGTACGTGTCGTCCCGCCCAACAAAGATCGCGCACGGGTCGAAACCGTGCGCCGCGAACAGCTCGCGCTTCGCGGCGACCTCGGCCTTCGGCACCCCACCCACCAGGTGCGCCCGCACGTCGTGCGGTTCTGGCGGCGGCGCGTTGTCCGCATACCGCCGGATGTTCAGGTTGTGGTCGTTCGCCGCCAGCTCGTCGTGCGTCACCACCGCCGCGTACCCCGGTACGTCCCGGTAGGCGTCGAAGGTCGAGACGATCTTCTCGACGTGCTCCGGCCGCAGGTAGTTCTGCGCCCGCCCCGCATGGTACTCCGCGTCGGCGTTGATGAAGAGCACCTTCCCCTGCCGCTCGGTTGGCTTCGCTCCCTTTGCCCGCATGACCAGGATGCACGCCGGGATGCCCGTCCCATAGAAAAGGTTCGGCGGCAGCCCGATCACCGCCTCCAGCACGTCGTCCCGCATGAACCCCTCGCGGATCGTCTTCTCCACGCCCCCGCGGAAGAGCACCCCGTGCGGCATTACCGTCGCCATCATCCCGCGCACTCGCAGCACCGCGTGCATGTGCTGGGCGAACATCAGATCCGCCTTCTTCCCCGTCTCCGGCGTGAAGCCGTATTGGAATCGTTCCGGGAAGGCCATGCCGCTCCGGCTGTAGTTCTGGCTGAACGGCGGATTGCTGATCACCCGGTCGAACCGCCGCAACTCGCCCCCCTCCAGATGGCGCGGGTCGGCGATGGTGTCCTGATTCTCGATATCGGCGTCTGGGATCCCGTGCAAGATCATGTTCATCTTGCACATCGACCACGTCCCGCCGCTGTCCTCCTGCCCGAAGAGGTGTAAATCGCGCGGGTTGCCGCCGTGCTCCTCGACGTACTGCTTGCTCAGGATCAGCATCCCGCCCGAGCCGCAGCATGGGTCATAGACGCGCATCTGTTCGCGCGGGTGGAGCAGCCGCACCATCAGCCGCACCACGTCCCGCGGCGTATAGAACTCGCCCCCCCTTCTTCCCCGCCGAGTCCGCGAACTGACCGATCAGGTACTCGTAGGCGGCACCGAGCAGGTCCGGGAACTCGAAGTCGTTGTTGCGCAGCCGGTATTTGTTGAAGTGGCGGATCAAATCGCGCAGCTTCTGGTCCGGCAGCGTCGTCTTCCCCACCCGCCGGTTGAAGTCGATGTGCCCCAGTACCCCCTCCAGCACCGGGTTCTCGTCCTCCAGCGCCATGAGCGCCTTGTTTAACCCATCGCCCACGTTCTGGTGAAGCTCGTCGCGGACATGCCCCCACCGTGCCGCATTCGGCACGAAGAACGCGTCGTGGTAAAGGTCGGGCGTCTCCGCCCGCTCTTCCGCCTCCGCCGGCGTCCTCCCCCGGGCGAGGTTCTCCCGGACGATTCGCTCCCGCCGCTCCTCGAAGACATCCGAGCAGCGCTTCAGGAAGAGCATGCCGAAGATGTATTCCTTGAACTCCGAGGCGTCCATCTTCCCGCGCAGGATGTCGGCGGCGGCAAAGAGGTGACGCTCGAGCTGGGGCAAGGTGAGCTTACTCACGATAGGTATTCCTCGTGACTGGTCGTACCAGAGCGCAAGATGGTCGGCGGCGCTCATCGCCTCATCGCGGGCAGATGCCCTCCATGGCGCGTCCAGCAAACCTCCGCACGGGTTGATGATCTAGGCAAAGTATGATGCAGATACGACCCAATCGCCAACTCGCCTCACTCCCGCAGAACCAATCTCGGGTGGAAACCCGTTGACCCTCTTGACAAACCACCCTCATAATGAGAACATATATTCTAATCAGCACATCCGGCGAGGCTGCGGGCCTGGGCAGCGCCTCACGTCGCCCGGGACGGTGTCCCGTCATCCCCACTCCGGCTGGATACCGCCGGTCACGCGCGCGGGCGACGCGCCAACAGTATCCCGGTCCGCACGACCGGTCAGCGCCTTCAGCAAGCGACTCCGTGCCAGCTTGATCACCTGATCAACCTGATCAAGCCGCCGACCGCTGGAGGGCGGTTCGCGCACCGCCTGGAGCGCGAATCGCCCACGTCACGAACCACACGGCCCAGCTTGTCCACCTGGCCAACCTGGCCTACCTGGCCAACCAGTCTTTACGCCGGCACCGCCTCGACGCCCAAACTTTTCGGTTTAAACCGTGCCAGATGCGCGCGATAGGCGGCGACCTCACGCGCGGCCTGAGCCGCGTCCCACCCCAGGTGGCGCTGAGCAAGGGCGGCGGCGGCTTCGTCGGCGCCGACGGCCATCCGTGGGCCGAGACCGGCCATCGTGCGGCGCATCAGGGCATCTTCTAACGTGTGGGCCAACTCGGATCGGAACGCGAAGATCACCTCCGCGCCGATCGCGCCGCTCTCCGGGTCGAACGACGCGGCGAGGTCGGAGTGCTCACGGGCGAGCGCCGCGACCTCTGCCGCGCGGGCGCCGTAGAGGCCGACCAGGCGATGCACGGTCGGTTCCGGCAGACCGCCGTCACGTTCCAGTTGGCGGCCGAAGGCATCCATGGCGACCCCGGCGGCGCCTGGGAGCGGGATCTTCGCGGTCGTCGATTTCGCGTCGGAGCCGATCTGCTCGCGGACCGCGTCGATCGCCTCCTCGGAGAGGTTGCGATAGGTGGTGAGCTTGCCGCCGACGATCGAGAGCAGACCGCGCGCCTTGGGCGCATGGTTGTGTATCACGTGGCGGCGGGTGATTGCGCCGGCGGCGCCTTGCGGCGTGTGCGGCAGCGGCCGGACGCCGCTGTAGCTGTAGAGGACGTCGTCGCGCGTCAAACTCGCCGGCGGCATGAGACGGTTCGTCTCGCGCAGGAGATAGTCGATCTCCTCCTCGCTGGCGACGACCGCGTCCAGATCGCCCTCGTACCGCAGATCGGTCGTGCCGATCAGGAAACGCTCGTTCCACGGCACCACAAAGATGGCCCGGCCGTCCGACTTTGCCTCGTAATACAGGGCGTCGCGGGGCGCGCCGGGAAACGGCTCGACCACGATGTGACTCCCTTTGGTGCCGCCGATCAGGCGTCGACGCGATGCATCCTCCGCCGCCCCGGCCAGCACCTCGTCGACCCACGGCCCGGCGACGTTGACGACAACCTTCCCTTGCGCTTGCACCGTGTCGCCGGTCGGTAAGTCGGTGAATGCGACGCCGCGCACCACCGCGCCCTCGGTCAGAATCCGGTCGACCCGCGCGTACGTCAGCACCGTCGCGCCGTGGTCGCGGGCGGAGAGGACGTTTTCGACCGCGAGGCGCTCGGGGAAGGTGACTTGGGCGTCATAGTAGAGCGCGCCGCCGCGCAGACCGCCGGCGTCGAGTCCCGGCGCGTGGCGCAGCGTCGCATCGCGCCCCAACATATGGTGATGGTCGAGCGACTTGTCGAAGGAGAGGACGTCGTAGAGCATCATGCCGGCCCGAATCAGCCACGGACCGCGCTTGCCGCCGCGGTAGATCGGCAGGATCAGCGGCAGCGGCGTGACGAGGTGCGGCGCATTGCGCAAGAGACGCTCCCGCTCGCGCAGCGACTCCCGGACCAAGCCCACCTCGGCGTGTTCCAGATAGCGCAGACCGCCGTGGATCAGGCGAGTTGACCAGCTCGTCGTGCCGCTCGCGATATCCCCTTTGTCGAGCAGGAGCACACGAAGACCGCGCATCGCCGCGTCGCGGGTCATGCCGGCGCCGTTGATCCCGGCGCCGACGATGATGACGTCGAACCGGGTGCGTTCAAGGTCGGGCGGAATGACGCGGGTCATCGACGGCTGTGCCTCTCGCGGGTCTCTGAAGCGACGTGCCCGGCAAACGGTAGCACGCGCCATTTCGGCCACACAAGCGGCTGCACAGTTGTGAGGCGGAAGGCGGAAGGCGGAAGGCGGATGGCGGAAGGCGACACGAACATCCGTGGCGTTCGCATTGCGAGCCCATCGACGGACTATGCTTGGCTCGACGATTCGGCGCGCGGTCTACTCAGGCCGCGAGCCGCGCGGAGTACCATGGATTTGCACGATCGCACGTTGCGGAAATCGATCAACCGGCGTCGTCTCGTGGCCGGCGCGGCGGCACTCGTCGCGGCGCGGTCCGCCCGCGCGCGGGCACAAGACAACATCGTACGCATGCTCTGCTGGGGCGGTTACGACGCCCCGGCGGCGACCCAAACGTTCCGGGATGAGACCGGCTTCGAGATCCATTCGACGATTATCGGCGCCAACGACGAGATTTTCCTTCGGATGCGGGCACGCGGCCCGGGACGGTACGACCTCGTCACGCCCCAGAATGGCGTCGTGCGGCCGCTGGCGGAGGCAGGATTGATCCAGCCCATCGACGTCGGTCGGTTGACGCGAATCGCCTCGTTGTTGCCGGCGTTTCAACAACCCGACTGGGCGATGGTCGACGACCAGGTCTACGCGGTGCCGTATCTCTGGGGCGCGGCGCCGATGGTCTACAACGCGGATCTGCTCGCGCGGCCGCCCGCGCGCTGGCTCGACCTGCAATCGGACGACTACCGTGGCCTGGTCGCGATGCACGACGACGGCCTCGGCCATCTCAGGATCTGGAACCGCGTCCTCGGCGCGGAGGATCCGGTGCGCGTCACGACGTCGCGGTTGGCGGATACCACCGAACTGTTGATCTCGATCAAGGCGCGGCAGGTCATGGCGTTCTCACCCGACATGGGCGCGATTGCGGGGATACTCGCGCGGGGGGAGGCGTCCATCGCCACGGTCGGTTGGCCGGCGGTGCCGACGATGGAGATTGCCCAGGACGCCGATTTGCGGCTGGCCTATCCGCAGCCGGGCGCCTTCTCCTTTTGCGACAGCTTCTGCCTGGCGACCGGCGCGCCGAACGTCGACGCCGCCTACGCCTTGATCGATCACATGCTCTCGCCCGAGGCCCAGGGGACGGTCTCGGCGGCCGTCGTGCGCGGCGTGGTCAATCGCGACGCGGTTCCGCTGCTCGATCCCGCGCTCCGCGGCCTGCATCCATACGACAACCTCGATCCCTTCTTCGAGCTGAACCCGCTCCTTGGCTTCCCCCCCGTCCACGACGACGACAGCGGCATCGCCAGCTACGTCGATTGGGTCAACGCCTGGGAACGCGTGCGGTACGCGCGGATGGACGCGGACTGATCCAAGACCGCGACCGGTGCGGTACGATGAGCGAGGTTGCGGACCGGGCGCGTTGCACTCCGACACCGCGAGGAGGATTCTATGGCGCGGTTAGCGACGACAAACCGCACGGGAGAGCGGCGCCTACGCATGACCTACGAGGAATTCCTGGCCTCGGAGGTCTCGGAGTCCCATGCCGAGTGGGTCGACGGCGAGGTGATCGTCTTCATGCCACAGAATGTCGAGCACCACGACATCGTCGTCTTTCTCCACCAAGTGCTCTCGCTATTGCTCAGGCGCACGGGCGCGGGCAAGGCGCTGATCGCCCCGTTCGAGATGCGACTTAGCTCACGATCGTCACGTGAGCCCGATCTGCTCTATGTCAGACGAGAGCACATGAATCGACTCGATGGGCAGCGCCTCAACGGTCCGGCGGATTTGGCGGTCGAGGTCATCTCGCCCGACAGCGTGACGCGCGACCGCACGGAAAAACTCGCGGAGTACGAAGCCGCGGGCATCGAGGAGTATTTGCTCGTCGATCCTCGTCGGCGGTCGAGGGCCACTATCTTGTATCGACTGAACGACGAAGGTCATTACGAGATCGTCTCACCCGACACGGACGGCCGCTACCGCTTCCGCGTGTTGCCTGGTTTCTGGCTCGATGAATCATGGCTCTGGCAGGAACCGCTACCCGACCCGCTCGACGCTCTCGCCGAGATCGCGCCCGAACACTTCGGCGGCTACAAGCGCGCTTCCGGGTAACTCGCTCGTTGTCGATCCGGTGTTCGGTGGCGTGCCTGCCACCTGAACGGAGGAGGCCACCATGGCACAGGTTGCGTCAGAGACGACCCTCGCCCGAGAGCGTCGCCTACGCATGAGTTACGAGGAGTTCCTGGCATCGGAGCTGTCAGAAGGCCACGCCGAGTGGGTCGACGGTGAGGTGATCGTCTTCATGCCCGCGAATACCCGACATGCCCGAGTCGTTCGGTTTTTATCGCACCTGCTTGTTTCATATGTGGATGCCCTGGCGCTGGGGGAAGTGTTCATGGCTCCATTCGAAATGCGGCTCGCGAGGAGCGCCCGAGAACCCGACATTCTATTTGTCGTACGAGACCACTTGGACCGCGTCGATGAACAACGACTCGTTGGAGCAGCCGATCTTGCCGTCGAAGTCATCTCGGACGAGAGCGTCTCGCGCGATCGCGCCCATAAGCATTACGAGTACGAGGAAGCGGGCGTTGCCGAGTATCTGCTGATCGACCCCCGCCCGAAAAAGGAGCGGACCGAACTCTTTCGCCTCGACGCCGAGGGAATGTACCAGCCAGTGCCACCGGATGAACACGGGCGACTCCATTTTGAAACGATTCCCGGATTCTGGATCGATCGGGCCTGGCTGCTTCACGACCCGTTGCCCAATCTTCAGGAGGTCCTCGCCGAGATCGCGCCGGAGTATTTCGGCCGCTACAAACGCGCACCGCGGTAATCCCCTCGTCATCCACCCCGCGTTCGGTGGCATACTTGCCGCCTGAACCGTGCGGGTAGCGACGCGAAGGAGCGCGAAACCAAGCGATGGACGCACAGCAGACAACCGGGCCGAATCCACTCTGCGAAGTGGGACGCACCCACCCGCGCGACCGCCACCGGATGCGGCCGGTCGAAGGACATCCCGGCGTCTGGACTTGCAGTCGCCACGGCCTCTACGCCACCATCGTGCCCAAGGAGCGGGCCGACGAGATCGAACGAGGCGACCCCTTCCCCATGCACGACGGCGGCGAGGGCATCGCCAGCCGCACCGGCGACGAACGCCACGGCGGCATCCTCCTCTACTTCCGTTCCAAAAACGGCTAGTCGCCGCGCGATTGAGTACGGCGATGCCGCACCAGCCATTGAGCTTCTGCCTCGAACTGAGTCACCACCGCTGGCTGTACGCGGAGAGCCCGGCGGCGGGCGTCGCGCGCGTCGTGGAGCTGGCGCGCTTGGCCGACGAGGCCGGACTCGATTCGATCTGGGTGAGCGAAGACACCGAGGCCTGGGACGCCTTCGCCGTCCTCGGCGCACTCGCCCGCGAAACCGCGCGGATCCGCCTCGGCACCGGCGTCGTCAACCCCTTCCACCGCCATCCCAACCTGATCGCGGCCTCGGTCGCTACCCTCGACCATCTCTCCGGCGGGCGCGCCTTTCTCGGGCTGGGCCGTGGGCAGCCCGAGTGGTACGAACGGGCGCTCGGCGTCGACGCGGACGCGCCGCTGGCCCGCTTGGACCAAACCTTCGATCTGCTCCATCAATGGTGGCACGCGCCGCACCGCGCGACCTCAGACGGCCCGTGGCAAATCCGGGAGTGGGAGCGCACGATAAACCCGCTCCAAACACCGCCGCCGATCTACCTGGCGGCGGTGGGTCCGAAGGCGCTGAAACTAGCCGGGAAACGGGCGGATGGCGTGCTCTTCAACGAGCTGTCGTCGGTTACGTTCATGTCCGAGGCGATCGCGACGGTGCGGCGGGCGGCGGCCGATGCCGGGCGCGACCCGGAGCGGCTCGCCTTCTTCGCGCGGGTCGGCCTGATGGTGACGGACAACCCCGAGCCTGTGCTGCAACGACGGAAGAACGTGATCGCCATGATCCACACGTTGCCGGGCATGGACCGTCTCATCCAGACGCCCGACTTCGACGTACCCGCTATCATGACCGAGGTGCGGCGACTCATGCGGACGGAGGACACCCTGGCCGCGGGCGGCGGATTCGCCGATCTGCGGCGCGCGGGCGATATCGACGCGGCGCGGGCGGCGATCCCGACCGAACTCGTAGCTCGACTGGCGGTCGTCGGTTCGGCACAGATTGTGCGACAGCGGCTTGCTGAACTCACACGGATCGGTGTGACGCACGTTTTCGTCAGCGGCGCGGACATGCCCCGCGAAGGCTGGTCGGCGCTGCTCGACCGCATTCGGCCGGGCTAATCAGTCCTAGAACTAACGGGCTATCCACTTGCGACGAAAATCCGTATCGCAAGATCTGTCCAGATGCGATCGCCAGATGATATGATCCGCGCTGAGGGAAGTGTCGATTGTAAGGAGGGCTCAGTGGCACAAGATCCGTCACAGTCTCCTGTTCCGTCGATGGCCGGGGGGACCGACGTCTACACGATGGCAGAGGCCGCCCGCTTGAAGGGCGTTTCCTACCACACCGTATCGCGGGCGGTCCGCCGAGGGAAGTTGCCCGCGCGACGGCTCGGGAAGATGGCGTTCATCTCTGCCCAGGATTTGCAGGCCTGGCGACCCATGATTGAACGCGCCCCGCGCAAATACCGGCGGCGGACGCCGCAGCCGGGCGCGTCGCCGGCGCTGATCGATCTGGCTTCCGGCGAACGAGTCGAATTGGCGCGGCAGGTCGCCAATTTGTTGCAGATCGTCGATTGTGTTGCGGCCGAGCAATCGCTCGCCGAATGTCTGTCGATTTTGGCTGATCGCTACGCCGATGCCCTTGATCTGCGCCGCGTGGAGATCTGGGCGCTCGACGACGCCTACGTCCGCGCCAGCCGCGCCGCCTCCTTTGGTTCGGCGCTAAGCGACCTCGCCGACGAGATCTCGCTGGGAGACATCCCCGGCGGCGCTTCCTACTTCGTGAACAAGAGCGAGGTGGAGATCGAAGCGGTCGACGTGCCGGAGTCCCACGCCTTCGGACCGCTCAAGGGCGCGCGCGCGCTCCTGGTCGTGCCGCTGCGGGTCGGTATGCGTCGCCTGGGCCTGATGCTGGGCGATCGGGGCGGCAAGGCCATGGCCTTCAGCCGGGACCAACTGCAACTGGCCGAAGGTATCGCCAGCCTGGCCTCGCTCGCCATTGAGCGCGAACGGCTGAAAACGGGCGGCAAGACCCGCGGACGATAGCTGGTTTCCCAGGCTGAATCCAGGGGCTCCACCGACGAAGTCCCGCCGGGTCTTCGTCGGTTGAGCGCGGCGTTGCAACGCCGCGGAGTGTCTGACCGGCAGCCGTCGACGAGCCCGTGAGAAACGGAACCACCGTTCTACACGTTACTCATCATGCAAGGCCCATGGGGAGGTGCCCTGGACCTGGCCCACACGTTGCGGTAACGGCTTGACGTCTGGCAACGCCGTGCTAGGGTTGCGCTCGGAACCATCGAGCCAGCCCCCTGCCGTTCGCCCGCAACGAATGGGCCGGTCGAGGGCGAGGGAGACGGTCCTCCTTGCACAGGCAACGTAGACGTGGTTTGTGTTCGTGCCGGGTTGGTCAGTGGGGGCGGCTATGCCGCCGCCCCGCGAGCGAAAGCTCCATCGGACCCGGTCGCTCGTCGGAGGACGCTGATGCGCGCCCCTTATCGCCCGATTCGATCCCACTTTTCCGTTCCCGCTCGGTCGAGGCAGCGAGCGCACACCCATCCAAGCGGTGGCCGCGCGGGCCACGCGCTGGCGGCGTTCTTTCTGCTGATCAGCCTGCTTGCGCCCTTGACGCTGGCCATGCCGGCCGCGGCGGCGCCGCAACCCGGCCCCCAACGCGATCTCTCCGCCAATGCGCGGCGCGATGGTGCTCCGCCACCTCTGCCGACACCTTTCCAGATCGTCGTCTCCGGCGACTTTGGCACTATCGATCTGTCGGACAACGACGGCGACGGGACGTGGGACGGCTTTTTTCAGCTCCCACCCGGTAGCTACGACTACCGGATCGTCCACGTCAGCGACGAGCAGCGTTCCCTCGGCGAAGATGGCGACCCCGATGGCGACGACCTCGAAGTCGATGTCCCGGACGACGCCCTCGCCGTCTACTTCGCCTACAACAGTCTCACCGGCGAGATCGCCGGCAACCCCCTCGCCAACGACGTCCAACTCCAGACCGACCTCGGCGCCTTCCAGATGGCGCCAACAGACGACGGCGATTACGAGGTCTACTTCGACCATCCCGGTGGGCCGATCAACATCCAGGTGATTATCGACGGGCAGCCCGGCGGCGCGGACGTGCTCGAGAGCGACACCGGCGGGCGCGCCCACGTCGTCGCCGATGACGGCGGCAACCTGACCGACGCCGAGGTCGAGCAACCGGCGACGCTGACCGTGCAGAAGACGGACGAAGGCGACAACCCGCAACCTGGCTCCTGCTTCGCGCTCTACGACGGCAACGACGTCCTCAGCCAGGACTGCGACTTCAACGACGGCAGCAACGACGGCACGACCGTCCTCCGCTTCCCGAACGGCGCCCCAGGCTCCGGCGACCTGGCCGAAACCTTCACCCCGGACGGCGTGCCGGAGGCCGAGGACGAAGGAGTCGACGTCGGTCCCGGCGACAACGTCGTCCAGGTGATCGTCGCGGGTGGCGTTATCCAGGTGCAAGAAGAGCCGGAGGAAGAAGAGCCGGTCGAGGAACCGACGGAGGAAGAACCCGTCGAGGAACCGATCGAGGAACCAGAGGAGCCGGTCGAAGAGCCGATCGAGGAAGAACCAGAGCAGCAGTTCGGCTCGCTGATTGCCTTCACCACCGATGAAGACGGGAACTTGATCGGTGGCGTCTGCTACGAGGTCTCCGGCTTTGGCCAATTGTGCGACGACGTCGGTGACGGCGACCTGACGCTGCTCGACATTCCGACCGGCGATTACACCGTCACCGTCGTCAGCGTCCCCGACGGCTTCGAGTTGCCCGCTGAGCAGACCGACGAGGTCACTGTCGAGAGCGGCGCCGAGGCGGTCGTCAACTTCGTCGCCGCCCAGAGCGCGCCGGAGACCGGATCGCTCCTGATCGCGATTCAGAGCGAGGACGGATTCGCCCTGCTCGGCGCCTGCGTCACGATCGCCGGCCCGCAAGGCGGCAGCCTCTGCGACAACGACCAGTTCGACGCCGACCCGAGCGACGGATCGATCCTGATCTCAGACATCCAGGCCGGCGACTATCAGGTGACTCTCGACTCGGCGCCCGAGGGCTTCGAGGCGGCGCAAGCGAGTTCCGAAAGCGCTACCGTCGAGCCCGGCGGGCAGGCCCAGGTGACCCTGCTCGTCCCGGCCGCCGCGCCGCCGACCAACGACCTGCTCATCACCGTGCGAGATCAAAACGGCGACCGTGTCGGCGGCTCCTGCATCCAGCTCGACGGGCCACAATCGTATGGTCCGATCTGTGACAACGACGAGAACGACGCCAACGACAGCGACGGCCGCATTCGCTTTAGCGCCGTCCAACTCGGCGACTACACGGCCACCATGATCCAGCCGCCGCCAGGCTTCGAGCAGCCGGGAAGCTTGCCGCTGACGGTGGCCGAAGGCGAGACGGCCCAACTGACCTTCGACGTGGTCGGAACCACCGGCGCCCTGATTGCCACCACGACCGACCCGGACGGCAACCCGATACCGAATGTCTGTTACGACATCAGCGGCCTCGGCCAGCAATGCGACGACGACGCCGACGGCGACGTGACACTGACCGACCTCCTGGCCGGTGACTACACCGTCACCCAGGTGAGCGTGCCCGAAGGGCTCGACCTCGCCGCTGAGCCATCGCAGACCGTCACGGTCGCCTCTGGCGAAACCGCGCAAGCGCGGTTCACCAGCGAGCCGAGCGCGCCCGAGACCGGGTCGCTTCAGATCGCCATCCAGGATGACGAGGGCCAGCTCGTGGGCGGCGTCTGCGTCGATATTGACGGTCCCCAGAGCGGCACGCTCTGCGACAACGACGAGGGCGACCAGAACCCCGACGACGGCGTGATCGAGATTCAAAACCTCGAACCGGGCGACTTCCAGGTCGACGTCGATTCGGCGCCGGAGGAGTTCGATGCGGAAGCGGCCGAAGGCCAGGGCGCGACGGTCGAGGCCGGCGCTCAGGCGGACGTGACGCTGACCTTGCCGACTGCCGCGCCGCCCATCGGCATCCTGCGCGCCATCACCGTCGATCAAGATGGCAACCGGGTGCCCGCGGTCTGTTTCGAGGTCACGAACTTTGGCGAGATCTGCGATCAGGACGGCAACGGCGACATGACGCTGACCGAGGCCCCGGTCGGCGACTACACCGTGACCCAGACCCAGGTGCCGGATGGGTACGCGCTCGCCGAAGAGCCGACGCAAGAGGCGAGCGTCAGCGAGGATGCCACGACCGAGATCACCTTCATCGTCGAACTGTTGCCGGGCACGATCGTCATCTCCAAGACGGACGGCGAGAACCCGCTCGGCGGCGCCTGCTTCACCGTCGACGGCGGAGCCGAGGTCTGCGACAACGGCGAGGGTGACGCCAGCGGCGACGAGGGCGTGATCGTCATCGAGAACGCCACGGCCGGTGAGCGCACGATTGCTGAAACGCGGACGCCTGATGGCTACCAGGGCGCGGCCGACCAGACCGTCACCGTCCCGGCCGGCGGCACGGTCGATGTGACCTTCGAGAATGCCCTGGAGCAGGGCGGCGTCGTCATCGAGGTCACTGACGACGAAACCGGCGAACGCGTCGGTGGCGCATGCGTGCTGCTCGACGGCCCGGAAACGGTCGAGGTCTGCGACAACGGCGACGGCGACGCGAACTCGGACGACGGTCTGATCGAGGTCCAGAACCTCACCCCTGGCGACTACACCGCGACCTTCACGGCGCTGCCGGACGGCTTCGATGATCCCGGCACGCTGCCGATCACCGTTGGCGCGGGCGAGACGCCCGATCTGCCGTTGCCATTGCTGCCGCTGCCGGAGCCAACGGAGGAACCGACGCGGACGCCGGAACCGACCGAAACTCCAACCGAAGAACCGACGCGGACGCCTGAGCCGACGGAAACGCCGACTGAGGAGGCGACGGAAGAGGCATCCCCAACCGAGGAGCCGACCGAGGAGGCGACCGAGGAGGCAACGCCGACCGAGGAACCGGCGACTCCGACCTCGGAGCCGACCGAAGAACCGGCGCTTGGTCAGGTCGTGATCACGAAGACGAATCAAGATGGTGACCCGCTCGGCGGCGCCTGCTTCGCCCTCTCCGGGCCGAGCGAGATTGGCCCGATCTGCGACAACCAGGGGGGAGACCAGAGCGGCGACGAGGGCACGATCCTGATCCCCGATGTCCCGGCCGGCGACTACGTCGTCACCGAGACGCAAGCGCCGGAGGGCTTCAGCGCGGGTCCGCCGCAAGAGATTACGGTCGCCGAGGGCGAGACGGCGACGGTCACCTTCGAGAACGTCGAGACGCCGCCCGCCATCGGGAGCGTCCGCATCGTCTCGACCGGTCCGGACGACGCTCCGGCCGGCGGTGGAACCTACGAGGTCGACGGTGTCGAAGTCACTGACAACGGCGCCGGCGACGGCGACGCCGCGCCGGGCGTCATCCAGATCGACGGTCTCCAGGTCGGTCAGTACGACGTGACCGAGACGGCCGCACCGCCGGGCTTCCTCGGCGCCGGCCCGCAACCGGTCGAGGTGTCAGAAGGCGAAACCGCCGAGGTTAGCTTCGCGCACGAGCCGACGCCACCCGAGACCGGCGGCATCGAACTCCAGATGCAAGACCCAGACGGCAATCCGGTCGAGGGCGCCTGCGTCACGCTGATCAGTGGCGAGCTCGACAGCCCGCAAGAGATCTGCGACGGCGGCTCCGAGGATCTCGATCCCGCCCCCGGCGTCCTGGTCGTGGAAAACCTGCCGGTCGGTGTCTACAGCATCCAGCAGAGCGAGCCCGCGGCCGACGCGGCCGTCGCGGCGCGCACCTTCGGGTTCCAGGCGAATCAGATCCTGGTCCCGGCTCCCCCATTTGCCGAGAAGACCGTGACCGTCCAGGCGAACGTGATCATCATCGTGATCATCATCATCATCATCCAGCCGGACGACGAAGGCGACCTGATTATCATCAAGCGGGCCGCGGATACTAACCAGCTCATCGGCGGCGCCTGCTTCCGCGTTACCGGACAGGGCGACGACGTCGAGATCTGCGACAACGACGGCAACGATGGCCACGGCTCGGTCGGCATCATCCGCTTCGACGACCTAGCAATCGGACTCCACACCCTCACGGAGACCACTCCGCCGCCCGGCTACCAGGCGGTCGCCGATCAGGACGTCGAGGTCGACGCCGGCGCGACCGTCATCGAGATCGACAATGAGCCGACCCCGGAGACCGAGGGCGACCTGATCGTCAATAAGGTCGACGTGAACGGTGATCCGCTACAAAACAGTTGCTTCGAGCTGCGCCAGGGCAACACGCTCATTGCCGGCCCGGTCTGCGATGTGGACGATGGCAACGACGGCGTCGTCACCTTCCCCGACGTCGAAACCGGCAACTTCACCCTGCGCGAGACGCAGGCGCCATCGAGCGATTACTTCCTGGCCCCGGATCAGGCGGTCCAGATCGTGGCCGGGACCGAGACTGAAGTCGACGTCGTCAACGTGCTGAAGCCGGGCCGCGTCCAAATCCGCAAGGAAGACACCGAGGACAACCTGCTCGGCGGGTCGTGCTTCTTGCTCGACGGCGAGGACGATGCCGACTACGAGGTCTGCGACAACGAGGCGGGCGACCAGAACCCCGCGGCCGGCGTAATCCGCTTCATCAACATCCCGGCGGGCGACTTCACCCTGGTCGAGACGGTGCCGCCGGCCGGCTACCTGGCCGCTGACGACCAACCGATCACGGTCGAGCCGAACCAAACCCTCTTCCTGACCGTGATCAACGAAGAAGAACCGCCACCGGCGCAGTTCGGCGACCTGGTGATCGAAAAGGTCGACCAGGACGGCGATCCGCTGGCCGGCGCCTGCTTCGTCCTGAAGCAGGGCGCGGTGACCAAGGTGCCGCAGGTCTGCGACAACGCCGATGGGGCGAACGACGGTACGATCACCTTTGCCGACGTCGGCGTCGGGCAGTACCTGATCGTCGAGACGAAGAAGCCGAGCAACGACTACCAGACGGTGGCGCCGGTTGATGCCACCATCCAGGCGAACCAGACGACGACGATCGAGATCGAGAACCAGCTCAAGCCGGGCCGGGTGCTGGTCATCAAGCGGAACCAACACGGCCAGCCGCTGCAGAACGCCTGCTTCGACCTGGCGCCCGACGGCCAGTCGCCGAAGTGCTCGAACGCGAACGGCCAGATCATCTACGACAACCTCGACCCGACCATCATCTACCGGCTGCGGGAGACCCAGGCGCCGCCGGGCTACGCCCAGGCGCCGAACCGGGAGAACATCATCGTCAAGCCGGGTCTAACGACGACGATCATAATCGTCAACAAGCCGGCCCCACCGCCGCCCAACACCGGCGCGATCCGGGTCATCAAGTTCTACTGCTCGGCCGGCACGGGCGAGGAGCGGACGGAGATCTTCGACTCGTCTAATCCCGGCGCCGGCAAGCTGGCCAAGACGGCCGGCTGCGACCGCGGCAACGCGCGCTTCACGCTCGACCCGCAAGCGGGCGGCAACACGCTCACCTTCACCACCGGCGAAGACGGCGAGTACCAGGCGACCCTCGGCCAGGGCATTTACCTCCTGACCGAAACCGACCCGGTCCTGGCCGGCGGCGATCGGACGGAGAGCGTGCGCATCTTCACCAACCAGCAAACGACGGTAGTGGTGATCAACTTCCTCAAGCCGCCGGCTCCGGCCCCAGGCACGATCAACGTCGTCAAGTACACCTGCGCCCCCGGATTCGCGGGGGAGTACTACGCCGACTTCATCGCCAACTGCGGCGACCAGTCGTCGCTGACCAACAACGTCACCTTCCGCATTTCCGGCGCGAAGGCCGGCAAACACGTCACCGGCGACATCGGGCAGACGGGGCGGACCCGCTTTACCCAGCTCATCGCCGGGACCTACACCCTGAAGGAGGAGCCGCCGAGCACCGCGGTCTCGACCTTCGCCTTCTGCGGGCTCGACGCCAACAACCCGACCCTGAAGGCAGTCGGGACCAACATCACCTTCGGCCTGAAGGCGGGGCAGACGATCACCTGCACCTGGTTCAACGTGCCGGACGACGTCTCCGACACAACCGGCGCGATCCTGATTTACAAGTACGTCTGCGACGCCAACAACTATCCGTCCAACTTCGACTGGTACGAGGAGTGCTCTGTCGAAATCGACGGCACGAAGTTCACCCTCTCGCGCTGGGCCGGCGAGCGGTACACGCCGCAGAGCACGGGCGTCACTGACGCCAACGGCCTGCTCCGCTTCAGCCAGTTGCGGCCGGGCGCCTACCAGCTCAAGGAGATCGGCGCCGACTGGTGCCACGCCGAGTCGGACAGCGTCGACAAGAAGGGCGACGTCATTGTCCGCGCCGGCTTCCGGTCGACCGTCTGGATCTTCAACTGCGTCGAAACCAAGGCCCCGCCGAACACCGGCGCCGGCACGACCGCGGGGATGCCGGCTCCCGCGGCGGCCATGGTCGTCCCGGAGGAAGCCGCGGCCAACAGCACCCTCCTTCTCAGCCTTGCCTGGCCAGTGCTGGGCCTGGCCGCCTACGGCTGGCGCCGGCGGAGGGCGGCGTAGGACGGCAAGGAATGACGCAAGGTGGCGGGGCAGGTCCGCGAGGATCGGCCCCGCCACTTTTCACGCGGGTTCGACCGCCAGCGTCAGCGTCCCGTCGCCCAGATCGACTCCGGCCAAACGCAAGCCGTTGGCGGCGAGGTAGTTGTTGACCGAATCCTCGAGCAATGTGGCCATGTCGTCGGCGGGAATGAGGAAGCGGATCCCGCCGTCGGCCGTCATGTCGATCACGCGTAGGCGGCCGTTGACGGCGGCGATACTGCCTTCGTAGGTGGCGATCTGGTCCTGGACGGTGACTTTGACGGTGATGCCATCCGGGGCAATGGCGGCCAACATTTCGTTGAGGTCGAGGTAGCGATCGGCCCGCGCCGCGAGCGCCTGATTCAGATCGGCCTCCTGGACCGTGTAGATGCCCGGCGCCGGCGCCGCACCCGGCGCGATCGCAATTTGCCGCGCAACCTCCGTCTCGACCGCCTCTCGAATCGGGTCCTGTACCTCACTCTGCACCCACGGCAGCCCCACGAAATACCCACCCATCCCGATGGCAACGCAGACAATGAGTCCGAGGAAAATGGAGCACGAGCAGCCGCGGAATGGCAAGAAGGGCAACGGGTCGGATCCTTTCGTTCGACGTTCGACAAAGTGATGCCGTGGAACTCGAGAATCGTGGGACGCCAAGACAAACCGCGGCCCATGGTCAAAGGACATGTGGAACCCCCCGGACCGGCGTATGCTACCCTTTCCTCTACAGAACCGGACGAATGGCCGCGGGCGAGGCGACTCGGCCCGCGCGTTGCGTCTTGCCACGTGCCCGCTAGGAGACTGACTGATGCCGCGATCCTCGGCCAGCGTGCCTCGTGGTGCGTCGCCGTCGCCAAGGCGATCTCGATCCGCGCGGTTCAGTCGCATGTTGCCGGCATTCGTGGCGTTCTGCCTGGTGCTCACCGGCTTGCTGCCGCTCGGCTGGTCGAGCGCGGGGAATGTCCGGGCGCAGGACGGGTCTGTCCCATACGGGGACGTCATCGTCGTCTTGACCGATCCGCGCGCCGACGCGGCACGTTTCGCGCGCGACGAAGGCGTCAACCCCCGGCGCGTCTACCGCAACGTCTTCCGCGGCTTCTCGGCCAACATCACCCAGCGCCGCGCCGAGCGGCTGGCCAGGCATCCCCGCGTCGCCATGATTACGCCCATCGAGGAATTTCAGATCGCGGAGCAGACGTTGCCGGCGGGCATTGATCGGGTCAACGCCGATCTGAATCCGGTTGCGAATATCAACGGCGTCGACGAACGGGTCGACGCGGACATCGCGGTTTTGGATACGGGAATTGATCTCGACCATAGCGACTTGAACGTTGCGGGCGGCATTGATTGTACCGACATCGGCACCTTCGATGACAACGGAACCGGAATTGCTGTCGGACACGGGACTCACGTGGCTGGCATCGCCGCCGCTATCGACAATGACTTCGGCGTTGTCGGTGTTGCACCGGGCGCTAGGTTGTGGGCGATACGGGTATTAGACAGAAGCGGCAGTGGATCAACGGACGAGATAATTTGCGGACTCGATTGGGTCGTTGCCCATGCCGACATGATCGATGTTGTCAATATGAGTCTTGCCACTAGCGGCTCTGATACTGGCTGCTGGGCCCACGCGCTTCACCTCGCGATCTGCAGTACGGTTGCTTCGGGTGTGCCGGTTGCTGTGGCAGCTGGAAACAACGGTGGCAGCGCATCGAATGCCATTCCCGCGGCGTATGACGAAGTCATCGCTGTTTCCAACTTCGCCGACTATGACGGGCAGCCCGGAGGGCTTGGATCTTCACCGTGCAACAACGGCCTCGGGACGGATGATGATGAACTCAACCAAACGAGCAAGGACGGTCCTGCTGTAGATATTGCGGCGCCTGGCACATGTGTTTATTCGACGCTTCACAATGGAGGCTACGGTTATAAGACCGGTACCAGCATGGCCACGCCGCACGTTACGGGAGCCATTGCCCTCTTCAAGTCGGTCAACCCTGGAGCGAGTCCAGACCAAGTCCGGGCCTGGCTGCTCAGCGCGGCCGAGCCGCAAGACGGGCCGAACGGCATTACCGGCGATACCGACGGATTTCCGGAGCCGGTGTTGTCGGTCGCCCAGGAGATCGGTGAACCGCCGTTGTTGCCGCCAGGGCCTCCCTTCTATGAAATTGGCGGACAGGTCGTGATGGAAGCGGAGCACGCGCATCAGTTCATCAGCCGGGACGACCGCGGCTGGCTTTTCCGCAACGTCAAGTCGGCCGTGAGCATGCCTGGCTATGCCGGCGACGGATTCGTCCGCGTCGAGCCGGACAACGGCGGCAACTGGGTAAACGGCTACGCGACGACGGCGCCGGAGATGCAATTCCAGGTCGAGTTCGCGACACCGGGCATCTATCACCTCTGGTTGCGGGCGCAAGCCGACGACCACGGCGACGACTCGATCCACGCAGGAATCAACGGCACGACGCCATCGACGGCCGACAAGATCAAGACGGCCACGGTCGGCGGAGGTTGGGCGTGGACCGAATCGACCATGGACGGCCCGGTCGCCACGATCAACGTCCCGTCCGCCGGGCGGCACACGATCAACCTCTGGGCGCGGGAGGACGGCTTCCGGCTCGACCGCGTCCTGCTGACCACAAACGCGAGCTACGTGCCAACCGGCGTGGGACCGGCCGAAAGCCCGCAAGTCGCACCGCCGCTCGCCTTCCAGGAGACGGACGGTTTCGTCGAGTTCGAGGCGGAGGATTACCACGACAAGATCGACCGAAGCAACCACGACTGGCGCTTCGAGAACGACGTCATCGCCGGCTACTCCGGCGCCGGCTACCTGCGGGTCCGGCCCGACTCCGGCCACTACTGGCTGAGCGGCTACGCCACAACCAGCCCCGAGGTGCGGTACCAGGTGCAGTTCTCGACCACCGGCACCTATTACGTCTGGGCACGGATGCAGGCGTCGGACGCGGCCGACGACACGATGCACGTCGGGCTCAACGGCGTCCCATTGCTGACCGCGGACAAGGTCGAAACGGATGGCACAGGCGGTGGCTTCCGTTGGTCGAACGACACGATGGACCGCGTGCCCGCGACGATCAACGTCACCAGTCCTGGCGTCCACACGATCAACGTCTGGGCGCGGGAGGATGGCCTACGCCTGGACCAGGTCATCCTGACGACTGACAGCGACTTCTCGCCGACCGCCGTCAGCGATCCGCCCGTAACGCCGGTTGAGGTGGAGTTCGAAGCGGAGGACTTCACGAACACGATCGACCGTGACGGCCACGCATGGAGCGTGGAAACGAACGTCGCTGGGCATTCCGGTGATGGATTCGTGCGCGTCACACCGGACGATGGGACCTATTGGCTCAGCAACTACGCCACCACCGCGCCGGAACTCCAGTACACGGTCGATCTCCCGGCTGCCGGCAGCTATCGCGTCTGGCTCCTGACACAGGCGGATGACGGCGGCGACAACTCGCTCCACGTGGGGATCGATGGGACCGCGCCGGAGTCGGGAGAGAACATCACGACGGCGGTCGGCCCGAATTGGTCCTGGGCGTCGGCGACGGTCGACGTCCCGACGGCGGGCGACCGCACCCTCAACCTCTGGGCGCGGGAAGACGGATTGAGGATCGACCGGATTATCCTGTCGAACGATCCCGGCTTTGAGCCCGCGGTGGTCTCCGTGGTGCAGGCGGAGACGCCGACACCATCACCAACTATCGAGGCGACGGCGACCACCGAGCCATTGCCGCCCTTTGCCGAGCAGAATGGCGCTGTCGTGCTCGAGGCGGAGGCATTCCACGTCGAGACGCCACGCGGCGACGTGCGCTGGACCGCGCAAGCCGATGTCGAGGGCTTCGCCGGCGCCGGTTTCATGCGGGCCGAGCCAGATAGTGGGCTGGTCATCGACACCGGTTACGCCGAGACAAGTCCGGCGCTCGCATACGAGGTCGAGTTTGCCGGCGCCGGCCCGTACTACGTCTGGCTTCGCGGTTTGGCAACCGGCGGCGACGACTCGCTCCACGTCGGCGTGAACGGCCAGGAGGTCGTGACCGCCCGCTCCATCGACCTCGTCGAGGATGGCGCCTGGCGCTGGACCAACGCGGTCGAGGGTGGCGTCGCGACCGTTGAGATTCCCGGTCCGGGCGTCCACACGATCAACGTCTGGATGGCCGACGACGGCCTGCGCCTGGACCGCCTCATCCTGACCTCGGACCCGGCCTTCGTGCCGGATGGCCAGGGACCGCCCGCGAGCCCGCGCACTGACGTCGCTTCCGCGTCGGCCGCGAACCCGACCGCGACGGTCGAATCCAGTCCAACCACGACGCCCGACCCCTCCCCGACCGCTACGCCGACCGAGGAGGTCACGCCCGAGCCGACCGCCACCGCCACCGAACCGCCCCCGACCAGCACCCCAACCCCGGAACCGACCGCCACCGCATCGCCTGAACCGACCCCGACCGAGGCGGTGACCGAGGAAGCAGAGGAAGAAGCGTCGGACGGCTTGTAGGGGCTGCTTGCCGCGCCCTTACACCAAGGACGGCGCGCACTCAATGCCAGTCGCCAAACCGAGGCGAACGGTAGAGATTGGGTTTGACGAACCCCGTCCGTTCAGGGTATCATTTCGCTAATAGAACATTGGTTCGCCTTCATCGTTGCCTCAGAATGATTCACAATGACGCCACACGGCGGCCGGGGCGGCCGGCCTGCCGGACAGAGGAAGGACGGCATCTCCATGTCGGAACGCGCGCGGGCTATCGACCTTGCCATTACCCAGATCGAGCGTCAATTCGGCAAAGGCTCGATCATGAAGCTCGGCGAAGCCCAGAATACCCACGTCGAGGCCATTTCGACCGGTAGCATCGCGCTCGATCTTGCCCTCGGCATCGGCGGGATCCCGCGCGGCCGGATCACCGAGATCTACGGACCGGAATCCTCCGGTAAGACCACCTTGGCGCTGCACGCCATCGCCGAAGCGCAGAAGGCGGGCGGCGTCGCCGCCTACGTCGACGCCGAGCACGCCCTCGACCCGGTTTACGCCCGCCGGCTCGGCGTCAACCTGGAAGAGCTCTACGTCTCTCAGCCCGACACCGGCGAGCAGGCGCTCGAGATCACCGAGACCCTCGTCCGCACCGCCGCGCTCGACATCGTCGTCGTCGACTCGGTGGCGGCGCTCGTGCCGAAGGCCGAGATCGAAGGCGATATGGGCGACTCCCACGTGGGTCTCCAGGCCCGCCTGATGAGCCAGGCGCTGCGAAAGCTGACCGGCGCTATTTCCCGCTCCAAGACCTCCGTCGTCTTCATCAACCAACTCCGAATGAAGATCGGCATCATGTTCGGCAACCCGGAAACGACCACCGGCGGCAACGCCCTCAAGTTCTACGCCTCGACCCGCCTCGACATCCGCCGCATCGAGACGATCAAGAGCGGGCAGGACGCGATCGGCTCGCGGGTGCGGGTCAAGGTGGTCAAGAACAAGGTCGCCCCGCCCTTCCGCCAGGCCGAGTTCGACATCATGTACAACGAGGGGATTTCGAAGGAAGGGAGCGTCCTCGACGTCGCCACCGACCTCGCCATCGTCCGCAAATCGGGCGCCTGGTTCTACCTCGGCGACGACCGCCTCGGCCAGGGCCGCGAGAACGCCAAGGAATTCCTCCGCCACAACCCGGACGTGATGGAAGACCTGACCAACCGGATCAAAACCGCCTCCCCCGAATTCTCCGGCCGCATCTCCTTCGACGGCGGCGAAGGCGCCGCGGTGAACGGCGTGCTAGAAGAGGAAGAGGCGGAGGTGTTATAGCGCGGGTGCGGCCCCCCCAGCCCCCCAACTTTGGGGGGAGACGACGCCACGTCGTCGTCCGTCGTGCTCCCCCCAGGATTGGGGGGCCGAATTACGTCGCCTCAAACGCCAGCACCGAATCGTTCGGGCCGCCGACGACAATGAAGATTGACGTGAACGGCGCTTCCGCTTGATCGGGCGATACCAGCACCGGAAATGGTCCGGCGCAGCCGAGCCGGGTCAGCGCGGCGCGGTCGGCCGTGCCCGTGGCGTCCTCGGCGAAGGTGAAGACGCCCCCGGCGAATGGGAGCGAGCCGCGGAGCATCTCGGGCAGGCCGCGCTCGTCGAGCAGCATGAATCGCTGAAGGCCCGCCGCCGATTCCAAGAAGAGTTCCTCGATTGGTGTCGTCTCCGCCGATTCGGCGTAGGTGGGGCGGCCGTCGTTCGCGGTAGCGACGGAAGTCAGTCTGCTGGTCGTGAACAGCGGCTCGATACCGGCGTAGGCGTAGCCGGTGTCGCCCGCTTGCAGCGGGCTGACCGATGGGTCTTCACCGGGACAGGGCTCCTCGGGCGTGTCGAGCCGTTCGGGCCAGTAGCGCGCCAGTTCGCCGTCGGCGCGACCGGGCACGACCGCGTAGATCGGCGCTGTGGCCGTCGAATCCTCTTGCGCATACAGCCTGATCGGGCCGAGCGAGCCGGCGGGCGTCATCGCCCCCGCGTCGGCAAAGAGCATGCGGTCGAGGAGATAGCGACCGCCCTCGATCACGATCTCGCGTGGCACGTCGCCTGGCAGGCCGCCGCCTCGCTGCTCAATTTGGCCCCCGCTGCCGTAGGCGTAAATGAAGCCGTCGCGGCTGGTCACATAGATCACGCCCCCGACCACGACCGGCGCGGACGCGACGTAGCGGCCGGTTTCGAGTTGCCAGATCAGACCGCCGGTCGCGGCGTCGGCCGCGTAGAGATTGTTGTCCTTGCTGCCGAAATAGACGACGCCGTCCGCGACCGTCGGTGGCGAGTCGATCCAATCCCCCGTGGGGACCCGCCACAACTCCATCCCGCTGGCCGCATCGAGCGCGTGCAGTTCGTGAGTCCGGCCGCCGAAGTAGACGACGCCGTCAACCACGGCCGCGGAGGACCAGATCGGACGATTGGTGGGATGCACCCATCGGCGATCGCCGTTCGCCACGTCGAGGGCATAGAAACGCCCGTCATAGCTGCCGATATACATGGTCTCACCGACGATAACCGGCGAAGAGATTGCCGGTCCGGAGAGGTCGATCCGCCACTCTTCGCCACCGGTCTCGGCGTCAAAGGCGTAGATCTCGCCGCCGGTGATGTCGGCCACGCCGAAGTAGACAATGCCGTCGGCTATCGCGGGGGAGGAGAGCAAGATGTCGGCGCCGGTCTCGGCGCGCCAGACCTCCTGGCCGGTCGTGGCGTCGAGGGCGTAGGCATTGCCGTCGTAGCTGGTGAAGTAGACAATGCCGTCGACGATCGCCGGGGAGGAGCGAATCTTGCCCTCCGTCTCGAAGCGCCAGTAGACCGCGCCAGTCTCGCCGTCCACCGCAACGAACTCACCCCCCTCGCTGCCGACGAAGACGACGCCGGCGATCGTCGCCGGCGAGGCAATGACCGATCCCGAAAGCTCGACGCGCCAGCGTTCGGTCCCGGTTGCCGCGTCGAGGGCATAGAGGGCGGCGTCGCCGCCGACGTAGACCGTGCCATTCGTCACCGCCGGCGACGAGAAGACGCGATCGCCGAGCGGATACCGCCAGAGCAACGTCGGCTGACCCTCGGGACCAGGACCCGCCGCCGCGCCCGCGTGCGTGGGATTGCCGAGGAACATCACCAAGTCGCCGGGAGCGGAGAGGTCGATGGGCGGCGGCGTCGGGGTCGCGGTGGGGCCGAGCGTGGGGGTGGGAGCCTGAGTGGCGGTCGGAGCCACGGTTGGCGCCTGGGTGGCGGTAGCAATGGGCGCGGAGGTCGCCGTCGGGGCCGTTGTCGCGGTTGGGGCCGCGGCCTCCGGCAGGAGATACCACTGGCAGGTCAACCCGCCGCCTCCGATCACTTCGCCCTCGATCGCACCGTCCTCGACCAGTGCACGCTGCCAGTCGGACTCAGATGCGCAGAAGGTGACGGCCCGGCCCGCCTGGGGATCTTCCAGCCGCATCGTGAACGGGCCGGAAACGGCCGACCAGGAGACCGGCTCCCCGCCGGCCGTCGTGCGCCGCCGGGTGACGCCGCCGGCCGTCAACGAGAAGGTCAGTCCATCCACCGTCTCGACGCACGCCTCCGCGAAGACGGCCTGGTCGGTGGCGGCGGGATCGACTGTCGCCGGACACGTCAACGCGGCCGCCTCGACCGTTCCGTTCTGCGCCGAGGCCCGTGGCGCGATCCCTGGCGACGTGCCGGGTGTGACGACGAGGGTCGCCACGACCGCGGCGATGAGGAGTGCGGCGGCGCGACGGCGAGCAACGTGTGTCATAGAACCTGAGCCTCCCTTGAGCGCGCGCGAAGCCGGGCGGCGCCAGCACTCGCGTTGACCTGTACCTGATTCTCACCCGGACCGAGATCGACCGGCTGCTCCGCGGCCGGCGCCTGGCCCTCAGGCGTACGGGTTTCGATGAGCGTGAAGGTTCCCGGCGACACGCCGTTCGGGAACCGAATCGTCGTCACGCCGTCCGCCGCGCCGTCGTCGCCGTCGCAGGCCTGACCGGCGAGCGACTCGTCCTCGCTCAACACGGCGAAGCAGGCGTCGGGCAGCACGTTGCCCGTGTCATCGAGTTTGGTCACGGCCAGGGAGGCGGGCTCGACTGTTTCGAATGTGACGAAGACGCCCTGGCTGTCGACGACGACGTGGAGGCGGGCGTCCGTGTCCAGGGCGATCTGCTCCTCGTTGACCGGTTGGCCGTCGAAGAGCACCTGGAGCGTGGCCGGGCCGGCGGGCGCGTCGAAGTAGATCTCGAACCCGCCATCCTCGGTCGGGCGCAGCGGGAAGACGCCGAACTCGGTCGACACGACCGCGTCAACCGGGCTGGGCCGCGTCTGGATCTCGCCGGTATGACGGTTGTAGTCGACGTAGACCACACCCGTCCCTTCGGGGACGGTCAGCGTGAGATCCTCGCCGTCCGGGTCGCCGCCTTCGCCGAGGAACCGGTCCTGATCGCTTCGGGCAAGGACGCGGAAGCGGTAGTCACCGGGCGGCAGCGAGAAGGTGCCGCTCCAGATGCCGTTCTCCTCCGTCAGGAGAGCGAAGTTGCACGTAGGATCGTCGTCGGCGGGACAGCCGAGCTCGTCCTGGAGGTCGCCGACGAGGTAGACCTCGGTCGGCGGCGGCAGCGGCGGCGGCAGGCCCAGCTCGACCGGTGGGACGTCGACGGTCGCCGTCGGTTCGAGCGTCGCCGTGGGCTCGATGGTTGCCGTCACCTCCGGCGTCGCGGTCGGCTCCGGCGTCGCGGTCGCTTCCTCGGTCGGCGCCACCTCTTGCGTGGCCGTCGGTTCTTCGGTCGGCAGCACCTCGGGTGTCGCGGTTGGTTCGGCAGTCGCGGTCGCGGTCGCTTCTGCTGTCGCTGTTGCCTCGACCGTTGCCGTGGGTTCCGGGGTGGCAGGCTCAGTTGCGGTAAGCAGAACCTCAGTCGAAACGAGTTCGCCTGGCGGCACGGTCAACGGCGACGGCGCGGCGGTGAAACCGGGCGGAATCTTGGTGACTTCCAGTGTGTAGTCGCCCGCGACGATGCCGTCGATTTCGATCGTGCCGGAAGTGAGGTCGACGTCCCCGTCGCCGTTATCACAGACCTCGTAGGTCTCGACCGCGCCCTGCAAGGCGATGCATGCGTCAGGGACCGGTTGCCCCACCTCGTCGAGGATCAAGATCAGCATGACGGAGGGCGGGGCCGGTGTGACGGTGGCAGTCGGCTCGATGGTCGCGGTCGGTTCGGGTGTGGCGGACGGCTCCTGAGTCGCGGTTGGTTCGGGCGTCAGCGTCGGCTCCGGCGTCGCCGTTGGTTCAACCGTGGGCGTAAGTGTCGGCTCCGGGGTCGCTGTCGGCTCGACGGTGGGCGTCAACGTTGGCTCCGCGGTCGGCGTGATGGTCGGCTCGGGCGTGGCGGTTGCCTCCGCCGTGGCGGTCAGCGTCGGTTCCGGGGTGTAGGTTGCCGTCACCGTCGGTGCGGGCGTGGCCGTAACCGTGGGTTCGGCTGTAGCCGTAATCGTCGGCTCGACTGTTGCGGTCACGGTCGGTTCCGATGTCGCGGTGAGCGTTGGCTCGATCGTCGGCTCAGCCGTCGGCGTGATAGTCGGTTGCGTCGTCGCGGTGACGGTCGGCGCCGTCGTAGCAGTCGCGGTGATCGTCGGTGGGACAGCCGTTGCGGTCGTCGTGGCACGCGGTGTTGGGCTGTTGGTCGCCATTGCCGTCACCGTCGCTGAAGGCCGCGGGGTCACGGTTGCCGTGGCGCGTGGTATCACGGTCGGCATCGCCGTGGGCGTTCGGGTCACGGTGGCGGTGGCCATCGGTGGTCGCGGCGTTGAGGTTGGCGGGCGCGCCGCCGTCGCGGTCGGCGGGCGGGCTGGATCGACGACGATGCGGGAGGTCGCCGTGGCGGTCGCCGCCCGCGTCGCGGTCGGCGGAACGGTGGTGTTCGTCGCCCCAGGTTGGGCCGTGGGCGACGCGGGCGGGGGCTCAGTCGGGTCGGTCGGTTCGGTCGGTTCGGGTGTCGCCTGTTGGGCCTCTGTCGGTTCGTCGGGCGGCGGCGTGTCGGCCGGAGGCTCGGTTTCGGCGACGGTCGGCGCGGTTGTCGGGGCCCCGAGGGTCGGCCCAGCGGTCGGGGTATCGGGAACATCCTCGTAGCAGCCAGCCAGAACGGCGACGGCAAGTCCAAGCGCGCACATGCCAATGACACGGCGGATCGCGACCGGGGATGCAAGGATCCTGGCTTGGATCAACGCCGACAACATCCGGCCACCCTGTTGCGAGGTTCGGGACGCCACACTCCATCGCCGCCACGGGCGATCTGCTCGGTTTGACCTTCCCACACTATACGGCCTCGCTGCTCAGGGCAAAAGTGGTGCGCCGCCGTCCGGCCTACCGGAACGCGCGTGCAATCGCGGGGATCAGTCCGGCACGCTGGCCGGGTCGGTGGGGTCGGCGCCGGCGGCGACTTCGTCACCGTCCGAGAAGCCGTCGCCGTCGGTGTCCGATCGCAGGGGATCGGAACCGAATTCATGGACCTCCGCGCCGTCGCTGAGACCGTCCCCGTCCGTGTCGGGGTTGAGCGGGTTGGTGCCCCAGCTCACCTCGTCGCCATCGTTGAGACCGTCGCCGTCGGTGTCCGGGTTGTCGGGGTCGGTCCCGAGCAGCGCCTCTTCCTCCGTGGTGAGGCCGTCTCCATCCGCGTCGGGCGCGGCGATCGGCGATGCCAACCCAGGCGTGGCGGGCGTGGCCGGAGACGGCGGCGTCGGGCTGACGTCAGCGGTTGGCGTCGGGCTGACGACAACCGTTGGCGATGGGCTGCCAGTCGTCGGTGGCGATGGGCTGCCGGTCGTGGGCGACGATGGCGTGGCGTCCTCCGTGGCCATCGTGGCAGTCGGTGCGCCGGTCGGGACCATCGTCGGCATGACGATCGGGCCGGCCGGGGTCGGCACGGTCTCGATCCCGCTGAGTGGGCCGCGCGGGTCGATGATGCTCCAGCCGGAACGGGTCGAGGTGTCGCGGACGCGGTATTCGATATGAACGTGGTCGCCGTTCATGCTGCCGGAGAGGCCGATCTGCTGCCCCGCCCGCACACTCTCGCCCGGCCGTACGATCGAGACGTTGACGTGTCCCAATATGAGCATGTCGCCGTAGGGCAGCTTCAGTTGGAGACGGCCAGAGGTTGGACCGCCATAGGACGAGAGGAAGGCGGCGCAACTGTCCTCCCCGGTGCCGTTGCCGGTGCCGGCGCAAACGATCGTGCCGTCGAGCGGCGCGTAGAGCGGCGTGTTAGCCGGGATCGCGACGTCGAGGCCGGTGTGCCCCGGTTGGCTGAAGCCATAGTCGAGGGCGTAGCTGTACCACTCCGGTCGCACGTAGACGCTGAAGTCGGTTGGCCCGAACTCCTGCGAGAGGATCGGCGGAGCGCCACTGATCAGGAGGTTGCCCCAGATCGCGGCGACGCCGGTCGCGTCGGTCGAGCCGGCCTGGACGACGACGCGACCCGCCGCTTCGAGCTCGTCGAGGAAGCCGCGAAAGCGGCGCAGGTAGTCCTGGTCGTCGGTGGAGGCGCCGGTGGGGTCGTAATGACCGGCGGCGTAGCCCAGCGCGACATTCTCCCAGGGTCGCTTGCCAGAGTCGATGTGGCGCAGCGCCAGTTCGTAGGCGCCAGCGTAGATCGAGTAGGCCGGGTTGGTGGCGACGCGCCGCACGTCGTAGCGGCCGGCGCCGAGGGTCGGGCGCCTCACCCCCATCAACCCGGCCGCGTTGGCGCCGGTCGGCATCACCCCGCCCGTTTCGAGCATGATGATCGCCTTAATCACGTTGCCGGGCACGATCACGCCGGTGGCAAAAAAGACCTGCTGTTGGGCGGCCAGGATCGCCTCGTTCCACTGGTTGACCGGCGCCCAGCGCGGATCGCGCGGCGAGGCGAGCAGCGCGCCGGCCGCCGCCAGTGCGCCGCCCTCGCCGGCCGCCTGTCCCAGCGCCTCCGGCAACAGGATCACTTCGGCCCGGTCGCCGCCGACGTCGAATTGGACCGTAACCGCGCCCCGCGGCCGGCTGCCCCAGTTGGGGACGCGTTCGGGAGTGCCCTCCAACAGATCGCAAAGCGGGTTGCCGGTCGGTTCGGCTACGCCCCAGTTCGGGATCACCGCCTCGGGGGTTGCGCCATCCGGGCAGGCGCCTTGGCGCGGCGGAACGAGCGCAAATGAGAACGGCGCGGAGCCGGAGGTCGCGGAGAGGAGCGGCCCGGCGACCAACCAGACCGCGACGACCGCGACCAGGCGGCCCCGCGACGTGGCTGGGATGGTCCCGATCCTGCGCGAACGGCGACCCATAAGCTCCCCCCGATGGGGTTCTTCGTCAACGCACGATAGCCAATCTCATCCTAGCATCGGCGGTCAACCGCGGATTCGACAGACGGCGACTTGACAGCGACGGTGACGCCTTTACGCTTAGGTCCATTCGAGTCATCGGTTGCTTGGTGTTCCCGTCGTTTCGGGAAGGGCGTCAGATGCTTCGTGCCGCAATCGTCGCATTGCTGATCGGACAGATCCTGGTCGCCGCCGCCTATGCGGCGCCGGATCGGACACTGCGAATCGAGAAGGTGGACGAGGCTGGGCAGCCGTTGCCAGGCGCGTGCTTCCAACTCTACGTCGACGCCGGTGGCGGCACGCGGGGCGAGTACCGGAATGCCCGCTGCGATGGGGACGACGGGGAGAACGACGGGACGATCACGATCCGCAACCTCGAACCCGACGACTACCTGCTGGAAGAGAACCGGCCGCCGGAGGGGTACGCGAAGGGACCGGACGTGCCGGTTACGGTCGCCGCTGACGAGGAGGTGACGACGGTACGCGTGCCGAATCGCCGCGACGGGGCCGTGCCGACCGTGCCGCCGGTGGAAACGCCGCCGACGCCGACCCCTGAGACCGCATCACCTCCCGCGGGCACGCCGGAAGCAACGCCCGGCCGGGTCGATATCGGTGGCCGCTCCCTCTTCCTCTCCTGTACCGGGTCGGGCAGTCCGACGGTGCTGCTGGAGGCCGGTGGGCCAGGTCGATACTCGGAGACCTGGGCCGATGTCCAACCGGAAATCGCGAAAACGACCCGGGTCTGTAGCTACGACCGGGCCGGTCTGGGGCAGAGCGACCCCGCGCCGGAAGCGGAGCGCACGACGCGGGAGAGCGTGAACGACCTGCACGCGCTGATCGAGGCGACCGACGTCGGCTGCCCTTGCGTCTTCGTCGGGGAGTCGTGGGGCGGAGTGATCGTTCGCCTCTTCGCCGGCCAGTTCCCCGACAACGTCGCGGGGCTCGTCTACGTCGATGCGATTGCGCCGGGGTTCATCGCGCGCTTCCTCGAGTTGGTGCCGGAGGAGAGCCCGGATCGAAGTGGGATGCTAGGCGCGGAGAATCCGGAGCGGGTGAACCAGCGCGCCGGATTCGAGCAAGCCGACCAAGCCACCTTACCGCCAACGGTGCCCGCGATCGTGATCACGCACGGGTTGTTGCTCGGCTTCCCGCAGAGTTTTCCCGTCGAACAGTTGGAAGCGGCGTGGCGCGAGGCGCAGGAAGCACACGCTCGCGCACTGCACGGCCGCCTGATCGTGGCCCAGACGAGCGGCAGCGACGTCGTCCACGAGCAACCCGAGATCGTCGTCGAGGCGATCGGGCAGGTCGTAAACGCGGTGCGCGATCCCGCGACGGCGGTCGGCGCCTTGCAAGTCCGCGTCGTCGACGAGACCGGGAACGCCCTGCCTGGCGCCTGTTTCCAGATCTACGACGATGCCGGGGATGGGGCGCGTGGCGCCTATCGCGGCGCGGCCTGCGACCCGGAGGATGGCGCCGACGACGGCACGGTCACGATCACGAACCTGACCCCTGGCGCCTACGTGATGGAGGATCGCAAACCGCCGGACGGCTACCTGGCCGCGGCCGACACCCCGGTCACAGTTGCCGGATTGGCGACCGACGTCACCGTGCCGCACCAGTCCGCGACGAGCGCCGCCGGAACCCCTACGACGACACCTCCACCCGCGCCGACCGCGACCTCAACGCCGGAACCGGTCGCCCGGATCGTCGATCTCGGCACCCTCGGCGGCGCCAGCAGCGACGCCTACCACGCGAACGTGGATGGCGACGTGGTCGGCGTGGCGGCGACAACGGACGGCGAGCGCCACGCCTTCTTGTGGCGCGACGGGGAGATGACCGACCTCGACACCCTGGGCGGTCCCGGCAGCTCTGCCTACGATGTCAACGACGCCGGTCAGATCGTCGGCGTGGCGCAACTTGCCAACGAGGAATGGCGCGGCTTCCTCTGGGAAGACGGCCAAATGGCCGACCTGGGTACCCTGGGCGGCAACGAGAGCCGCGCCTTTGCCATCAACAGCGAAGGACAGATCGTCGGCACGTCGCGCAATGGCAACGGTGAGCGCCGCGCCTTCCTCTGGGACGACGGGACGATGGTGGACCTGGGCACGCTCGGCGGACCGACCGCCGCCGCGGCGGCAATCAATGACGCCGGCCAGATCGCCGGCAGTTCCGACACCGCCGACGGCACGCGCCACGTCTTCCTTTGGCAGGACGGCGAAATGATCGACCTCGGCACCCTTGGCGGCGACCAAGCAAGCGTTACCGACATCAACGACGCTGGGCAAGTCGTCGGCCGCTCGCTCGCCGCAAACGGCGAAGAACATGCCTTCCTCTGGTCGGATGACGAAATGACCGACCTCGGCACACTCGACGCCGAGTCGAGCGAAGCCTGGTCGATCAACGAAGATGGCGTCGTCGTCGGCTCCTTCGGCCACGAGGAGTCAGATGGCCTCGCCTTCCGCTGGCGAGACGGCGCCATGACCGATCTTCACGACGAGTTGCCGGACGACGCCGGCTGGGAGCTGCGCAAAGCGCGCGACATCGGGAACGACGGCCTCATCGTCGGCTATGGTCTCTTCGAAGGCGAAGCGCACGGCTTCCTGCTGACGCTGCCCGAGCGTGATGGATAGCGCGGTTTCGTGGTGGCGTCCGGTCCGCGTCGGTGACCGAGGCAATGGTCAATCCTGCTGGTCATGGCATAATGCCCGCCATTGTCCATAGAAGGAGATGCCTACGTGCCGATTGCATACGAACTCCAATTTTGGATGTCCGAGCGGGCGCGGAAGGACGATCGCCTCTACGAACGCTATGGCCGGTCGTTGGAGTCAGGGCACGTAGGGGAGTTCGTCGCCATCAGCGACGACGGTGAGGTCATCTTGGGCACCGACCATTTGGCGCTGAGTAACGAAGCCGCCGCCCGGTTTGGAGAAGGAAACTTCGCTTTGCGCAAGATCGGTGCGAAGGCGGAATGGCATCTGCGCGCCCTTGCCAGATGACGGAGATACCCTATCCGTCACTCCGCTTCCGGTTCGCTATCCAAGAAATCGCCGGCAACGCCGTTGCACTCCTCGATACCGGCTTTGATGGCTACCTTGTTGTTCCCCAATAGTTGATCGCGGCTCTTCCCCGTCCGCGGGACTTGGAGTTTGCCCAGACCGTCAGCGGCGAGCGCGTTCGCGTACCGGTTTACAACGGCACAGTCGAATTGCTCGACCAACCTGGCCCGATTGACGGGCTGATCATTGCCTTAGGGGACGAGTACCTACTCGGCCTCGACGTCCTCAACCATTTCAAGGTGACGTTCGACCACGGTCAGCGAGTCATCATCGAGCCGTGAGTTGGCATCGATCTCAAGCGTCTACGTTTGCAATGGGTACCGGTTCGATCGCGTCCGCCGGCTCGAACCCGAAGACCTTCCCCAGGAAGTAGAGCTCGCCGTCGAGGGCACGGCGGATGTTGGCGGCCTGGCGGAAGCCGTGCTGCTCTCCCGCGAACTCAACCAGGGCGACCGGCAGTCCCTTGGCTTTGACCGCGTCGTACATCAGCTCGGCCTGATTGGGCGGGACGACCTTATCTTCGAGCCCCTGGAAGAGGATGAGGGGGGCGGTCATCCGGTGGACATAATTCAGCGGTGAGCGCTCGGTATAGAGGTCCTTGCGTTCGGGGTAGGGGCCGATGAGGCGGTCGAGGTAGCGCGACTCGAACTTGTGGGTATCCTTGGCCATTGCCTCGAGCTCGCTCACGCCGTAGTGACTGGCGCCGGCCTTGAAGACCTCGCGGAAGGTGAGCGCGGCCAAGGTGGTGTAGCCGCTGGCGCTCCAGCCGCGAATGGCAAGGCGATTGCCGTCGACGCGCCTCTCCTTGACCAGGTGATGCGCGCCGTCGATACAGTCGTCGACGTCGACGATCCCCCAGCGGCCGTTGAGGCGCTCGCGGTAGGCGCGACCGTAGCCGGTGCTGCCGCCGTAGTCGACGTCGAGCACGGCGAAGCCGCGGCTGGTCCAATACTGAAGCGAAAGGTCGAGGACGGTGTCGGTCTGCCCGGTCGGTCCGCCATGACTGATAACGACCAGCGGCGGCAGCTCGCCCTCCGGCACGCGGCACTCCTTGTTGCGCGGGGCGTAGAAGAAGCCGTAGGCCGTGCCGCCATCCTGAGTCGCGAAGGCAATCGGCTCGGCGGCCGAGAGGTACCCCTCATCAAGCTCAACGGTTGATGAAGACCGCAATCGCTCGATCCCGCCCGTCGCCAAGTCGATGCGAGCGACGACCGGCGACTCGGTCGGCGACCCGGCGGTAACAAGCGCAAAGCCGTCGCCCACCGTGAAAGAACCGAACTCGGTAAAGGGCGTCTCGACCGGTTCGAGGCGGCGGCTGGCCAGGTCGAGCGTAGCGAAATGCCACGTCCCGTGCCGCGAATAGGTGCAGGCGATCGTTTCGGCGGAGGCGAAGCCGTAGGTCGCCATCGAAAAGACCCATTGCGGCAAACCGAACTCCGCCTCCATCGGCGCCAGCGGTTCCGCCGCGCCGCCGTGGGAGCGGTAGAGGTTCCACCACCCCGTCCGATCAGAGACAAAGTGGAGGACACCGTCCGGCGACCACGCCGGTTGGAAGATCGACTCGTCCTGACCACCCGCGACGAGTTGCGTATTCGCAAGCCCTCCCTCATCCGTCAGGTCGGCCACCCACAGCTCGCACCCGTCCCACGGCATGTTGGGGTGGTTCCAGGTGAGCCAGGCGAGGCGCGAACCGTCCGGGCTGACGCGCGGGGTCGAGTAGAAGTCGTTGCCGGCGACGAGGACGCGGCCGCCGTCGTCCTTGGGTGCCGCCAGGTCGAGGGCGACGACGGCGTTCGACGCCTCGGCCTCGGCCTCGCGGTGGTCCTCGCGCACGAAGATAAGCTGATTGCGGGTGCGGTCGAGGGCGAAGTCGGCGAAGCGCAGGGCGGCATCCCCAACGTCGGGCGTGACCGGCTCCGGCTTGCCGCCGGGGGCGACGCTATAGAGGCGTTGGTCGGCAAAGTTGGTGAAATAGATTGTGCCGTCGACGACGATGTAGACGCCGCCGCCGTATTCGTGGACCCGGGTGCGGGCATTGAAGGGCGCGGGGATGACGTCGGCGGTGCGCCCGTCGGGCGTGCGCCGCACGATCACGCGGCGGCCGGCCTCGGTCGGGCGGCCTTCGATCCAGTAGACGTCGTCTCCGTCGAGACTAACCTCGACGAGGCTGATCGTGCCGGCGACAATCAGCTCCGAGGTGATGGGAGAAGACCAGGATCCATAAGGGGCGGGCGTCATCAAATCGTTCCTCCAGGCGTATCACAAAGCCGTCGACGGTGACGGCGTGCACACGCTACACCGGACCGCGCGGTGGGGCAAGGCGGGTCATTGACAGGACGCGGGACGGGTGTAGGGTAGAGGGCACTCAGCCGGTTGCCCATCCTTTCGCCCACCTCATCCGTTGTCAGCGTAGCGCGGTGTCCTCTCGTCGTCGGGAGTTCGAGGTGCCCGCCAAGACGCCTTACTCCGCCATTCGGGCCGGTCTCCGTGTGCAATCGTGTCGCGGTCCGCCGTACGGCGCTGCCTCGCGACGCCGTAATCGTCCGTGACCCGCATCAGTGACGGAGGAGCGTCCCGATGAGCATTCCCGGACCGCGAACCGCGACCGTCAGCCGGCGGTCGATCATCAAGTGGGGGGCGGCTGCCGCGGCCGTCCCGGCCGTTGCCGGCGCCAGCGCCGCCGGCTTGTCGTCGCGTTCGGGCGGCGAGCCGAACCGGCACACCGTCTCCCTCGCTCAAAACGTGCCCTTCCCTGAGCTCGAAGAAGCGACCATTGCCGAGTTGCGGTCCGCCCTCGATACGGGCAGGATGTCGGCGCGTGAGCTCGTCGACGCCTATTTGGTCCGCATCGACGCGATCGACCGCCACGGTCCGCGCCTCAACTCCGTCATGGAGGTCAACCCGGAGGCGCAAGCGATCGCCGACGCACTCGACCAGGAGTTGGCGACCAGCGGACCGCGCGGCCCATTGCACGGCATCCCCATCCTGCTCAAGGACAACATCGACACGGCTGATCAGATGCTGACGACGGCCGGCTCGCTGGCCCTGGTCGACGCGCCGCCGCCAGCGCAAGACGCCTTTGTCGTGCAGCGGCTGCGCGAGGCCGGCGCGGTGATCTTGGGGAAGACGACGCTCAGTGAGTGGGCCAACTTCCGCTCGACCCGCTCGACCAGCGGCTGGAGCGGGCGCGGCGGCCAGTGCCTCAACCCCTATGCGCTCGATTGTTCGCCCTGCGGTTCGAGCTCCGGTTCGCCGGCGGCGGTTTCGGCGAATCTGACCGCCGCCGCGCTGGGAACCGAGACGGACGGCTCGATCGTCTGCCCGTCGTCGGCCTGCGGCGTGGTCGGGATCAAGCCGACGGTGGGACTGACGAGCCGTTCCGGGGCAATCCCGATCGCCCACAGCCAGGACACGGTCGGTCCACACGGGCGAACGGTTGCCGACGCGGCGGCGGTGCTCGGGGCGCTGACCGGCGTCGACCCGCGCGACCCGATGACGAGCGAAAGCGCGGACAACGCCCAGACCGACTACACCCAATTCCTCGATCCGAACGGACTCAATGGCGCGCGGATAGGCGTCATGCGCGGTCCGTTCTTCGGCTACAGTCCGCAAGCCGACGCGATCACCGAGGCGGCGATCGAGGCGATGCGCCGGCTCGGCGCCGAAATCATCGACCCGGCCGAACTCCCGTCGCTCGACACCCTCTTCGAGGAGCCGGGCGAGTTCGAAGTCCTGCTCTACGAGTTCAAAGCCGACCTCGCCGCCTACCTGGCGACGCGCGGCCCCGATTCGCCGGTGCAGACGCTGGCCGACCTGATCCGCTTCAACGAGGAGCACCCGGACGCCGAGATGCCCTATTTCGAGCAGGAGATCTTCTACATCGCGGAGGAGAAGGGACCGCTCACCGATCAGGTCTACCTCGATGCATTGGAGAAGAACCACCGCCTTTCCCGGCAGGAGGGGATCGATGCGGTGATGGACCAGCATCAACTCGACGCGCTGGTGGCGCCGACCGGGAGCCCGGCCTGGAAGATCGACCTGATCAACGCCGACCACTTCCTGGGTGCCAGTTCCAGCCCGGCGGCGATGGCCGGCTACCCGATCGTAACCGTGCCGGCTGGCGACGCCTTCGGCCTGCCGGTCAACATCAGCTTCACCGGCCGCGCCTACAGCGAACCGACCTTGATCCGGATCGCCCACGCCTTCGAGCAGGCGACGCGCATGCGCCAGGTGCCGCGTTTCCTGGTTCCCGCCGTCGAGCCCCCGGCGACCTTCGCCGCCGTTCGCGCCGTGCCCGGTCCGTCCGGCACGCCGATGGCAACACCGACGACGTAACGGTTGTCGGCAGAAGATGGCCTTCCACCCCCAGCCCTTCCCTTGCAATCGAGAGAGGGGAGCACGGGGCGTGCTTGCACGCCCCGTGCTTGTCCCTTCTCACCACGCATTGGGGCGGGTGCCCTCTGGGCGCGGCGCTGGGGGGAAAGGGAACCGCCATCAAGCTCAACACGGACACGAATACTGCCGCAGGCCGAAGGCGGTTTCGAGCACGCGGTGGAACGGTTCGGGGTCGGCGGGGTCGAAGACGGCGGTGGTGATGTCGTCAGTGAGATCCCCGGCGATCAGGCGCAGCCAGCGGTCGCGGCCGATCGGGTCGACCGGCTGCATCGCCTCGCCACGGGCGCGCAACGGGATGTAGTCCTTCAGCGAGACCCAGACGACGTCGTCGCGCCGCACGACCGGATCGATCGGGCTACCCGTTGCCTCAGCGTAGACCAACCAGGGGAGGTCGACGCCGCTGGCGATGGGGAGGCTAACCCACTTCCAGGGGCGCGTATTGACGTCGAGGAGTTTGAAGGCGCTGTCGCGCGGGTCGCGCAGGAACTCGACCTCCGCGATGCCGTGGTAGCCGAGCCGGCGCAGGAAGACGACGGCGTGCGCCTCGAGGTCCGGCTGCCGCACGCCGCGCGCGAGGCAGGTCGTGCCGTAGCCGGGCGGGGAGATCTCCAGGCGCTGTCCGACGAAGGTGCCGAGGGCGCGGCCGTCCGCGGCCAGCGCCGCGCCGACGGTGAAGTAGTCCTCGTGCGTCGCCGGCAGGATCTCCTGGGCGATCATGCCGAAGCGGTCGCCCTCCTGACGGCGGCGCCGGTAGTCGTCCTCCCCCTCGACGACGAAGAGGTTGACCCCGAAGGCGTCGTAAAAGGGGCGCTTGGCCGCCGGCTTCAAGATGCACGGCACGCCGATCTCAGCCAGGACCCGTTCGTCGTCGACCCCACGCGTGTCAATCCATCGCGGGATCGGGATGCCTGTCCGCGACGCCTCGCGATAGAGGATCGACTTGTCGAGGATGCGCCGCACGACCTCGTCCTCGGCGAACGGGAAGACAAACGCGCCCTCCAACTCGGCGCGGTGGGCGCTGAGCGCTAGCACCCATTCGTCCATGCAGCCGAAGAGGACCGCGGGTTGATCCAGGTGTCTCCCAATCGCCAGTACGTCCTCGATGAAGTCCGCTTCGCGACTGATTGGATCATGGCAAGCGCCGGCAGCGACGAGCGCGTTCGACGCGAGGGCGACGCCGTGTGGCTCCCGGTCGAGCCCGATCACTGGCACGCCCCGCCGCGCCAGGGAGCGGGCGACGGCGAGCCCGGTGATGTGGGCGTTGCACACAATCGCCGCGGGCTGCTCCTGCCCATTCGCCGCCGCGGCGATCTCCTGGGCGTCGAGCCGGGCGTTGAGGAGAGATATCGCCATCAATCGTTCCTTTCCTGTACACGTCCGAGTTCCTGGGATGGCACAATGCCACGTGTCGCTGCCAAGCGGCAAAACATTCTCGCTCGCGTTGCCGAATCACTGACATATCGCCGCGAACCAACCGTTCGATGGGACGAGGGTGATGCAACGGCTCGGCGCGGTTACTCAGAAGGACGTCGAGACCGTGCTCGAGCGGTTGGGCTGGGTGTAAGATCGAACCGCCGGGAGCCACAAGCAATATATCCTGCCCGGCCGCGCCCCGGCCTCGTGACCGTGAAGATCCAGCGGAAGCCGTACCACGACATCACGTTGAGCCTGGTGCTTCGGCAGATCGGTATCACCAAGCGGGCGTTCGCCGACGTGCTGCGGGAGACGAAATAGGAGACACCATGCGCCACAAGGTTCTGCTCATTCCGCATGGGGACGGTGGATACGCCGCTGACGTTCCGTCGCTTCCCGGTTGCGTGACGGAGGGCGACAGCTTCGACGACGCGCTGGCGATGGCCAGAGAAGCGGCGGCGTTGCGGCTGGCGTCGGCTGTGGCTCACGACATGGACATTCCAGGCGAAGGAGAAGGTAGCGTTGTCGCCGAGGTCGACGTACTGGCGCCCGCTCTGGCGGCGCGCTAGATGGCAGGAGGCGTATTCGTGCGACGACGAACTCACGTCGACCGAGCGCGGCAGGCCGCCGTTGTCCTGCTGGTCCTGGCGCTTGGTGGCGTTGTCGCGGGCGGCTTCGGGAGCGCAAGTGCGGCGCCGGGGGCGAACTGGTCGCGGGTTGTCGTGCGCGCCGTCGGCGAGGATCGCACCGACCCGGCGCCGATCGGCGAGGCGATCGAGGCCGGTCCCTGGCGGTTGACGGCACTCGAAGTCGTCACCGGCCAGGATGCAACCGACCGGGTGACGGCGGCGAGCGAGTTGAACGAGCCGCCGGGCGGCGGCTTTGCCTACGTCCTGGTCAACGTCCGCGCGGAGAATACCGCGGACCGGGCGCTGGCGATTGACGGCAATGACTTCGCGATTACCGGCGCTTCGGGCAACGTCTGGCGCTTCGTCATCGCGACACCGCCCGACCCGGCGCTGGACGGCGCCGTCGAGCCAGGCGGGAGTATCGAGGGCTGGCTCGTCTTTGAGGCGCCTGCTGACGAGACGAGCCTGCTGCTCGTCTACGACAGCGTGACGCTGACCGGCAACTGGGCGGACCGGGTCTTCGCGCTCGAAGATGGCGCAACCGTTGCCGACGCCGACCAGCCTGCCGTCGAGCCGAACGACGCCGGGAGCGAGGCGGCTTCGCCCGCCGGTTTCAATGCGCCGGTCGCGACCGACGAGTGGGCAATCGAACTCCTCCAGTTGGCGAGGGGGCAAGAGGTCTTCGATCTCGTCGATTTTCGCTTGGGCGCCCTGGGCAACGCCGATCCGGGCGGGATAGGGCGTTGGATCGCCTTCCGTTTTCGGGTGACGAGCAACTTGACCGGCGGCGAACCGGCCCACCTCTCGCCGACCGCCTTTACACTGGCCGACGCGGATGGCAACCCGGTGTTGGACGTCCTGACCCTGACCCCGCCGAATCCGGACGCGGCCGGCGCCTACTACCCCGGCGCCTCCCGCGACGGCTGGGTCGCCCTCGAGTTGCCGATCGACTGGGGCGGCACGCTGCTTCGGTTCCTGCCCTACCAAACAGACGACGATCCCCGCTACTTCACCTGGGGCGAGGGCGCGCCACAAGCGGAGCCGCCACGCCAAACCGTCCCGATCGAGGAAGGCGCGACGGTGCGCACCACCGACGAGCTGAACCTGCGCGCCGAACCCTCGACCGACGCCGCAATCGTGACCACGCTGGAGGCCGGCGCCGAATTGCGGATAACCGGTCCCGGCGAAGAGGGCGGCGACTTTACCTGGTATCCGGTCGAATATATTGAGACCGGCGAAACCGGCTTCGTCGCGGGCGACTTCCTGGAGCCGGTCGACGGGTGATGCGTCAACTGGCGCTCAGCGTTCCGTGCCGCCTTCGGTCGGACGCGTGTAGTTCGCCTTCACCACGGCGTGCAGACCACCGCGGACGGTGAAGTCGGCGGTGACGGACATGCGGCGCGGTTTCGTGGCCTCAACCAGGTCGTTGAGGATGCGGTTGGTGATCTCTTCGTGGAAGGTCGGTTGATTGCGAAAGGAGGCGAGGTAGTCGCGCAGGTTCTTGAGCTCGACGATCCGCTCGCCCGGCGCATACTCGATCGTGATCGTGGCAAAGTCGGGCGCGCCGGTCATCGGACAGAGACAGGTGAATTCCCGCGTCGAGATCGTCATCGTGTAGTCGTTGCCGGGATGGGGATTCGGAAACGTCTCGAAGGCCGGGCTCTGTTCGGCTGCCATGAAATCTGGAACTCCTCGCGTTGTGTGCGACGTGATCTGGCTGATGGTCGAGCGGTGGTTCCCCTCGTGCGGCGATCAGTTTACTTGCAAACGTGCCCTACTCCTCAGGAAGCGGTTCGAGCGCGTCAACCGAATGCCCGTGGAACGCGGCGATGTCGGCAACTGGCCGTAGCCGGACCGCAAACGTCATCGGTTCGGGCTGGACGAGGTATTCGGGGAGCGGCAGCGGCCCGCAACTGTTGCTGCCGAGGCCGCCGGTGCGGTGGTCGAGGTGGAGGATCGTCTCGTTGCGCCGCCTGAGATGATGGCGGTGGGTGGCGCGGGTGAAATCCTCTGGCGTGTAGTGGTGGGCGCTGACGTTGAAGAAGGGCATGGCGACGGCCAGCAATCCCATGCCGTGGGCGTTGGTCACGGCGGCCCAGCGGGTGTCGGACTTCGTGCCGTTCTCCTGCGGCGTGATGTACGGCTCGTACTGTTCCTGCACGGTTCCCGCATAGCGACCGACCGGCGCGCTCTCCTTGCGATCCGGGTAGCTCTCGTGCGGACCGCGGCCGTACCACGTGAAGCGATCAAACGACCCCGGCAGCCGGAGTTGCAGCCCCACGCGCGGCAGCGGCGGGAGTTGCGATTGCGGCGTCAGACTCGTTTCGACGACGACGTCGCCTGTGCCGTAAATCGTGTAGGTCGAAACGCGGGCGAACGCGGGAGGCAGTGAGTAGCCGCCCAACGTCGCCTCGACGCGGATTTGCACCGCCCGGTCACTGGCATGCACGACCTCGACCCGGTCGATCCGTGACGTCAGCCGATCCAATCCGGCCTTCCGCCACTCGATTTTCAGGTTCTTGTCGTTATCGGTCGGGGCGCGCCAGAGGTTCACGCGCGGTCCCATTTCCATCAAGGGCATGCCGTGCCAGATCCACTCGGAGATCGTTCCAATGTGCCGGTAGATCACGATGCGCCAGTCGTCGCCGTCGATGGTCAGGCCGGTAGGCGACTCGACGAGGTGCAGCGCCGGCATCTCACGGTGGGCGAGGACGGGGATGGGCGGCGTTTCCACCGGCAATGTGAACTGCGTCCAGGCGACCTCGTGGCCGCGCGGCGCCCAAGGCGACTCCTCGGCCAGCAAGAAGCGCAGATGCAGCCAATACTCCGCGCCCGGTTCGCCGGATGGGAGCGCATACGGCACGTCGATTACCGTCTCCGCGCCGGGCGCTACCTTCAGCGCCGGCAAAACCCCTTGCTGGAGGACCTCCCCGTCGCGCACGACCTGCCACGTCGCGTCCAGATGGTCGAGCGGACGAAAGGCATAGCGGTTGGCGACGGCGAGGCGGCCCGTGGCGAGATCGAGCGGGCGGACGACGATCGGCTCATGCACCTTCTTCAATTCGAGCAAGCCGGGGTGCGGTTCGCGGTCGGGGAAGGTCAATCCGTCGATGCAGAAGTTGCCGTCGTTCGGCTGGTCGCCGAAATCGCCGCCGTAGGCAAACCACTCATCGCCGGTTCCAGTACGCTGGCGGATGCCGTGGTCGCTCCACTCCCAGACGCAGCCACCGATCAGACGCGGATGGGCGCGGATCGCCTCCCAATACTCCTTGAGGTTGCCGGGACCGTTGCCCATGGCGTGCGCGTATTCGCACATGAACCAGGGGCGCGGGTCATCGGTGCGCTGGCCCTGACGGATCACCTCTTCCACGGTCGGGTACATCACGCTGACGATATCGACCACCTCCGCCTCGCGCGCGCCTTCGTAGTGGAGGGGGCGGGTGGGGTCGGCCTGGCGGATCCACTCAGCCATCGCGTCGTGGTTTTCGCCGTAACCCGACTCGTTGCCAAGCGACCAAATGATGACCGAGGGGTGGTTCGTGTCGCGTTCGACCATGCGGATTGCCCGGTCGAGGTAGGCGTCACGCCAGGCTGGGTCGCGCGAGATGCGGCTCCAATCGCCGATCCGTTGGAAGCCGTGGCATTCGAGGTCGGCCTCGTCGATCACGTAGAGACCGAAGCGGTCGCAGAGGTCGAGCCAGCGCGGGTCGTGCGGGTAGTGGGCGGTGCGGACGGTGTTGATGTTGTGCCGCTTCATCTGCATCACGTCGCGCAGCATCGTCTCGTAGGGCACGGCGTAGCCGTAATCCGGATGGGTGTCGTGGCGGTTGACTCCCTGGAGCTTGACCGAAACACCGTTGACGAAGAGTTGCTGGTCGCGGACCTCGACCCGGCGAAAGCCGACGGCGACCCGCTGGACTTCGAGCACCTCACCGTTGTCGTCCCGCGGGGTTACGAGAAGCGTGTACAGGGTCGGCGTTTCGGCGGTCCACGGGGCAGGCGCCGCGACGGGAATGGACGCCGCGCACGTCTGCTCCTGCCCTGCCTCCACCGCAAGCCCAGCGGCGACTTGCGCCTCGGCGACGACCTGACCGTGGTCGTCGTAGAGGCGAGCGTCGACGCTCAGGCCGGCAACTGGTTGATGGCCGTCGTTCCGTATCGACACCCGCACGTCCAGATCGGCGTCGGTGTACTGGTCGTCGAGGTGGGTCTGGACGCGGACGTCGCGAATGCGGACCTGGGGCGTCGCGTAGAGATAGACGTCCCGGAAGATGCCGCTGAGACGCCAGAAATCCTGATCTTCGAGGTAGCTGCCGTCGCACCACTGGAAGACCTGGACCGCGAGCAGGTTCCTGCCCGCTTGTAGGTAAGGCGTGACGTTGAACTCGGCGGGCATGTGGCTGCCCTGGCTGTAGCCGACCTGACGGCCGTTGACCCAAAGGTAGAACGCCGAGCTGACTCCCTCGAAGACGAGGAAGACCTGCTTGGCGGCCCAGGCGTCGGGCACGCTGAACGCACGCCGGTAGAGGCCAATCGGGTTGTCGTTTGGCACCCGCGGCGGGTCGACCGGAAAGGGGTAAAGCACGTTGGTGTAGACGGGGATGCCGCGGCCGTGCAGTTGCCAGCAACTCGGAACCGGGACCGTGCCCCAGCGCGTCTCGTCCGCATCGATCCGCTCGAAGCCGATCGGAATGGCAGTGGGATTCGGGACGTACTTGAACCGCCAGTGACCGTTGAGGAGCTTCACGAGCGGTGACCGAAAATGGTCGCCGGTCATGGCTGCGGATTCGGTCGGATAGGGGAGGAGCGTGGCGCGGGCTGGTTCCCGGTGGCGGGAGAGAATAGCAGGGTTCTCCCAATCGGGTATGGCCGATGCCGGGTCGATCGTCATTCATCGTCTCCGTGCGTCTGTCATCCATCTCTCGCAACCGCCGCCAAGTATCCCAGGTTGACTGGCCTGTCGCCGGTGGTCTGTCGGCCTTGATACAGCCATTTTGCGGGGTGGCGACTACAATTCGGGCGAAAGGGCCCCGCCGCGATGTCCTGGCAATCCTGGTTGCTCGCCATCCTGATCGTCTTCCTTGGCCTCACGCAGTACGGCCTGATGGCCTACGCGCTGCGCGACTTGCTGCGCCGCCCGACGGTGCGCGGTGACAACAAGGTGACCTGGGCGCTGGTCATCCTGACCTTGCCGTTCCTCGGCGCCCTGATCTACACCGTCTACGGCCCAACTAGCTTCATCCCCCGCGCCAACCGCCCACCGACCCGACCGCCCGGATGGGAGGAACGCGGCAGAACCCCGCTCGATTCGTGAACCGAAGCGTCAAGAATCGGTTTTCACAAGTGCGTGTCCGCCACCTCTTGCCATGCAGATAGGGTAAGGATAGGATACCTATGCCTTGCCAGCGTACTACGCCTTACGGAGTATCCAATGCGGACGATTCATTCCACGCTCACCAGCAAAGGACAGGTCACGTTGCCGTCCGAGGTGCGGAGACATCTCGGAGTGGCAGCGCATGACAAATTGGCGTTCGTCATTGATGATGACGGCACCGTGCGCGTTGAGACCGTGCTGTACCCAACGCTCGAATCGATTCGAGGCGCCGCGGGATCGCTGAAGCACCCGCTGTCATGGGACGAAGTCATGCACATCGCGCATGAAGACCACGTCGCCTCGATGATCTCGTCTGACGAATGAGCGTGCCTGTTGTCGACACTGACGTCATCGTGCGGTTGGTCACCGACGACGACTCACTGAAGCAGGCAGCCTCCTATGAGCTGTTTCGGCAGGTCCGTGCCGGTCAGCTCACGGTCCAAGCCCCCGTGACGGTGATCGCGGACGCGGTGTACGTCCTGTCCTCGCGGCGGTTATACGGCGTGCCGCGCAAACGGGTCGTGGCAATGCTTCGTCAGCTCCTGCTCTTTCCGGGATTTCACGTTGCGGATCGGCGTACGGTCCTACGCGCACTCGAACTGTACGAATTGCATCCGGCCCTCGACTTCGGTGATGTTATGGTCTTAGCAAGTATGGAGACGACGGACGCCGCCGTCGTCTATTCATATGATCGCCACTTCGATCGATTCGATGGCATCAGGCGCTTAGAACCGCCGCACTCAGGATCAAACGGTGCCTAAGTCGAGCCTCTCCACCACGAACAGAGCGGCCCTCCTGCGCTCGCCGGCCTTCCTCGGTCACGAGACCGGGGGGCATCCGGAGAACCCGCGCCGTCTCGTGGCGATTGACGCCGAGCTTGAGCGGCAGGGGTTGATCGAGGGGCGGGTCGAGGTTGCGTTCGCGGCGGCGGATCGGGCGGCCGTCGAGCGGGTACATGATCCCCGGTATCTCGATCTGCTGGAACGGGTCACCAAGCGCGGCGGAGCGTGGCTCGATCCTGACACAATGATCGGCCCCGATTCGTACGAAGTGGCGTGCCTGGCGGCGGGCGCGGCGGTGGCCGCCGTGAACGCGGCGCTGGACGGAGTCGCCCATCGCTCCTTCGTGCTCGGCCGGCCGCCGGGACACCACGCGACGCGTGCGCGGGGCATGGGCTTCTGCCTGATCAATACCGTTGCCGTGGCGGCCTCCCAGGCGTTGGCCCGCGGACTCGATCGGGTGGCCATCGTCGATTGGGATGTCCACCACGGGAACGGCACGCAAGACATCTTCTACGACAGCAACCGCGTCCTCTCTTGCTCAGTCCACCAGTCGCCGTTCTATCCCGGCACCGGTTCGGCGCAAGAAACTGGCGCCGGCGCGGGGTGGGGTTGCACGATCAACGTGCCGCTGGCGGCCGGTCAGGGCGACGCCGTCTTCGCGGGCGTCTTCGACGAGATCTTCTTGCCGCGCATCCGCGAGTTCCGACCCGAACTGCTCCTGATTTCGGCCAGCTTTGACGCCCATCAGGCCGATCCAATCGGCGGGATGCGCTTGACCGAGACCGGATTTGCCGCGCTGGCCGAGCGGGTGGTTGGCGTCGCGGACGAATGCGCCGAGGGTCGAGTCGTGGCGGTCTTGGAAGGCGGGTACGATCCGCTGGCGCTGGCGCGGAGCGTGGCGGCGGTGCTGCGCGTCCTCGATGGCAACGCGCCAGGCGAGTATGATGAACACAACACCCGACCCGAACGCGCGCCGCACGAACAGGAGACGGATCGACGCCCATGAGCAATCGACAGCCGGGTGCGGGTCCGGTCGACTTTGCCGCGTACCGGCAGGACGACGAGCGCAATCGCCACGACGCCCGCCTTGGCGCCATCCAGAGCCAGGTCGACGAGCTGCGGCAGTTCCTGCGGGAAATGGCGGGCCGGCAGACGCGCGTCGAAGAAGAGTTGAAGCACTTCGAAGGGTCGTCGGCGCAGAATCGGCTGGTGCTGGAACAGATTCGGCAGGAATCGCAGCAGTCGCTGCAGGCGCGCGCGCTCGACGAGAACCGCACACGGCAACAGCTCTCCGACCTGGAGATGCGGGTCGACGACGCGACGCGCCCCATCCGCTCGCTCCAAGCGCACGTCACCGAACTCCTCGAACTCTCCCGGCGTAAGACGGACGACACCGGTCAATACCAGAAGCGGTTCGAGGATCTGCGCGCCATGATCGATCAGGTCGGGTCGGTCGGCGATCGCAACGCCGTGATGGTGCATCACCTACGCGACTCCCTCGACGCTATGCGCGAAGAGACGGACCAGATCCGGCGAGACATCCTGCGCACCGACGATAGCGTCAAGATCGTCGACCAGGAGGCGAGGCGCCGGATCACGGAGGTGATGCAAGCGGGCGAGGACGTCGGCACGCGAATCGACGAGCTGCGCTCCGACCTCACCCACGCCTTCGACCTGATCGACGAGACAAAGCGGTCGGTCCTCCACGTCGATCCGGCGCTGACCGACCTGCGGGAAGTCGACGGCAAGGTCCAAGGAGACCTCTCTCGCCTCCAAGCCCAGGTCATCGAGCGGCACGACGCGACGATTGACCGCTACGAGGATTTGCGGCAGACCTTCGATGCCCACGTCGCCGAGTTGCGCCAGGCCCAAGAGCAGCGCTACGAACGCTTGGCCGAGCGGATCGAGTCGGTGGCCGACACCTACCGCGATCTCGGTTTTCAGATCAGCGCCGTCGCCTTGCAACTCGACGAACTGCGCCAGGTCGACCAGGCGCTGCGCCGCGATCTCTGGCAAACCTACGAGCAGCGCGTCCGACTCCGGTTGGAGCAGGTGCAGCACGAATTGGATCTGGTGACGGGCCAGCGACGGGACGCCAAGGGCGGGCCGGGCGCCGCGCGCCCCGGGTCGCGCACGACGGATTATTAGGGTGGTTCGTGGGCGACATTCTGTAGGGGCAGACCTAGGTATCTGCCCTAGATGATGGTCATATGCCCCGCGCTCGTGCTGATCCGCGCCGATGGCGTCGACTCGGGTACCTGCTCGTCACGATCGCGGCGGTACTGGCAGGTGTCGCCGCCGCGTGGCGGGCCCGGGGCGGTCCGAATGGCACGTATCTGCTCGACGTAGCCTCGTGGCTGCTCGCCGTTGGCAGCGCCGTGGCCGAGGCGCGGGTCGGATTGCTGTTGATGGGGTTCGCGCCGGCGCCGGCACGGCGGCGGGCACTCCTCTTGACGGTCGTCGGACTCTTCACGTTTCTCTTGGGTTGCATGCTCTTCTCCGCCGGGTCAAACACCGATGCGCTCATTCCGGGCATCGCCGGCGCCTCTCTGATCGGCGGCGTCGGCCTCGGCCTCGGCGGTCTCTTCACCCTCGCCGCCCACTACGGCGGCGACTACGCCGCCTCCCGCATCGAACGCCTCGACGATACGTAGCCGTTAGCCGTTAGCCGTTAGCCATCAGCCGTACTCGGCACCCCAAGCTAAGCTCCACGCACCAACTCAGTGGCACGCGTCTTGTCATCTCCCTCGAGATTCCTCACCTCGTGTTCAGAATGACGGAATGGGTGTGAGGAATGATGGGGGGGAGTGGCGCTAGACCGTCGCCATATCTCCCGCCACCGGCAGGGACCGCCCGACTGCCCGCGCGACGAGGGAGAGCCGGGGCATCAGGTCGGCGAACTCCTGGAAGTTCAAGGACTGCATGCCGTCCGAGAGGGCGTGGTCCGGGCTCGGGTGAACCTCGATCATCAGGCCGTCGCAACCCGCCGCGATGCCGGACAAGGCGAGGTCGGCGACGTAGGGACGCTTGCCGGCGGCATGGCTGGGGTCGATGAATACGGGCAAATGCGACATGCGGCGCAGCACCGGCACCGCTGCCACGTCGAGCGTGTTGCGGGTTTCGGTCTCAAAGGTGCGGATACCGCGCTCGCAAAAAATGACGTCCGGGTTCCCTTGCGAGAGGACGTACTCCGCCGCCAGCAACCACTCCTCGATCTTCATGCTCATCCCGCGCTTGAGCATCACCGGCTTGCCCGCGCGGCCGACCTCCTCCAACAGCAGGTAGTTCTGGGAGTTACGGGCGCCGATCTGGAAGATGTCGGTGTAGTCGCGGACGACCTCGATATCGGCCGGGGTCATCACCTCGGTGATGATTGCCAGCCCTGTTTCCGCCCGCGCCATCGCCAGGATTTCGAGGCCGCGCTGGCCGAGCCCGCGGAACTCGTAGGGGGAGGTGCGCGGCTTATAGGCGCCGCCGCGCAGG
>JBOGUF010000070.1:0-7173 GCA_050696075.1 Thermomicrobiales bacterium
TTCCAGGGCTGAGCACGGGGCACGATTGCCACAGCCCTGGAAGGGCTTCGTCGGTTGAGACCTGGACTTCAGTCCGGGGAATCGACCGATCGCCTTACGGCGCGTTGGCCGCGAGAGCGGCGTCGATGGCGTCGACCGCCAACTCGAGCTCAACGTCGTCCGGCGCCCAAAGGGTGATGATCGTGTGGCCGTCGCGTGGCCCCCAGATGAAGAGCAGCCTCGACCCGAACAGATCGGTCTCTTCGACGGCGAGGAGGTACGCCGTATCGGCAACATAGTCGGATTGGGTGACCGCGAAGGGTGGCGGGTCGCCGGTGATCGCCTGCTCGGAGAAGCCCTCTGCTTCGATTTGGGGCAGCGCCTCGGCGGCGGTCATGTCGGCGGGCAGGGACGTGATGTTGACGACAACACTCATGTCGGCGTCGCCCGAGGGCTGCTCGTACACGTAGTGCATCGACTCGGTGGCGAAGGGGTAGACCCCTGGGATTCCGTTGTGCAAGGGGTCGTCGTGCAGCTCGTGGCCGGCGATCTCGTGTGGCATCACAGCGACGACCTGATCCAGCGTCAGGTCGGGCGTGGCGACCGTGCCGATGCCCCACGGCGGCGCGTCGCCGATCTGGCCGTCGCCGAGCGGCGTAAAGTCCGGCGCATAGGTGGCGATCTGCTCGGCGACGAATCCGGCATCGCGCCCGAAGAACCAGGCCCAATCGCCGTTGATCTCAACCAGCCGGACCGTGCCCTCGACCAGCGTCTCCTCGCCGGCCGGCCCAAACGGCTGGACAAAGCTCATCTCGGCGGTCTGGGGGTAGGTCTTGCCGGAGACCGGCCAAGTCCAGTCGAGGAAGCGCACGCCGGTGATCTCGGTGATGATCCCTGGTTGTTGGGGTGCGTACTCGTCTGCGAACCAACCGACGACGGCCGCCCGCGGGATGGTGGCGCGGGCCTCGGGGTGCATCTGGTTGTAAAGCTGGTCGAAGCCGGCGGCCGCTTCGAGCTCGGAGAGCGCGATTGCCGACTCCGCGGCGGCGTCCCCCTCGGCGGACAGCGAAGCGCCAGGCGAACCCTCGGTCACCTCGCCGCTGTCGGCCGAACCTTCAGTCGATTCGCCGTTGCCGGCCGTCGCGGCGGGGACGAGGTAGATGTCGCAGACAATTTCGGCCGGGCTGGCCACCTCGATGAAGAGGGCGCCGTAGTCGTCGAATGACGGCCCTTCGCGGACGCTACCCGCATCGTCCGTGCAGACCGCGCCGCCGATCGGCGGGTTCTCTGTTTGGGAGAATCGGTTGTCGACGACCACCGTCGTCGACTCGCCGGATGGGAGCGGGATGAGGGCGGAGACGCCGCCACGTTCCGGCGTCGTCTCGACGAAGTGCCGACCAGGCCCCTCGCCACCGGTCTTACCCCACCAGATTGAGAGATTGACGTCGGTTGGGTCAGGGGTGTCAGTACAGTCGGCGGGGAAAGCGGCGCCCGTGTATCCGGGTGGACAGAGCCGTGGTTGGACGACGATCGCGATCGTCTCCCCGGTTTGGGCCGCGGCCATGCTGACGGCGGTCAGGCCGTGCAATTGCAGCCCGGCGATGATGCAGGCCAGGGCGAGCGCCATGCGTGCCGCGAGGCCGCATCGCGTGCGAATCGCCGTGCGCCGGGTATCGGCGTCTTTCATGCGTGTACTCCTTGATCCGAGTCCCGTATTCAACCGTGGTCTCGGTGGACCATGGCGTCGTGGTGCCCGATGTGACGAGTCGCCACGGCGGGGGCCCGCGCCTAGAGAACCCTACCGCGCTGAGCGTGGCGTAGGGAATCGGTTAAATGACTGAATCACACGAAGGAGACCATTAAGTATATCTGGGGAGCCCGTGTCGATCGCCGGGCAACCGCCGGGGTCTTGCCGGCGCTACCGATGCGCGTCTCGCGTCTCGGGTGCGACCTCGTGACGAGCGGGGATGGTCGCGGTGTGCATCGGTCGGTAGGAAAGGGTCAATCCGAGTGTCAGGAGCAGCGCGCCGATGATCGCTGGGGCGAGGTGGACCAGGTCGTCGTAGCCGACGATCGGGTGGATGCCGATCGCGCAGCCGAAACCGACCAAGCCGGCGAGGAAGAGCACCTGCCAGAGCGCATGGGTTGGTCGCCCGCACCAGATGCAGAGCAGCGTAATGATGCCGGCGGTCATGGTGGCGCCGCCGTACCCGGCCCGGTCGTGCGCGATCACGGGAACGAGGCGGTCGTTGATTGCCCGCAGTTGTGCCGGCTCCAGTCCGATGAAGTCGATATCCTGAGGCACGAAGACCCGTGTCATGCCCAGCAGCGTGATTGTCAGGCCGCCGCCGATCATACCGAGCGCCGTCGCCAGCAAACACACCCGCCCGATGCCGGCCGCGGTGCGCCACGAGATCTCAGTGCCCGGTTCCAGCAGGACCCGGATGCCGACCAGGGGCGATACCAGCGTTCGCGCGCGCAGCACGCCGGCGAAGAAGCAGGGCAGCAGCGCCAGCGTCGCCGTCAGGTGCCAGGTATCGAGATAGCCGAATCCGAGATAGGCCAGGAAGCTGCCGAATCCCACCGTGCCGCTGACCGCCAGCGTCCACCATGCCCACGCCTCGCCCGCCGAGAGGGGAAAGGCGATCAGCCAGAGGTAGAGCAACCCGATCGAGATGATGGCGCCGCCGAAGGCGACGCGGTCGTGGAACATGAAGTCGACGACCCGGCAGCCGGCGATCGCGCAGAGGTCGTCGGCGCTCATGCCCAGGTGCGCGACGTCGTGCGGCAGGAACTGTTCCCCGGCCGCCAGGAAGAGCGCGAAACCGCCGGAGAGCACCAACCCGAGCGCCGTGAATTGCAGGAGTGGGCGGCCGTCGGCGACGGCCGCCGGCAGCAATCCCGGGTCCCGATTCGTCGTCATTGGTCTCCCGCTGGGGGGGCCTCGCCACCGCCCGGTATCATTGGCGCTGGTGACGCCACGGGCGATCCGGCAGGTGTCCAGGGTGAGACGGGGGCGGCAGCCTCAGCCCACGATGCTTGGAGGCGCGTCACCATCCGTCCTCCCATGTCGTCGATTCTGATCCCCACGACAGGATAACGTCGCCGGGCGTCGCCCGGTTCCCTATTGTACCCAACGGGTTGTACCCAATGGGCGACATCGGGTGCGTTTCGGGAATTCAGGAGCATGGGCAAGCGTTGCACTGTCGTGGGCTCCCGCGGAATGGCCGTGGGCAATCCCGTTCGTAGCAGCATAGGGGAGGAACGTGATGGGAGCATGGCCAAATGGGCGCGGTGTGGCCGCGCTGCTGTTGGGTCTGATGCTCATGGGGAGTGCGACCGCCGCAACGGCGATGGCCCAGCCGGTGGTGCCGCTGGCGGGATCGCCGGAGGCGCTCGTCCGCCAACTGCTGACGACGCCGTTCTCCGTGGATCCGCACGAGGATGCCGGCAATGATCAGAGCGACTTGCGGTGAGCGCGGTCTGGAATGACCCGGCCGACGGCTTCCTGGACGAGACGGTCGGCGCCGTCCAGGTGATCTTCCCGCGTGTTCCGCACGCGGCCCTCAGCTACCGAGTCTACGCCGACGAAGCCGCCGCCGGGGCGGCGATGGAGCGGGATGTGACCGAGAACGCGCCGAATGTGGACGCGCCGGTCTCGACTCCCGAAGGGTTCGAGGAGGATCCAGTTGTCCTGATCGAAGCTGGCGACGAGTCGATCTGCATCGTGCAGATCGACAACGTCCTGGTGACAGCGCGGGCGGAGGACGGCGCTCTGATCGGTACGGTGGCGCTAGCCGCGATCTTAGCCGGGCACCTCGAGAACGTCCTATCGGGCAGTCTGCCGGTCGCGAGCCCGGTCGCCGATGGACCGCTAACTGGGACCGACCCCTGGATGCTGTACGACCGGCTGCTGGTTGAGCCGTTCGCGATGGATGAGTTGCCGGCCGAGTCCACCGACGTGCGGATCGAGGCCTGGACCGACTACAACGACGACCCGCGGGCGTGGTTGGCGGTCTCCTCGTCTACTTCGGCGCCGAGGAGTTGACCGGCGTAGCCTACCTCGTCTACCCGAACCAGGCCGCGGCGGATTACTTCTACACCCTCAACACCGGCGCCAGCGTCGAGCGGGGCGGTACGCTGGCGCCCGCGCCCGTCGGCGCACTTGACGTCGCGGCCACGGTGATTGCCTACGACGAGTACGTGGTCTGCATCGCCCAGGTCGGTTATGTCACCGTGATCGGCGCAGCCGCCGGCGGCAGCGCGGACGAGGCGATCGCGCTGGCCGCCGCCGGCGTCGCGCATCTGGAGCGGGTGGCGGCGAGCTGAGGCGGGCCGGCGGCAGAGCGGCAGGGACGGCAAAAGCGGAAAGGTCCCGGATTTCCGCGCGTCCTCCCCTCGTCATTCGGAATGACGGGGAAGGAGCTCGGAATGCCGGGGGTGGACACGGGCTAGCCAGTGGGAGTCGCCGCCGCTGGCCCGGTCGGTGGGGGCGCCTGCCGGTTTCCGATGGCGAAGAGCGTCCCGTCGCCGGCGGCAAAGACGACGTCGCCGGCCACGGTGATCCAGCGGATGACGCCCCCGCCAACGTCGAGCCGCCAAATTTCGGCGCCGGTGGCCGCCTCGAAGGCGATGACGTCGCCGTCGAGGCTACCGGCGTAAAGGATGCCGCCCGCGATGGCCGGCGACGCGGCGAACGGATAGCCGGTCACACGCCAGATTTCGACGCCGGTCGCGGCGTCGAGCGCGACGAGCGCGTTGTCGTAGCTGAGGACGGCGTAGACGATCCCCTTCGCGGCGGCGACCTCCTCGACCCAACTACCGGCAGCGGCAGTCCAGCGGACGTCGCCGGTGGCGCCATCGAGGGCGTAGACGTTGCCGTGCTGGTCGCCAGCGTAGACGAGATCCCCGACAACGATCGTATCGGTCGAGAAGGAGGATTGGGTCGGGTGGGCGGACCAGATATCGTCACCGGTGGCCGCGTCGTGCGCGTACATCTCCCCGGACCACTTCGTATAGACCACGCCGTCGGCGACCGCGGGGCGGGCCTGATTTTTCGGCGCGCCCCAGAGGAGTTCACCGGTTGCCGCGTCAAGGGCAACCAAACGACCGGCATAATCGCCGGCGACGTAGACCACCCCGTCGACGACGGCCGGTGAGGAGAGGTATTGGCCCGGAATCTCGGCCAGCCAGCGCTCCTCGCCGGATTGGGCGTCGAGCGCGTAGATGCCGACCTCGTCGGCGGGCAGATAGACGACACCATCGACGACGGCCGGTCCCTGGCCCGTTGAACCGTTGCCGGCCGCGAAGCGCCAGCGGATGGCGCCGGAGGCGGCGTCGACGGCGTAGAGGTTGTCGTCGCCGCCCCCGAGGAAGACGAGTCCCTCTGCCACAACCGGGGGCGTCGTGAAGGGGCTGCCGGCGAGGCGCCAGACCTCGGAGCCGTCGTCCGGATCGAGAGCGGCAAGGGCGCGGGCGCGGCGACCGCCAACGAAGACGCGGTCGTCGCCGATGGCGGCGGCCGTTTCGAGTTCGTCGCCGGTTTGGAATCGCCATAGCTCCTCGCCGTTGTCCGGGTCGACGGCGTAGAGATGACCGTCGGTGGAGCCCACGTAGAGCGCCTCGGCGGTGGGCACGATCGACCAGACGGTGCCGCCGGCGTCGAACCGCCAGCGCTCGTTCAGGTCGGCCGGATCGAGCGCCAGCAGGGTGTTGTCATTCGTGCCGACGTAGAGGGTGTCGTCGGTGGCTGCCAGCGACAGCACCCAGCCGCCGGCATCCATCCGCTGGCGGACCTCTCCGGTGGCCGGGTCGAGTCCGTAGAGGACTTCGCCTTCGCCGCCGGTGAAGACGAGGCCACCGGCGACCAGCGGGGTGACCCGGAGGCGGTCGCCGCCGGTGGTGGCGCGCCACTGCTCCTGACCTGTCGCCGCATCGAGCGCGGCGAGGCTGCCGTCCCAACTGGCGACGTAGACGGCGCCGTCGATGAGCGGCGAGAGCTTGACGCGCTCGCCGGCGGTGGCGTATCGCCAGCGAGTGGTGGCGAGAAGCGCGTCGACGGCGATGACGGACCCTCCCTCGACGCCGAGCAGGACAAGTCCGTTTGAGTAGACGATCTCCCGGATGGGGGCGCCGGCGTCAACAAGCCAGTGCCAGGACTCGTGGCCGGTGGCCGGGTCGAGGGCGTAGAGGATCCCGTTCTGGTCGCCCGCGTATATTGTGGTCCCATCCGTCGCCGGGGTGGCCGTGATCGGGGCGTCCGTGGGGAAGCGCCATAGCTCTTCGCCGTCGTCACTGGAGACGGCGAGGAGGCCGGTGGCGCCGCCGATGACGGCCATGTCGTTGATGGCGACCGGCGAGGTGAAGAGCGCTTCGCCGTACGTCCAGAGCAGAGCTGGGTCGTCAATGGGATCGCCGCCGGCGATCTCACCGGTGCGGGCCGGGTTCCCCCCGTCCATCGGCCACTCGGTCGTGGTGGTCTGGGCAGCCATGGGGAACCCGGCCATCGAGGCAAGGAACGCCACGACGGTGACCAACGGGGCGACCCCCAGAATCCGCCGGAATCGCATGGCTACCCCCTAGTGAGTGCGAGGCTGAACGCTACCGACGTCGGAATGGTAGCGGAACGACCACCAATTCCACCTGATACTCGTCGAGCGGGGTGTTGATGCTCGGTCGCGGGGTCGGTATCAGTTCGTTGAGGATGAGGACAAAGGAGTCATATCGCCGGACGCCGGTATCGTCCAGGCCGACCGTGAAGTATTCCGTGGTCGAAACGCCGAGACCTCTGACGTCGATCCAGACTTCGGCGAAGCCGGCCCACACGCACGTCACGTCTTGCGCGCAGCGGTGATCTTTGACGTTGCTGAAGCGAAGGGTCACGCCGGATTCGGTGGTCACGGATTCATGCAGGCCGAGCACCACGGTCTCGCCGCGGACTCTCCCAAATTGCTGTGCCGCCCGCGTCGCTTGGCGACCGGCGACGGTCGCCAAGCCTACGCCTCCGATCGCCTGCCACAGTGTACGCCGGTTCATGTCGTCCTCCCGTGCTGTCGCGTGTCTGATCTACCAGGTGGAACGTCGTCGACCGCGAGAAGTTCCCAGTCCCGGCCAAGCCAGGTGTGACTCGGACTACTCACGGATAGCGGCGCCGGCGTGAACGCGTTCCGCGCTTATCGTGGCGCGATACCACGG
>JBOGUF010000071.1:0-54393 GCA_050696075.1 Thermomicrobiales bacterium
CCCTTGCCGCCCTACCTCTACGGTGTCGCCATGACGTCGATCTTCGTCACCTGACCGGGAAGAGTTTGGACGACCATCGAGATCAGGATGGGGTCGCCGGTCAACTCTTCCAGGTCGAGGCGGTAGATGCCGGGGAGGACCCAGACGAGGTCGCCTTCTTCAATCGGGTCCTGCCAGATGACGATGCCGGCCTGATCCCGCAGGAGGTAGACCTCGCCCGCGCCGTGCGGGAAGCGGATGATCGAGCCGCGGATGAAGGTCGTCTCCTCGGCGATAATTTCGACCTGGACCCGGGTTTCCTGGCCGCTCGGGTTCGCCCAGAAGACGGCGTAGTTGCCCACCGGCAACTCGATCCGGTTCTGATCGGTCAGGGTCGCGGCGAAGGGCTCGCCTTCCGGATCGGCGTCGGTCGCGGCGACCGCGCCCTCGATCGTTGCTTGCGGGAAGAGGCCGCCGATCTCCTCGATCTCGAGGAAGCCGTTGCGTATGACGACCTCAACCTCTTCGAGCACCTGGAAGAGCGCTTCCCGCAACTCCTCCGCGCTCCCTGCGCCGAGGAGAAGGCCGCCGCTCTCGTCGGCGATGCACTGGAGGTTTTGCTGTTCCTCCTCGAGCAGGGCGAAGCCGATGACATGGGTCGTCACCCCCACGCCGCCCTGTTTCAGCGTCCGCGAGGCGGTGCAGGGATCGCCGCCGCAGGTTTCCAGGCCGTCGGTGACGAGGACGACGGCGTTGGTTACGCCCTCGGCGGCATCCGGGAAGTCATCCGCGGCTTCCCGCAGCGAGAGGGCAATCGGCGTCCAGCCGACCGGCTGATAGGCCGCGACCTGCTCGCGCAGCGCTTCCTTGTTCACTCCCTCGATCGGAACTTGGAGTTCGGTCGATTGGCAGCTCTCGGCGCGCCCGGCCTCAGTGTTAGTGCCGCGGTGGCCGTAGACGCGGAAGCCGACGTTGATCCCTTCCCGTTCCGGGATCTCCTCGATGACGTCGTTGAGGACCTGCTTGGCGGCGTCGATCCGCGTCACCTCCTCCCCTTCGACGACGGGGCCGGCCATTGACCCGGAGGAGTCGAGGATGAGCTCGACGTTGACCGTGCCCGGCGCGGTTTGCGCCTCGGACTCCTCCTGCGCGATGGCGCCCGGCGTCCAGGCAAAGATCGCCGCCAGGGACAGCATCATGGCTGCCAGCGTTACCCAACGGATGGCTCTTGCGTGGCTTTGCTGTTCTCGGTGCTGCATGCGCGCTCCCTCTCACGAACTCCCGCTACCCGGACCGTGATCCCGGCGAGGTGCAACAAGTGCACATGCCGTGCCGCTGTCCTGGCGGCGTCAGCCACTACCGGACGGCCGGTATCGGAGCCGGCGTTGTCATCGCGGCGTACATCCCGCCGAGGAAACGGGACGGCACGGTCAAGAGCCGCGTCGGTGGCTCGTAGCCCGAAGCCGTCGCCATCGGGCCGAAGGCGACGAAGGAGAGCGGGTACGGCACCCAGCGGTTACCCTGATCGGCGTCGTACTCGACGATGACAAGGCGGCCGCTCGGCTTCAAATAGGCCCGCCACCCCGCCAGGAGCGCGACCTGATTGCGCACGAAGTGGACGGCGTTGGCGGCTAGGATGCCGTCGAGTGGCGGTAGGTCGAGCGGATGGGTGAAGTCGGCCGGGAGCAGGTGGAGGTTCGCGCCGGGAAACGAGCGATCGCACACGCTCTGTAACGCGCCAAGCGACGAACGGTCGCGATCGACCGCGTAGATTTCGACCGCCGGCCCCGCGATGTCACGCAAGGCGAGGGTAAAGGCGCCGTCCCCCGCGCCGAAGTCCGCCCAGACCCCGCCCGATCCCCGCCCGACACCGTTCTCGATCAGCCGCACGTGGTCCTGATGATTCATGCGGCTATCGTCGGGTACCGCGGCGGCGCAACACAAGTCACAGGGCGGCGATCGCTTCCGGCGTTAAGCCTGCCAGGTCGAGGTCGCTGGCCGTGCGCCCGATGGCGCGGCAGTCCGTGCCGAGCACCGCGGAAGCCAGGGTGATGATGGCGTCCATGACCGGCGTTTCGACGCCGACTTCGTCGCCGATGGCGGCCCAGGTCACGAGCCCGAACGGCACGTCCTCGCGCAGCCAGCGGGTGTCGATGGCGCCGGGGGCACGAAGGGCGGTCAGCATGCGCGAGCCGTTTATGACGCCCCAGAGGTCGCCGGCCGGGCCGAAGCCGGCCTGGTGGAATCCCTCGGCGACCGGCGTCAGCGACAATCCCAGTGCGGCGCCGATCGCCAGCCGCTCGGAGTCGAGCGCCTCGATAGTCCGCGCCACCGCCGGCGTCACTCCTTCTTCATAGAACCAGAACTCGCCCCGGCTGCGCTCGATCCGGCCGGCGTTGAGCAGCACGCCCGGTGGGTGGACGATCGGGTTGAGCGCCGAGAGTCCGGCTGCCAAGACGTGCGGGTAGGCCACCGCGCCGGGGAAGAGTTCCCGGAGCACCGGCATTGCCTCGTCCGTTTGGCTCGCTGGATAGACGCCGATGCCGAGGCGCGGCACGACGCCCCAGATCACGGCACGATCCGGCGCGGTTTTGCGGCAGACGTAGGGCGCGGTGTCCGCCTCGGCCAGGATGATTCCGGTCGCGCCCGCCGCTCGCAACGCCTTGGCGAAGGCGAGGGCGCCGAGGTTTCCCGGCAGGAGCGCCAGCAGGTGCCCCGGCCGCAAGTGCGGCACGATCTGCTCGATGAAAGGCTGATGCGCGTACGACGGCACGGAGCAAATCAGCGTTTCCGACCAGGCGAGCGCCTCCGCCGGGTCGGTCGTCACCCCGGCCACACGCGCCGCGCCCGTTTTGCCCTCCCCCTCCAAGTAAATCACGCCGCGCTCTTGGATCGGCTCGACCGCGTGCGCGAAGGCGGGATGCTCCCAGAGCAGCACGTCATGCCCACCAAGCGCCAAGTGCGCCGCCAAACTAAAGGCCGTGTTGCCGCCCCCGAGGATTGTGAGGCGTTGTCCGGTCACCGTTACTCCCTCACCGTCTGGCGCGATGCGTTCCGCATGCTGATCGCGCTGTCGTGTCACGGTGCGGGATCGTAGCGCATTGGGGGGTCAGGCGGGAATGGGGCTCAGGGGGGATTCGATCTGGCGACAACGAAAGGAGAAGATGGCAAGCCCCAGTGACGTCGCGGCCCAGGCCCACAGGTCCGGTTCGTCGCGGGCGCCCGCGGCGCAGGTCAAGGCGGCCAGTAGGTAGAGCACTGCCGCGATGCGGGGAACGCGAGTGATGGCCACGGCGGCGAACAGCCAGAGCGTCGCGGCCAACAGGACGAGTAGGCTTGCCATCCTCCTCACCTCCTTGTGAGACGGGGTTGCCAGGCCGCCGGGTTGTCACGCCGATCCCGGCAATCGGGCTAGTCAAGTGCTTGTTCCGCCAGCAGCGGCGAGTTCCGACCGAATCAAATCGCCATCGATGAGCCTTAGCCCGTCGCCCGGGCCAGGCGGATGCGGATGCGGCGGCGTCGATGGCGACGGTGAGCGGAGCGCGGCAAGCCGGGGATCCAGCAGGCGCCGTCAAGGTAGTCCTGCATCACGAGGCCGGCTTCCCAGCGACTGTCGCAGGTGCTGACGAGGACGCCGTTGACGAAGACTTGCCAGTTGGGGCCGGCCGGGTTGAAGTAGTTGCCGCTGTCGGAGTGGTCGAGGACGATCGCCCACTGCCGCTGGTGCTCGATAGTATCCAGCACCCACAGAACGTCGCCGGGAACCCGTCCTTGTTCGTAGTATTTGACATCCGGCATGGAGCCCTCCCTTATCCTGAGGATGACTTCCTTCGCGAAATGGGCGACAACTACGAAGACCAGCCGCGGCGGGCCGGCGGTGACGTCTCGTTTCGTGATCGGTTACGTCCTTCCCTTCCTCGCCGTCACAACCATCGGTTGCTGCGCCTTCACCCTCTTTCTGGGCGAGGGCGGCCTGATCTGGTCGCTCGCCTGGTTCGTGGTCGCCAACATCTTTTTCCAGCCGGGACTGATCTTCTACGACGCGTTGTTGCCGACGGTCAGCACGGAGCAAAATCGCGGATGGGTGAGCGGTCTCGGCATCGGCTCGAAGCGCACGCTCAATCGCCTGCTGGTCCTGTGGGGGGTCGCACTCTCGCTGGCCGCGGTCAGTTCCGCCGCGAACCTGCCGTCGGCGGCCTTCTGGCTGATCGCCCCGCTCGTCGGCATCGCCGTTGGCGGCACCGCCACCACCAACCGTCCCTACCTGATGCGCGCCTCGCCCCAGCCCACGCCATCGGCCAGTGTTACGGCCTCTAGGCCATGGTCGGCCGCTTTTCCGCCATCTCCGGCCCGCTGCTCTGGGCCTGGATCGTCGATTGGCTCGGCTGGGGTCGGCCGGTGGCGGTGGCGAGCCTGGTGGTGATGATCGTGATCGCGGGGTGATCCCGCGGCCAGTAGATGATGCATCGCATGGCCGAGAATGACACGACGTCGAGTGCCGATGACGCCAGCAACGTTCAGCGGATCGGCGCCGCTTCGCTGGAACGATTCCAGTGGCGGAATCACAAAGGTGTGCCGCAGCCTACTGCACAATTCTCTTTTCGGACCACGCCCTCACAGGTTGGCATGTATCGGCCGCCTCCATCAACTGGCGGGCAAGACGGAAATCGCCTTCGGTAATCTCAATCCAGGCGCGTGTCGACTGACTGTCTAGAGTGACGCCACCTATGCTCTACGACTCGTTAGCCCCCTGGCACCGCCCTGCATGCACCGTCATTCGCGGCGGCGCGGTACGAACCTGGCCGCCCGTTCGGTCTCCGGCATCACGAAGGAGAGCGCATGAACGGCATCGCGCGGGGGGCGTTCGAGACGGAGTTCGGGTTCGCGCAGGAAGTATGCCGCTCATGAAGAAACCGCCGGTGGGGGGCGGGGAGGGATGGCACTCCTCGACCGAACCGGCGGTCTCGGCGGCCTCAGGGAGGGATTCACTGAGGTGTACGTACGGTACATTATCGGTGACATTTTGTCAAGACAGGCGTTAGCGATTAGGTGTTAGGAGCGGCATCGTTTCCCCTAACGCCTAACGCCTACGCCCTAACGCCTTCGGTCGTGCTAGGATTCCCGCGCGATGGCGTCGCGACGCTTGGCCGCCCGCGCGGCGCGGCGTGGACGGTGTTCTACCCGACGAGTGGGGAGCGTGGTGACCAATCCGTTCCGGCAGTGAAGCCGGCCGGAGTGGCTTCGCTATTCCCGAGCTATCAGCTGTCAGGCATTCAACGCCCGAGCCAATACGCGGCTGATAGCTGACGGCTGACGGCTCAACAACAAGAGGAGCGCAATGATGAGTCCTCCGACCGCGATTGCCACCGAGATGCCGCTTCCGAAGCCGGAGGGGTTGGAGGGGGTCGTCGCGGCGTCCACGGCTCTCAGCCACGTGTTCGGCGAAGAGGGAAAGCTCAACTACCGCGGCTTCGACATCCACGAACTGGCCGGCAAGGCCACCTTCGAGGAGGTCGCCTTTCTGCTCTGGATGGGGCATCTCCCCAACCGACAGGAACTCGACGACCTCAACAGCAAGTTGGAGAGACACCGGACGCTGCCGGAGGCGCTCCTGACAATCCTGGCCACCCTGCCACGAGACACCGAGCCGATGGATGCGCTTCGCACCGGCGTCTCAGCCCTCGGCTGCGTTCTGCCGGGCGTTTTCGACGACATCCCGGATCTGGACGAAGCGGTCGCGATCGCCGCTCGCTTCCCTGGCATCCTCGCGGCCTTTCACCGGCTGCGTCAGGGCCTAGAGCCGATCCCGCCGAAGCCCGGCCACAACACCGCCCAGAGCTACCTCTATCAACTCTTCGGTAAGGAGCCGGAGGAGCGTCACTGGGGGCCATTGGAGACCTACCTCATCTTGCTCGCCGACCACGGCATGAATGCCTCGACGTTCACCGCCCGCGTCATCGCCTCGACGCGGTCGGACATGTGCTCGGCCCTGACCGGCGCGATCGGCGCGCTGAAGGGCCCGCTGCACGGCGGCGCGCCCTCGAAGGTGCTCGACATGCTGCAGCAGATCGGCTCGGTCGACAACGTCGAGGAGTGGCTGACCGCCGCGCTCGACCGGGGCGACCGGCTGATGGGCTTCGGCCACCGGGTCTACAAGGCGGAGGACCCGCGCGCCGAAATCCTCCGTGGTCTCGCTGAGACGGCAAGCGACCCTGACTTCTACGCGCTCTCGAAGAAGACGGAGGAGCGGGCCTTGGCGCTGCTGGATGAGCGCAAGCCGGGCCGCCGCCTCTACACAAACGTCGAGTTCTATTCGGCGGCGGTGCTGGCGGCCGTCGGCCTGCCGGGTGACATGTTCACCCCGACCTTCGCCGTCGCCCGCTCCGTCGGCTACAGCGCTCACGTCTTGGAGCAGATGAGCAACAACCGCCTCATCCGCCCACAGTCGGAGTTCGTCGGCCCTACCGACCACACCTTTGTGCCGATTGCCGAGCGCTAAGGTCGGCGTCCGGTGCCGCCTACTGTCAAACGAGATCGTCGATGACCGCGGCTCTGGAGACACACTTTGGCACGCGCATCAGGAAAACAGATGGAAGGTACCGAGTATGGCGCCGACGCGGAAGGAGCAGAGGCAGAGGAGTTGCCCCCATACGTTCCTCAGACGCCACTCGGCCGTCGGCTCATGGCGATACGCGAACAAATCCTGGCATCGGGCCAGCCGCTGCTCGAAAGCTGGGAGGATCTTGAGCGGGAGATTGCCGAGCGACGCGGCGGCGCCTATCTCGATGACCCCTCATGACGCGGACCTATGTCGATGCTGGCGTATTGATCGCGGCCGCCACAGCGCGGGCTCCAGCGATTTATCAAGCGGCTCTTGCCATCCTGGACGACAGGGATCGGCAGTATGTCTGCAGTTCCTTCATTCAGCTCGAGGTCACTCCCAAAGCAAGCTGCCATCGGCAAACGCGAGAGGTAGATTTCTACGAAGACTTCTTCGAAAGCGTCATCGCCTGGGCCGATAGGTTGGACCTAGTTGTCGAAAACGCGCTCGAGGAGGCGTCGAGGTCAGGGCTCGCGGCACTCGATGCACTCTATGTCGCCGCGGCGAAACTCCTTGGCGCCGAGGAACTCGTCACGACGGAGCGCCCGGGGAAGCCGATTCATCGCGTGACGGGTATCAAGGTTGTCTCGATCCATCCCAGCGCCGTGCGAACCGCCTGAGTGTCCGGGACGTTCCGTTGCTCAGCTTCAGGTTCGGACTACTCCCGCTCCCGGAACGCCCGTTCCAGTCGCTCGCGGGCCGCTGGGATGTCGTCACCGAGGCGTTCGAGGGCGTCGCGGAGGACGCGCAACCCCGCTTCGCTCGGTTTGGGTTGCAGGTTAGGGTAAATGGAGATGGTGAGGCGTTCGCGCAGGGCGACGACGAAGGCGGAGAGGTCGCGGCATAAGGCGTCATCGAGGTAGATACGGTTCTGGTTGAAGGCGTCGGCAAAGGCGAACGCGGCGTCACCGACCTCCTTCCACGTTTCCCAGCGCAGCGACTCGGGTGGGAACTCGGCCGGCGGCACGAATCGCTCCCCCGGAAGCAACACCGGGTTTGTCACCGCCAGGGCACTTGCCTCCATCTTGGCCAGCTTCCGATCGAGGTCGGCGATCGCCTCGCGGCGGCGGGCAGTGAGAACATCGGTACCGGCGTCTTGGCGGGCGGCGATGGCGGCCAGGGCCGCGCCGACGCCCTCCCGCACGTGCGCCACCTCCGCGTCGAGATGCCCTCTGAGTTCGCGCAGCCCTTGGTCAATGGTCGCCAGCGCGCGATCGTCGACCGCGGCATGCCGCTCGCGCAACTGGACCAGATGCCGCTCGTGCTCGTGGGTCGTCGTCCGCAAGCCTTCCCGCAACCGGCCCAATTCGGCATCCAGTTCGGCAATCGCGGTCCTGGCCTCCCCGCGCAGCCGCTCCGCCTCGACCTCATGGCGCGTGGTCAGCTCGGCGCGGAGCGGTTCGACGCCAGCCGTCGGCAGCGCCGGTCGGTTGGTCCGCGCGGGCAACATCTGTTGGACAAGCGGTTGCAGCGAGATACCCATCACGGTTGTCCCGATCAGGACGATCGCGATCAGGATCAAGAGGACGATCAAGAAGATGATCAGGAACTCCACGGACGTTTCCCCCACCGCATCGAGCCCGCGGTGCGCCACGCCCACCGCGTGCGTTTAGGCCGGCCATGCTGGCAGGGATTGTAGGACAGGGGGCATAGCCGCCGCCGGTATAACCGAGGGCGGTTCAGGATCAGGCACGCTCCCGCTTCGGGTCGCTCACTCCCACTGGACGCCACAGACGAGGGCACGGCCTTCTTCGTCCGTCCAGCGTCGGAGTTCCTCGACTTCCTCGTCGTCGACCAGGAAACGAGCGGTGCAGCCGGGGCAATGGACCACGCTGACGCAGTCGCCGCGCGTCTCGCACAATTCGACAACCAGGCCGTAGGTGTGGCAGCGCCCCTGGCACAGATGGAGGATGATTTCGCGCACGGTCGGGCTGAGGATCTCCGTTCCCCGTAGCGCGTCGATGATCGGTACGCCGACCCGCTGGACGTCATCCATACAACACCTCCCTTCCACGCCGCATGCTCATCGTCCAAATGGGCCGATTGCGCCGTGTAGAGCGTCCATCTTAGCGGGAGGTACACATTGATGCAATTGGAATGCATTCCTACGCCGAATGGCCCACGTTTCCCAGGGATGACCGCGACTGGCGCCGCGCGATTGATCACCTACAATCCCCATCGAGCACCGGACGGCGAGCCGCCGCCGGGCCGCACCCGTTCCATCGAGGAGGACCCATGACCCGACGACGTCGAACAACCGCCTGGCTTCTGCTGGCGGTCATCGCGCTCGCACTGCCGGCGCTCTGGGTGACGCGGGCGGTCGCCGCCCAAGGCGACGGCACGGAGGTCACGCCGTGGACGCCCGAAGCTGAGCGTCCCCAACAACGTGACGGCATCTTGCCGGACCAGCGGGTACTCTCCTACTACGGCTTCCCCGGCAACCCGCTGATGGGCATCGTCGGCGAGTACGAGATGGAAGAACTTCTCGGATTACTCCAGGACCAGGCGGCGGAATACGAAGCGGCCGATCCGTCGCGCCCGGTCAAGCTCGCCTTTGAGATCATCGCCACCGTCGCCCAGCGCGACCCGATGGACAACGGCCAATACATCGCCTACACCGACGACGCGATCATCCAGCAGTACGTCGAATTCACCGCCGAGCACGACGTACTCCTCATCCTCGACGTCCAGTTCGGCCTGAGCAGCGTCGAGGCGCAGATCGATTCGGTCCGCAAGTGGTTGACCTACCCCCACGTCCATCTCGCCCTCGACCCCGAGTTCATGGTCCAGCCGGGCCAGCAGCCGGGGGTTCACCTCGGCAGCATCGAGGGGAGCGACGTTACCTACGCGCAAGAGGAGATGGCGAAGCTGGCGCGGGAGGAGGGCATCCCACCGAAGATCCTCATTGTCCACCAGTTCAACATCTTTATGATCAACAACAAAGAGGTCGTCGCGCCGGTGGAGGGCGTGCAGTTGGTTATCGACGCCGACGGCTGGGGTCCACCGGCGGACAAAGCGGCCTCGTACGAGGTTGTGATCACCCAGGAACCGATCGAGTTCCACGGCGTCAAGCTCTTCTACCGCCAAGACGAACCGCTGATGTCCGCGGCGGAGATCCTCGCCCTTGATCCGACGCCGGATCTCGTGATCTATCAGTAGCCAGTCGCCAGCCGCCAGCCTGACGGATGATAGACTGCCTTCATTGAACGTCAGGGGCACAGGGCGGGGAGATTCGACCATGGTTGCGACCAAGCTCATGACCGCCGAGGAGTTAGCAGAACTGCCGGACGACGGATATCACTACGAACTCGTCCGGGGTGAGGTGGAGCGTATGGCGCCGCCGGGTGCGGAGCACGGTGAGATCGGAGGAGAACTCTTCTGGCGCCTTGGATACCATGTTTCCACGAACCAGCTCGGCCGCGTGTATCTTGCGGAGACCGGCTTTCGATTGACATCAAATCCCGATACCGTGCGGGCGCCGGACGCGGCATTTGTTCGGACAGACCGGCTGCCGCCCAAGGCGGACAGAAAGGGATACCTCAGCATACCGCCTGACCAAGTCGTTGAGGTCGTCTCACCGAGCGACCGTGCCAGCAAGATCGGCGAAAAAGTCGCCGACTATCTTGCCTTCGGTGTCAAGGCCGTCTGGGTGATCGAACCGCGCTTGCAGACGGTAACGATCTACGAGGCCGATCGCCATCCCCGAGTGCTGGTCGTCGGCGACACCCTCGACGGCGGCGACGTCGTGCCTGGCTTTCAGATGGCGGTCGCCGAACTGTTTTGGTAGTCGATCGAACACGGCAAGCAACGAGCGAAGGCGGGCTGTGCAGCCCGCCTTCGCTCGTTCGCACGTGTGCGGCAGCGCCTACGTCGGCAGTTCCGTGACCTCGATGCGGACAAAGGAGGGTGGCTCCTGGGCGGTCTCGACGAAGACGAAGCCGTCCGCCGTCCACCAGATGCCTTGACCCGAGGGGGACGGCTCGATCTCGATCTCGTCGAGCAGGACGATCTCCATGCCGTTGATCAGCCGGCGCACGATGATCGACGCCGGACCGCCGTCACTCGGGGCCCAGGTGTAGACCAGATGCGAACCGTCCGGCGAGAAGGCGGCGCTGATCGCCCGTCCACCCTCCATCGAGGGCTCGCCGTTCTCGTCGATCAGCTTCAGGGAGCCAGTGGTCAAGTCAAGGAAGACAAACGATTCCGCTCCGTCGCCGGTCAGGCTCGGGAACCGGAGCAGGACGCGATCCTCTGCCGGTGAGAGGGCGACGACCCGCGGCACGCTCGTCGCGTCGGTGGCCGGCGCAAGCAACTGGTCGATCGTTTCACCGAAGATGCTGACGCGCCAGACGCCGTTGCCTTGGTCGGTCGGCCGCGCCCGCTCGCGGGTGAAGATGACGTTGCCGTCGCTTGTGACGACCAGCGCCCCCGTCGGCACCGTTTGCGCCTCGTCCCGATCGACGATCAGCACGTCGACCGCGGCTCCTCCGCCGAACGTCGTCCGGCCAATCGTGGTCGAGCCACTGCCACCTGACCAGTTGGTGCGGACGAAGAGGATCGACTGGCCGTCCGGCGACCACGCTGGGCTCGTGTCGGCGTTAAAGGTCGCGCCCTGGTTAATCAGATCACCCGCCGGTCCGGTGATGCCGTCCGCGGTCAGGTTAAAGAGCTCGGCGCTGTCGATGTTGTAGCGCCAAACGTCGCTTTCGAACCCCTCGCCGGTCCGCGCCGAGAAGGGCTCGGTCAGTGCGAGGTTGCGGCTGTCCGGCGACCAGACGACTCCGTCGATGTCGATCGCAATCAGCCCGGCGCCATCCAGGCGGGCGCAATTCTTCCGCTGCAACGTCGTCGCGTTGTGGATGCAGAGCCCATCCTCGGCCGCGACCGCGATGTAATCACCGTCCGGCGACGGAAGAATCCGACCGGCCGGCAGTGTCGTCAGGAGGTTGACCTGGCTCTCCGGCGTCAGTTCCGGCGTTGGCGTCGGCGTCGGCTCGGGGGTTGGGGTCGCCGTCGGCTCCGGCGTCGGGGTAGAGGTCGGTGCGAGGGTCGCCGTTGCGGTCGGCTCGGGCGTCGCGGTCGCGGTTGGCTCAGGGGTCGCGGTGGCCGTGGGCTCGGGTGTGGGCGTGTTCGTCGGCACCGGCGTCGGCGTTGAAGTCGGTGGCGGCGTGGCGGTGGCCGTGGGTTCCGGTGTCGGCGTGAGCGTCGGTTCCGGTGTCGCCGTTGCGGTCACGGTGGGTTCGGGAGTGGCGGTCGCCGTCGGTTCCGGGGTGGCCGTGGCCGTCGGCTCGGGTGTCGCGGTGGCGGTCGGATCAGGGGTTGCGGTGGCGGGAACGGTGGGCTCAGGCGTGGCGGTCGCGATTTCAGTCGGTTCCAGCGTCGCCGTCGGCAACTCGTCAGGCGCCGCGGTGAGACTGAGCAGTTCCCCGGTTCCCTCGCCGGTTGCGGAGAGAATCGTGTCGTCCTCACTCCACCAGGCGCCGCGGCCGGTGAACGTCGACGGAGCGATCTCGATCTCCTCCGCAACGACCGCCTCCTCCCCCGTTTCCAGATCGGTGACGACACCCTCGGCCGGGCCATCGTCGACCGACCAGGCGGCGTAGACGGCCGAGCCGTCGGGCGCAAGCGCCGCCGCCACCGGTTGCTCACCGGCGCGCTCAAGCGGATCGACCTCACCGGTGGCGAGATCAAGGGTCGCGTACGGAGAACCAACGGCATCGGGTTGGAAACCGCCACTGTAATAGATGAGCGCGCGGTCTCCGGCGACGTCAAGGAGGATCGGCAGACCGAGCTGGACGTCGAGGCCGATCAGTTGCATCCGATTGCGGCCATCGCCGTCGATTTGCCAGAGACCGTTGTTCGGGTCGTCTGGCCGGGCATGCGACTCGGTATAGACGATGGTCCCGTCCGCCGCGACCGCGAGCGCGCCCGATGGGATGACAATTGCTTCATCGACGGCGACCTGGGTGACGATCTCGACCGGACCGCCAATGGACGGGATACGCGCAATTGACGTCCGCCACTCGGCGCCGGTCCACTCACCACGGACGAAGAAAATGGCGGCGCCATCGGGCGACCAGGCCGGACTCGTTGCGACAGCGGCGTCACCGCTCACGCCCTCGATGAGATTGGTTTGATCACCGCTGGCGACGTCGAGCAACCAGAGGTCGGATTCGCGCACGGCCGACCCCGGCGCCGTGGCCTCGCCATAGGCAAGCTGGGATCCATCCGGCGACCAGGCGATGGTGAAGGTGTCGACCAACCCGCTGCCGGACACCGCGACGTCGGCACAGGCAACCTCTTCGCCGGAGGTGAGTTCGATGACGCATAGGCTCGTTGGGGTAGCAACGGCGACGAGTTGGCCGTCCGGTGACGGGATGATCGTCTTCCCGGCGGCATTCGGAATCGTGACCGATTCCACAGCCTCGCCTTGCGCCCACGCGACGCCCGGCCCCTGCACCATCCCTAGACCGGAGAGCACGACGATCGTCGCGAGGACGAGCGCCAGCGCTCCCGCTCCAAACCCCCAGGACGCGCGTTTCTCCGCCATGACACGTCTCCCCCTCGCCCTTCCGCAGCGTTCCGGTTGATTTGACCGCATGATTGCCCCTTGCCATTGCTATCGTACCAGCACTTGTGGCCCCGTAAAGACCCAGGCATGCGCGAGAGCCATCGCCACATCGCGCCGCGCCCGGTATTCTTCCCGCCACCACCGGACGCACGCACTACCCGCCGGAACGGCGGATCGGGAGGGGATGGGCATGAAGCTGGCGACACGGATGGGGCGGTTGGGCACGGAGACGGCGTTCGAAGTCCTGGTGCGGGCCAAGGCGCTCGAGGCGCAAGGGCGGGATGTCGTCCATCTCGAAATCGGGGAGCCGGACTTCGACACACCGGCCAACGTGATCGACGCCGGCTGCGACGCCCTCCGTTCGGGATGGACCCACTACGGCCCATCCGGCGGCGACCCCGCCCTGCGCCAGGCCATCGCCGACTACCTCAACCGCTCGCGCGGCACGGGCTACGGCCCAGACAACATCGTCGTCACGCCGGGCGGCAAACCGATCATGTTCTTCGTCATCCTGGCGCTCTTGGAAGCCGGGGACGAGGCGATCTACCCGAACCCCGGCTTCCCCATCTACGAGTCGATGATCAACTTCACCGGCGCCGCGCCGGTGCCGTCGCCATTGCGTGAGGGGAAGGCGTTCGCCCTCGACGTCGAGGAGCTTGCCACCCTGATTACGCCCCGGACGAAGCTGCTCATCATCAACAGTCCCGGCAACCCGACCGGCGGCGTGCTGATCCGCGAAGACTTGCAGGCGATTGCCGAGCTCGCGGTGAAACACGACCTGATCGTGTTGGCCGACGAGATCTACAGCGAGGTCCTCTACGAGGGCGAGCACCACTCGATCGCGACGATGCCGGGCATGGCCGAGCGGACGATCATCCTCGACGGCTTCTCGAAGACCTACGCGATGACCGGCTGGCGCCTCGGGTACGGCGCGATGCCGATCGAGTTCGCGGGGCAGATCGCCAAGTTGATGGTCAACAGCGTCTCCTGCACCTCGGTCGCGGTGCAGCGTGCCGGGGTCGCCGCGCTCACCGGTCCGCAAGACGAGGTCCGGGCAATGGTGGAGGCATTCCGCCGCCGCCGCGATCTGATCGTCGACGGCCTGAACGCGATCCCCGGCATCTCCTGCCTCCGCCCCAAGGGGGCGTTTTATGTCTTTCCGAACATTTCCGGCACCGGTCTGAGCAGCCGCCAGTTCGCCGACTGCCTGCTGAACGAACACGGCGTCGCCGGCCTCGCCGGCACCGCTTTTGGACAGTACGGCGAGGGGTATCTGCGTTTGTCGTATGCCAACTCCGAGGCGAACCTGACGAAGGCATTGGAGCGGATCGAGGCCGCGGCGCGGGGTTCATCTCAACACGCGGTCAACTAAAGGTGCTCGGGCAAATCGAGGATCCGTGGCGACGAGAGGTCGTCCTGGCAAACGACCGATGGCGGCACATTCTTGAACGTCACCCGGACATGGCATCACGCCTGACCAATATCTGGGCTACCGTGTCTGAACCAGATTTCGTCATGCGCGATGTTAGGTACGCCCGACGCGAGAATTTCTATCGAGCCGTAGGCGGCGGGGCCGAGCGACCTCCACGACACGTTAAAGTCTGCATCGAGTTCGGGCCGACTGGTGGTACCATCATCACGGCATACATGACGCGGCACACGAAACCAGGGGAGCGACTACTATGGCCCTAACGAATCAGATTGCCGTCTACGCACCGTTGCCGCCGATTCGATGGCCCGATCACGCGTTGATCGATCCTGCCGACATGTTGCTTGGCTACGACCCGACATTGGATAGCCTTGCCATCGCGTTCGGAGGACGCGTACAGCCGGCAACCATCGATCCTATCGATGGTGATGCCGGAGATTACGTGTCGCTACGGATCGATCTTGACAATGGCCAGGACGTTGTCGGAATCGAGATCGAGAATGTCGGCATGGCTCTAGTCCGGCACCCTTCGTGGCGCCCCGTCGTCGAAGCTGCCCCCGCGGAGTCCCGTATGAGCCGTGTCAACCCCTCCGTCTTGCCCGCCCTCGCTGCTTTGGTCGCGGATATCGACCGCCTTTCGGAACAGTGGCCACGCGTGAAACCTGAGGACTGACAAGACGCTACGCCAACCCGTGCAGGAACGCGATGGCGACGGCGGCGGCGCGGCTGTTGACGCCAAGTTTTTCCAGGATGTGGCCGACGTGAGTGCTGGCGGTGCGCGGGCTGATCCAGAGCGCGTCGGCGATTTCGTTATTGGTCATGCCGCTAGCGAGGAGGCGGAGCACTTCGCGCTCGCGTTCGGTGAGGCCAAACGTCGCGGTCTCCCCGGTCCGTTCGCCGCGCGCCGGGGAGCGATCAGCGCGCGGCGACCAGTTCAGGGCCTCAGTCGCCACATCCTCCGCGGTCATCGCTCGGCCCTGGCGCGCGGCCTCCTCGAACGCTGCTGCCTGGAGCGCTTCTTGGGCGGAGCCGAGGGACCGGTCGAACTGGGCTTGGTGGGGCACCGTCGGCGCGCCGATCGCCGCACAGAACTCTTGTGCCGCGCCCAGCCACCGGGCGGCACGATCGGCTTCGCCGCCGGCGAGCGCCACTCCCGCAATCCCGCCGAGGGCATCGGCGATGCCCCAGGTGTTGCGTAGGCGAACGAAGAGCCGCAGACCTTCTTTGTAGCAACGGCCAGCTTCGCTCAAATCGCCACGAGCCAGGGCGAGTTGTCCAAGGTTTTGCCAAGAAAGCCCCTGGACGATCGGATCGCCAATCTCCCGGCTGAGCACCAGCGCTTCGTCGCTCAGGTCCGCCGAATGGGTGAGATCGTTTTGGCGAAAGGCGGTCTCCGCGAGCGCCAGGAGCGCGTTGGCGATTCCTGGCCGCTCGTCGAGCGCGCGAAAGAGCGACAATGCTTCGTCGAACAAGGACGCCGCGCGCTCGTCGTCGCCCTGTCGTTCCGCGACGACCCCGAGGTTGAGGAGTGCCCGCGCCGCGCCGCCCTCGTCGCCCAAAGACCGGGCCAGGGCAGCCCCTTCCTGCAACAGATCGGCGGCATGGGCATAGTCGGCCTGCTCCCAAGCGAGTTTGCCGGCCGCCCGTAGCGCCCGCGCCAGGTGGGCATCGGCTCGATGGGGGCGTGCCAATGACAGCGCTTGGTCGAGCCATCGACGCCCTTCGCCGAGGTGGCCTCGCAGGTACCAGAACCAACCGAGTGCTGCCGCGAGCCGAATCGCGACGTCGACTTCGCCGCCGGCCGTGGACCAGGCCAACGCCGAACGCAGGTTGTCGTGTTCGGCTTCGAGCACTTCGAGCCAGCGGGCCTCTTGCACCCCACCCGACCGTCCAGGGTGCGCCCGTTCCGCCAACCACAGGTAGTGCGCCGCGTGCGCCCGTCTGGTGGCCTCTTCTTCGCCGCTCATGCCGAGTTGTTCGATCCCGTACTCCCGCACCGTCTCCAGCATGACGAAGCGCGGCTCGCCGTCCACCTCCTCCGCCGGCCGCAGCAGGCTCTTGTCGACGAGAGAAGCGAGACCGTCGAGGACGGAGTCGTGGGTCGTGAGTCGTGGGTCGTGCGTAGCTCGTTCGTTGTTCCTCACGTCTCGCGACTCATGACTCACGACTCGTTCGGCGGCGTCAAGCGAGCATCCGCCGGCGAAGACGGCGAGGCGGCGGAAGAGGGCTTGCTCCTCCTCGTCGAGCAAGTCGTAGCTCCAGGCGATGGCGTCGCGCATCGTTTGGAGCCGGGCGGGTTGGTCGCGGGCGCCACCGGTCAGGACGTGCAGGCGGTTGGTGAGACGGGCAAGCAAGGCTTGTGGGGAGAGCACTTTCGTGCGCGCTGCCGCGAGTTCGATGGCGAGCGGCAAGCCGTCGAGCCGGCGACAGATGGTGGTCACGGTCTCAGCGTTGGCATCGGTGAGCGCGAAGTCGGGGCGCACCGCCCGCGCGCGTTGCACGAAAAGCGCGACCGATTCGACCGCCGCGAGGTCGCCGAGGGATTGCAACTGCCGCGGGTTGGGCAGCGCGAGCGGCGGCACCGGAAATTCCTGCTCGCCCGCGATCCGCAATGGGACGCGACTCGTCACAAGGAGCTTGACGTCCGGGCAGTCGGCGAGGAGATCGGCGATGACCGGCGCGGCGCCGACCACGGCCTCGAAGTTGTCGAGGACGAGCAGCACCTGTTCGCCGCGCAGCGCATCGGCCAAGCGTCCCTGGCGCGGCCGGTCCCCCGCGTCGCGGAGACCGAGTTCTTGGGCAATGGCCCCCGCCACCAAGTCGTGGTCGCCGATCGCGGCCAGGGGAACGTAGACGGCGGCGGCAAAGTCGGCGGCAAGGTCGCCGGCGACCTGCAGGGCCAGGCGCGTTTTGCCGGTGCCGCCGGCGCCGGTCAGGGTCAGGAGGGGGACGCTCTGGTGACCTAGCAGATCGTGGATTGCCTCAAGCTCGCGCTCACGCCCGACCAGGGGCGTGAGGGGCGCGGGCAGCCGAGAGCGATGGTCGCCCGGGGGCGAGACGGCCATGACAGGGTCCGTTCGACGAGCTATCAACGATCAGCTTTCAGCTTACAGCCATCAGCTATGGGCTGTCAGCCCACATAACCTTACTACCTAGGGCTGTGTCAAAGCCGCGGCGGCGCAGTGCGGAGGCGGGCGGACCCGTGTGTCCGCCCGGTCGCCCAGCACGACCTGACGACTTTGACACAGCCCTACCTTACTACCGCCGAACGCCGAACGCCGAACGCCGAACGCCGAACGCCTTGTTGACGGCTAATGGCTGACGGCTGATAGCTCGTCGTCACTGCGCCGGCGTGGCCTCAGTTTCGCCTTCGGGCTCCTGCCCTTCGGGCGTCGGGGTGACCTGGGGCTGTTCGAACGACGCGCGGACCGCTGCCACCTCCTCCTCCGTGACCGGCGAGGCGCTGTTGCCGAACGAGCCGCGAATATAGGTCACGATCGCGGCGATTTCGGCGTCCTCGTAGACTCCGCCGAACCGCGGCATGCCGCCGCGTCCGTTGAGCACAGTGGCAATCATCGGGTCGGGATTCTCCAGCGTCACGAATGGATTGCCAGCGAAGGCGGGAAAGATCCCTGGGATCCCCTCGCCTTCGGGCCGGTGGCAGGCAATACAGACGTTGAGGAAGATCTCCTCGCCGACGCGCATCAGCTCGGCGTCCGCCGCCATCGGCGAAGCGGCGGGCGAGGCCGTGGGTGTTGACTGTGCCTGCCCAAACCGGGGCATCACGATCAACGCCGCCACGGCCGCCCCGGCGACAAGCAGCGAGATCGACCGTCGTTGCGTGCTCTTCATGGCACCGTTCCCTCTGTGCATCTAGCAGCTAGCCTCTAGCTCCTAGCTCCTAGCTCCTAGCCTCCGCTCATAACCCGCTGGTGCAGCTTTTCGACCTGAACCCAGGCCGATTGGAAGGCCCCCTCTAACCAGGCATTGACGTAGCTCAGGTGCTCGCCGACGAGGTAGATCCGCCCATCCGGTTCCTGCAACCGCGGAAAATACTGCTGCCGGACGCGCGCCGTGAAGCTCGGCCAGGCGCCGAGGTGATACGGCATGCGGTGCCAGGCGACCGAGAAGGCCGACTCGAACTCGTCGCGCATTTGCGGATGCACCTTGCTGCCGTGCTCCAGCACCACGTTGACGCGGTCTTGCAGCGACAGGCTGCTTATCTTGGCAGCGTTGTTGCCGAAGTTGTAGGAGAGGAGCATGGCGCCCTTCTGGGCGAAGTAGTTGTCGTCGGGATAGCCGAGAATGCCGATTTCGGGGATGTTGGTGAAGGACTGACCGCCGTAGATCCAGTCGTCTTCCTCCCAGAAGCGCCGCTTGAACTGCGCCCCCATCCGGAACGCCATGGCGTACGGCACGTTTTGCACCGCCTCGCGCATCTCCGACGACCAATCGACTTGCATCTTCAGCAGCACCGAGGGTGGGGCATTGCAAACGCAGTAGTCGGCGGTCATCTCCGCCGGCTGACCGGTGGCGCCGTCGGTGTAGACGACGCGCACCCCGTCCTCCGTCTGCCGGATCTCGGTGACAGGCGAATTGAGCTTGATCCGGTCGCCGAGCGCCCGTTTGAAGCCCCCCTCGAAGAGGGAGCCTACGCCGCCCGCCGGTTTCATCAGCGTCGTCTGCCAGTCGAAGGTCGCCGCCGCCGAGAGGTAGCCGCCATTGGAGGCAAGGGTGGCAGCCGCGAAGGGCAGGAGTTCCTGGAAGGGATAGGGCGGCGCGACCTCACCGGGGCCGCGGGTGTCGGGCACGACCGCGTAGCCGCGACGGCTGGAGCCCTGGTAGGTCAGGTCTTCAGGCGAGATGATGCCCCAATTGACCAGGTAGTCGACGAGGAGGTCGTGGTCGTCGGGGGTGTAGGGTTCGTCGAGTCGTTCCTGGTCGGCGGCCTTGGCCAGTAGTTCCGAGATGTAACCGGCCATGTCGGCCTGGAGTTCGTGGAGGCGCATCCGCTGGCCGTTGAGCGGTCCTTCGATTCCTTCCATAAAGACGTAGCCGTTGAGGTCGAGGTTCTTGTGGTCGATCATCGGGACGCTCAGCTCTTTGCAGTAGTGGAGCACACCCCGATGGTAGAAGGGGATGCGGGAGGGACCGGCGTCCCACCAGACCCCCGGGTCCCAATTGCAGACCTGTTCTTCGCCGCCGTACTCGTGGGTGCGGACGCCGTTCTTGACGGTGATGACATGGCCGCCGACGTGGCTTTGCGCCTCGAGCACGGTCACGTCGTAGCCGAGGTTCATCAGCTCGTAGGCCGCGGGGCAGCCGCCCGGGCCGGCGCCGACGACGATCACCTTAACGCCCTGGGCCTGCCCTTCGAGTCGCGGCGGCTCGGTTTGGGCCGAGGTGGCAAAGAATCCCCAGGCCGTCATGGTGTTCATCACGGCGCCGGCGCCGCCGACGGCGCCCATCAAGTGCAAGAAGCGGCGCCGCGTCAGCGCCCTCCCTCCGACCTCGGACCATTGGGAGCTCGGCATCTCCTCCTCCTCTCCCTTACGCGGTAGCGGAACCCGGCCCGCCATGCGCGGCGCTCAGTGCGCGGCACGCGCGAGCGGCCATGGGACCCCACGCATGGCGCCGGGATTGTAGCGACTCCGCGCGGCACCGCAAGCGCGGCGATGCGTTGGAACTTGGGCGCGGTTGCCGCAATTTTTACGCCAGCGCGAAGTAATCTTGACACCGCCCGGTGGCGCGGCTAGTGTCCACTGTATACAAAGTTCGATCCAATGCGTGTGATCATTCTGGGTGCGCTCACCGCGCCACGCGCGGCGCCCATCGGCGAAGAACCAGGACAACAGGGCGAGAGGGCAGATGGAGAAAACGACGGCGATTCCGCGAAGCAGTTTGGGGGAGAGCGTGTATCGCCTGCTCTGGGATCGAATCCTGGATCGGCGGCTGCACCCAGGAGAGAAGCTCTCCGACCTGCGATTGAGCGACGAGCTCGGCGTCAGCCGCACGCCGGTGCGTGAGGCGCTGCACCGCCTGGTGCAGGACGGCATCGTGCGCGCCGAACCGAACCGCGGCTTCTATGTCGCCTCCTTTTCGGTGCGCGACATCGAGGAGGTCTACGACCTCCGCGCCGCTCTGGAAGCGGCGGCGCTGGAGGCAGCCGCCCCCCATCTCGATCCGGCGATGCTGCGCGCCGCGCTCGACCAACTCGACGCGATCGAACGGCAGATCGGGGCCGATGAGTCAACAGACGAGTACCAACGCGCGGCGTCCGCCTTCCTCGAAGCGGATCGGTCGTTCCACCGCGCCCTGGCCGAGCTCGCGGGCAATTCCCGGCTTTCGGCCGTCGTCGAAGGGCTCTGGGCCCAGATCGCGGTCTTCCAACGCGCCGGGACCTTTCGCCACACCACGACTGAGGCGTCGATCCGCTACCACCGGCGGATCATCGACGCGCTGCTGGGTGGCGACGTCGCGGCGGCCGTACGCCTACTCAAGGAGCACATCGCCGACGTCAAGGTGCGGGCGCTCGAGGATCTGGCGGCGTTCGCGGAGGCCACCGATTCAGGCGATCCACGGGGCGACACGGCTCTCTGACGCGACCAACGCAATCAGAGTCGCCGCGACTTCGGTCAACGTTTGCTGTCCTGACGCCGAGAAGGTGTCCTAATGAACGTGTCGCTTACCCCCCATCTCGAGGCGATGGTGCGCGAGAAGGTGGAAACCGGCCAGTACCGCAACGCCAGTGAGGTGGTACGCGACGCGCTGAGCCAAATGGAAGAGCGCGACCGACGGCTCGCGGAACTCCGCACTGTAATCGCGATTGCCGACAAACAGATCGCCCGCGGTGAGGTCGTGGAATGGACGCCGGAACTGCGCGCCAGCATCATGCATGAGGCTAGAGCGGCCGCGACAGCGGGGAAGCAGCCGAAAGCCGATGTCCTCCCGTAATTGCCGGTCATCCTGACCAACGAGGCGCGGGACGACTTCGTGTCCATTACCTTGTACGGGCTCTTGACACCGTATCCTCTACCGAATTGAAGATGGCGCGGTTCACCTACTTCGTATCCTACACGAGCGAATGGACGCCACCCACGAACCGGACCTGTGAAAACCCTGATGATGAACCGCATCACGTGTCCTGACGCCTCCCCACCGTCAAGATCATCATCCTGACACCGGAGCAAGCAGCACCGAGGTAAGCGTCCGCGATGCACCCCCGCGCCGTGCGGCGAAAGGCACAATCTGCGAAACTGTATACACGCGACGAGGGCGCGGAGTCAGGTAAAGGAGCCAACCATGTCTACGACGCGGCCGCGGGGTGACGCGGTCACGATGATGAGCCGGGGGCCGAAGGGGCCGGTGCCGTTGAACGACGTCGCGGTCTTGTTGCATCCCGAGGATGCGGTCGCGATTGCCAAACAGCCGTTGTTGCCGGGCACGACGCTGGTCCTGGAGGATGGGAGCCAGGTTCGGGTGGCGCAGATGATCCCGCCGGGACACAAGGTCGCGCTGCGGAACATCGCCGCGGACGAGCCGGTCAAGAAGTTCGGCCAGGTCATCGGTTTCGCTACACAAGAGGTCCAGCCTGGTCAGCACGTGCACACCCAGAACCTCACCATTAAGGAGCAGGGCAGCCTCACCCTCGACTACGCCTTCAGCGAGGAGTACCGCCCGGTCGAGCTGATCCCCGAGGCCGAGCGCCGCACCTTCATGGGCTTCCGCCGGGCAGACGGCCGCATTGGCACCCGCAACTACGTCGCGGTCCTCGCCTCCGTCAACTGCTCGTCGTCGGCAACGGCGCGGGTCGGCGAATACTTCCGCCAGCCGGGCGTGATGGACGCCTTCCCCAACGTCGACGGAGTCATCGCCCTACCGCATAAGGGCGGCTGTGGCGCGCACATCGGCTCGAACGACCTCCACGTCTTCCAGCGCACCCTAGCGGGCATCGTACAGCACCCGAATGTTGCCGGTTATGTCATCCTCAGCCTCGGCTGTGAGGTAAACCAGCCGACCGACATGATCGAGTACACCGGCATGAAGATGAACGGCCACGAGCCGCTTGTCTTGACCATCCAGCAGGACGGCGGATTCTTGCAGACCGTCGAGCGCGGTATCGCCGCCGTCAAGGAGCTGTTGCCAGAGGCGAACAAGGCGACCCGCGAGCCGGTTCCGGCCTCCGAATTGATGGTCGCGCTCCAATGCGGCGGCTCCGACGGCTGGTCCGGCGTCACCGCCAACCCTGGTCTCGGCAAGGCGGCCGACATCGTCGTGCGCCAGGGCGGCACGGTCGTCTTGGGCGAGACGACCGAGGTCTACGGCGCCGAGCACCTGCTCACCCGGCGGGCGAAGAGCCCCGAGGTCGGGCAGACGCTGATCGACATGATCCACTGGTGGGAGCAGTACACCGCCTACTTTGGCGGCACCATCGACAACAACCCGGCCCCCGGCAACAAGCTCGGCGGCTTGACGACGATCTACGAGAAATCGCTCGGCGCGGCAGCAAAGGCCGGCTCGACTCCCCTCAATCAAGTCGTCGGCTACGGCGAGCGGGTGACCGAGCGCGGCTTCGTCCACATGGATACGCCCGGCTACGACCCCGTATCCGTCACCGGGCAGGTGGCCGGCGGCTGCAACATCGTCTGCTTCACCACTGGCCGCGGCTCCGCCTTCGGCTTCAAGCCCGCGCCGTCAATCAAGATCGCCACGAACAGCGAGCTCTATGCCCGGCAGGAGCCGGACATGGACATCAACGCCGGCCGCATGCTCGACGGCCTGACCGTCGACGAGCTGGGCAACGAGATATTCGAGAGCATTCTCGCCGTCGCCTCCGGCGAGCGGACCAAGAGCGAACTCGCTGGCGTCGGCCAGGAGGAGTTCAACCCCTGGATCCTGGGGGCGATGCTGTAACGAGGGCGGCGAGGCGGCAAGGCATTGTAGGGGCAGACCACCGTGTCTGCCCGGCTATGAAGGCAGACGACGTCAGTTATGGCACCCGCCTCTGTATCCGCGGACACAGACCGATTACGTGCGGACTTCACGGCGCGGGCCGTACCGGTTGGCACCATCGTTCACCGACAATCCGATAGCGCCGCGACGGCGACCACGCTGGCTCGGCTTGCCCAAGAACACGGCGCAACGTCGGTCTGTATCTCCGGTGAGGCGAGCGGCGCGGCGCCGGAACTGGTCGCCGCTCTCGCATCCGCCGGCCTTCGCTGTTGGACCCCAGCCGACGCCAACGACGCTCTCGACGCACCCCTTGGCCTCAGCCTGGCGAGAATGGCGATCGCCGAAACTGGCTCGATCATGCTCGCCGAGGAGAGCCTTGCGGATCGCGCCGTCGGCCTGGTCAGCATCGCCCACGTGACGCTCTGCCGCACCAGCGATCTCGTCCCATCCCTGGCCGACGCGGCAACGGTTCTCCGCGAGATCGCCAGCCGCCCACACGGCGGCTACGCGACGCTCGTTACCGGCCCCAGCCGCACCGCCGACATCGAAATGTCGCTTACGGTCGGCGTCCAAGGACCGGCGAAGGTCTACGCGCTGTTTGTTGATGACTTGACGTGATTCGAGGTAGGAATGGCATCCACCCCGGCAGTTGAGGCGACCAGCGAGGCGATCGAGGAGCACCCCCGCAGCGGGCACGGCGAGGCGCCGGGCACCTTTGCCGAGCGGTACGAACGCGCCCTGAGCAATAAGCGGCTATCTCGAAACGTCACCCGCTACCAGCAGAACTGGCGCGTCACCCGCGGCCGGGCGATGGAGGAGATCGCCTTCGACGATCTTCGGGCCGAATTGAAAGCGGCCAAGACGCGGGCGATCGACGAACTCGATCACTACCTCGATGAGTTCACGAAGGCCGCCGAACGGGCGGGCGCCCACGTCCATCTCGCCGTCGACGCCGACGCCGCGAACCGGATCGTGCAGCGGATCGCCGAGCAACACGGGGCGACGGTGATCGCCAAGTCGAAGTCGATGGTGAGCGAGGAGATCGACCTCAACCACCGCTTCCACGACCTCGGGATCGAGCCGGTCGAGACCGACATGGGGGAATGGCTGGTGCAACTCGCCGGCCAGCGCCCCAGCCACATCGTCGGTCCAGCCCTGCACATGGGGCGCGAGGACGTGGCCGAGTTGTACCAGGAGAAGCTCGACGCAACACTGCCGCCGGACGACATCGAGGCGTTGGTGCGCTTCGGCCGGGATCAGATCCGCCCGGTCTTCTTCCGCGCCGGCATCGGCATGACCGGGGCGAACGGTCTCATTGCCGAAACCGGGACGGTGATGCTCGTCACCAACGAGGGGAACGGCCGCCTCGCCTCGTCTGTGCCGCCAGTCCACGTCGTGCTCGCGGGGATCGAGAAGCTGCTGCCGACCTGGGACGACGCGGTGACGCAGATGCGCATCCTCGGCCGCAGCGGCACCGGTCAACGAATGACCGTTTACACCACCTTCATTACCGGCCCGACGCCGGGCCACGAGATGCACATCGTTTTGGTCGACAACGGCCGGCGGAAGATGCGCGCCTTTCCCGAGTTCCGCGAGGCGCTGCATTGCATCCGGTGTGGCGCCTGCGCCAACGTCTGCCCGCCCTATCGCGAGGTCGGCGGTCATGTCTTCGGCCATATTTACACCGGCGCGATCGGCCTGGTGGTGACCCCATTCCATCATGGCCTCGACGCCGCGGCCAAGCCACAAAGTCTCTGCCTCTCCTGCAATGCCTGCGAAACGGTCTGCCCGGTCGACATCCCGCTGCCGCGCCAGATTCTCGACGTACGGAAGATGGTCGTGCGGGCGAAGGGGTTGCCGGCGGCGAAACGGATCATCCTGACCGCCTACGCCCGTCCGCGCGCGTTCGATCTCCTCACCCGGATCGGCAGCCGGGCGCAGCGGCCATTGCAGCGCGGTAGCTTCGTCCGCGGGCGCCGCGTGCCGATCCTGCGCAAGCAGACGCGCTGGCGGAGCATGCCCGCGCTGCCACGACGGCCGTTGCGCGACCGGATCGAGGCGACTGACGTCGACTCGACCTGGCCACCGGTGATGCCCAACGGGGCGGCCGGCAAGATAGTCGCGCTCTTCCCCGGCTGCCTGACCGACCGCCTCTACCCGGAGCAGGGCGAGGCGATCATCGATACGCTGCGCGCCCTCGGCGCCCGCGTCGTCTTTCCGCGAGGACTGCATTGCTGCGGCCTGCCCGCCGCCAATTCCGGCGACGACCGGCACGCCCGGAAGATGGCCAAGCAGACGATCGCCGCCCTCGAACGGGCGCGGGCCGACGTCATCCTCTCCGGCAGCGCGAGCTGCGTCGCGATGTTGACCCAGGACTACCGGCACATGTTCCGCGACGACCCGGCCTGGCAGACGCGGGCCGAATGGCTCGCCAGCCGGGTGATGGACTTCACGACCTTCCTTGACCGGGTCGCCGCGCTTCCCGCCGGGAGCCTTGCCGGACCCGCCCGCGAAGTCGTGACCTACCACGACTCCTGCCAGGGGCTCAACGCCCTTGGCCTGCGCGAGGAGCCGCGCCGCATTCTGCGGGACGTTCTCGGCTACGAGGTTCGCGAGCTTGAGGAGAACACCCTCTGCTGCGGCTTCGGCGGCTCCTTCAGCTTCGACTACCCCGAGGTCGCGGAACGGCTGATGAACCGCAAACTCGACAACGCCCAAGCCACCGGCGCCCCCATCGTCGTCACCGACAACCAGGGCTGCATCCTGCATCTCCGCGGCGGCTGCGACGCTGGAAAGCGGCCCTTGCAGGTGCGGCACATGGCGGAGTTCGTGGCGGAACGATTGCGGGAGATCATGGCACGATCGTAGTCCGATTACACGCTGGCTGAAGATGTCACCGAGCCGTCGGCGACATGGTAAGGTTTGTGGTGTCGCCAGTCGTCAGCGGCATCGAGCAGGGTTCGACTGCGGAAGATGAAGGAATGAGGAGGACGTTCTTCCGCATCGTCAGGTCGGACCCACCGACTGAAGAGGACTTCCTATCGCCACAGGCACTTGCGGTACCGCTCTGGGATCCTGATCCAGAAAAGCTCCGAATGGCGGAGGGAGTGTCGGTCTTCAATACAGAGATCCAGGCGAGGAACAAAGCGCGTGCCTATCCACGAAAGGGACGGTTTCTTGCCCTGCTACTGATCGAAGAAGATGGACCGATCACCTTCGAGAGAACTGGACGCGACCGTGGACATCACACGTTATGGGGAGATCCCCAAGAAATGCTCCGGCGTGTGGAGCGAGTGATCGAAGTTTGAACATGCACCTACTATTCCCGAAGGTAGGTCGCACCGGGGGCAGAGTTATGGCATTCGAGCTGTGGGACACCGAGACAAATAATCTCGTCGGCAATTACGACACACGGGAGGCCGCGCTCCAAATCGTCCAGAACGCAATCCAGGCGCATGGTGTGGATGCGACGGCCCGTCTGGCTCTCGGTTATGAGGATCGCCAAGGGCGCACAACGCTCATCGCACAGGGAACCGATCTGATCGAGCTCGCGCAACGTCGGCCGGCGATTCGTGGCCAACACGAATCGCTCGCGAGACCGGCGTGATGCAGGGCAGGGCGCGATTCAGGTCCCCTTGAGAACAGTGCGATCCGTATCGAACGGACGACCCGTCACCGAAGCCACTTCACGTTGTGGGGAACACGCGAGGAACTGCTGCGATGCGTCGCACGAGCCCAACCAATACCGAGGGGCCGACCGCGATAGTGAGATCGGGTTCGACCTTCTATAGCCTGTGGGACGTGGATACCGGCACCAGTCTCGGGACCTACGACACCGAGGAAGAAGTGTGGGAGATCATTCTCGCGCTGGTTGAGGCGAACGGCCCGGAGTACGCTGACGCTCTTGACCTCGCACTGGAGGACACCGAAGGCGCCCATCAGCCGATCGCCGCGGGATCCGAACTCGTAGCGATGGCTGAGTCTGCCGGACACGCAAGGACACGCTGACGTCGGTGGCCGACTCAGCGCCGGTGGATAGCAAGGTTTCTGTGCTGGTAACACCTCATAACGACACGCGGTGACCGCCGCGGGAGGAACCAACTGTGCCGCTTTGTCTCTACCGTTCTGGCCACGTCGGCGGGCCACGACTTGGGCTGATTGTAGGTGAGCGAGTGATCGGGGTCGCGGCGGCGGGTGGCCCGCACACGCTGGCCGACGCACTCTCGATGCCGCTCGCGGATTTGCGCGCCCACCTGGACGGCGTTGTCGCCAACGCGGGTGAGGGCGAACCGCTTGCCTCTGTTCACTTCGCGGCGCCGATCGACCGTCAGGAGGTGTGGGCGGCGGGTGTGACCTACCTCCGCAGCCGCGACGCGCGGATGGAGGAATCGACCCAAGAGGACGTCTACGAGCGCGTCTACGACGCCGAACGGCCGGAGCTTTTCCTCAAAGCGACGCCAAACCGCGTTGCCGGCCCCGGCGAGCCGATCGCGATTCGCGGCGATTCCACCTGGGACGTGCCAGAACCGGAACTCGCCCTGGTGATCAACCGGGAGGGCGAAACGGTCGGCTACACGGTCGGCAACGACGTCTCGTCGCGCAGCATCGAAGGCGAGAACCCCCTCTACCTGCCGCAGGCCAAGGTGTACGCCAAGTGCGCCGCCATCGGACCGGTGGTTGCCCTCGCTTGGGAACTCGCCGATACGTCCGATTTGGCCCTCCGGCTCGTTATTCGCCGCGACGGCGAGGACCTCTTTAACGGCTCGACGTCGACGGCGCAGATCCACCGGCCGCTCGCCGAGTTGGTCAAATTCCTGCGCCGCCACAACGAGTTCCCGTACGGCGTGATACTGATGACCGGCACCGGCATCATCCCGCCGAGCGAGTTCACGCTCGAAGACGGCGACGAAGTCGAGATCGCCATCGACGGCATTGGCAGCCTGGTCAACCCGGTGGTCCGGTTGGCGACGGATTAGCGTCCACCGCCAACCGGAGAGCGCCACGATCAGGTGCCCTCTTCGGCCGCTGCTTCGCGCAGCGTGAACTTGCTATCGGCGTCTTCCGGGAAGTCGAGTACCGCGCCGGAGAGGGGGTCGCTCAGCGGCGCCGGGACGACCATCAGCGGCTCGCCGTTGCGGTCGATCACCTCGTCCCGCTCGCTCGGCTTGATCAGGTCGAAGCGCAGTCCGCCGTCTTGTCCGACGCCGATCCCGATCACTTGATCTTGGCTCAGGCCGCCCATCTGCCGCATTTGCTCCAGCTTGTCAAGTGCGCGGTCGGTGACGTGCACCATAGGAATGCTTCCTCCATTCGATAAGGCAGCAACAAGGCTGACGCACCAGGTGCGCGACAACTGAAGCCGCCCACATGTACAGGGAACGACGGCGCGGACGCACCGCCACTGCTGTCGGCCCGCACATCCTATGCCACGCGGCCACGCCAAGCCGGCGGTGTGACGCACGGCAGACCCAATCGCACGACTTGACGGGAAGATTAGATAAGACTATAAATAGATAATGCTGAGACCAATTCATAAATTAGATGCGCTGCTTGCGGGCCGGGGGTCCCTCGCCCCATGGCTCGCCGCACGCGAAGGTCACCAGCAGAACGCCGTTCAAGCTGTGTTCGATCCCCGCGGCTGACCTGGTCAGTCATGGTGGTTGCGATCATCGAAGGAGGAACAAAGGTGAGTATCTCGAAGAACCAGTCACGGTGGAGCCGCGTTCGGCACCCATTGCTCGTCACGCTGCTCGTGCTGGCGATGGTGGGGACGGCGGTCGCGGGTGGGGCGCGGCCCAGTCAAGCCGGTCAAGCGACAGCGTCGCCTACCGTCGACGAGCTCGTCATCAGCTTCACGCCGGAGGCCGCTCCAATTGAGCTTGAGATCAACGTGCAGGCCTTTGCCGCGTTTCTGTCGAGTGAGCTCGGCATGCCGGTGACCGCGCGGGTCGATGCCGACTACGCGGGCACCGTCGAGGCCATGCGCGCGGGACACGCCCACATCGCCTTCTTGTCGCCGCTGGCATCGGCCCTCGCGCATGAGGTCGCCGGCGCCCGGATGATTCTCGCGGAGGAGCGCAACGGTCTCCCGTACTACTTCTCCCGTTTTTGGGTCCGAACGGACAGCGGCATTGAGAGCCTCGACCAACTGGAAGGCAAAGTCGTCGCCTTCAACGATCCGCTCTCGGCCTCCGGCTACCTCTTTCCGGTGGACAACCTGATCAAGGAGGGGCTGATCGAAGAGGCCGACGACATCCACGAGTTCTTCGGCGGCGTCTACTTCGCCGGCGGCACAGAACTGTCGATGCGGGCGCTGGTCAATGGGTTTGTTGACGCCGCGGGTGTCTCGATGTACGCGTCCGAGGTCTTCTTGACCCCGGAAGAGCGCGAGCAGGTCACCCATATCGCCGAGCATGGGCCGATCCCGAACCATGGAATCGCGGTGAGCGGCGATCTCCCGGACGAGCTGGTGGAGCGGATCACGCTCGCCCTCCTCAAGCTGAATGAGCCCGAGCACAATCAGATCCTCCAGGATATCTATGGATGGGAAAGGATTGTGCCGGTCGATACCGAGCTGTACCTGCCGCTGATCGAGTTGGCGAAGGACGCCGGCATCCTTGATTAGCGATGGGATCATGACGACGCGAGGCGACCCGCTGATCATCGCCGATGGTCTCGGGGTTTCCTTTCCGGCGCCTTCAGGGTCGTGCCACGTCACGGCCCTGGAGGATCTGTCCCTGGTCGTTCGTGAAGGCGAGTTCCTGGCGGTCATTGGACCGAGCGGAGCCGGCAAGACCACGCTGTTGCGGGCCTGCACCGGTTTCGCTCGGCCCTCAACCGGGCGGCTGGAGGTGCTCGGGGTTGACGTGGCGCGCGCCGGCGCCGATGAGCTGTATGGGCTGCGCCGGAATGTCGCGATGATCTTTCAACAGTACCATCTCGTGGAGCGCGCGACCGCGTTAGAGAACGTGGTCTACGGCCGACTCGGCCATGTCAGCACTCTGCGCAGCCTGTTTGGCGTCTTCCAGGATGGCGACCGGCGGCGGGCCTACGACGTCCTGGCGGAGCTGGGATTGGCTCACCGCGCCACGCAGCGGGTTGACCGGCTCTCGGGGGGTGAGCGCCAGCGGGTGGCGGTTGCCCGCGCCCTGATGCAGGAGCCGCGCATCGTGCTGGCGGATGAGCCGGCAGCCAGCCTCGATGTCTCCCTCGCGCAATTCGTCCTCGAAACCTTGCAGGCAGTCAACCGCGAACGGGGCGTGACCGTTCTCGTCAATCTCCACGACGTCGAGCTCGCCATGCAGTTTGCCACGCGGGTCGTCGCCCTCCAGCGAGGACGGCTGTTCTTTGATGGAACGCCCGACCACGTGACACCCAAGGTTTTGGCAACGATCTACGGTGGAAGACAGGTGGCAGTTGGCAGCGCATTCTCGTGCCGGTAGCGTGCCCCATCCAGTCCCGAAACGGTCGATCGGCTCCTACCTGAAGTGGCTGCTCGTGGCCGCTCTCCTCGTTGCTTCCCACGTCTGGGCGTGGCGCGGTGTCGAAATGGACCTGGCGCAGGTCGCCCGCGGACTCCCGCACATGCGCGATTTCCTGACGCGGTCGTTCCCACCGAACTGGGCGGTGACTCAGACGGTCGCGGGAGCGGCGTTCGAGACGATCCAGATCGCCATCATCGGCACGAGTGCCGGCGCGATCCTGGCGTTTCCACTCGGATTCCTGGCGGCGAGTAACGTCGTGCCCCCCTACGTGAGGGGCGCCGTGCGCACGTTGCTGAACGGCATTCGGAGTATCCCCCTCATCTTCTACGCCCTGTTCTTTGTCTCAGCGGTCGGCTTGGGTCCGTTGGCAGGCACGTTGGCCACGATCCTGTATTCCGTGGGCATGCTCGGCAAGTTCTACTCCGAAGCCATTGAAACCATTGATCCGAAACCGGTGGAAGGCATCCTATCGACCGGGGCAACGAGGATCCAAGCGATCCGGTTCGGGGTCGTTCCCCAGGTGATGCCGCATTTCATCGCCTTCACTCTGTATCGCTTTGAGCTGAACTTTCGCGAGGGAGCGATTCTCGGCTTGGTCGGCGCCGGTGGGATCGGCTTTTACATCACGCTCTACATCCGGAGCTTCGAGTACCATCGGGTGGCCACCGTGGCCGTCCTCATTCTCATCATGGTCGTTGCCATCGATGTGATGAGTTCCTACCTGCGGTCGAAAGTCGTCTGACAGACCGCACGGACAAGCCGGCGGTCATCGCATCTTCTGTCCCAGCCACGATTGGTTCGCGCCGTGGTGGAACGTCGATCCGGGAACGTCTGCACTCATGGCGGCTGACCGAACATGAACCCGCATAGGGTCCACCGGCCAAGCACCGGCACTTGACTCTTGATGCCGCGCTCATTAACATGGTGTTCAGCCAAGTGGACGGCCGAATCTTCTGCATTTCTCACAGCACAGCATCGCGATTCCCGCGGCGAGACGTTACACGGTCAGCGTAGTCAGTCAGCCCATGGACCCAGGAGGGCTTGCCGATGAGCGACGTGGTTCTTTCGCGGCGTCGGTTCCTCAAACGAGGAGCCGCGGCGGGCACCGCCTTCGGCGGACTGGTCGGCTTGGGCACCGACCTCAGTCCGGCGACAGCGCGTGTCCAGACCCTACGCATCAAGGAGGCGAAGGCTTACCCCAGCGTCTGCCCCTACTGCGCCGTCGGCTGCGACATGATCATCCACACGGTCGACGGCCAAATCGTCAACATCGAGGGGGACGTCCGCAGCCCAATCAACTATGGCAACCTCTGCCCGAAGGGCGCGGCAACCTACCAACTCCACATCAATCCGAACCGCGTCACGCGGGTCCTCCACCGCGCCCCCGGCGCGACCGAATGGGAGGTGATGGACCTCAACGCGGCGATGGACCGCGTCGCCGAGCTGGTCAAGACAGCGCGCGACGAGACGTTTCAGGAACAGACCGCCGACGGCAAGACGCTGATGAGCACCACGGCGATCTTCTCCCTCGGCGGCGCGACGATGGACAACGAGTGGAACCACGTCCAGCAAAAGCTGATGCGCGGCCTGGGGATCGTCGCCATCGAAAACCAGGCCCGGATATGACACAGCAGTAGCGTCCCCGGTCTGGGGACACGACTCGGACGCGGCGCCGCGACCACCTACCCCGGCAACCTGCAGTATTCCGACGCCATCGTCATCGAAGGCTCCAACATGGCCGAGTGCCACCCGGTGGCCTTCCGCTGGGTGATGCAGGCCAAGCTGAAGGGCGCCAAGATCGTCCACGCCGACCCGCGCTTCACTCGCACCTCGGCGATGGCCGACATCCACGCCCCGGTCCGCGCCGGATCGGATATCGCCTTCCTCGGCGGGTTGATCAACTACGTGATCAACAGCGAGCGCTGGAACACGGAACCCTTCTTCCGGGAATACGTCACCCGCTACACCAACGCCCCGATGATCATCAACGCCGAGTTCAAGGACACCGAGGACCTGGCCGGCGTCTTCTCCGGGCTGAAGGAGTACCAAGAAGGCGCGTGGGGCTACAACGGCTTCATCGGCCAGTACGACAGCGCCTCCTGGCAGTACGAGCGCGGCCCGGTCGGTGAGTCCGGCCGCGCGGCCTCGACCGCGCAATCGGGCGAACAGGAGGTCGAGTCGGGCCAGCCGGGCGCCGAGCAACAGGAGGTTCCGCAGGGACCGCCGTTCGATCCCCTGGTGCAATCACTCCTCCGGCCGCCGCCGACGATGGACGAGACGCTGGAGGACCCGCGCTCCGTTTTCCAGATCGTGAAGCGGCACTTCAGCCGCTACACGCCGGAGATGGTGGCCGAGGTCACCGGCTGCCCGCAAGAGCGCTTCGTCGAGGTCGCTGAAACGCTGCTGCAAAACTCCGGCCCGGACAAGACGAGCGCCTTCGTCTACGCCGTCGGCTGGACACAGCACACCTACGGCCCGCAGATGATCTCCTGCGCCGCGCTGTTGCAACTGCTGCTGGGCAACATGGGGCGGCCGGGCGGCGGGGTGATGGCCCTGCGCGGTCACGCCACGATCCAGGGCAGCACCGACGTACCGACCCTCTACCACTCGATCCACGGCTACATGTCGGCGCCGACGATTCTCAAAGAGCACGAGACGCTGACCGACTACCTGCGGGTCGAGACGCTGCCGACCAGCTACTGGGCCAACCAACCGAAGTTCATGGTCAGCTACCTCAAGTCGATGTGGGGCGATGCGGCGACTGCCGAGAACGACTTCGGCTTCGGCTGGCACCCGCGCATCACCGGCGACCACTCGCACATGCCGATGGTGCTGGCGATGATGGACGGCAAGGTCCGGGGCATGTTCTCCCTCGGCCAGAACCCGGCGGTCGGCGGCCAAAACGCCCGCTTCCAGCGGAAGGCGCTGGCCAAGCTCGAGTGGCTCGTGATCAAGGACAACTTCCTGACCGAGACGGCGACCTTCTGGAAGAACTCGCCCGAGGTCGAGCGCGGGGAACTGGACCCGGCCGAGATCCAGACCGAGATCTTCTTCTTCCCGTCGGCCCAGGTCGGCGAGATGGACGGGTCCTTTACCAATACCCAACGCCTGATCAAGTGGCACAACAAGGCGGCCGACCCACCGGGCGACTGCCGCTCCGACATCTGGTGGACCTATTACCTCGGCACGCGGCTGAAGGCGCTCTACGAAGGGAGCCAGGAACCGCGCGACCAGGGGTTCCTCAATCTGACCTGGGACTACGAGCCCGATCCGGAAGAGGTCGAGCCCTGGGCGATCAAGGACGAGCCGAGCGTCCACAAGATCCTCAAGGAGATCAACGGCTACCAGACTGAAACGGGCGAGCACCTGACGAGCTTCGCGCAACTGCGAGACGACGGCACGACCACCGCCGCCTCGTGGATCTACACCGGCGTCTTCCCGGCGCCGGACAACAACCGCGCCAACAGCCGGCAGCCGGACCCGCCGGACCAGATCAGCGCCCATCTCAACTGGGGGTTCTCCTGGCCGGCCAACCGGCGCGTGATGTACAACCGCGCCTCGGCCCGGCCGGACGACGGGCAGCCCTGGAGTGAGGCCAAGAAGTGGATCTGGTGGGACGCCGCCAAGGTCAACCCGGCCACCGGCAATCCGGGCATGTGGACCGGCTACGACGTGCCGGACTTCACCATCGACAAATCGCCCGACGCCCCGGCCGACCCGGACGGCACCGGCCTGGCGGCGCACTCCGGCTCCGAACCGTTCATCATGAAGGCGGACGGCCGCGGCTGGCTCTTCACCCCCGCCGGGTTGGTCGATGGGCCGCTGCCGACCCACTACGAACCGTACGAGACGCCGGTCACGAATCCCCTCTACCAGCAACAGCACAGTCCGGTGCTGAAGCGCTGGGACCGTGACGAGAACATCGCCGCCGCGGTCGGCGACCCGGCCTTCCCCTACGTCCTCACCACCTACCGCCTGACGGAGCACCACCTGTCGGGCGTGATGAGCCGCTGGCTACCGTGGCTGGCGGAGCTGCAACCCGAACTCTTCGTTGAGCTTAGCCCCGAGCTGGCGGGAGAAAAGGGGATCGACAACCTCGACCTCGTCAAAGTGGTCACGCCGCGCGGCGAGATCGAGGCCAAGGCGCTGGTGACGAGACGCATGCAGCCGATGGTGGTGGCCGGCCAAACGCTCCACCATGTCGGCCTGCCCTGGCACTGGGGCTACGAAGGCGTGGTGACCGGCTCGGTGACGAACGACCTCTCGCTCCTCGTCGGCGACCCCAACGTCGCCATCCACGAGGGCAAGGCGTTCGTCTGCAATGTCGAAAGGGGCTAGGTGATGGCCGAGCCGATGGGGTTCTACACCGACACCAGCGTCTGTATCGGCTGCAAGGCCTGCGAGGTCGCCTGCAAGGAGTGGAACCAGCTCCCCGCCGCGAACGGTGGCGCTACCACCCTCTCGGGCGACAGCTACGACAACACCCGTCACCTCAGCGGCGAGAACTGGCGGCACGTCAAGTTCATCGAGCAGTTCGAGGTCGACCGCTCCGCCGGCCGCTGGCTGATGATGAGCGACGTCTGCAAGCACTGCGTTCGGGCCCCCTGCCTTGAAGTCTGCCCGACCGGGGCGATCATCCGCACCGAGTTCGACACGGTGGTCATTCAGTCGAACGTCTGCAACGGCTGCCGGGCCTGCATCGCCGCCTGTCCCTTCGGGGTGATCGAGGTCAATTCGGTCAACAACACGGCGATGAAGTGCACCCTCTGTTACGACCGCATGCAAAATGGCCTCACCCCGGCCTGCGCCCAGGCCTGCCCGACCGCCTCGATCCAGTTCGGCCCGATCCGGGTGTTGCGCGAGCGGGCAGTCGATCGACTGGAGCAGCTCCATAGCCAGGGCGAGACGGACGCGCAGCTCTACGGCGCTGACGACTCGATCCTCGGCGGGCTCAACTCCTTCTACCTGCTGATGGACGAGCCGGAGGTCTACGGGCTGCCACGGTCGCCGGAGATGCCGACCCGCAACGTTGGGGCCGGCGTCGGTCTCTCGGCAGCAGGCGCCGCGGCCGTGGGCATCATGGGCGCGGTCAGCCTGCGCAAACGGCGGATGGACCAGTTCGCGGCGGAGGCGCGGGCGACGAAGGAGGGGGCCGGTGATGACTAGCCTGCTGCCGGTGATGGACTTCCCATCCGACACCTTCTTCACCGTCGCGCCGGAATGGGAGTGGCTCGTCGTCTTCTACTTCTTCGTCGGCGGGCTGGCCGGCGGCGCGTCCTTCCTGGCGGCGATGATGGATCTGCTAGGCACGACAGAAGATCGACCGGTGGCGAGGGTGGGACACCTGCTGGCGGCGCCGCTGATGGCCGTCGGCGGCGTGCTGTTGCTGATCGACCTGAACCGGCCGGAGCGGTTCTGGCACATGTTCATCCAGTCGGAGACCGGCTGGCCGATGTTCAAGTCTTGGTCGCCGATCTCCTTCGGCGCCTGGTTCGTCGGCATCTACAGCATCGTCGCTGGTATCGTCTTCATCGGCGTGCTGGCGGAAATCGGCATCCTGCCGCGCCGGCTCGACATTCTCCATCTTGGCAGTAGCTTCGGCGAATTCCTGACACTGATGTCTGGGCTCTTCGGCGTCCTTGTCGCCGGGTACACCGGCGTCCTGCTGGCGACGACGAACCGGCCTCTCTGGTCCGACACGGTTTGGATCGGTCTCCTCTTCCTCCTCTCCGGCGTCTCGGCGGCGGCTGGCGCGATGATCCTGCTCACCTGGCGGCGCTCCGACAAGCGTTCGATCCACTGGTTGAGCCGGATGGACGCCTGGAGCTCGATCTTCGAGTTGGCCGTGATCGGCCTGATCGGCTTCACGATCGGCTCGGTCGTTTGGGAGGTCTTCAACAACGGCTGGGGGATCGCTTTGGTGCTCGGCGTGATCCTGGCCGGCATCCTCGTCCCGCTCTTTCTCCACTGGCGGCCGCGCTCGCTCGGCGCGCTCAGCCTCCCGAGCGCGGCGGCACTGGTCATCGTCGGCTCCTTCATCCTGCGCGCGGTCGTCGTGATGGCGTCGGAGGGGGCGTGAGGTGAGCGCGATCAGGCGACGCCGAACCGAGCTCTGGTTGATCATCGTCCTGATCGCGGCGGCGCTGACCCTCTCCGCGTGCGGCCCCGAGGCGATGCGCGCCCGTGGCGGCGGCCTCGGCGCCGATGTCGACAACCGCAACGACACCACCGAGCTCCACGGCGAAAAGGATCCGCAAGAGAGCATCTACCACGACACGCCGCGGGAGTCGCCTGGCGAGTGATCGTCTGATGGGAATGGCAGAAATCCGCCGGACGGCCCGGCCCGTCCGAGACTGAGTTCGGGCGCGGCGCGATTCGAGCCGTTTCGGATATCGGACCCCGCCCGGGGATGAATCCCCGGGGCCTGGGACAGCCAGATTCCCGAGGAGCAATCATCCGTGCCCATCCGCGTCTCCGGCGATGCCCGTCAGCAAATGGAAAAGCTGGCAGAGGCGCACCCGGAATGGTCCGCCTGGTTGAGCCTCTACCGTGCGACGTTGGACGCCGACGCCGATCCCGTATGGCAGCACGCGGCGGACGCGGCGAACGTGCTCGTGGCGGAGAATCGTGCCCGCGCTCTGCCGCTCCTTGCGGGCGCGACAATGACGCTGCCCGCGGGGTTAGCCTCCAGGTGGCTGCATGATCTCCACCCGGCGGCAACCGGCATCGACGCGGAGGCGGCGTTCACGGCATCAATCAACCAGGATCATGAGCATCTAGCGGCGCTCGCGGTCGCGGCGGTCATCGACGCCGAGACGATCGAGGTCATCGCACACCTCGCCGCCCAACCCCTGCTGCGCGCCTGCGGGCGCCGTCTTGCCGACCAGATTCCGACCGGTTGGGACCACGGCGCCTGCCCGATCTGCGGCGCGTGGCCGACGCTGGCCGAGATGCGTGGATTGGAGCGGGCGCGGCGGCTGCGTTGTGGGCGGTGCGGTGCGGATTGGGGCTTGGTCGCCTTCCGCTGCCCCTACTGCGGCATGGCCGACCACCGGCAGCTCGGTTCGCTGGTTTCCGAGGAGAACGCCGAAGCTCAGCGAGTCGAGACCTGCTTGGCCTGTCACGGCTATCTGAAGTCGATCGCGACGCTCCTGCCCTGGAGCGCCGAGGAGACGCCGCTGGCCGATCTGGCAACCGTCGATCTCGACCTCGCCGCCCGCGAGCATGGTTACGATCGCCCATCCGCGCCGGCGTTTGACTTGGGCATACTGGTAATGACAACGTCCATTGCCGCGAACGGCGCGGGACCACACGACCGATGACCGCGCTCGACCGCCGGACTGATACGGCAGCCACCGCGCGGCCTCGGCCGGGGCCGATCTGTCGTCAGCTGCTGGCCGCGATGGAAGGGTCCGAGGGACGGCGCAAGCGGCGTAAGCGCAACACGACGCCGGACGCGATCGGCATGGAGATCAAGCGCGCCTTACTCGCACGCGCCACCGAGGACGACCCTGAGCCGGACGACTTCGAGGCGTGGCTGCTCGAACAGTGCCTTGCCGCCGGGCCGCTGGCCGGCGCGACGCGTGCCATGGCGATGGAGGTGCGCGACGAGTGGCGCACCGCCGTCGCGTCGACTGATTTCCGCGCCTGGCTGGCGGAAGGCGCGCCATCGGAGGACGTCAGACCGGGGAGCGACCTGGGGTTGGATCCGCGGTGAGCGTCCCTCACCCCCCGGCCCCCTCTCCCTCAGCCTCGACGAAGGGAGAGGGGGCCGGCGCGTCAGCGCCGGGGGTGAGGATGTCTCCACGCGGGCGGAGTGAGAACGACCGCCAGGCTGGTGGCGCGATGATGACCGTGCCGGTCAGGCGAAAGAGGCCGGCGGCGACCATGAGCGGGATCGGGCCGGTGAGGCCGACGAGCACCGAGGCAACGAGTGGGGCGACGAAGGCGCCCGCGCCCTGGGCCAGGTTGGTCCAGGCGAGCATCGCCGGGCGCTCGGCGTCGTCCTCGACCAGTTCGCAGGAGCGAAGGGTCAAGCCGAGGACGTGGCCCGGCCACCCGGCGGCGGCGACGGTATCGACCAGCAGGCCGAGCCAGTAAAGGGGACCAGCGCCCAGAGGATCGGCGGGAAGGTGACGGCGATGCCGCCGAGGAAAAGGACTGCCCTCGCGCCGCGTTCGTCGCCGTATCGGCCCCAGCGTCGCTGAACGAGGAGGCCGATGAAGGCCGCGACCACGGCGGCGATGCCAAAGAAGGCGGTCGGCGCGCCCAGGTCGTTGATGATGTACGGGACCATCACCGGCCCCACCAGCCCGGCGCCGAACCAGACGAGCACGACCCCGGCCAGGAACTGCCGCGCCGGCCGGCCGGCCACGGCCGCGAAGGCGTAGGCGACCGGCAGGGCGCGTTCCGCCGACAGGAGACGCGGCAAGACGACGAGGATGAGCATGACCACGGCCGCGGCGCCAACCAGCGTCCGCGCTCTGAAGGCGAGGCGAGCCCGGTCAGAAACGCCATCCAGAGCGGCAGCGCTAGCCCTTCGCAGGCGATCCAGGCCGGCGCGACGACGACGAGCAGACCGACCGCGCCGTCGCCGGTCGCGGCCAGGACCATCGCCAGGGCGAGCAGGACACAGCGGGCGACCGTCAGGACCAGCAGCATCGCGCGGTTGACGTTGCCGACCCGGGCCGCCAAGCGTGGCCCGAGGAAGCCGGCCCCGAACCCGAGCAGGCTGGCGCCGCTGGAATAGGCGCCGAGCGCGAAGGCGCCCGCGCCGCGGGAAACCAAGAGTGGATTGATAAAGGCGTTGTTGATGGCGCCCATGTCGCTCGCGGCGGCGGCCTCGCGCTGCACGCGCCGGCGGACCTCCCCGGAATCCCGGTGCGGCATCTGGTTCTCCCCGATCCCCGAATCCCCGAAACGGTTTTCAGGCTGGCACACAGAGCGCGGAGCCCATGGCCCCGCGCGGTCGACGATGGTCTCGTTGCAATGCCCCGCGCCGTCACGGTCGCATTGGCAGGGCTGCCGTACTCTCCTCAGGGAACGACACGCGCCCGCACGCAGAGCTGACCGCGCGTGTCACTTACGGGGAGCGCCGTTGCTCCACACTGGATTCGCCCGCGAAGGATACCGTATGGGCGCGGTCGAATTCGACCAAATCCGCCAGGCCGATGCGGGTGAGGTGATCGGCGGGGATCGCGCCGTCGGCATCCCAGCCGCGCACCCGGTAGTAGGCGTCGACCATCCGGTTGAGCCAGTCGTGGTTGAGCAAACCGTCGCCGTCGAGGACGCGGGGCGGCAGGGTGTCGTCGGCGCGAGTCCAGCCCTGCCGAATGTTGAATTGCTTCTTGATGGTAGTGATCCGCTCGCCGGCGCGGCGGAGATCGTCGCCGGTCGTGGGTAGGCCGGTGACGTGGGCGTGCAACTCCGCCGCCTCGCCGTAGAGGTCGTCGAAGGCGTGGCGGAGGAACTTGCAGATGGTGAGCGAGTCGAGGACGGCGGCCTGGTCCTCGGCGGCAGCCGCCGCCTCGGCGCGGGCGGTCGCCGCCGCATCCGCGTCGAGCCGGTCGGAGAAGTCGACCTCGTAGGCCGAGGAGCGGTTGTGGCAGGCGCCGCGGGTGCCGACCGCCAGGCCCAACGCGAGCGTTTGGAGCTTGCGCGGGTCGTAGCCGGGCATCTCCAGCCCCTTGACGTGCATCGCCCAGGCATCGCTCCCTTGTCCGACGATCTCGGCGGCGCGACGCGAACCTTCGGCCAGCAGATCGCCGATACCTTCGCGGCGGCCGATGGCAGTGATCGTCCGCAGGAGTTCCGCGCCGTCGCCGAATCGGGGGATCTGATCCGTCGGGTAGCCCAGGTCGACGCCGCGCTCGGCGCACTCCATCGCCCAGGCGACGGTGGCGCCGGTGCTGATGGCGTCGATGCCAAGCTCGTCGCAGCGGGCGGCGGCGCGCAAGACCGTATTCGGGTCGCCGACGCCGCAGAGGGAGCCGAGGGCGAAGAGGGTTTCGTACTCCATCCGGGCGTGGGTCTCCGGGCCGCCGTCGCGGGTGCGGTAGTGGTGCTCGCAGCCGATGGTGCAGGCGGCGCAGGCGTTGCGGTCGGTGCGATGTTCGAGGAAGAGGGTTTCGCCGCTGATCGCCTCGGCCTCGTCGAAGCTGCCCGATTGGAAGTTGCGCGTCGGCAGCACACCCATCCGGTTGAAAAAGGCGAGGTTGGCGGCGGTGCCAAGTTCGCGGTACTTGGCGGTGCCCGGTCCCAGGCTCTTCTCGGCCAGGCGACGGGCGGCGACGGCCAACCCTTTCGGATCGCAAACGGCGGGGAGGCCGGCGCCGCGCACCGCGATCGCCTTGATCCGCTTGCTCCCCATCACCGCGCCGGCGCCGGTGCGCCCGGCCAGGCGGCCGTCGTTGCTGATCGCGGCGTATTTGACGCCCCGCTCCCCGGCGACGCCGATTGCCGCGACGCGAAAGCCACTTCCTAGCTCGGCGCGGACCGCGTCGGCGGTCTCGACCGGGTCCATGCCGAGCAGATGGTCGGCGGCTCGAATGGTCACCGCGTCGTCTTCGACGACGAGCAGGGACCACGACGGGGCGTGGCCGGTGAGGACCAGGGCATCGAAGCCGGTCCGCTTTAGCGCGAGCGCGAGGTAGCTTGACGAGAGAGAGTCGCCGATGACGCCGGTCTGGGGCGACTTGGCGGCGACGGCGATCTTGCTGGCGGTCGTGATGCCGGTGCCGACGAAGGGGCTCGTGGCAAAGATGAGCGGATTCTCCGGCCCCAGCGGATCGGCGCCCGGCGGGCACCAGCGATCGAGCAGGTAGCTGGCGAGGCCGATGCCGCCGATCAGGCGCGCATAGACGAGGTCAGGAATCGAATGCGGCGTCGCCGTTCCGCTGGAAATGTCAATGTGGAGGAGCCGACCGTGGCTGCCGTAGATGGCCATCGCCTATCCCCCCGCGACGCTGGAGACGAGGAGGACTGAGGCGCCCGCATCGATCGGCGTGGCCGGGTCGCGTGTGAAGTGCTCGTCGACGACGAAGGTATAGCCGGGCAGGAGCCAGCGCGTATCGCCGTCGATAACGCGGCCGAGAAAGGCAGGGCAGCGGGCGGCGAGGTCGGCGGCGAGGTCGGCGAGGGTGTCGCCGGCGGCATGGACGACGCGACTGCCGGCGAGGAGTTGGGGCACGCCGAAGAGTTCGATTCCAACATGGTGCGTGACAAGGGGGGTGGCCATGGTCGTCCCTTTCTCACACGCATCCTAACGCGGTCATTCCGAGCTTGTCGAGGAATCTGACTCTCTGCATTCAGCCCCGCGGATTCCTCGACCAGTTCGGAATGACGATGGGATGCTCGGAATGACGACGGTACTCCTCGCCGCCCTCGCCGCCCTACTCGTCGACGCCGCACCAGGCCATGGTCACCGCGGCGAAGATTTTGGTGGCTTTGATCAGGTCATCGATGGGGAGGAACTCGTTTGCGCCATGGATGCCCCAGCTCGGGTCGCCGACGCCGAAGACGAGGCAGGGTTGACCAAGCGGGAACCAGAAGTTGGCGTCGCAGACGAAGGGGGAGAGGGTCACGTCTGGGGTCTCACCGGTGACGTCGCGCACCGCTTGTTGGATGACCTGGACGCCGGGGTGGTCGGGCGGCAGGTTCACTGGTTCTTTGATCCAGGGGGCGTCGCTCTCCGAGTCGAGCGGCAGGTCGAGCACGGGCGGGTGGTCGCGCAGCCAGTAGTCGGATTGGGTGACGCGGTCGATGACGGCGCGGATCTCGGTCATCACCTCCTGGCCGGTCAGATCCGGGTTGAAGAGGAGGGAGCCGGTCGCCTCGGCGGAGTCGGGCACCGAGGTCAGCGAGGCGCCGGCGTGGAGGGTGTTGATGTTGATGAACATGCCGCCGGGCGGGACGAGCGGACTGGTGCGCCAGAGGTTCCACTGCTTTTCAAGTTCGAGGATGGCGAACTGGTACTTGAGCATGTTGTCGATGGCGCTGACGCCGGGGCGCTCGACGCCGTGGGGCAACGGCTGGGCGACGAGGTGGCGGTTGCAGATGTGGGTCGATTTGCCGGGCACGGTCAGTTTGAAGTAGAGCTCGCCCTTGATCGTCGGATAGATGCGGAAGTCGGACGGCTCGGGGAAGATGGCGAAGTCGGCGCGGTGGCCACGCTCCAGTACCGTGTTGCAGCCGATGTCGCGGCGGCCGGCTTCCTCGCCGACGACCTGGGCCAGCTTGAGATCGCCTTGCAACCGAACGCCGGCGTCGTGGACCAGGCGGGCGGCCATGCAATAGGCGGCGATAGCGCCCTTCATGTCGGAGGCGCCGCGCCCGCGGAGCTTGCCGTCGCGCACCTCGCCGGAGAACGGCCCTGCCCCCTCCCATTGCGCGTCCTGCTCCGGCGTCACCGGCACGACGTCGGTGTGGGCGCACCAGAAGAGCGACCGCCCGCCACCGCTCCCTTTCCTGATTGCGACTATGTTTGGCCGGTTGGCGGCGACCTCCCAAAAGTCGATCGCATCGAACGCCCCGAATGCCGCAAGCTGATCGCGCAACCACTCCTGCGCCGGTCGCTCGGCTGCCTCGTTCGGCTCTAGATCGGGATTGACCGACGGTTGCCGGATCAACTCGGCGGCAAAGTTGACGATCTCGTCGTGCCGCTGGTCGATCTGGTCAATGACGCGCTGAAGGGTGGCGTTCGGTCCGTCGGTCACGGTGCGCTGGCTCCTCTGTCGTACTGCCCGTCCGGTTCGCGGAATGTACGGGAGTCTAGCGCCGAACGGCCAAGCGGGGAAGAGAAGTCCCCACGGCGGCCGACCGCATTGGAAACCGCCGCATCGATTGGTAGGATCGGCAACGGTTTCACGGGAAGACGACATGGTGATGAACGCCCGACGCGCAGGGGCGAGGGCAACGACATGCTGCACGCGCACACGCCGAACGACGAGGGAGCGTGGCATATGCTCGCGGAACACCTGCAAATGGAGGCGGGCTTGCATAATCGTGGAGGGCACAGATGAGAACGCACGGCGAACTGGCAGCTGATCTCACCGAGCTATGGGCGAAGCGATCCCGAACGCCCGGATCGAATGCGTTTCACCCCCTCATCTGCCACATGATTGACGTGGCGATGGTGGCGCGGACGATGTGGGAGAGGGTGGTGCCACCGGCGGCGCGGGCGTGGTTCGCGACGGGGCTGGGACTGGATGAGTCGGCGGCAGGGCAATGGGCAACGCTATGGACGGGGCTACATGACATTGGGAAGTGTTCGCCAGCATTCCAATGGCAGACAAACGTCGCGCCGCACGGGACGATCTCAACCGTGGCGCTACGGGAATTGCTCAGCGGTCCGGCCTTCGGGCTGGCGCCGCATTTGGCGACGCGGGTGGCGGCGGTTGTGGGCGGGCATCACGGTACCTTTCCTCCAACCGATGCCGTCGAGCGCGCGTCGCGGAAAGATGCGGCTGGCGGGTCGGTATGGCGAGAGGCGCGCGCGGACCTGATGGATCGATTGGCAAAAACGCTCGAACCCGCGGCGCCTCCGACGGGAGAAATGGACAACGCCCGATCGATGTGGCTGGCGGGGCTCGTTTCGATCGCCGACTGGATCGGCTCAGACGAAACGTTCTTCCCTTATGCGGCGGACGGAGAAGGCAATCTCGGATTCACCGACCTCGGCGCGTACGGGAAGGAGGCGGCGCGACAGGCTGAAGAGGCCTTGGATCAACTCCGCTGGACCGCATGGCCGACGACAACGCCGCGGCGGCGCTTCGGCGAGTTGTTCCCGTGGATCGACGAGCCGCGACCAGTGCAGACGCGGGTTGAGACACTGGCGATGGAGTTGAGCGGACCGTCTTTGGTGATACTGGAAGTGCCGATGGGAGAAGGGAAGACGGAAGCGGCGATGTATCTGGCGGACGAGGGGAATGCGGTCCACGGACTGCGCGGCCACTACTTCGCGCTTCCGACGCAGGCGACGAGCGATCAAGTGTTCGGCCGGGTGCGGGACTTCCTCTCCCAGCGTTACCCCAGGGAGGTCGTCAACGTCCAGTTGCTTCACGGGCACGCGGCGCTCTCGGCAGAGTTCGACATCCTGCGAGCGGAAAGCGCGCGCCTGTTGGAGCCGACCGAAGTGTACGGGGAAGACGGGAACGCGTTTAGCGGCGTGGTAGCGGGGGAGTGGTTCACGCATCGGAAGCGAGGACTGTTGGCGCCGTTCGGGGTCGGGACGATTGATCAGGCACTGCTTGCGGTGCTGCAGACGAAGCACCTCTTCGTGCGTATGTTCGGCCTAGCGAACAAGACGGTGATCGTCGACGAGGTGCATGCCTACGACGCCTACATGTCGACGCTGCTGGAGCGGCTGCTGGCCTGGCTCGGGGCGCTTGGGACCTCGGTGGTGCTGCTGTCGGCAACGCTTCCCGGGAGCCGACGGCAGCGGCTGCTCGCCGCGTACGCGGAGGGTCGCGGGCTCAATCGGCTGGTCGTCCCAACGGCCCGTTATCCGCGGGTGGCCTGGCTCTCGGACGCGGGGGCCGGGGCAGAGACGGTAGCGACGTCGGGGCAGGCACGTCGCACTGTGCGGCTGGCATGGATCGACGAGGGGGAGGACGCCGCGGCCGAAGAGATCGATGTCCTGGGCAAGCAGCTGCAAGCGGCGCTTGCAGACGGAGGTTGTGCAGCCGTGATCTGCAACACCGTCCGGCGGGCGCAGGAGACGTATCGGGGACTGTGCCGCTTCTTCGCCGCGGACGAGCTGGATCTGTTGCACGCGCGCTTTCCGTTCGAGGACCGCGAGGCGCGCGAACAGCAGGCATTGGTGCGATTTGGCAAGACAGGCGGGCAGGTGACGACCATTGAGGGAGAACGGCCGGTGCGTCGCCCCGAGCGGGCAGTGCTGGTGGCGACGCAGATCATCGAGCAGAGCCTCGATCTGGATTTCGATCTGATGGTGACCGACCTGGCACCGGTCGATCTGGTCTTGCAGCGAACGGGACGGCTCCATCGCCACGAGCGCGATCGCCCACCCAGACTCGAGGCGCCAACGCTGTGGGTTCGTGGACCGGCGCGGCAGAGGGCGGCGGTCGTATTCGATCCGGGGTCGGCGCGCGTGTACGACGAGCACGTCCTGCTGAGATCGTGGTTGGCGTTGCGGGACCGGGACCAAATCGGTGTGCCGGACGACATCGAAGACTTGATCGAGTGGGTCTACGACGACGACCGGCCCTGTCCTGCAGACTCGGATGATGCGCTACCGCGGCGCTGGGCGGAAACCCAATTGCACCAGCGCGAGGCGATCGAGGCAGAGCGGCGGCAGGCACAGGACCGCTGGGTGAAGCGGCCGGACTTCGACGGGCCGCTCTGGCGGATGACGGGGGAAGCCCGCGCGGAGGACGCGCCCGATCTGCACGCGGCCCACCAGGCGCTGACGCGACTTGCCGAACCGAGCGTCGACCTCGTGGTGCTATACGGGAGCGAGGAGCGACCGTGTCTCGACGCTGGCGAGCAGGAGCCGGTACGCCTGGGACATGTGCCGAGCGTCGCCGACGGGAAGCGGCTGCTTCGACGATCGGTGCGCGTCTCGGACCGGCTCCTCGTCTACGCGCTGCGAGAGCGCGAGGTACCGTCGGGGTGGCGGCGGTCGTCGCTGCTCTGCCGTCACCGGGCGGTCGTGTTGGACCATGCCGGCGGTCAGGATGTCGGAAAGTACCGGCTCAGTCTGGAAGAGGACATTGGACTGGTTATCACAGCGCGCGGAAAGGAGGCGTGATGGCGAACTTCAATCTGGTCGACGAGCCCTGGGTGCCGTGCCTGATGGGTACGAGTCCGGCGACGGCAACGGAGTTGAACGTGCGCGACACGCTGGTCCGCGCGCCGGAGATTCGGGAGATAGCGGGCGAGACGCCTCTGGTGACGATCGCGCTGCACCGGCTACTGCTGGCAATCGTCCACCGCTGCATCGGGCCGCTCGACGTGGCGACCTGGCGGCACTGGTGGGAAGCCAGAGCATGGGACGCAACGCTGATCGACGACTATCTCCGAGCGTGGCGACACCGGTTCGACCTGTTCGACGAGGAGCGGCCGTTCTACCAGACGGCGGCGGTCGATTTCTCACGAGGGCTGTGGCCTCTCACGCGCAACTTTCTCCTGTCGAAGAAGGCCCTATTTTTCGACCATGACCTCGAATCGATGCCGGCCGCGGTCTCGCCTGCGGAGGCGGTCAGGCTACTGGTGGCGTTCCAGTGGTTCGATGTCGGCGGCATCAAGTCGGCGGAGCAGGACAAGGACTTTGCGGATGCGTCCCCGTTGACGCAGTGCGCAGTCGGCCTGGTGCGCGGCGAAAACCTGTTCCGCACGCTGATGCTCAACCTCCATCGTTACGCGCCACGGCAGGGGATGCCGTTCGACTTCGACGCGGAGCGGGACGCGCCGGCGTGGGAACGGGACGAGGCGGCGCGTCCGGAGGACCGGGCGCCGGACGGATATCTGGACTACCTCACGTGGCAGAGCCGCCGCCTGCGGCTGTTGCCGGAGTTTGACGCCGACGGCAAAGTTGTGGTGCGCCAGTCGGTGATCATGAAGGGGTTCCAGCTTCCGGACCTGGAGGCGCGTCGGCGGGCGGAGACGATGGTGGCATTCCGACGCAACCCCAACGCAAAGGGATCGCAGGATCCTTGGCCGGCGATCGGCTTCCAGGAAGAGAAGGCGCTCTGGCGGGACAGCCTCGCGTTCTTCCAATCGATCCACGAGCGGTACACTCGACCGCGGATGGTCAATTGGCTGAACGAACTCGCCGAGGCCGAAGTGCTGCACCGGCGCGAGATCGTGCCCATGGACTTCTACGGGCTGGCGGTCGACCGCGCCAACGCCCTGTTCTGGCGACAGGAGCGGCTGATACTGCCGCTGCTGTACCTCGATAAGCCCGAGCTCTTCCACCGGCTCGGCGACGCGCTAGCGCTGGCCGAGAACGTGGCGCAGTTGTGTCGGTCGGGGTACGTGGATATCGAGGTAGACGGCAAGACGCGCAAGCCGCCAAGCCCGTTCCGGGTGATGGCCGGGTTGTTAGTCGGGGCGGACGGGCCGGTTGGGGACGTGGTGAGCCATCTCGCCCCTGAGCGCGTCTATTGGTCCGCCCTCGATCTGCCGTTCCGGCGATTGATCGTCGATTTGGCTGATGACGTGGCGTTCGATGCCGAGGGCGATGAGGTCTACGGCACGCGGGCGTTGCCGCACTGGGGAGTCGATGTCGCGGAGGCAGCGCGGGCGGCGTTTGCAGCGGCGACTGATGGACTGGATGGCTCGGCGCGATCGCTGAAGGCGGCCGCGGTGGGCGAGCGGGAATTTCGGTGGCTGCTGAACCGGATTCTGGATCGGCCCGGGGTGTCGGCGGGTGCCGATGCGGCCGTGGTGGGAGGAGCGCGATGACGTCCGATGGCGGAGCGACCAGGTGGGACGAGCGGCTGATCGACGCGCTGGAGGGGTACGGGGAGCGGGGGGACCGGGCGGCATTGGCCGCGCTGCGACGGGGGTTGGGGAAGGCGCCGTCCCCGGCGCCCGAGGTCTATCCGTACGTGGTGCCGCGTCTGCCACGGGAGGTGGGAGTCCGGGCAGAGGAGGCGGCCTACCTGATCGCCGCGCTGTTCGCGCTGCATCCTCTGTCGTGGAAACCAACGGGCGAGGGTGGGGCGACGAACCTGGGTGCGTCGTTCCGGCGAGTCTGGGACAGGGAGACGAATAGCAGCACCGAGAAGCGCTTCGTGGGCCTGCTCAACTGCCACCGCGACGACCTGCACGAGCATCTACGGTCCGCGGTGTCGCTGCTGCGGGCCCACGAGGTGGCAGTGGATTGGCTGCGGCTGCTGCGGGATGTCCGGGACTGGGAGGCCGAGTCCCGGTGGGTGCAGCGGGCGTGGGCTCGGGCATTCTGGGGGACGTGAACCAACGAGCGCTCGGCTGACGAGACGGCCGAGGGCAGGAAGAGCGATCCGGCGGGGATCGCGGAGTAAGCCAAACGGGACGGATGGAGGAATACGGCCATGATCGTCGAGTTGCATCTGCTGCAGAACTTTGCGCCGTCGAACTTGAATCGCGATGATACCGGCTCGCCGAAAGACTGCGAGTTCGGGGGGTATCGGCGGGCACGGATCTCGAGCCAGTGCCTGAAGCGGTCGATCCGCGCCGCGTTCAGCGAGCGGGCGCTGCTCGAGGAGGACGAACGGGCGACGCGGACCAAGCGGTTGACCGACGAGATCGCTCGGAGGCTAGCGGAACAAGGGAAGGACGAGGCGACAGCGCGGGCGGTCGTCGAGGCGGCGCTGGGCGGCATCGGATTGACCGTCACCGACGAGGGGAAGACCCAATACCTGCTCTTCCTCGGCCGGTCAGAGATCGGTGCCGTCACGGGGGCGTGCCTAGACCATTGGGATGAGCTGAGCGCGATCGTGCCGGCGTCCGGCGGCGAGGAGCTGGCGGGGCGCGGCCGGGGCGGCCGCGAGGCGAAGCGGGCCGGGAGGGCGGCCGTGCCGGACGCCGTAAAACGGGCGGTGCTCGGGGCGTTGGACGGGCGGAAGGCGGCAGACGTGGCGCTTTTCGGACGGATGCTCGCCGACTTGCCGGAGCGGAACGTCGATGCGGCGAGCCAGGTGGCGCACGCGCTGTCGACAAACAAGGTCAACGTCGAGTTCGACTTCTACACCGCGGTCGATGACCTGAAGCCGGAGGACACGGCCGGGGCGGACATGCTCGGGACGGTCGAGTTCAACTCGGCGTGCTTCTACCGGTATGCGAACGTCAGTGTGGCGCAGCTCGGGACCAACTTGAACGATCCGGGGCTGGCGGAGCGGACGATCGAGGCGTTTGTGCGGGCGTCCGTGGCGGCGATTCCAACCGGGAAGCAGAACAGTATGGCAGCGCAGAACCCGCCCTCGGCCATCTTCGCCGTGGTGCGCCGGGACGGGCCGTGGTCGCTGGCGAACGCGTTCCTGAACCCGGTGCGACCGATGGACGGACGCGATCTGATGGCGAACTCGGTGCGCGCGCTGGACGGGTACTGGGCCGGGTTGACGGCGATGTACGGCGACAGCGGGATCGTGGCGCACGCGATTTGCCTGCTGGAGCCGGACGGGTTGGAGGCGCTGGCGGAGGCGCGGGTGGCGACGCTCGACGAGGTGGTGGCAACGGTGATGGGCGCGGTGGGGCCGGTGCTGCGCGGGGAGCCGGCGGCATGAGCACTTTGCTGCTGCGTCTGGCCGGCCCTATGCAGTCTTGGGGCGTCGACAGCCAATACGACATCCGGTTCACCGGGCGTGATCCGTCGAAAAGCGGCGTGATTGGACTGCTGTGCGCGGCACTCGGCAAGCCACGACAGGAGGCGGTGGGCGATGGGTTCCCGCCGCTAGGAGAACTGGCGGCGATGCGGATGGGGGTGCGTGTCGACCGACCGGGGCGGGTTGAACGGGACTACCAGACGGTGGGAGGCAGTCACCGGCGGGGTGAGCACTATGGGGTGGCGCTGGCGGGCGGCGGTATCGGCAGCACCGTTGTCTCACCGCGCTACTACCTGGCCGACGCCAACTTCCTCGTCGGGTTGGAAGGGGAGGAGGTATTCCTGGAACGGCTCCAGCGCGCGTTACAGGCCCCGGTCTGGCCGCTGTTCCTCGGCCGGAAGTCGTGCGTACCAGGTCTGCCGGTGTGGCTGCCGGACGAACCGCCGCTGGGACCCGCGTTTCGACCCGCGTCGCTGGAGGACGTACTGGCCGCGTACCCTTGGCACGACGACGGGCGAAACGAGGCGCGGCCCGAAAGCCTACGCCTGGTGATTGAGACCGAATCGGGCGAGGCGACCGAAGTGCGACCGGACGTGCCGCTCTCCTTCGCGGAGCGGCGCTTCACGTCGCGCGCCGTGAAAACGCGGTTCATCGAGACGCCGGTGGGAGGAGTGTGATGTATCTGTCGCGACTGGTCCTGAATCCAATGAGCCGTGAGGTACGGCGAGACGTGACGGATTGCCACGCCCTGCACCGGCGGGTGATGAGCGGCTTTCCGGACGGGCTACCGGACGAGGGGGCGCGCGCGCAGTTGGGGGTGCTCTACCGGCTCGACGTCGATCCGCGACGGGGCGACCTGGTGCTGCTGGTGCAGTCGAGCGTCGAGCCGAACTGGGCGCGGTTGCCGGCGCCGCGCTATCTGCGGGAAACCGCGGGGGCGCTGGCGAATCCGGATTGCAAGCCGGTAGTCGACGCCTATGCGGCGCTCCGCGCGGGTGATCTGCTGGCGTTCCGGCTGCGAGCGAACCCGACGCGCAAAATCCGTCCGGACGGGGCGACGGGTAACGGGAAGCGGGTCGAACTGCGGGATGAGGAGGCACGGCTCGATTGGCTGCGGCGGAAAGGCGAGCAGGGGGGCTTCGCCTTGCCGCTGATGCACGTGCGGCCAAACGGCGGGGAGTGGCCGCTGGTGCGCGCCAATCCCGACGGGGCCGTGGGCGGGAAGCAGGCGGGCTGGCAGCGGCGAGCGAGCGACGAGGCGGAGGCGAAGCCGCGGAGGCTGACCTTTGGGGCGGTGGTCTTCGAGGGTGTCCTGCGCGTAACGGATGCGGAGCGGTTCCGCGCCACCCTGGCCGAAGGCATCGGCCCGGGCAAGGCCTATGGATTTGGCCTGCTGTCGGTGGCGTCGGCGAGGGGGTGAGTCATGGACGACCTGCACGTCCTGCCCAAGGTGCGGGACAGTTGGAGCTACCTGTACGTCGAGCGCTGCCGGATCGATCAGGAGGCCAAGGCGATCGCCCTGCACGATGTGAATGGGAAGGTGCCGGTACCGTGCGCCGCCCTAACGCTGCTGATGCTCGGACCCGGCACCACCATCACGCAGGCGGCAGTGCGTGCCCTGGCCGAGAACGGCTGCATGGTGACCTGGACCGGAGAGGAGGCCGTCCGCTTCTACGCGCAGGGCATGGGCGAGACGAGATCCTCACGGCATCTCCTCCATCAGGCCTGGTTATGGGCCGATCCAATCCGGCGGCTCGATGTCATCATGCGAATGTACCGCATGCGATTTGCGGAGCCGCTGGACGCCGGACTGACATTACAGCAAATCCGGGGGAAAGAAGGCATTCGCGTGCGGGAGGCATATGCGCGCGCGAGCAGGGAATCGGGGGTCGAGTGGCGGGGACGATCATATCAGCGGCAGGACTGGTCAGCGGCGGACCCGGTGAACCGCGCGCTGTCGTGCGCCAATAGCGCACTGTACGGCATCTGTCACGCCGCGATCGTGTCGGCTGGATACTCGCCGGCACTTGGATTCATCCACACGGGCAAGATGTTGTCCTTCGTGTACGATATCGCGGATCTGTACAAGGCCGATCTCACGATCCCTACGGCGTTCCGCGAGGCTACGGCCGGTGGAGACGGTTTGGAGGGTCGGGTGCGGCGCGCGTGCCGCGATGCGTTCCATGAGGGACGCTTGCTGCCGCGTATCGTCCAGGACATCGACCGAGCACTCGCCTTGGATCCCGGCACGGAAGGGGAGCCGCTGATGGACTTCGACGCCGACGCCGCCGCACCGGGCGGGTTATGGGATCCCGACGTTGGGCAAGTCGCGGGCGGCACCAATCAGGCAGATCAGCCGACGGAGAATGAAGGATGATGGTCCTCGTGCTGGAACGGGTCCCGCCGAGTCTGCGGGGAGAATTGACACGTTGGCTTGTTGAGCCACGGGCGGGGGTCTTCGTGGGCCGTGTGTCGGCGATGGTGCGCGATCGGTTATGGTCACGGACATGCCGCGCGATGAAGGACGGCGCCGGCACTCTGATCTATGTTGCCGACACCGAGCAAGGATACGTGATCACGACGTGGGGCGACACCCGACGGACGGTCGTAGACTTCGACGGCCTTTCCCTGATCCGACTCCCGCAATGACGCCATTTTCTTCAGTATCGTCCCCACCCGCGTGGGGGTGAACCGGAAATCCCGCGTGGATCGGCGGGAGTCGCGCCATCGTCCCCACCCGCGTGGGGGTGAACCGATGGCGTCCATCCCCTGATCCGACAGCACCACATCGTCCCCACCCGCGTGGGGGTGAACCGGCCGGATCGTTGAGCATGGTCGCAATGGTGCGATCGTCCCCACCCGCGTGGGGGTGAACCGGTCGTCGCCGTCACCGCCGCCACCCTCGCGCCATCGTCCCCACCCGCGTGGGGGTGAACCGAGTTCCGTCTATTGTGCAAGGCTTTCTCTGCCATCGTCCCCACCCGCGTGGGGGTGAACCGGGCCATCTCGGTGACTCCTGGCCGCGAGCCCGATCGTCCCCACCCGCGTGGGGGTGAACCGGCCACCCTCGAACGGTGGAAGCGCTATCCGCTATCGTCCCCACCCGCGTGGGGGTGAACCGGCCGCTAGGTCGAACGGCTCGTCGCCGTAGGCATCGTCCCCACCCGCGTGGGGGTGAACCGGAGGGCCGCATCATGCCCCAGCAGATCGAGCATCGTCCCCACCCGCGTGGGGGTGAACCGCTCATCGTCCGCCGGAAGGCAAACGCCGAGCGATCGTCCCCACCCGCGTGGGGGTGAACCGCTGACCACCCAGAGATCGAAACTGCGCAGCGTATCGTCCCCACCCGCGTGGGGGTGAACCGGGTGCCGTGTCCCTGCTGACGCTGCTCAGATCATCGTCCCCACCCGCGTGGGGGTGAACCGGTGAGCGATCAGATCGACCAGACCGCGCTCTAATCGTCCCCACCCGCGTGGGGGTGAACCGGGAGCTGGTCGTAGATGGCCAATAACTTTAGCATCGTCCCCACCCGCGTGGGGGTGAACCGAAAATGTGTTCTCGGAAAACGTCGCCGACGTCATCGTCCCCACCCGCGTGGGGGTGAACCGACGGCCTATACGGCGCTGGCCAACGCGCCGCCATCGTCCCCACCCGCGTGGGGGTGAACCGAGAAAGAGAAAGGGAAAGAGAAAGAGAACGGGATCGTCCCCACCCGCGTGGGGGTGAACCGGTGGGCGCCATGAACTTGGCCCGGCCGAAATCATCGTCCCCACCCGCGTGGGGGTGAACCGGCGCAGTATCACGGGCTCGATGCCCTGCGCTAATCGTCCCCACCCGCGTGGGGGTGAACCGAGTGCGACCTGCGTTTCGTTCTCCGCGTAGAGATCGTCCCCACCCGCGTGGGGGTGAACCGGTATGGGTGGCTGAAGGTTTATGCAAGGGGGAATCGTCCCCACCCGCGTGGGGGTGAACCGCAAGGCGAATGATGCGGGAGGCAGAGCAGCGTTGCACTCTGCCTTCGGGCGGGGTGGGGATTGAAACGTGCGGAACCGCTCCGGGTGGTCGATGCCGCGCTCGTTGCACTCTGCCTTCGGGCGGGGTGGGGATTGAAA
>JBOGUF010000072.1:0-7888 GCA_050696075.1 Thermomicrobiales bacterium
AGGACGTGCGGGACGACGTCGCGCTGCTGGCGGTGACCGTCGACCCGGCGCGTGATACGCAAGCGGCCCTCCAGGAGTTTTCGGAGCTGCACCGCCTCGCGGATAACCCGAGTTGGCACGCGCTGCGGGGCGATCCCGCCACGCTGGAGCGGGTTTGGCAGGCCTATGGCGTCTATCCGGGGACAAGCGACGCGACGCCAACATCTGTCCACGCTCATGGCAGCCCGGAGCCGGAAACACCAAGCGCAGGCGGCGGCGTCGGCCATACCGACGCTATCTACATCATCGACCCCGAGGGTCGCCAGCGGGTGTTCCTGCGGTCCAGCGCCACGCCGCAGGTGGTGGCCGAGAACCTCACGATGCTGGTCGAGTGATCGTCATTGCACGCCACGACCGTGGGAGCCAGCAGGAAAAGGAGGGAGATCGACGTGAACCGTGTGCCGTTGACGCACAAGCATTTGACGCGACGGCAAGCCATGCGTCGGGTGGGCATCGTTACCCTTGGGGCGGGTCTGTTGCCGGCGCTTCAAGCCTGTGGTGGCGACGACGACGAGCCGGAAGACGTCACGCGCGTCCCGGTCACCTTCGAGCCGCCGCCGGCCACGCCGACGGAGGAGGGGGCGGCGACGCCACCCGCCGGTGCCCCGGCAACCGAGGTGACGGTGGTGGCGGGCAAGCCCCAGGAGTTCCTGTTCGAACCGAGCGAGTTCACGATCCCGGCCAACACCGACGTAACGGTGACGGTGACTGATGAGGGCGCGATCCAGCACACCTTCACTATCGACGCGCTGAACGTCAACGTCGAGGTCCAGCCGGGCGAGACGAAGACGACGACGATCAACGCCGATCCGGGCGATTACGAGTTCTACTGCGCCGTGCCCGGCCACAAGGAAGCGGGCATGGTCGGCACCCTGCACGTTGAGTAGCCGATGACCCTCACCGCCCAGGAAGCCGACAGCGCGCCCAGCAGACCCGTCCATTGGCGGATGAGCGAAGGCAGATAGGCGGATGGAGACCAGCATCTTCTTCGGCGGCTCGGTCATCGCGGCATTCATCGCCGGCATCATTGCGCTCTTCGCGCCGTGCTGCATCTCGGTCATGCTGCCCGCCTACTTTGCCAGCTCCTTCCAGAACCGCCGCCTCTTGGTGGCGATGACCTTTCTCTTCGCCGCCGGGGTGGCAACGGTGATCCTCCCGATTGCCATGGGGGCCGCGGTCGTCCGCCGCCTGATCACCACCGAGCACACGACGATCTACGTGACCGGTGGCATCCTGATGCTCGCCCTGGCCGCGTACATCTTGCTCGGTGGGCAGATTCACCTGCCGATGCCGGGACGACGCCCGGGCGGACGGACCGGACCGCTGAGCGTTTACTCGCTCGGCATCTTCTCGGGGGTGGCGAGCGCCTGTTGCGCCCCCGTGCTGGCCGGCGTGATCGCCCTCTCCGGGATCACCTCCTCCTTCGGGCTGGCCCTTGGGCTGGGCACGGCCTATGTGTTCGGGATGGTCGCGCCGCTCTTTGCCATTTCGCTCCTCTGGGAGCGATTCAGCTGGCGGTCGAGCCGCCTCTTCCGGCCGCGCTCGTTCACGTGGCGGGTGGGTTCGCTCCGGCGCACGATCACCGCAACGAACCTGGCGAGCGGGCTTCTGCTTGCGCTCATGGGCACGGGCATGGTGTGGCTCGGACTTACCAGCGACGCGATGCCCTCGCCCACGGGGTGGCAGGCGAGGCTGGCCGGTCGCCTGCAGCATTACGGCCGGGTGATCACTGACGCCCTGGCGTGGCTCCCGGGCTGGGCCGCTGGGGTCATGCTGCTCGTCGTCGTCGCCCTGCTTGCCCGCCGGGCGCTCAGGCAGGTCGGGTGGACCGGCCAGCGGGACGATGCTGCGACGGAGATCGAAGCAGCGGCGGAGGGGGGCGACCAGCGTGGCGAAGAGGACACAGGCCTGGAAGAACGATTGGACACCGGGAGGGAGATCCTTGGGCACCAGCGCCCGTAAGAAGCGCAAGTCGATGTCGCGTTCCGCGACGGTTGCCCGCTCGGCGGCGGCCGCGCCGGCGGCTAAGCGCTGGCCGATTCGGATCTGGCCGCTGTCTCGCCAGCGAGGCCGGCGCCGGTACGGACGCCGCCTAAGCGGCGGGCAGAAGGTGATCCTCATCGTCGGGCTGGCGATCCTCGCGCTGGGCGCGATCTACTACCTCAACTCGGCGACCAATCAGGGAGGCAAGTACGCCTTCCAGGTCGGGGAGCCAGGGCCCGAGGAGGTGGCTCCGCCGATCCAGCTGCCGGCCACCGATGGCAGCACCTTCGATCTCGCCTCGTTGCGCGGCCAGACGGTGCTGCTGTTCTTCCAGGAAGGACTTATGTGTCAGCCCTGCTGGGATCAGATCACGGACATTGAGGCCGAGCGCGATGAGTTCCAGGCGCTCGGGATCGATACCATCGTGAGCATCACGACCGACCCGCTCGATGCGTTGCGGCAGAAGGTCGCGGACGAGCAGATCTCCATCCCTGTCCTCTCGGATCCCGACCTCCGCGTCTCCACGACGTACGAAGCGAACCAGTACGGGATGATGGGCACCTCGCACGACGGCCACAGCTTCATCCTCGTCGACGAGGACGGCACGATCACATGGCGCGCAGACTACGGCGGGGAACCCAATTACACAATGTACGTCCCGGTGGATCGCTTGATCGCCGACATCCGCAAGGGGCTCAACGAATGGTCACAGTAGGCCGATGGACGTCATTCTCCTGACCCAACCGCAATGTGCCCTCTGTGCGGAGGCCAAGGAACTGCTTGACCACCTTGCGACCGAGTTTCCGCTCTCGGTCGCAACGCTCGACCTGAACTCGCCCGAAGGGCAATCGCTCGCGGAGCATGGAGGCGTCCTGTTCCCGCCAGGTGTCTTCCTCGACGGCGAAGCCGTCGCGTCCGGCCGCATTTCGGAGCGGAAGCTGCGACGCGAGATCGACCGCCGCCTGCGGGCGAGCGAGTACTGCGCCGACCGTCCGGGCCAGCTGGCCCGGCTCCGACGCGAGATCGACCGCCTCCTCGCGGCCGCCCGGAAGGCATGACCCCTGCCGAAGAGGCCATGCCTGTAAACTGGCTTACATCCCCGCCCGGTCATGTCTTACATACTGTAAGCTATCATCGCGGGACAGGGTGGGTCTGTCCACGCGCTCGGGTTAGTCGCTGCGGCCTGTGAGGGTCGGCAACAAGGGGGGATGTCGGTGTCGGACAGCTCGACGACGGTTCGCACGCAGGGTGCGCGATTGGCCCGCACCCTGGCCACGATCTTGATAGCCGCGCTCTTCGTTGCGGCGCTCGCTCCTGTAGCGACTGCTCAAGACTCTGTCTCCCGAAGCAATTGGTCCCCACCGCGCACCGTCTACATCCCGGAAACCGGCCAGACGCTCGACCGCCTCTTCCTCGATCTCTGGCGCAGCGCCGGCGGGGCGAACGCCTACGGCTACCCGATCACGCCGGAGATCACGCTCACGAACGGCCATGTCGTCCAGTACCTCCAGTACGCCCGCTTCGAGTACTGGCCGGAGGGCGACGAGCACGGGAACGTCGTCAAGTTGGGTAACGTCGGCGAAGAGCTCCGGCCGACGGTGGTGCAGCGATCCCGCGGTCCCTTCGGCGGCGCAGCCCAGAACGATGCCGCGGCGGAGGCCGCTCGCATGGCCCGCGCCTGGCTGCCGCTTGCTGGGAAGGCGGCCAAGCGCGAGAGCAGCGATACCTACCGCTTTGTCCCCGAGACGGGCCACAGCGTCCAGATGGGCTTCAAGGCCTTCTGGGAGGCGACGGGCGAGGCCGCCTACCTCGGCCACCCCCTGACCGAGGAGTACACGCTCGACGGCGTCACCTATCAGGTCTTCGAGCGCGGCCAGCTCGCCTGGGAGCGGGGGAAGGCCCCCTGGCTGGTGCCGGTGGGCGAGGTGCTGGCTAAGCGGTACAAACTCGACACCGCGCCCCGTCCCCAGGGCGACCTCCCGATTTACAGCGACGACCTCTTCATCCCGCCGCCGGCGCCTGTTGACGACGTCGGTGCCCCGCCGCCGCCCGCCGGCGCCCCGCGGTCGATCGTGATCGCTCTGAGCCAGCAGATGATGTGGGCTTACGAGGGCGACACGGTCGTCTTGAGTTCGCTCGTCAGCACCGGCAAGTCGGGGTTCGAGACGCCACCCGGGACGTACCAGATCCTCGTGAAGAAAGAGATCGAGGACATGGAGGGCCTCATCGGGGGCGAGTACTACGACGTGCCGCAGGTGCCGGACGTCATGTACTTCACCGACGTCGGCCACGCCTTCCACGGGGCCTACTGGCACAACGACTTTGGTTCGACCCGCAGCCACGGCTGCGTCAACCTGCCGCTCGACGTGGCGGCCTGGCTCTACGCCTGGACGCCGATCGGCACCACCGTGCTGATCGTGCCCTAGCGCATCGGTGCTCGGCGCTTCAGCGCCAGCAGGCGAGTAAAGATGCAGGAGGAGGACAAGGATGGGCGGTACCGGTACGCTCAGGGGCCGCATGGTGACGCGTCGCCAGGTGACGCGCTTGGGGCTCGGGTTCGGAGTAGGCACGGCGGTAGGAGCGGCCCACCTACCGCGCGTCCTGCGCGCGAGCGCCCAGGAGGTGACGCCTGCCGCTGGGGAAGCCGTTGTCGTCGTCGGCGACGTCGTCGACTTCCAGCTCGATCCGGACGGCCGGTGGGAGGGCGCCTTCGGCTCGGTGACCATGACGCTGCACCGGGCGCTGGTCGACGGCGGGGAGGCCTGGTTCGTCCGGACCGACGCCTCCGACGAGGCATTCGCCACGGAGCAGGGGTTAGTCTACGTGCCGCTGCTGCAGAACGCGCTCGACGTCGAGGGGGCGTCTGCCAGCATCTACCTCTTCGCGCAGGGTGCCGAGGGGCAGGCGGCGGTCATCAGCACCGCCCCGGGACGCGACGACTTCACCCCCCTCTTCCGCGTCCACAACGTGACCTTCACCGGCCAGCCGGAGCTGCTGGACTCGGTCGACGCGATCACCGCCGCCGAGCAGGCCGGCACGGTGACGGTCGAGCAGACCGACGTCCTCGTCAACCACCCACTCGTCGCCTGGCCGGACGGCGGGCTGCCGGTCGACCCCGAGCTGACGGAGTACCTCGGCGGCGGGCCGCTGATCGAAGAGCCGGACACCGCCGGCGGCACGGTGATGTTCAAGCTGCACCAGTGCTACCCCGGCAGCCGCTACTTCCTGACCGACACCGCGGCCGCGCCGATGGCGCCGATGATGGGCGTCGCCGCCTCGCCGCCGACGCAGCAGCTCAGCGAGGCGAAGGCAACGGCGCCGATCTACGTGTTCGGCAACGGCCCGGCCGGACCTGGCCCGATGGGCGGGCAGCCGTCGATCTTCAATTCGACGGCCGGCGACCCGATCTGGAGCCCCTTCTGGGATCACATCACCGTCGTCTGGAAGGACCCGGCCGCGGCCGAGGTGCTCACGTCCGAGGCGGACGTCCAGGCGCGGGCGGATGCGGGGGAGGTGGACCTCTTCAACGGCACGCCGGACACCCACCCGACCGGGTTCGTCGTCAACTGCCCGTCGCCGGTGCTGGCGGCCGTCACCTACGACCCGTCCCAGTTCCCGCAGGCCACCCCGGCCGAGACGCCTGGAGCGTAACCGGGACGGATCGTGTCGGCTTGCCGGCAGCGATCGGCGACTGAGGCTATGAGCATGTCAGGGCAGACCTCCGCGTCTGCCCTGTCTCCGCGAACGGGGGGCGAACGTGCGATCTCGCTTCCCGACCCAAGCAGTCTGTGAGTGGTGCGATAGACGAAACAACCGCCACCGTTGAACCGTCGGCGAGGAGGTCCCGGCCCTGGTCGGCGCTCCTCCTCGCCGGCGCCCTCGTCGCTGCGGCGGTGGGAATTGCCAGGCCATGGCAGAGCAATGAGCCGGGGCTGGGCATCGTCGAGCAGATCCCGCTCGCCAGCGGCGAAGACGTCGCCACTGCGCCGGCAGCGGGCAAACTGCCGCCGAACTTCCTCCTCGAATCGCTCGACGGCGAGACCGTCCGCCTCTCCGATCTGCGCGGCAAGCCGGTCTTCCTCAACTTCTGGGCGACCTGGTGCATCTTCTGCGTGACCGAGATGCCCGCCATACAACGGCTGGCGGACAAGTACGGCGACCGCCTGGTGATCGTCGGCGTCAACGTCGGTGAGGACGCGAAGACCGCCCGCACCTTCGCCGAGAACTTCGACATTCGATTCACCCTCCTGCTCGACCCGGACATGGCAGTCACCAAGGCCTACCAGGTCCGGGCCATGCCGACCAGTCTCTTCATCGATCCGGACGGCGTCGTCCATTCGGTCCACTACGGCGTCCTCACCCCGCCGCAGATGGAGGAGCGGATCGCACCGCTGCTGTCCTCGGCGCCGTAGTCAGCACCGTCGCTCGTGCCGCCGGAACCCGAGCCTCCTCTCCTCCCTCCGCCACCGAGCCGTGTTCTTCAGCGCTAAATGGCACCGAAGCTCGTCCCACTTGTGTGTTAGGACGAAGCACAGTTCCCCCACGCCGAGCGGCTGGTATCGATGGACGACGCCAGAGGGGACGTCACTGAAACTGCAGCAGTTCCTTCCGCGTGCGTCGGAGGTTCCAGCCCAAGCCGAGCAGGAGGGCGGCCAGGCTCACCGGCAAGAGGAACGCCTGCACACTGATGATGGCCAGCGCCAGGTTCGCTCCGAGCACCAGCGCCACCGTCGGCACGCAGCAGGCAAAGCCGGTCAGGAAGCCCGGCAGCGAGCCAAGCAGGCCCGTCCACGGGAGGCGCCGGCAGGAACGGACGGCGGCCAGGGCGTAGGCCGCGGTGACCACGTTCAGGGCGAGCAGACCGCCCAGGGCCGCACCGATGAGCAGGTTCGGCGGCGCAATGAAGATAGTGAGCCCCTCAAAGAGATAGAGCGCCGCGATCGGCTCGAAGCTGTACCCGGCGATGCGCTCGAAGCCCTTCGTTGTCCACCCGGGGACGAGGGCGAAGCTGGGCGTACCGCCGGGCGGGACGACGTCGCGGTCAAAGACAAGGTGCCCCAGGGCATAGAGATAGAGCAGGAGATACGCGGACCCGGCAACGAGGGCGACCCGACGGTAGCGGGGCTGCCCAAGCGCCTGCCGCAGAATCTGCACGTAGGCTGATCGCCCCGTCATAGTCCAGTCACTACCTGCGTGTCGGGGAAGAAGGCGTACCAGGCGAACCACATAGCATCGTAGAAGGTGACGACGGGGAGTTGCTCCCCCTCCGGCCCTTCCAGCGCTGCCCCCGCCAGGCGCCAGGCGCGCCCGTCCTGATCGCGGAGGGATCCCGCGTCTGCGGGCTGGAACTCGACGATCTGGTCTCCTAGACGCCGGCTGAATACCCAGACCGTCTCGAGAGCCCCGTCCCGGACCGCCACGAGCGGATGCTCCGCGAGCTCGAGATTCCAGACGCCCTTCTCCAGCGCGACCTTCTTGGGAATGGCCAGCCGATCCGCACCGACCTTCACGCCGATGACCACCTCCTTCGGCCCAAAGCGATCATCTCGCCGCAGCACCGGGAAGAACAGTCCTGAAGCCTGGTAGTACCCTTGATTGGCGCTGGAGTACGAGCCATACGGGTCTTGGCCGTAGCTGCGGAGGTGGCCCGTCTCGGCCGACAAGACGGGCGCATCGACGCCCTGCGCCTTCCAGCGCTCCCACGTGGTCCAGACGAGGGGAATCTCCTCGAGGGTCGCACCCGTCAGGGAGCCGGTAATCGCTTGCCCCAGGATCTGGGGCCACTGGCTATCTGTCTGCCGGTCGTACATGAGCAGGTTGGAGTTGACAAGCTTGCCCGAGGTGCCGAAGGCGAGGGGAGTGCCGT
>JBOGUF010000073.1:0-7029 GCA_050696075.1 Thermomicrobiales bacterium
GGCGACGACGAAGTGGCCTTGGTGTTGCTTGGCGGCCGCTGCCAAGTCGAGACGGATAGGAACTCGTGGTCGCTTGGCGAGCGCCGGTCAGTCTTTGATGGACAGCCATGGGCGCTGTACCTGCCGGTCGGTTCCGCGTTCGAGGTCACGGCCGAGACCGAGGTCGAGATCGCGCTCTGCGGCGCGCGCGCGGACGAGCGGTTCCCACCGCGATTGATCCGTCCGGACGACGTTCAGGTCGAGATCAGGGGCGCGGGCAACGCCTGCCGCCAGATCAACCACATCATCAAGCCGGACTTCTCGGCCCATCGCCTGCTGATCGTCGAGGTCTTCACCCCCAGCGGCAACTGGTCCAGCTACCCTCCGCACAAACACGATGTCAGCAATCTGCCAATCGAAGCCGACCTCGAAGAAATCTACTACTACCGGATCGATCCAGCCGACGGCTTTGGTCTGCAGCGTCTCTACACGGCTGACCGCTCGACCGACCGGGCATACGTCATCCACGACGGCGATCTCCTGCTGGTGCCCGAGGGGTATCATGCCTTCGCCGTTGCCCAGGGACATACCGGGTACTACCTCAACGTCCTCGCCGGCAACGAAGCGATGCGCACGATGCAGCCGTCCGACGATCCGCGCTACACCTGGATTCGCGAAACCTGGACACCAGAGATGGTGAACGGGCTCGCTTCGTGGCGCGACGTTGAAACTCGGATCAACCGTGGCGCCGGCCGTAAGACGGTCGAGTAGTTCACGTCCGTTCGCGTGAACACCGACAACGGGGAGGATTCTGCCTTGAAGACCATCCGCATGACCACGGCTCAGGCCATCGTCCGCTTCCTCGGGCAGCAGTGCACTTCGCGCGACGGACAGGAACAGCGCCTCATCGCCGGCATGTTCGGCATCTTCGGGCATGGCAACGTAACCGGCATGGGGCAGGCGCTTGAGGAAGTCGGTCAAGACATGCGGTATTACCAACCCCGCAACGAGCAAGCGATGGTCCACACCGCCGTCGCCTTCGCCAAGATGAAGAACCGCCTCCAAACCCTCGCCTGCACGACTTCAATCGGCCCCGGCGCGACCAACATGCTCACAGGAGCGGCCGTCGCGACCGTCAACCGCTTGCCGGTCCTGCTCTTGCCGGGCGACATATTCGCCAGCCGCCTACCGAACCCTGTCTTGCAGCAACTCGAGCATCCGTGGAGTCAGGACGTCAGCGTCAACGACGCGTTCCGTCCCGTCTCGAAATTCTGGGACCGCATCAACCGGCCCGAGCAAATCCTTGCCAGCCTGCCCGAGGCGATGCGGGTGATGACCGATCAGGCGGAAACGGGCGCGGTGACGATGGCGCTGCCACAGGACGTGCAGCCGGAAGCCTACGACTACCCGGCATCGTTCTTCGAAAAGCGCGTCTATCGCATCGCCCGCCCACTTCCGCCTGACAGCGAGCTGTCGCACGCGGCCGAACTGGTACGGTCCGCGAAGCGGCCCATCATCGTCGCCGGGGGCGGCGCCATCTATTCCGACGCGGTATCGGCGATTGCTCAGTTGGCGGAGGCTGCCGGCATCCCTGTCGTCGAGACACAAGCAGGCAAGGGTGTCCTCCCCTGGAACCACCCGTGGAATGCCGGCCCCGTGGGCACCACCGGCGGCATCGCCGCGAACCGTCTCGCCGCCCAAGCTGACCTGGTGCTCGCGGTCGGCACCCGCCTCTCGGACTTCACCTCAGCGTCACACAGCGCGTTTCAACACCCAGCCGTGCAATTCATTGGCCTGAACATCCAGCCGATGGATGCGTACAAGTTTGGCGCGCATCCCGTGATCGGCGACGCGCGGGCTGGCATCCGCGGCTTGTACGAGCGTTTGCAGGCCGCGGGCTATACAACCAGCGACGAGTATGCCCACGAGATCCGTTCGCTCAAGGAGGAGTGGGACACCACCGTCGAACAGATCGTCGCGGTCGAAGACCCCAATGAATTGTCCCAAGCCAACGTCATCGGCATCGTCAACGAGGCCAGCGAAGCGCGGGACGTCGTCGTTTGCGCTGCCGGCGGCATGCCCGGCGACTTACACAAGCTGTGGCGCACCCTCGATCCGAAGGGATACCACCTGGAATACGGCTACTCGTGCATGGGGTACGAGATCGCGGGCGGCCTGGGAGTTAAAATGGCCGACCCGAGCCGGGAAGTCTTCATCCTCGTCGGCGACGGCAGCTACCTCATGCTGCACACCGAGATCGTCACCTCGCTGCAAGAGGGATACAAGCTGACGATCGTCCTCGTCGACAACAGTGGCTTCCAGTGCATCCGCAATCTTCAGATGTCGGCCGGATCTCCCGCCTTCGGCAACGAGCTGCGACTTCGCAATGAAGAATCGGGGCGCCTAGACGGCGGATACATGCCCATCGACTTCGCCCAGAATGCCGAAAGCCTTGGCGCCAGGGCCTATCGTGCATCAAACGAGTCGGACTTGCGACGGGCCCTGGCCGCGGCTAAGGCCGAATCGCGTACGGTGCTCATCCATGTGCCGGTAAAGAAACACGCAATGGTGCCTGGATTCGAAAGCTGGTGGGATGTTCCAGTTGCCGAGGTGAGCGACGAGCCATCCGTCCAAGAAGCACTTGCCACCTATCAAGAGGCACGCAAACGGCAACGCTACTTCCACTGAGCCGGCACATTGCCACCGCGAAAAACAAGGACACCGGGCAGGAGTGGTAGCGACCGCCCCCGCCCGGTATCGGCAACGTGAACTGACGTCCGATGGCCTACTTGATGTCGGCCTTCGCGCCGGCCCCTTCTAACTTCGCCTTGGCCGCCTGCGCCTCCTCCTTGGAGACCGCTTCTTTGACCGGCTTCGGCGCGGAGTCGACCAAGTCCTTCGCCTCCTTCAGGCCAAGGCTAGTGAGTTCGCGGACCGCCTTGATGACCTGAATCTTGTTGGCGCCGATTTCGGTCAGGATGACGTCGAACTCGGTCTGCTCTTCCTCAACCGCCGCCGCTCCGGTATCGCCAGCGGCCGCTACGGCGCCAACCGCCACCGGCGCGGCCGCCGACACGCCCCAGCGATCCTCGAGCGACTTGACGAGCTGGTTGAGTTCGAGGACGGTCATCTTCTCCAATTGCTCGATAAGCTGTTCCTGATCCACCGTGAACTCCCTTTCTCTGCAAACGATGAGCGAAGTGCTAAGCCCGAAGTTGTGCGAAGCGTTAGTCGGCTGCAACCGCTGCGCCGCCGCCGAGCTGGCCGGCGCGCGCGTTCAGCAGGTACGCCATCGACCGGCTCGGACCGCCGAGCACGCCGACGGTGCGCGCCATCGGCGACGCCAGCATTCCGACGAGCTTGCCCAGCAGCACCTCGCGCGGCGGCAGCGAAGAAACCTCGTCAACCTGTCCCGACGTGATGAACCGCTTATCCATCACTCCGCCGCGAACGGTCAGGATGCGGGACGTCCGCGCAAAATCGGAGATGGCCTTAGCGGCGCCGACGATATCTTCGTACGCAAGCACAAGCGCGGTCGGACCCTCAAGCGCGGGAACAAGTCCTTCGATCCCGGCATTGCTGGCCGCGATACGCGTCAGCGTATTCTTCGCAACGTGGAACTCGGCGCCGAACGGCCGCAATGTGGCGCGCAATCCCTGCAAGTCGCTGACATTCAGACCGCGGTAATCGGCCACGATCGTCAGTTGTGCGCGACTGAGCTGGTCCGTCAACGTCTCGATAACAGCCGTCTTTCGTGCGGTTGGCATATGCAATCACCTCCTCTCTTGATGCCCTGCGATCCCAGCGGGATCAAAATCGCCATCTGTTCAACCCCAAAAAAACGTGCCCTGGGGCCGGAGAGCCCAGGGCACGAGTGAACGTCGCGGTGGCGACGGGAGTTTCGCTCGAGCACGGGCCTCGGTCGGGAATTAAGCGGCGAACCGCACCGACGGTCTTCGGCCAGAGTCATCGCACGTGGGTTGTTTAGTCGACGCCGGTACTGCTAAGCAGCGGCCTGCGCCGCGTTGGCGAGCGTTAATGGCACGTTGAGCGAGATGCCCGGCGCCATCGTGCTCGTCAAACTGAGTGTACGGCAGTAGATACCCTTCGCGCCAGAAGGCTTCGCGCGCTGGAGCGCGTCGACGAAGGCGTACAAGTTGTCCCGGATTTGCTCTTCGCTGAAGCTCTTGCGGCCGATCACCACGTGGATGATTCCGGTGCGATCGTTGCGGAACTCCACTCGCCCGCCCTTAAGTTCCCGGAGGACATTCGGTAGGTCCTCTGGATTGCGGACCACCGTGCCTGACCGTGGGTTTGGCATCAGGCCACGTCGCCCCAGAATGCGGCCCAGGCCACCGACCTTGCCCATCTGGTCGGCCATCGCCACCGCGGCGTCGAATTCGAGCCATCCGCCCTGGATCTGCGCGACGAGCTCATCGGTCCCGGCGTAATCAGCGCCGGATTCGAGCGCGATCCGCTCGGCTTCGCCAGCCGCAAAGACCAACACGCGCACCTGCTTGCCTGTCCCGTGCGGGAGCACGACGTTGGATCGCACCGTCTGGTCGGCTTGGCGCGGGTCGATGCCAAGGCGGGCATGGACTTCAACCGACTCGTCAAAGTTCGCGAATGAGACGTCCTTCAGCAGCGCGATCGCCTCGTCCGGCTCGTATTGCTTCGTGGAATCGACCTTCTTTGCCGCATCGACGTACTTCTTGCCATGCTTCGGCATGATGCTTCTCCTCCGTGGTGTTGTCGAGGCGGACAACCGCCCCTCCCACAATCGCGGCGTCTAGCCCGCGACCTCGATACCCATACTCCGCGCGGTCCCCTCGACCTGCTTGATCGCGCCGGCAAGGTCAATCGCGTTGAGATCCTTCATCTTCAGTTCGGCGATCTCGCGCACCTGCTCGGCGGTCACTTTGCCGACCTTCGTCGTTCGCGGATTGCCGGATCCCTTCTCAATCCCCGCCGCGCGCCGCAGCAAATCGGGAGCCGGCGGCGTCTTGGTGACAAACGTAAACGAGCGATCCTCGTAGACCGTGATCACCACCGGGATGATCTGACCGGCCTGCGATGCGGTCCGCTCGTTGTACTCCTTGCAGAAGTTCATGATCGCGACGCCGTGCTGACCGAGCGCCGGACCGATCGGCGGCGCTGGCGTCGCCTTCCCGGCCGGGATCTGTAGCTTCACGTACGCGCGCACGCGCTTGGCCAACGAAAACCTCCTCTATCTAGGCGTTAGGCGCTAGGGATTAGGCGTTAGGAGCATTCCTCTTTGCCATCGGGACCGACTTCCCTAACGCCTAACGCCTTAGCCCCAAGAGCTCCGTTACGATTCGCGCTCCGCCTGTAGGAAATCGAGCTCGACCGGCGTCTCCCGGCCGAAGAACGAAACCAGAACCTTGATCTTCCCCTTTTCATTGTTGATCTCGTCGATCTCGCCCCGGAAATCGGCGAACGGGCCGTCGATGATGCGCACCGTGTCGCCGAGCTGGAACGACATCTTGACCTTCGGCGCCTCGGCGGCCATACCCTTCATGATCGCCTGGACCGCGGTCTCCTCGAGCGGCACCGGCTTGTTGTTGACGTTGACGAACCCGGTCACGCCCGGCGTGTTGCGCAGCGCATACCACGTCTCATCGTCCATCTGCATCCGTACGAGCACGTAGCCGGGGAAGACCTTGCGTTGGACGGTGTGTCGCTGTCCGCTCCGTATCTCGATCTCGTCTTGGGTCGGTACGACGATCTCGTAGACCCGGTCGTGGAGATCAAGTGCATCCAGGCGATTCTCGATCGACTTCTTGACCTTGTTTTCGTAACCGGAGTACGTGTGGAGGACGTACCACTGACCCTGTTCGGTCACCGGCACGTCACCCTGTTCGACGGCTCGCCGCGCCGCCAGTCGCTCTTTCAGACTTTGGCGACCCATGGCGATTCCCTCCTCGGCCGCGGCGCTTGTCGGGATGGCATCGTTTCGCCCGACCGGCCGGTCATCATCACGAAGCGCGTCTAAGACATCGCCTCGAGTAACTCCAAAAAGACGAAATCAATGCCGCCCAGCAGCACGCCAAGGACAAAAGAGATGCCGATCACGACAATGGTGAGATTTCGCGTCGTCTCCTTGTCGGGCCACGTAATCTTCGTCATCTCGGCGCGCGTATCGCGATAGAGGCGCTTCGCACGATCGATCCGTGCGGTGAGTGGATGCGGTTTGGACTCAACCGCTTTTCCCTTTGTCACTGGAGACTTGCTAGGACGCTCTGGTCCCACGGCGGACGCGGCCTTGCGGCCCTCGGACGCACGGCGCGGCGGCACGGCCGGTGCAGCCGCGGCCGGATCGCGTTTCACCGCCGTTCGGCGCTGAGCGCACATCGCCTCATTCCTTCCCGACACCTGTCAACGCGACAACGGACGCCAATCCGGGAACCTGATCGCCAGTCGCCAAGGTTGGAAGCTGACGCACGCAACTCCGCGGTCCTATTGCACAGAAAAAAGGGCGCGCCTGCTAACCAGCCAGGCGCCGCCCCACCGCTGCTTCCAGCACCTCTGAGATCTGGCAGGGCCGGCAGGAATCGAACCCGCAACCTGCGGTTTTGGAGACCGCTGCTCTACCAATTGAGCTACGACCCTAAGCCCGCCACCGAGTGCCGAATCGCGGAACGGATTTACCGAGTCTCCCGATGGAGTTGATGGTTCCGGCACCGGGGGCAGAACTTCCTGAGTTCCAGCCGTCCCGGATCGTTCCGTCGATTCTTCTCGGTCGTGTAGTTCCGCTCTCGGCAATTCGTGCATTCGAGCGTAATCGTCGGCCGATCGGCCTTCGATCTCTTTGCCATTGCTTCGATCCCCACCCCACCGAGGCGGGGTGTATAAGGGCGAGACGCGAGGTTAACACGCCTCGCCCAAACAGTATACTACAGCTTACGCCGTGATGGCCGTCACCACGCCGGCGCCGACGGTGCGGCCTCCCTCGCGGATGGCAAAGCGCAACCCGTCCTCGATCGCCACCGGCACCAGCAACTCCACCCCCATCTGCACGTTGTCTCCCGG
>JBOGUF010000074.1:0-37525 GCA_050696075.1 Thermomicrobiales bacterium
GCTGGCGGTTGCCGGCGCCGGCAACCTCCGGCACGCCGCGGGCGTTCCAGATGTCAGCGTGCTTGGCGGTGAGGCGGAGCATACGCGGGCCGGACGCGCCGATCAGGACGGGCAGGCGCGGCTGCTGGACCGATTTTGGCTCGAACGGGGCGTCGATAAGCTGGTAGTAGCGTCCTTCGTACATGGTGCGCTCCTGGGATTGGAGCAAATCCCAGATTTCGAGCGCCTCGGCGAAGCGGTCGACGAGTTCCTTCAGCGGTGGGAAGTGCCAGCTATAGGCCTCGTGCTCGCGTTCGGTCCAGCCAGTGCCGACGCCGAAGTCGACCCGACCGTGCGAGATGTGGTCGACGGTGATCGCCTGCTTCAGGAGGAACGCGGGGTTGCGGTAGGTGTTGCCGCAAACCATCACGCCGAGCCGGACTCGTTCGGTCGCCATCGCCAACCCGGCGAGCGCGGTGTACGCCTCGTGGGTCGGGTCCATGACGTCGACCAGCCCGAAAAAATGATCGACGACATTGAGCCCATCGAAACCGAGCGCCTCCACCTCCCGCGTCCGCGCCACCAACTCGGGCCACGACGCGCGTTGACCGAGGACGACGCAGAAACGAAGGGAGTGCTGGGTGCCCAGTGCCGAGTGCCCAGCCCTTTCACCTGACTCCTGATTCATCTTGTTTCCGTCCCTTCCTTGAACCATTGCCTCTCCGCTGAAAACCGGACTCGGCACCGGGCACTCGGCACTGGGCATTCGGCACTCAATCGACCAGCCGCAGCTTGGCCGGCGTCGGGTTGATGGAGGTCAAGACCGGGCGCTGCATGTGGGTGAAGGAGACGACGGCCTGGCCGGGGGCGAGGCCGGGGAGGCGGGTCCAGAGGCTTTCGTCGATGCCGCTGACCGAGTGCTTGAGGGTGCTGATCACGGCGGCGTCCGCGATCTTGTGCACGATCCAGTTGTTGACCAAGCCGATCACCTGATTCGGCAAGTGGGCCGGGAGTTGGGTGACGAAGACGAGACCGAGCCAGCGCTTACGGCCGCGCTTGGCGATGCGCGCGACCTGGGCGAAGAGGTGCGGCATCTTATCGATCCGCTCTTTCGCCAGGAACTCGTGCGCCTCCTCGATGATGACCAACGTGCGCGGCACGGCGTCTTCCTTCCGTTCCGCCGCCGCGTAGAGTTCCTCCTGCCCACGCTGCACGCCACGCAGGATGGCGGCGATGACGAGGTTGTTCAGATCGGGCGACTCGGTGTCGGACAGATCGACGATTGAGACACGACCTGGTTCGAGGAGGTGTTTGGAGTCGATTGGCTTGGCACGTGGGTTGTCGAAGACACCAAGACGCTGGAATCGCGCGAGACGCCCGAGCAACGCCCGCCAACTGGCCGGGAACGCCGGCAGGTTCTTCATCGACTGAATCTCGCGGATCACCTCCGAGGCGCGCGGCTGGAACTCGCTGCTCCGGAATGTCGGTTCGCCCTTCTGGATGTGTTCAAGGCACGCACCAGCGACGTCGAGCAGGTGCTCCAGCCGCATGCCGGGAAAACCGCCCTCGAACTCGTCGATGTCGGTATCGTCCACCGAGGTCACGCTGAATCGGCGGAGCAGCGTCTTGGTCAGTTCGTAGGCGAGCCAGAAACGCTCCTGCTGAGCGTCGCTGAAGTCGAGGATTTCACCAACCGCGTACGGTGAGAGGTCGCTAAAGCGCAGAGTGAAGGGCACGCAGTGGGGATGATGCGGGTTGGCGGTCTCTCGTCCGTAGAGGTGATAGAGCGTCGTGTCGGTGACGCCCGTTGGCCGCGTACCGCGCTGCTTCAGCAACGACACCATTCGGGGATCGTCGGACGGTTCGTCGAGGAAGGTGTATTCCCCTTCGACGTCGAGGAGGACGATGGCCAGACCCGCTTTCTGCGCTTCCGCGATGAACCCGGCGACCGTCGTCGACTTGCCGCCGCCGGTGGTGCCGATGATGCCGGTGTGGCGCGGCAAAACGCTCTTATTGGTGGAGGGAACGCACACCTCGACGCCCTGATGCCCGACGGCGAGGCCGACGCGAATGTCGCCGGCGACGCGGAGCACCGCCGCGGTCTCCGTTTCGTCGAGGCGGAAGACCGGGCTGTTCGGCAGGGGCCGGAAGCGCGGCGGCTGGAGGACGCCGTCGATCCGTTCGCCGAGGAGCTCGATCTGGACGCGGCCGTGGTAGCGGGGCATAAAGATGCCGCCGTGGACGGTCGTCGTCACGACGATCGGGGCGTCGGCGCGCAATCCGTCCGGCTCCGCGAAGGGACCGGCGACGACGACGCCGAGGTATTCCCGCTTATCCGGCTTGCTGACGATGCGCGCTAGCGCTTGGGAGGGCAACTGCTCAAGGTGATCGCGTGGGATGAGGACGGTAATCGAGTTGTCCTCGCTGCCCGGCCCGTCGAACATCGTCTTGCCGACGGCGCCGCGCTCGTCCTCGGGCACGTCCCAAAGACCGCCGGCGTGCGCGATCGCCGCGCCAACGCGCGCCCGCGCCTCCGCCGGTACATCCCGAATCGCCTCGCTTGCCGCCCCGTTTCCGTCCATCATCACCGTCCGCCTTCCGCCTTCCGCCTATCCCCGCCTGCCGAACTCTTCGTGGAACGCGTACGGTTGGCCGGCGACGGCGTAGGCGTCGCGCAGCATCGCCGTGAAGTCACCCGCGCCGAAGGTGGTTCGGCAGAGCGTATCCGCCAGATCGAGGAGCGCCGGAAAGGCCCGGTGCTCGTGCAATCGACTGTCGGCCAGCGCGATCAGCGCGGCCTCGTGGGCGTGGTCGACGTGGGCGTAGAAAATGCGCGCCGGACCGACCGCCGATGCGCGGTAGCAGCCGATGACGATTTGGGGGCCGATCTCGTCGCCGAACTGGCGAAGCTGCTTGCGGTCCGCCGGACTGAGGTAGCTGGCGTAGTAGACGCGCTCCATGTAGTCGGTCGCGTTATCGACGATGAGGTATTCGAGCGGTGCCAGCGCGTCGCCGAGGACGAGGAACGCCCGCTCGAACATCGCCGAGGGCACGAAGACGAATCGCTTGTGGTCGGCGACCAGACGGCGTAGCAAGTCGAGGCTGGCGAGCATGAGCTTCGGGCTACCCGATCCGGTGAGGAGTTCGTAGGCGACCGGATTGCCGTGCCCCATGCGCCACGGAGCCGTGCTCCGCTCGACCAGCGCGGCGCGCTCGGCGTAGGCCATCAGACCGCGACGAGCCAGGTCGCTGAGGCGCTCGGCAGGCGCGGGCTGGCCGTCGGCCGTGTCCTGGGCGCTGACGACGAGCTGCCAGGCAAGGTCCTCGGGGTTGACCGGGGTGGCGCGCAGATCGCGCCGGTAGAGGCGATGGACCCAAGAGCCCTGGTCGGCATGGTACGAGACGAGGCAGACGCCGACCTGCGTGACCGAGAGCGAGAGCGCCTCGTGCGTGACCGCGATCCCGTTGCACGCCTCGACCGCGCCGCGAAAGAGGAGACCACGTTGGACCTCATCCAATTGCGCCTGGGAGACGCGATACGCGCCGGCGCCGGGAGGCGCTTTCGGGCGGTCACGTAAGCGCGGGAACGCCTTGTCCCGGATCGCTTGCCGGCCGGGAAGGTTCTGTGCGATCGACGACTCGACCTCCTTTTGCAGGCGGCCGAAGAGATCACCTAAATCCTCCGATCGCCGCCAGCTACTCAGGTCGAGCGCCGCGGTCAGCGGCTCGCCGAAGACCTTCAGGAAGTCGTCGCTTGCGTCAGGCAGGATGGCCCGCGGCGCAAAGGGGAGCGGTGGCAGTCCGTCGGCCATCATCGCTGCCGCCATTGGAGGATCGTGGCGCGGCGGCCATGGAGCCGGGCGCGCGCGTAGGCCGCCGCCTCGGCAGGTGGCAAACCGAAGCCTGCTTCGAGGTCTTGCGCCATGGCGAACTCGTCGAACGCGTACTCGCGATAGCGGTCGCTCAGGACCTCATCCGGAGCGAGAAGTTCGCGCGCCAGCCGGTCGGCGCGGTCTTCCTTGCCGGCGATCTCGCCGGACGGATCGCGGCGATCGAGCAGATGGACGTGGACGCCGATCGCGCATTTCGCGATCGCCGCGTCGATGCGTTCGTCTTGCGTCGGGGCGCGGTCGCCGTCGAGCACCGGGAGGATCTCCGGTCCGAGGAGTGCCTGCGCCTTCGCCCGTGGCATGTAGTAGTCGAGGAGGAAGTGCGCGACTTCGTGGGCCAGGGTGAAGCGCCGCTCGTTCGGTTCGTCGGCCCCATCGACGAAGATCATACCGAACCCACGGTAGGCGACAAGGCAGCCGCACAGCTCGCGATCCTCGGCGTCGAAGCGCTGTGCGCACCCGTGCCGCGACAGCCAGTTATCGATGCTCGCCAGGCGCAGTCCGGGCATGATCTGCTGATAAACGGGCAGCGCGTAGGGGAGGACATAGGTCAGGTCGCGCGGGAAGGGCGGGGGGTCGCCCGCCGCATCCCAGAAGAGGTCCGCCGCCTCCGCCAGCCAGCCGGGGATCACCGATCATCTCCCGGATCGCGATCGTCGTCGTCGTCCGCCCCGGCGTCATAGTCCGCCCGCTCCTCGGCGGCGCGTTCTTTAGCGGCGGCGAGGAATCCGGCCTCGACCGCGCCGGGCGGCGCGCCGGCGACGGCGTCCAGAACGTCGACGGAGCGGACGACCTCGGCGAGGGTAAAGGGGTTGAGACCGAACTCTTCGGCAATCGTCTCGACGTCCGCGCGAAAGAGCGTCGGGTCGGTCTGGTCATGGCGCGGCCGCTTGCAGATCGCGAGCCGGGGCAAGTCGTCGGGCGCGACCCCAAGACGGAACGCAATGCGGTCGTCGTCGAGGTCTTGGGCGTCGCGGTAGCGGCGGAAGACCGCGGCGAGGAAGTCAGGATTCGCTTCCAAGCGCCGAGCCAGTCGCCGCATCAGCTCGTTGGTCAGCCCCGCGTCAGTCGGAGGTTGCATCGCGCGTCCTCCCGGCGTAGCGCCGTTTGAGGCGCTTGCACAGCCGGTCTTTGATCTGGTTCATCTCTTTGGTCACCTCGGCCGCGGTCGGATTCGGCCGGCCCAACCGCTCGGCAAAGACGGCATTGGACCGCTCACCACTGAGCAGCAGCGCGAGCACGATCCGCTCCTCGTCCGTTTCCGCGGCCCAGACCACTCGCTCAAAGAGCTCGTCCTCTGAGATCCGCTCGTCGGCCCCCGCGATCACGTCGCTCGGGTCCGCTGACTCACTATTCCAGTCGTCGTCGGGTTGTGGGACAACGAACACGCCGTCCGGCAGCCGGCGCTTATCCAGGATGTTTTTGAGATCGCCTTCGGCGGCCATCTTCAGGTAACCGGCGAGCGACTTGCCTTTCGTGGGGTCGTATCGCACCGGTTTTTCGAGATAGCTCTGGATTGCTTCGACCGCCGCGTCCCAGAGGTCGTCGTCGTCGGCCGAAAAGAGGTCCTTGCGGGCGCGATAGCCCTTCATGTAGGTTGTTAGGACCGGGATGTAGCGTTCGGCCATCTCGGTCGATGCGATGGGGTCGCCGGCCACCATGCGCGCATGGAGCGCTCGGCCGACCACGACTTCGTCACTGGGCTGCATCGGCACGATCCCATCCCGAACTCGGCGTGTGTTCGTTGCTGTGGCCTACGTTATCGCGAGTCGGGTCATTTGACCAGTGCTAGGCGTTAGGCGTTAGGCGTTAGGAGAGACGACAGAGCCCCTAACCCCTCACGCCTAACGCCTAACGCCTAACGCCTAATATGCTCGGAAGAGCGCGCTGGCGTTTTGGCCGCCGAAGCCGAAGCCGTTGGCCATAGCGACGTTAATCGGCATCTGGCGGGCGACGTTCGGCACGTAGTCAAGGTCGCAGGCGGGATCCTGGTTGTCGAGGTTGGTCGTCGGGGGCGCGATGTTATCGCGGATGGCGAAGGCGCAGGCGAGCGCGGAGACGGCGCCGGCCGCGCCGAGCAGATGCCCCAGCATCGACTTGTTCGACGAAAGCGCCAACTTCTTGGCGTGGTCCCCGAATGCCTGCTTGATCGCCTCGGTCTCCGCGATGTCGCCGATTGGCGTCGAGGTCGCATGCGCGGCGACGTAGTCGACCTCCGACGGCGCCAGTTCGGACCAGGCCAAGGCCCGCTTCATCGCCAAAGCCGCGCCGCCACCGCTGGGGTCGGGCGCGGTGATGTGGAAGGCGTCGGAGGTGTAGGCGCCGCCTAGCGCCTCGCAGATGATGGTCGCGCCGCGCTTCCGCGCGTGCTCTTCTGTCTCCAATATCATCACCGCCGCGCCCTCGGAGAAGACGAAGCCATCGCGGCCGGCGTCGAACGGCCGACTCGCCTTCTCCGGCGCGTCGTTGCGCCGGGAGAGCGCGCCCATGTTCAGCAAGCCGGCCACCGAGGTGCGGGTGATCCCCGCTTCGGTGCCGCCGGTGATGACGACGTCCGCCTCACCGCGGCGGAGCATGTGGACCGCGTCGATGAAGGCCTGGATGCCGGAGGCGCAGGCGGCGGCCGAGGTCAGCGACGGACCGCGGATGCCGAAGGAGATCGAGACCTGGCAACTCGCCATGTTCGGCGCAAAGTTCGAGATGAGGAAGGGGCTGACGCGCGCCGGTCCCTTCGTCGTCAGCGTCACGACCTCGTGCTCCATCGACGGCGTACCGCCGCCGCCGGTGTTGACGATGACGCCGATCTGCTCGCGGTTCTCGTCGGTGATCTCCAAACCAGCATGCTCGATCGCTTCGCGTGACGCGGCGACGGCGAATTGGGCGAAGCGGTCCATGCGCCGCGCCGCCTTAAAGTCCATAAAGTCCTTGGGAATGAAGTCCCGCACCTCGCCCGCGATCTTCACTTCGAGGTCAGAGGCGTCGAAATGCTCGATGCAGCGGATGCCGGAGCGGCCGGCGGTGAGCCCTTCCCAAAAGGCGCTCGAGCCGATCCCCAGCGGGGTAATCGCCCCTACGCCCGTCACGACGACCCGTGTCACCCTCGGCTCCCTTCCCAGCACGCCGGGCTTACGCGACGACATCGACCACGCGTTTACTTGGCGCGGACCTGCAACGGCCGCCAGTCGACCGCGCCGCCGAACGACTCCAAAGTGTACGGGATTGGCTTGCCCATGAGCTATCAGTTATCAGCTATCAGCCGTCAGCTTCGTGATGCCGCGCTCTCGGTCCGCCTGGAGCACGTTCGAGTCTGGACTCCGGCGACGGGCGACGACGGTTACCTCGTTGCGATTGTGGTAGAGCTGGCGGGCGTGGACGATCTCGTACGCTCGCTCGAGCGTCCGCAATGATTCACGGACGGTCCTGAAGGCATCGCGAGGGGTGATCTTGAGGGTCAAGACGGCGAGGCCACCCGCGGAAAGGCGCTTGGCGGCGTCGAGCATCACTGTGCAGGAGCGGGCCGGCGTCATCCGCATGTCGTTGAAGATGAGGTCGAAGGTGCGGTCCGTCGCGGCCAGGAACGGTCCGGCCGTCGTCCGGGCGTGATGGACGCCTGGATCGCTCGCGACCCTGGGATCGAGATCGCCCGGATCGACGGCCCAAACGGTGAAACCGCGCTGCCGCGTGATCCGCGTCCACCCGCCCGGGCTGGCGCCGAGATCGAGCGCCGTACCAGTAGCCGGGAGCGCCAGGTCAAAGACTTTGACCAGCTCGTCCAGTTTGAGCTCAGCACGCGACACCTGTTGGTCGTTTCTGGCGAGGCGCACCCGACCGCCGGGCCAGTCTGCTAGGGCGTCCGCGGAACGGTTGCACCCCAAGACTGTCGTTGCGGGCGTCACGCAGACGGACAGCACATCTTCCCGACCTGCCCGCGCGACGAACCTGCCTTGTAGCGAGAGCCCGTCGGCAACCCTCTTCCGTAGGTCGTCCGCGCGAAGTTCTCCAGGCGCGCGACCGCTTACCCAAACCTGCAACGCTGGGTTGTCCTTGGTGGGGATGAAATCGAAGTGCCCGAGGACCTTAGTCACGACCGCATCGGGGTCGTCGCTCGTGCTGTCGAAAGGGATGCGCGCCACCTCGCGCATCAAGTGCCGCACGAAGACCACCGGTCGCCGGCGGCACGTCTCGGCAACGGCGGCAACATCAAGATCACCGACTTCCAGGCAGCCAACCTCCGGCCCAAGCCGCTCGATGCAAGCGACTTCGAATGCTGCACGCAGTTCCTGCTGTGCCGCATGGAAATAGGGCTCAGCGGTCGAGAAAATGACGCGAGGTTGAGACATGCCGCCTTACGCCGCTTTGGTGCCGGCCGGCAAGTCGAGCCCCAGGCCGGTGATGCCGTGGATCTGGACGTCGCGGTTGATTCGCTTGATCAGACCGGCGAGGATGTTGCCAGGACCGATCTCGACGAAGGCGTCGACGCCGGCGGCAACCATCGTCTGCACCGAACCTGTCCAGTTCACCGGCCGTTCCATCTGTACCGACAACTCCTGGCGAATCTCGGCGGCGGTCGTCAGCGGCGCGGCGGTGACGTTGGCGACGACCGGCACGCGGGGGTCGGCGAGCGGCGTTTGCGCGAGTCGCTCGGCAAACCGCGCCGAGGCCCGCGCCATCAGCGGCGAATGGGACGCGATGCTGATGCCGAGGCGGACGGCGCGCTTCGCGCCGCGCGCCTTGGCCAACGCTATCGCCCGCTCGATGGCAGCGACCTCGCCGGAGATCACTGTTTGGCCGGGGCAATTCGCGTTCGCGATCACCACGACGCACGCGTCGCTCGCCTCGGCGCAGACCTCCGCCAACACGGCATCGTCCAGGCCCAAGACGGCCGCCATCGCGCCGGGCGACCCCTTACCGGCTTCCGCCATCAATCGCCCGCGCTCACGTACGAGCGCGACGGCGTCCGCGAAGGTCAGCACGTCGGCCGCCACCAACGCCGTGAACTCGCCGAGCGAATGGCCGGCGACCATGGCCGGGGTGAGCGACAGGTTCTTTGCGACGAGGCGCTCCCGGATGGCGACGAGGGTGGCATAGCTGGCGGTGAGGATGGCGGGCTGGGCGTTAATCGTGTCTTCGAGGTCCGGCGCCGGTCCGTTGAACATCAGATCGCTGAGCGGGACACCGAGGATGCGGTCGGCATCGGCAAAGACCTCGTTGACGGCCGGGGAGGCATCGCGCAACTCCCGTCCCATTCCCACGTACTGGCTCCCTTGCCCCGGAAAGACCAATGCCACCGTGCCGTCGATCACCTCGCCCACCGTCAATCCGCTCCCCCATTGCATGCGTTGATGATGACGAGCCCCGCAACGTCAACGGCGAGGCGGCGCGATGATAGCACGAGGCCGGGGGGGAACCGTCGAAGGGTGTGACCTTTGGACAAAGGTTGACGGGACCGGTGTTGATGATGCACCGTAGCGCCAGGCCCCGCGGCCTATCAGTGGAGGGATGAGATGAGAATTCGACTGCTTGCGTTCGCGGCGCTCACACTCCTCTTCGCCACGTTCGTGACGCTGGCGGGTCCAAACACCGGCGTGCGAGCTCAGGACGACGCGACTCCCGAGGCGGACGGCACGCCCGCCGCGGAAGAGGAAGCCGACGGCGAGACGGAGGAAGAAGCCGCGCCGTCCGCGCGGATCGTGACGCTGGTCGGGTGGTACGTGCGCGATGAATCGGGTGAGTTTCTGATCATCGGCCCGCTCCAGACGAACCAGAACCTGGTCGGCGGCCCGGCCGATTCAGAGGGCGCACTGAGCGGCACCGTCGAGTTCGAGTCCGAAGAGAACGACGGTTTGCCGCGCATCGAGATCGGCGATTCGGTCTTCGACGCCTTTCCGGTCTACGAGGACGATCCCGGCTCGGCCCAACGCTGGCTCTTCTTCAACGACGATCCGGAGCTGCGTCCGGGCACGCTCGTGATGCAAGTCGAGGCTACCGAAAGCCCCGCCTACGAAGGGGCGATCGGCACCGCGACCTTCATCTCCCGCTCCGAGGACGGTACCGGTGTCATCGTGATCGTCCTGAACCTGCCCGAAGAATAGGCAACCCCGTCAATCCGGGTGCCCTCTCCTCGTCGTTCCGAGCCGCGGCGAGGACTCTCTCCGTGCGTCCCGCGGGAGAGATTCCTCCCGTCAATCGGAATGACGGGAATGCTCAATCGAACAACCGATAGCGAATCAGCGTGAAGAAGACGACAATGCCATCCTTCCAGGTGATCTTCTTGCCCTCGTGGAACTCACGGCCGGCGTAGGAGATGGGGACTTCATAGATGCGGTGGCCGCGTTTGAGGATTTTGGCGGTGATTTCCGGGTCGAAACCCCAGCGGTTCGAGCGCAGGCGCAGGTCCCGCGCGACGTCGGCGGTGAAGACCTTGTAGCAGGTTTCCAGGTCGGTCAGCGTCGTGTCGTAGAGGACGTTGCAGACCAGGGTCAGCAGTTTGTTGCCGACGCTGTGCCAGAAGTACATCGCCTTGTGCGGGCCGAGAAAGCGCGACCCGTAGACGACCTGGGCGACACCCTTCTCGATCGGGGCGAGGAGCGCGGGGTAGTCGTCGGGGTCGTATTCCAGATCAGCATCCTGGATGATGACGACGTCGCCGGTGACGCGGGCGAGACCACTCCGCACCGCGGCGCCCTTCCCTTGATTCAGCTCGTGGACGATCAGCTCGACGTCGCCAATTGCCGCCTCCTGGCGGAACAGGGCGGTCGTGCCGTCGGTCGAGCAGTCGTCGACGACGATGATCTGTTTGGGAATGGGAACGGCCCGCACCCGGCGCAGAATCTCGGCGACCGTCCCCCGCTCGTTGTAGGCGGGGATGACGACCGAGATCGACCGGATGGGGCCGTCGCCGGGGTTAGGAGCGCCCGCCACGGTCCGCGGCGGTTCGAATCGCCCGCTGGGTCAGCCCGATTGTGACGCGCCGCCGGTATTCGGCCGAGCCGTGGATGTCGTCGAGGAAGTCGACCCCCTCGCTGGCATGCTCGGCCGCCGCCTGGATCGCCGCGTCGTCGAGCGCCGACCCACGCAGCGCATCCTCGACGCCCGTCGCCCGGACCGCGTGCGACCCCGCGCCGGTGATCCCGATCCGCACGTCCTGGCACGACCCGTCCGCGCCGAGGGTAACGACGGCGGCGACGCCGACCATGGCGAAGCCGGACGCCTGGTTCGCCAGCTTCTGGTAACTCATCCCTGTCCGCTCGGCCGGAACCGGGATGCGAACCTCGGTCAGCACCTCGTCCGGTTCGAGCGCGGTGGTCAGGAAGTCAACGAAGAACTCGCCGGCCAAAATTTCCCGTGAGCCGGACGGCCCGGTCGCCGCGATCGCGGCGTCGAGGGCGAGGACGGCGGCCGGGTAGTCCGCCGCTGGGTCGGCATGGGCCAGGGTGCCGCCGATGGTGCCACGGTTACGCACCTGGCGGTCGCCGACGACGCCGGCACAATCGGCGAGCACCGGGATCGCCTGCCGCACGGTTTCGTCGCGCTCTACGTCGCGGTGGGTTGTCATCGCGCCGACGACGATAGTATTGCCATCCCGGCGCACACCGCTCAGGTCGGCGATCCCCGTCATGTCGATGAGGTGCGCCGGCTGAGCCAGTCGCAGCTTCATCGCCGGCAATAGGCTGTGCCCCCCTGCCAGCAACTTGGCCTCGCTCCCGAACTGTTGCAGCAGACCGACCGCCTCATCGACGCTCGCGGCCCGGTGATACTCGAATGGCGCAGGATTCACGCGTTCACTCCCATCTACGTAGGCGTTAGGCGTTAGGGGTTAGGAGCTACGTCGTCCTTTCCCTAACCCTAACCCCTAACGCCTAACGCCTATCATCGGCCGTCATACGGTTCCGGGCCGGCGCCGGCCGCCAGCTTTTGGGCGGCCGACTGCACCGACTTGACGATGTTGTGGTAGCCGGTGCAGCGGCAGAGGTTGCCCTCCAGGGCGTGCCGGATCTCCTGCTCGCCGGGATTCGGGTTGTCCTGGAGCAAGGCGACGGTCATGATGACCATGCCCGGCGTGCAATAGCCGCACTGCAAGCCGTGCTCTTCCCAATAGGCCTGTTGCACCGGATGGAGCGTGCCGCGGGGAGCCAGCCCCTCAATCGACGTCACCTCATGCCCGTCGGCCTGCACCGCCAGCACGGTGCAACTCTTGACCGGCAGCCCGTCGAGCAGGACGGTACACGCGCCGCACTGGCTCGTCTCGCAGCCGACGTGCGTCCCGGTCAGCCCCAGATTGTCTCGCAGAAACTGCACGAGCAGCGTCCGCGGCTCCACCTCCTCCTGCCGTTGCTCCCCATTGACCGTCACCGAAACGGATACGTTCACGCCTTCCCTCCAATGAGCCGTTAGCCGTTAGCCCTTAGCCCTTAGCCGTTAGCCGTTAGCTCGAATCGTGACGCTGCGCCGCCATATCGCCACTGTCCGCCACTTCCGCGGACCGTCAGTTTCGGTGGCTAACGGCTAACGGCTCGTCACGACTCCGACGCCTGCTTCTCCAAGCAGCCAAAGAACTGGCCGACGATGGTGCGGGCGGCAGGTTGGACCATGCGGGCGCCAACGCGGGCGAGGGTGCCGCGCACGCTGGCGTCGCCACGATAGCGGACGGTGGTCCGCTCGCCCTCCTCGATCAGCTCCAGCGTGCCGGTGCCGGAGACTTGCCCTTGGGGGCCACTCCCCTCGACGCTCATGGTGTAGCGTTCCGGCTCTTGCTTGTCGCTGATCTTGACCCGACCCTCAAAGGTGCCGCGGATCATCGCGATCCCGATTTTCATCGTCGCGGTGTATTCGTCCGGCCCCACCTGATCGAGCCGCTCGCAGCCCGGCAGGCATTGGCGAAGGACATCGGGGTCGAGCATAAAGGCCCAGACCCGGTCCCGCGGCGCCTCGAATGTGTGCTCTCCGGTCAGTTCCATCGGCCGCTGCCTCCATATCAAGCGGCAGCCCGCGGGCTGCCGCCGCCATCGAAGACGGCCGGCAGTGTATCAGGAGAGCCGTCAGCCGTCAGCTATCAGTCGTCAGCTTGTACTCGAGATCGCGCCAAGCCGCAATGATCGAGGTGTCGTGGGGAAAGGCGAGGTCGGGGAGGGCGTCGGGCGGGAACCAGCCGACGGCGTCGAGGTCGTCGGCGGCGATGGGGTCGCCGGTGGCGGTTGCGGCGAGGTAGACGGCGAGGACGACCGTTTCGCCGCTGCGCGAATAGAGGCCGAGGAGCGGACCGAGAGCGATGTCCAGTCCGACTTCCTCCCGGGTTTCACGCACCGCGGCGTCCTCGACCCGTTCGCCCCGCTCGACAAATCCGGCCGGGAAGCTCCATTTGCCGGGCGAAGTCGTGTGCTCCCCGCGCAAACCGAGCAGCAGCTTGCCGTCCCGTGCGACCACGACAGCGACCGCAAGCTTCGGGTCAAGGAACGTCACCGCGCCGCAGGCAGTGCAGACCGGCCGCAACCGGCCGTCGTGCCCTCGCTCCTCGGTCGTCCCGCCGCACCGCTGACAATGGAGCATTTCCGCGCAATCCTTTCATCCACATCGTTGGCAACTGTAGTCTCTTGACCGGCGGGCGTGGCGCATCTACGCTGCCGGGGCCAGCGCGGCTGACCGTCAGCAGCCAGGAGCAACTGATGCAGCCGATCAAGACACTCTACGTTGTCAATCATAGCCATACCGATATCGGGTTCACCGACTACCAGGACCTCTGTTTCCGACAACACGCCGAGTTTACCGAGCAGGCCCTCGACCTCTGCGAGGCGACCGTCGACGAGCCGGAAGAGGGGCGCTACCGCTGGGTCTGCGAAGTCACCGGCATAACCGAGAAGTACCTCGCCGGGGCGACCTCCGCCCAGGTCGAGCGCTTCAAGACCTGGCACGAACGCGGCGCGATCGACGTCGCCGGGATGCAGTACAACCTGACCCCGATGCTCAACGTCGAGCAGATGCACCGTAGCCTCTATCCCGTCCGCCGGTTGCGAGAGCAGTATGGCCTGTCGATCTCGTCCGCCATGCAGTGCGACGTCAACGGCATCAGTTGGATCTACGCCGACCTCCTGCCCGCCGCCGGCATCGACTTCCTGACAATGGCCGTCAACCCGATCCGCGGCTATGTGCCGAAGCCGGTCCCATCCGCCTTCTGGTGGGAAGGTCCGGCCGGAAACCGCATCCTCGTCTGGAACGGTTTCCACTATCTGTGGGGGCGCAGCATCGCCAGGCTGGGCGATTGGCGCTTCGTCGATCAATCACTGCCGCCGATCATCGCCAAGCTCGAAGTCGACCCGGGCTACCCCTACGACTTTCTTTACGCCCAATCGACTCACCCGATCCGGGTCGACAACGGCCCGCCCGACCGCCGGATGGTCGAGTTCGTTCGCGATTGGAACGACCAAGGGCGGACGCCGCGCATCGCCTTCACCACTCCGACGGCATTCGGCAAAACGCTGCGCGAGCAGCACGGCGACCAACTGCCAACGTACCGTGGTGACTGGCTCGACTGGTGGGCGGACGGCGTCGCCTCCAGCGCCTTTGAGACGGGGGTCAGCCGCGCCACGCATGAGCACTTGCTCATGACCGAAGCGCTCGGCGCCTGGCACGCCGCCGAGGGCCGGCAACTCTGGACGGCCGAGCGCGCCGCCCACGTCTACGAGCAAGCGACGCTCTACGACGAGCACACCTGGGGCGCCTTCTCCAGCATCGACGCCCCGCAATCGCTCTGGGCAAAGGGACAGTGGAACCGTAAGGGCAACTTCGCCTACACCGGATCGGCCGAGGCGCTCGACCTGCTTGCCCGCGCCTCCCGCGCCCTGGCCGAACAGGTCGCCGACCCCGGCATCGAGGGGATGTTCAACCTGGGCGACCTCGACCCACGCGCGGCCTACCCGGAGACTGGCGCCGACTCGCTGCTGGTCATCAACACGCTGCCATGGCCAAGAGAGGTGATCGCCGAAGAGCCGGAGCAGCGCGGTTTCGCCGCCCCGGCCGGCGTGCTGGAATCCTTCTTTCCGCGCGACATACCGTGGGGCGGTCTCCGTCCTGAAACGCCGATGCGTCGAGTTGCGGGCGAGGTGCCGGGCTTCGGCTACGCTTTCCTCCCGCTCGCTGAGACCCCTCCCGTGGAGGATCCGCGCGCCGACGGCACGACGATCGAGAACGCGCACTACCGCGTCCGCATCGACCCGGCCACCGGCGCGGTGTCCGAATGGGTCGACAAGGGCCTCAACCACGACTTCGCCGGCGACTACCAGGGGTGGGGCATCGGCCAATACGTCTACGAATGGGTCGACTCCGCCGACGGGCGCAACGCCCTCTTTGTCGGCGACTTCTCGATGGAGGATTTTGGCTACGGTCGCACCGACACCCCCTGGGTGCGGGAGACAGCCTCCGCGGTCACGCTTCACGAACCGGTCAATGCCCACGGCCGCGTCTCGATCGCGGTCGAAATCAGGGCTCCCGGCATCCGAACCTCCCGCTGTGTCTACTCGTTGGAGTCCGGCCGCAAGACGCTCGCCGTCGATTGGCTGCTCGACAAGCACCACATCACCGACATCGAAGCGGTCTTCGTCGCTTTCCCCTTCAACCTCGGCACACCGTCGTTCCGGGCTGACGTCAACGGCACACCGATGACGCCGGAGCAGGACCAACTTCACGGCACCGTCCGCGACTGGTATCCGCTCGGTCGCTGGGTAGACGTCAGCGACGGCGAGCGCGGCGTCACCATCACCCCACTCGACGCGCCGCTGGTCCACATCGGCGGCATCACCACCGGTCGCTGGGCACGCAAGCTCGAACCGGAAGGCCCGACAATCATGTCCTGGGCCTTACAGAATCATTGGATGGTGAACTTCAAAGCCAGTCAAGGCGGCGACATCCCCCTGCGCTACCGCCTGACGACCCACGCCGGACCCTGCGACGACGTCGCCGCCGCCCGCTTCGGGGCCGAAGCGGCCACGCCGCCGATCGTCCTCCGCGACTACCTGCGCACCGGCGCGCCGACCGGCCGCTTCCTCGACGTGCCGGCCGCCGCGCCGGTGCTGGTCACCGCCAAGCCCGCCGAGGATGGCGACGGCATCATCGTGCGCGTGCAGAACGTGTCGGCCGAGGAGCACTCCGTGCCGTTGCGGTTCCTTGCGGCGGCGCCGGCATCGGCATGCCTGACGTCGCCGCTTGAGGTGAACGGCGACGCATTGCCGGTAGACGACGGGACCCTGAACGTTCCCGTTAGGGCACGGGCGGTGCAATCGGTTCGGGTGCGGTTCTAAAGAAGGGCCATGGCATGCAGCTTCTCGGCCCTCCGCCCCCTCGCGTTACCTTCGTGCTGGGGAAGCCGATACGGGATGGCACCGTGATTGCCGAGGTGGTCGACCGCCTGCGGCGTGCATCGGCCAACATCGCGGTCCACTTACCAAAGGGCGATCACCCATTCCCGCCGTGGCTCCTCGAATCGGACCTGATCGTTCAGCGCGGCCTCGGCATGGACGAGCTCAGGGCGGCGCGTCCGATGGAAGACGCCGGCATCCGTTGCTGCAACCGGATCGCGGCGACGATGACGCTCATCGATCGGGCGCGGACGTTTCAAACGCTGACCGAGGCGGACGTGCCGACGCCGAAGACGCGATGGGTCGGCACCTGGCGAGAAGTCGTCGCGCTGGCAGGTGAACAGCCGCTGGTTGTCAAGCTGGCCGACGGCGCCGCCGGTCGCGGCGTGGGCGTATGGATCGCCCCCTCCAGCGAGTTGCCCGCGCAACCACCGTTCGCCGGACCATACATCGTCCAGGATTTCGTCCGCGGCGACGGGCGAGACCACAAGGTCTATGTCGCCGGACGCCACGCCAGCGGTCTACTGAAACGATCGGCGCCGCGCCAGCCCGCGGAACCGTTTTGCACGCCCTTTGCCGTCGACGCAACGCTTGCGGACCTGTCGCGGCGGGTCGGCGCCGCGCTTGACCTCGACATCTACGGCGTCGACTTCGTGTACGGCGCGCGAGGTCCAGAGGTCGTCGACGTCAACCCCTTTCCCGGTTTTCGGGGCGTCGCCGACGCCGGCCGGCAGATCGCCGATCTTCTGACGACCCTCGTCGCCGGACAAGAAACGACCTGACGAGAACGGGCTCGGCGCGTCCGCGGAAACCGCGCGATCTAGCGCTTTACCGACTCCTCGACAAACTTCACTACGTCCGACTTCAGCTTCGCCAGTGCCTTCTGTTCCAGGTAGACCATGTGACCGACGGGGTATTCCTCGACGCGGACGTTGTCGCGTAAGGACGGGTCGAGGTTCATGTGGCTCAGGGTGTACTCGGTGGCGAAGTATGGGGTCGCGAGATCGTAGTAGCCGGAGGCGACGAAGAGGCGGAGGAACTGGTTCTTGGCAAAGGCGCCGCGGAGGGCCTCGCTGGTGTCCGGGTGACCGTCGCCGGCCGAGCCCCAATCCCAGTCGAGACCGCGTAAGATCTGGTACTCAGCATCGTTCTCGTAGTTGAGCTCACGGCGGACGTAGTCGTTGAGCATGGCGGTGAAGGGCGGGCGGATGGCGGCCATGCTCGGATCGAAATCCGGCTGGTCGGTGACGCCCCAGGCATCCAGCCCGGTGTAGCGGCTATCGAGCCGGCCGACGGTCCGCTTCTCGTCGCGCAGCAGTTCCTTGCAGAAGCGGTGGATCTGGATCCGCAAGTGCGTCTGGTCGACGTACTCCTCGTCGAGGCCGGTATATCGGGCGACCTTGGCGACAACCTCCTTGCGCTCTCTTTCGGGGATGGCATCGCCCTTGCCCAAGGCGAGCGTGTACTCGCCGGCGGCGAACTGCTCCACCTCATACAGTAAGTCGGCCAGCTTCTGCTTTTGCAGATCCTTCGGCAGCCGATTGTGATACCAGGCGGTCGCCGTATAGGTCGGGAGATAGACGACGTAAGGCAGGTCGTTGCCAGTGGTGAAGCGCAGCGTCTGCATGTTGAGGACGCTGGAGACGAGGACGATGCCGTTGAAGGCAACTCCACGCTCGATCAGGTGCCCGGCCAGGCCCGCGGAGCGGAAGGTGCCGTAGCTCTCGCCGACGAGGAAGAGCGGCGACGACCAGCGGCGCGACCGCGTGAGATAAAGACGGATAAACTCGCCGACCGACTCGATGTCCTTCTCGACCCCCTTGTACTGCTTGGCCAGCTCGGGCGTCGTGGCGCGACTGTAGCCGGTATCGACCGGGTCGATGAAGACCAGATCCGTGGCGTCGAGCCAGGTGTGCTCGTTGTCGACCAGTTCGAACGGGGGAGCGGGCATCCAGCCCTCGTCGTGCATCCGCACCCGGCGTGGGCCAAGAGCGCCAAGGTGCAACCAGACGGAGGATGAGCCGGGGCCGCCGTTGAAGGAGAACATCAGCGGCCGCTTCGGATCGCCTTCGGGCGAATCGAGGGTGTAGGCCATGTAGAAGAGGCGGGCCTCGGTCTCGCCGACCTCGTTCTTGATCGGCATCAGTCCGGTCGTGACGTGATAGCGCAGCGACTTGCCGCCGACCTTCACTTCATGCGCCGTGACGACGGGCGGCTCCTCCGGTTTCTCCTCGGGCTTGGTTTGTTGCGTCTGATCTTTGGGCTGTTCTGTAGGCTGTTGTTGCGCGGTCGCTTCGGCCGCGCCATCGGCGCCGAGCGGGGCGGTCACTGAGCTCATAACGTCCTTTGCCTTCGATAGACGGGTCATCCGGCCGGAGCCAACTCGGCCCCGGCCGCCAGATTGACGACCCTTTCGCGAACGTTGTCAAGCGCCAAAGAGGTCCCGCAGGAATGCGCGGTTGCGGCGATGGGAGGCGAGCGGGACGGCCACGTCGGAGGTCAAGGTGCGGTCCTGCTCGGCGACGACCCAGCCGGTAAAGCCGACCGCTTCGATGCCGCGCCGGATGCCGTCCCAATCGACGACCCCGTCGCCAAGGTCGCAGAAGAGGCCCGCGTCGACGGCCTGGTCGTAGGACAACTCGCCGGCGCGCATCCGCTCGAGGACACCGCCGTCGATGTCCTTGGCGTGGACGTGGGCCAGGCGGCTGCCGTACCGGTTCAGGACGTCGACCGGGTTCGCGCCGCCGATCAGGATGTGACCGGTATCGAGACAGAGTAGCGGCGCGTCGTCGCCGAACGTGTCGAAGAGGCAAGCAATCTCCCGCCCGTTCTCAACGTGGCTGCCGGTGTGCGGGTGGAAGGCAAGGCTCAGACCATGCACCGCGACGCGATCCCGGACGATCCGCACATTTTCGCGCGCCCGTCGCCAGTCATCGTCGGTCCACCAGGTCTCCGGGTGGTGGTCCGAACGGCCGGCGACGGCCCAACGCTCGGTCGGCATCCCATCGCTGAGCAGCAAGACCTTCGCGCCCGACCCGGCGAGCAACGAGGCGACGGTGTCGACCTTGTTGAGAAAGGCGTCGGTCAATGGTCGCGCCAGATCGGTCGCCACGAACGCCGAGACGAGTTCCAGTTCCAGCGCCCCGTAACGCAGGGCGACCTCCTCGAGCGTCCCGGCCAGATACCCGATCGGCCCTAATTCGCACCCTTGGTACCCGTCGGCCACGACCGCGTCCAGCACCGCATGAGCCAGGGGGTTCGCCGGATCAAGGCGAGTGACCCCCCAATTGATCGGCGCCGAGGCGATCCGAATCGACGCCCGTCCGGAGTCGAGAACTTCAGCCACGTCTTCCCTTTCTTTGCTGCTCCTCAATCGCATACTCATGCCGGGTCTCTATAGTCAACGGACTCTACCAGAGACGGCGTCTCCATTCGGACTGCATGCACATTGCCGGTCCGTCGTAGGGGCGCTGCTTGCTGCGCCCGCGTGCCGAAGGCACGCATCGGCTCCGGCCCATAGAACGGCCGCATGCGCGGCATGTCGGCTCGCGGCCGACGGGCGCGGCAAGCGGCGCCCCTACGACGGTACGGCTACCTCGTCGTCGCGCCCAACCCGCGCACGAATACGCGCTGCACGGCGAAGAACAGGATAAACGTTGGGATGGAGACGATGAGAGCGCCCGCCAAGACGACGGGGACGCTGGCGGCCGAGTACTGTCCCTGAAGGCCGGCCAGCGCGGTCATGATCGGCCGTACCTCGGCGCTACGCGAGAGGGTGAGGCCAAAGAGGAGGTCGTTCCAGATCCAGGTGAATTGCAGGATGAAGACAGTGGCGAAGGCGTTGATCGAAAGCGGCGAGTAGATCTGGCCGAAGATGCGCCAAGCGGAGGCGCCGTCGAGCCTCGCCGCCTCCGGTAACTCGTAGGGAATCCCTGAGAAGTGGTTGCGCAAGACGAAGACGGCGAAGGGAATGGCGATCGCGGTGTAGAAGAGGAGCAGGCCGAATCGCGTGTCGTAGAGGTCGAACCTGACGTACTGGCTATAGAGGGGCGAGAGGTACATCTGGAACGGAAAGATGGTGCCGGCATAGAGCACCAGGAACCAGAAAAAGCCGTAACGGATGCGCAACGTCACAATGGCGAAGGCCGCCAGGCCGGCGAGGAAGACCGCCAGGAGACCACCGGCGCTGGCGTAGAAGAGGGTGCTGCCGACGCTGACTCCGAGCTTGGCGCCGTTCCAGGCGAACTCGACGTTTTCCCAGAACGCGAAGGACGACGGCAGCTCGTAGACCGCCTTCGTCCGGTAGTCGGCTGGGTCGGTCGCCGAGTTGATCAGCACCAGGTAGAGCGGCACGATCCAGATCGCCGCCAGCAGCAACATCGTCAGGTGGCGGAAGGCCCGGCCGGCGCTCATGTCGACCTCAAGGTACGGCTGAGATAGACGACCGAGACCGCGAGGACGATCACGCTCAGGACGACGGCGATCGCCGATCCGTAGCCGTGCCGGAAGATCAGAAACGTCTCCCGGTACATCGTCACCGCCAACGTTTCCGACGAGCGGTACGGGCCGCCCTGGGTCATCACCCAGATCACGTCGAATGTCTTCAGGCTATTCACTAACGAGATGCCGACGACGACGATCGTCATCGGCCGCAGCAGCGGAAACGTGATGTCACGGAAGAGGCGGAAGCCATCCGCGCCGTCGAGCCGCGCCGCCTCAACCGGATCTCGCGGGATCACTTGTAACCCGATCAGGAAGAGGAGCACACTGACGCCGACGGTCTGCCAGGTCGAGGCGAAGATCATGCTCCAGGTATTGAGGGGAGGCCGCAGCAGCCAGGACCGGGTCAACGACTCCAGTCCCAGCAGTTCCAGCATGCCGTTCAACGCGCCGTTGCTGCGCAGCATGAACTCCCACATCACGCCGATCGCCGTCCCGGAGAGGGCGTAGGGGATGAGGAAGGGCAGGCGGTAGAGCGCCCCACCGGAGAGCTCATAGGAGAGGGTGGCGATGAGCAGTCCCAGACCGACCGGCAGCAGCAGCGTGCCGAGCACCCAGTAGAGGGTATTCGTGAAGGCGTCGGTTAGGATCGGGTCGCCAAAGAGGGTCGAGTAGTTGTCGAACCAGACCCACGTCGCGTCTCCAATTCCTTCGTATTCAGTGAAGCTCAGTTGAATCGTGCGCAGGAACGGCCAGAGCAACCACCCGCCGACAAGCAATACCGCGGGCAGCAGAAAGAGATAGGGCGTCAGCCGGTGCAATGCCCGGCTGACTGCCCCATGGCCGGTGGCCACGACCGGCCGCGTGCGCGCGGCGGATTGTTCAGTGATGTGGTCCATCGACATAGACGTGCTGCGGGTATCGGTTCGCGCGGAACTGGATGGATGGTCGGGGCGCTACTGCCGGTTGCTCCATTCCGCCTCGGCCAGGCCCTGGATCGTCTCGAGGACGCTCATGTACTCGCCGGGGTTGAGCATGAAGCGGCCGAGCTCGTCGACGGCATTTTCGACGATTTGCGGCGGCGTCGCCTCCCAGTAGCGTTGGATGAGGCGGTAGCCGCCCTCATCGATCTGTGCCACCAGGTCGGAGAGGACCGGGCTCTCGCTCGTCGCTTGTGGATTGGACGGCACGTCTTGCAGCAGCCTGCTCCACTCGGTCTGCGCCTCGGGCGAGACCCACCAGGTGAGGAACGCCTGGGCCGCCTCCGGATTCTCGACGTTCGACGGCACCAGGAAGGGGCCGGTCTCGAAGATGATCACCTTCTCCTGCAAGTCTGGGTTCACGTTCGGCAGGATGAAGACGCCGTAGTCCTCGCCGGGGGTCATGCCATTGGCGGGGAACTGCTGGTTGAGCCAGGTGCCGTTGAGGATCATTCCGATCTCGCCGTTGGCGAACATGCCGGCAGCCTGTTCGCCCAAGGGGATGTCGAGGGCGGTGAAGTACTCCCGGTCGAACATCTCCTTCCAGACTTCCATCACCCCGACGACGACCGGATCGGTGTACGACTGCTCGCCCCGCATCAGCGCTTCGTAGAAGTCCGGATCGGTGCGAATCAGCAAATCCTCGAACCAGATGAAGGCGGGCCAGCGGCCGTCGACCGTGGCGTAGAACGGCGTCACGCCCGCGCCCTTCAACGTCTCGGCGGCGGCCATCAGTTCGTCCCAGGTCGTGGGCACGGCGATCGCGTTCGCGTCGAAAACAGTCTTGTTGTAGAAGACGGGCCAGTGGGAGACGTGGTTCGGCATGCCCCACTGCTTCTCTTCGAAGGTGAAGGCGGTCGCCAGCGTTTCCGGCAAGTATCCCGCCTCGATCGCCTGCTGCCAGAGGGCGCTGACGTCAAGCAGGCTTCCTTCCTGATAAAGGGCTTCCATGCGGTAGCCCGACCACCAGGTGAAGACGCTCGGCGCGTCGTCGGTCGGCAACGAGGACTGGATCGTCTGCTGATAGCTCGTGGTGTCGCTGTAGGGGACGGTCTCGACGGCCGGGCCGCCCGCGGCCGCGGCGAGCTCGCCCATCTGCTGGTAGAACTCGTCCCAATTCGCCTTGTCGTGGAAGAGCTGGATCGTCGCGTCCTGCGCGGAGACCCCAGGGATGCCGCCAAAGCGCGCGGCCCCGCCGAATGTGGCGAGCGAGAGTCCGAGCGCGCCCGCGCCCTTGACTACTTGGCGGCGCGAATAGCCGTGATGACCGAACCGGGAACCGACCTGTGCTCGTGCCATGGGACGACTCCTCCTCACGTCGTAACGACTCGTCGAGGTGTGACGCCCGATGGGCGAACGGCCGGTATGCCAGCGCGGCCACCTGAAAGAGATCAGATCACTTCGCCCATTCGCGCGTCCGCGTCATCATAGGAAGTCTGCTTTAGCCTGTCAACAGCCCGCGCATGGGCATTGATTGACAGATTTCGGGCAACTTCGTACAGTGAACCGAGGAAAAGATCAAATCTCTAGATCTTTGGCCCGCGCGGTGCGCTGCTGTCGCCGCGGCCGAAGGCTAGGAAGCTAGGAAGCTAGGAAGCCAGGAACGCGGGGTGATGTCCACCATAGGAACGCGACCAGACCTGACAAGCTACCTCGCCCAGCAAATCGTCGAGCTCATCCGCCGGGAGGACCTCGCGCCGGGCGACCGGCTCCCACCCGCGAAGGCGCTCGCCGCCGCCTTCTCCGTCGCCACGCCGACGCTACGGGAAGCGCTGCGCCGCCTCCAGGCGACCGGCGTCATCGACATCCGCCACGGTTCCGGCATCTACGTCCGCCGCGACCACGAACGGCTCATGTTCGCCAATCCCCACCCACGCCCTGGCGACCTGGCGCACCACACGATCCTCGATTTGCTCGATGCCCGATTGCTGATCGAGCCCCAACTCGCCGAGCGTGCCGCCGAGCGCGCCGACGACGACGATCTGGCCAATCTCGAACGCCTCCTCGCCCTGGCCGAGGAGCAGCTTGACGGCCACGACAACGTACTCGGCAAGACCAACATGGCCTTCCACGCGGCGATTGCCCGCGCCTCCCGCAATCAGGTGCTGGCGCAGGTCATGGAATCGCTGATCGAACTCTACTCCTCGGAGCAACTAGCGATTCTCTCGCTCTACAACGCCCGCGACCGCGACCACCGCGATCACCGCCGCATCTACGCTGCCATCCGCAACCGCACCGCGGCGATTGCGCGGGATCGGATGCACCGGCATCTGACGGAGGTTCGGGATGTGGTGGCGGGGCGGATGAGGGAAGAGGCGACGCGGACGACCCGTCACTCCGATTAGTTCGCTTCCACCCTCACCGACACGTATGCCCCCGGCTCGACCGTGAAGCGCGCCACGCGACCGTCCAGCGCGACGTCGTGCTGTTCCCGCTCCAAGAAATCGCCGAGCCGCGCGGATGTCACCGGCAACAGGCCGAAGTCGATCTGAGCTTCGACCACCTCGTCCGCGGTTGAGTGCAGGTAGGCGGCGAGGCCGTCGCCACGACGCGACGGCGCGATGTGGGTGAGCTCGATACTGCCCGGCGCGACGGCGCAGAAGCTGCCGCGCGCTGGCAGATGGCTCGACGCGCCCGCCGCGGAGCAACAGAGGCCGACGAGCGGCGCGGAGAGAGACACGCCGGTCTGCTGACCGAGAGCGCGGGCATCGCCCGGTCCGCCGCTCGCCACGCGGTAGCGGAAGGTCATCTCTCCGCCCTGTTGCGACGGGAAGTTGGTGTCCCAGATGTTGTTGAGCGCCCAGGAGTAGATGACGGACGGTCCGGTGCTGCCGCGCGGAACCGTCTTGGGGAAGGGCACGTAGGGCAGGGCGATGTTGCCGAACTCGACCAATGGCGCTTCGAGCGTCGCCCAGGCGGCCGTCGCGCTGTCGTCCTGCATCACCACCCAGTGCCGCATCGCGCGAAAGTGATCGGCCGAGCCGGGCACGTGGGGCGCGGCCATCGAGGTCACGCCGCCGGTGATCTCGACCAGCGGCGCGGGGTCGGCGACGGCGAAGGGGAAGGCGAAGTAGACGCTCTCCTTCTCCGGCATCGCGATCTTCTGGAGGCGATTAGTGACGTCGAGCCGTTTGACGTCGCGGGGCAGCGCATAGGTCGTCTCGACCCACTCGCAGCCGCCGCCGGCGAGGCGGACGGTGATCTGATCCGCCACCGGCGTCGATGAGCGGGCCGTCACCACGCCGTAGCCGCCGAGCGAGCGCGCTCCGAGGAAGGCGAGGTTCTGATCCTGCAGCCGGCTCGAGAGGTGGTTGAAGCCCGCCGCCGTCGCGTAGCGATCGTAGACGTATTGGTTGAAGCCGAACCGGGCGTCCGCGTCGATCAGCGAGCGGCCGGTCGCCTTGTCGAGTAGCTCAGTGAGGATTCCGCTCATCGGGTCGACGACGACGCGGTAGTAGTCATTCTCCAGGAGGGTGGTCTCTGGCGCCGGCGCTTCAGCCGCGACCGACGAGGCGGCGACAAGATCGAAACGGGCATACCCGACCGGCGGTACGTCCCGCGCGGTAAAGGTGAGCCATTGGCCGCGGGCGCGGAAGTTGGGATGCCCCTGCGATTCAACGTCGTGCGGCACGACCGCCCCAGTCTCCGCGTCCACGACCAAGAAGCCGCGGCCCAAATCGACCAGGGTGTCCGGGACAAAGGTCCGGACTACATCGGATCGACTGAAACCGCTCGGATTGAAGACCGCGACCGAGGCCAGCGCGTCGCGCCACGTTGCCAGCGCGTGGGCCAGTCGCGACGTGCCCGCGCTCAGCAGCGCGTTGGCGCCGTCGAATGCATTGTGGGCGTAGCCGATCTTCGTCTCCCACTGGAGCTCGCCCGCGTCGAACTTCTCCAGCCGGTTCCGCCACGGGTTGCCGGCGCCCCAGGTATGCTCGTCGAAGAGCGCCAAGTCGTCGTAGACCCGGGCGATCGCCGCCGTCCGCGCGGGCTCCGATTCGCCGCCCAAGTGGTCCGCCAGGGCGTGCAGCGTCTGCGCGGTGCGGATCGCGCCCTGCGCCACACGGCCGCGACCGAGCGCGCGGGCGGCCGAGCCGATGCCGTCCGCCCACCAATCGGTCCAATCGCCCTGAAAGGCATCCATCCGGTCGCCGAGACGGTCCTCGGCCAACGCGAAGAACTCGCGGTTCGTCGCCATCCGCAGCTTGGGGAAAGTCCACTGGTCGTTCCACGCTTTGACGAAGTCCGGGATGAGCGGGCTGGGTGGCGCGTTGTCGGCGATGACGCTCTGAATCCGCAGGTGGAGGATGTCGTGCGGGTACGGCTGCTTGACGACTTCCTCGCCCGCGGGGAGATCGCCCCAACCGAATGCTTCCTTGCCGTAGGGGTATGGCCGCTGCGCCAGCGCGTTGAGATATTCGGGCAGGGTCGCCGTCGCCGTCTCAATATCCTCGGCCAACCCGGTTAGGTTCCCCTCCATGTAGGCGACCCCGTGCGGCGTGTCGGTGTACCAGACGAGGAGTCGCTTGCCGTTCGCGGCTTGCCACCAGAAGGGCCGCGTCAGCGCCTGGCCGCCGACGAGATAGGGCTGCGACCGGCCGGCGTAGTTGTGCGCCACCGAGAAGTAGCGGACGCCGGCGTCGACGAGGAGGTTCAAGAGGCCGATCGTCGCGCCCGGCACGTCGGTCTGCATCGCGGAGACGATCGGGATGCCGTACCGCTCCCGCAATTCGTCGGCGAACCAGAGCTGCCGCGCCAGCTCGTCGATCGAGTACGCCTCGGTGTGCATCGAAAAGGGCAGCGCGTTGACCTCGATCCGGCCTTCCTTGACCCGGCGGACGAACTCATCGCGCATCGCCAGCGGTCGCGCCGCCAGCCAGCGTTGCAGCGGGTACGTCACTTCGACGTTCCAGCGGAACTTCGCGTCGTCAGGGAAGGCGTCGGTCGCCTCGGCAATGCCCAAGACGGCATCGAGGTAGGCCAGGTGTTGCTCCACCACGACCGCCTGCGGGTCGGTGTAGCCGTGGTCGAAGTGCGATTGGTGGATGAGGTGGACGGTCCATTTGCGTTGCGGCCGGATCTCGACCGCCGCCAGCGCCGAATCGAACTGCTCACCGGAGACGCCGACATCGATCCGCGTCGTCGTCTCGACCTCCGGCACGAAGAGATGCAGCGATTGCGCCCCGGCCGCGATCTCAGCCGTGCGCTCGTCCAGCACCGACTCACCCTGGATGGCGCGAAACGTCACCGGCCCGGCTTCGGTCTCCGACCGCACCCAGAGGCGAATCGCCTGCCGCGGTTTGCCGTTCTGATCCTCGCGAAAGAGCGGCACGTCGCTGACACGGACGCCGATTGGTCCGGCCAGAATCTCTTCCCCCGCCGTTCCCGTGATCAGGGAATGGCGAATCGTCGTCATGTTCCACCGCGCGAAATCGTCGATCGGTTCGGGCATGATTCCTTCCTCTAAACGCCACTGTTCGTCATCGTCCGGACGGGCGGCATTCCTATGGCAATGCAACCCCCTGGATGCCGACCTCGATCCGGGTGATGTGCCAGCGGCCGAGATTGGCGGTGAAGAGTTCTGCGCCCCGGAAAGCGCAGTTGGTGGGGTGGCAGAAGATGTGGGCGTCCGGGTCGTCGATCAGCAATTCGAGCGTCCCGTCCGGCCGCGCGCGGAAGAGGCGCGACGGTTCGTAGCAACTGACGTAGAGATTGCCCTCGACGTCGAAGGCCAGTCCGTCCGGCAGGCGATCGATCCCATCGACAAAGACCTCGGCTTCCCCGGCCGAGCCATCGGCCTGGATCGGGATGCGGGAGACGCGACTGGCGAAGGTTTCGACGACGTAGAGGGTGTCACGGCCGAACGAAAGGGCCATGCCGTTGGCGAAGTTAAGTGGCCCGCCGTACCACACCCCGCCTTCGCCGGTGTCGAGGTCGAAGCGCCAGACGCCCTTGCCGTCGGCGCTGCCCCGAGGGTCGGAAACGTAGAGACAGTTGCGACCAACGTCGACGACAGGGAAGTTCGGAGAGGTGAAGGAGGAGTCGCCGCCGGAAGCGAACCGTTCGAGCGCGCCCATCGCCGGATCGAGGCGAAAGACGGCGCCGTGGCCTAGGTCGCAGGTATAGAGTCGTCCTTGGCCGTCGAAGGCCATCCCTAGGGTGAAGCCGCCGCTCGTGGCGACAACCTCGAAGCATGATCCATCGGCCGCGATCCGGTAGATCTCGCCGCGGTCGCCGCCGCACCAGACGTTGCCGTCGCGATCGACCGCGACGCCCTCGGGGTGACTCAACCGCGGCTCCCCGACGGTGCCGTCGATGAAAACGCTCGCGCGGTCGAGGGGAAGGATTGGCTGCATGCGTTCGATCCTTTCAGCAATCAGGCCCCGGCCAACAGTCACCTCAATTGCGGCATCACGCTCACCGACGGGTCGGCCCAGCGTTCGTTCGGGACCAGGGCGTACCAGTCCGGCCGGCCGGGGTCACGGTCGTAGGGGTAACTCCCCAACTCCGCGTACAGCGCCGAGTACTTTCGCACCTTCTCCGAATTGAGGCGCACGCCTAATCCGGGACCGTCCGGCACCCGAATCCGGCCGCCGCGGTAGGGCAGCTTGCTGCCGCCGCCCGTCTCGCCCAAGCCGATCAGGCCGTCGTCGGCTTCGACCTCGACGATGGTGCGAACGAAGCGGCCCCAATGCGCGCCGTTGCTGTGCCGCGGCGGCGCTTCGAGCGGCACCGTCACGGTCGTGGCTCGGATGTCGACGATCTTCAGCGGCGGCCCCTTTCGAGGCGGCAGGCGGCAGGCAGCAGGGAGCGAACCTGACGGCGACGAAGGGGGCACATTGTAGCCGCGAATGAGGGGGAATAAGAGGGGTAGAAGCGTATCAGAGGGGGGCGAGCCGGCTGTCGCGCAACGACCGGCTCACCCTCTCTGGACTTTGTCGGCCCGACCGCGTCCACTTACGGTCCCTGGCGATCGAGCCACGGCTATCATGCCCTGCCAATGTGCGGACCGCATCGGGTGTTTTACCCATTTCGGTGCATGAGTAGGTAGTCGAATTACGTAGGTGACGCGATTCGCACCCTACGACTCCGGCAGGCGCACGCCGAGGGCGGAGAGCATCCCGCCGTCGATCTTGAACTCGCCGCCGGTGATGAAGCCGGCGCGCGGACTGGCGAGGAAGGCGATCAACTCCGCCACCTCGTCCGCCGTGCCGACCCGGCCCAACGGGTGCATCGTGCCCCAGGCGGCGACCATCGCCTCCTTGGTCTGATCGCCCTTCCAGAGGTCGGCCGCTTCGCGCAGCATCGGCGTGTCAATCGAGGCCGGGCAGACCGCCACCACCCGAATGCCCTCCGCCGCGTGGTCGAGCGCCATCGCCCGTGTCAGGGCGTTGATCGCGCCTTTGCTGGCGGTGTAGGCGGCGACGCTCTTCTGCGAGGCGAAGGCCTGGACCGAGGAGAGGTTGACGATCACTCCACTGCCGCGCTTACGCATCTCCGGGATGGCGTGCTTGGCGGTGAGGTACATCCCCTTGACGTTGACGGCGAAGACCTCGTCCCAGGTCGCTTCGTCGGTCTCGACGACGGTGCCATAGCGCTGGATGCCGGCGCTGTTGACCAGCACGTCCACCCCGCCGAACCGCTCGACCGCGAGTCCGATGACGCGCTCGACGTCCGCCGCCGCCGAAACATCAGCCGCCATTCCTTCGACGGTAAGCCCTTCCGAGGTCAGCTCCGCGACGGCCGCGTCGACGTGCTCCTGCCGTCGGCCACAAATGACCACCGACGCGCCCGCCTGTCCCAGCCGCCGCGCGGCCGCCTTGCCCATCCCCAGCGAGCCCCCGGCGACAACCGCGACCTTGCCCGCAAACTCCTGATCGCCCATGGATCTTCCCTCAATCGTTCGGCTTGAAGCGTCTGCTTGGGCAAGATATGGCCCGTTCGGAGTAGTGTCAACGACGTCAAGGAGGCCGTCCGATCGAATCGGCAATCTTACCGACGCTTTGGTCGATCGTCCGCGATATCATGGATCGTACCAGGATGTGTCGCTGCCTGATCGGTTGATGCGCACCATGTCGGACGCTGCCTCCACCGCACACGCCTCCCGCCAGCCGACGCCGCTGGTTCCATTGACCCGCCGGCGGGGCGATGCCGTGGCCGCCCTGCCCGCTCCACTCACCTCCTTTGTCGGCCGGCAACAGGAAATCGCGACAGCGCGGGATCTGGTACGGCGCCCGGACGTGCGGCTGGTCACGCTGGTTGGACCCGGAGGCATCGGCAAGACCCGTCTGGCGCTGGAGGTGGCCACGAGGCTCGCCGATGACCTCGCCGATGGCGTCGCCTTTGTCCCCTTAGCCTCCCTCGCCGACTCCGGATTGGTCGGTTCAGCGCTCGCGCGAGCACTTGGCGCGCGCGCTCCTCGCGAACGGACGGTGGTGATGGGGCTGATCGAATATCTCCGCCACCGCGAGTTGCTCCTGTTCCTCGACAACTTCGAGCACCTCCTCCCCGCGGCGCCGCTGCTGACCGAACTCCTCGTGAGCTGTCCCGCGCTCAAGATCCTCGTGACGAGCCGCATCAGCCTCCATCTCTCCGGCGAGCACGAGCTGGCGGTGCCGCCGTTGGCGCTACCGGACCGCCGGCTCCTGCCGCCGGTCGCCGATCTGGGCGAATCCGAGGCGATCACGCTGTTCCTTCACCGAGCGCGCGCCGTTCGACCCGACCTAACTCTGACCGACGAGAATGCCGGGGCGCTCGTCGAGCTGTGCCATTATCTGGAGGGGCTCCCGCTCGCCATCGAACTCGCGGCCCCCCGCACCAAGCTCCTGACGCCGTCAGCCTTGTTGGCCCGTCTGTCCAATCGCCTGCTTCTACTGACGAGCGGTCCCCGCGACCAACCAGCCCGATTGCAGACGATGCGCAACGCAATCGCCTGGAGCTATGACCTGTTGGATCAGGGCGCCCAAACCCTGTTTCGACGATTGGCCGTCTTCGCCGGTGGTTGCACCTTGGCGGCAGCCGAAGCGGTGGGAGCCGGCGAAGGCGAGCCGACTGGCAACGTCCTTGCGGGGATCGAAACGCTGGTCGACGCCAGCCTATTGCGGCCAGAGGATCAGGCGGACGGCGAGGTCCGCTTGGCAATGCTGGAAACGGTCCGCGAATACGCGCGCGAGCGACTGGCGGCGAGTGGCGAGGAGAACCTGACCCGGCGACGACACGCGGCCTATTTTCTCGCCCTGGCGGAGGAGGCGGCACCGGGGCTGCAAGGGCTGCAGCAGCGTGCTTGGCTGGCTCGCTTGGAGGCGGATCACGACAACCTGCGGGCGGCACTGGCCTGGTTCGAGCGGGCCGGTGAGGTGGCGTTAGGACTTCGATTGGCGAACGCGCTCAGTCAGTTCTGGACCATTCACGGCCATCTCAGCGAGGGACTCGATTGGGTGGAACGCGCCATCGACCGCACTCGAGGCGACGCGACGCTGGCCGGCCTCCGCGCCAATGCATTGATCGACGCGGCGTGGCTTGCCTTTCACCGCGGCGCCTATGCGCGCTCCGACACCTTCGCGCGGGAAGGGCTAGCAGTCGCGCGGGAGTTGGACGACGCGCCGCTCATGTCCAAGGCATGGAACGGCCTCGCGGCGGTAGCGCATCTGCAAGGCGACTACGTGCAAGCTGAGACATGCGGCCGGCAGGCGCTCGACCTCGCGCGTAAGAACGGCGATCAGGTCAGGATTGCGAACGCGCTCAACGGTCTCGGGATCGCGACGATGCATCGAGGCGATTTCCGCCGGGCCGAGGCGCTGCTGCTGGAGGCGCTGGACAGCTACCGGGCATGTGGAAACCGCCAAGGCGAGTCGGCCGCGCTCGCCAACCTGGGGAGCGCCGCCTACTACCAGGGCGACGATGCGCGGGCGACCGGATATGCACAACAAGCGCATGACCTGGCCCACGACATCGGCAACAAGCGCGACATGGCCATTGCGCTCAACCATCTCGGCCAGATCGCCGGCCGGCAGGGCGACTATGCGCGGGCGTGCGGGCTATTCGACCAGTCCTTAAGCCTATACGTGGACCTCGGTAATCCCGGCGGACTCTCCACCTGGCTCGAGGCATTCGCCGCCGTCGCTGTCCAGTGCGGGCAGAGTGAGCCGGCTGCCCGTTTCCTGGGCGCGACGGAGGGGTTGCGCGCGGCGATCGGACGGACGATCCAGCCGGCAAGTGCGGCGGATCATGAGCGGACGGTCGCCGCCGTCCGCGCGTCGCTCGACGAGGATCGTGTCGCCGCCGCCTGGTCCATGGGGCGGGGGCTGCCGCTCGATGATGTGATTGCCGAAGCGCGGGCACTGATTCCGGTCATAACGAAGGCAGCCACGCCCGCTGCTGCCCCCAGTTCGTCCACATCCTACGGATTGACCTCGCGTGAGCAGCAGGTGCTGCGCCTCCTTGCGGACGGCTCCTCCGATCGGCAGATCGCCGACGCCCTCTTTATCAGCCACCGCACGGTGATGCGGCACGTGACCGCGATCCTCGCCAAGCTCGGTGTCGACTCGCGCACCGCCGCCGCCGCCGCCGCCATCCGCGACAACATCGTCTGACGCTCGGTACAACCCGCGTATGGGTGATCTCACCCAACCCGCCCCAAATCGCCCAACTTGGGTGATCTGACCGATGCATCCCGCCCCGTCTTTCCCTACGCTGGAGGACACCATCAAACGATGGGGAACCGGTTAGCAGCAGGCATCTCATGACGCACCAAGACACCATGCTGTTACGCCGAGCTGTTGAGGAAGCAAGGAGACGCCCGCATGCGTAACCGCCCGTCTCGACTGATCCTCTTGACCAGCGTCGGGGTCTTGACGCTGACGCTCCTCGCAATCGGTAGCCCGCGCCCGGCGAGTGCGCTGCCGCCGATCTGTTTTCCCCTCCCGCCCATCGAAAAGGTCTGCATCCCCAACCCCGCCCCCGGCATTGCCGGTGGCGGCGTCGTGCAGACGGCTTCCGGCGAGGCGCACGTTTCGCTCTTCGCCAGCCGATTGGTGATCGAAGGCGCCACCGGCGAGGAGCCGGTCATGGGGGCCGTCATGTGGCTCGATCCCACCTGGGAGGAGACGGGCCTGGTCCTCGCAAGCACGCGGATCGACTACTACGCGCCGGTTCCCGGCCTCGACGGTGGGCGGGAGATCCGCGGCCTGATGACCGCCAATGGGGAGGGCGCCTACCCCTTCGTCTTGCTCGCCGTCGATAGTGGCCTGCCCGGAGCCGGGCAGGACCGTGTGGCGTTGGCGGTCGGCACGTTCGCCGAAGGCGATGCGGCGGCGGCCAGCGATTTCGGCTACAGCGCCGAGGGCGCGGTCGTGGGGGGCGACCTTCAACTCCTGATACCGGGAACGCCGCCCGCGGGTACCCCAACCCCGTAGCGATGTGACACGCCGGCGCCATCTTGCTCCGGCGGTGAATTGGTAGCTACGCCTGAGGGCGGCGCGTCGGGACGAGCGTCGCCGGAGGAAGGAACGAGCATGGCACAGCAACAGACCCAGACCCCAGTCAATCCGGCCGAGGCCTACGAGCGCCTCTTCGTCCCGGCGCTGCCTTCCCCCTGGGCGGAAGACCTTCTGCGACGCTCCGCACCGCGGCCGGGCGAGCGCCTGCTCGATGTCGCCTGCGGCACCGGCATCGTCGCCCGCCTGGCCACTCCCCGCGTCGGCCCCACCGGCGCCGTCGTCGGCGTCGACCCCAACCCCGGCATGCTGGCGGTCGCCCGCGCCGTCGCGGCGACCGAGGGCGCCGCCATCGACTGGCGCGAGGGACGGGGCGAAGCCCTGCCCGTCGAGGACGCGGCCTTCGACCTGGTTTGCTGCCAACAGGGACTGCAGTTCTTCCAGGACCGCGCCGCCGGCCTGCGCGAGATGCGCCGCACGCTCGTCCCGGGCGGCCGGGTTGCGGTGAGCGTCGGGCAAGGGGTCGAGCGCCACCCCGTACACGCCGCCCTCGACGAGATCGTCGCGCGCCATGTGGGCGCGTCCGCCTTCGCGCAGACCATCTTCGGCCTCGGCGCCGCGGACGAGCTGCGGGCGCTGCTGGCGAGGGCCGGGTTCCGCGACGTGACCGTTGTGCCGGTCTCAACAACGGCGCGCTTCCCCGACCCGGCCGGCTTCGTGCGGCTGCAGCTGCTGATGGCGGCGGCGCATATGCCGGCCCTCGCCGGGATGGACCCGGCGGCGCGCGAGGCCGCCATCGCAGCGATTCAAGCGGACGCCGAGCCGGTGGTCCGCTCGTTCGTCGAGGCCGGCGTCCTCGTGATCACCGCACACACGCACGTCGCCCAGGGCCGCGCGTAGGGTGCGTTATGCGCGACGCTCGATGTGAGGAGGCACGGGTCATGGACGAATATCAATTCGACACATTGACGAAGGCATTGGCGACAGGGAAGTCCCGCCGTGCCATCCTCAAAGGACTGCTGGGCGGCTTCGGCAGTCTGGCCGTGTTCCACCGCGCGGAGGCCGCCCGCAATCAACCGCCTGGCACGCCTTGTACGCGGGCGACCGAGTGCGCCTCGTTTCACTGCGTCGACGGCGTCTGCTGCGACTCCTCATGTACGGGGCAGTGCGAAGCCTGCTCCGCGGCCGGCATCTGCACGACGGTCAGTGGTGCGCCACGCGGAAACCGCCCGGCCTGCCCCGGCAATGGCGCGTGCGCGGCAACCTGCGACGGGCAGAATCCAAATGGGTGCACCTTCCCGGGCAGTGATGTGGTGTGCGGCGAGCCAGCGTGTGTCGACGGCAGGCAGACGACCTCCGCCTGCGGCGGCAACGGCACCTGTCATCCCACGACGACGAGCTGCGGTCTTTTCGTCTGCAACCCGGAAGGCACGGTCTGTCGGACAACCTGTTCCACGAACGAGGACTGCGTGGGCCAGGCGCACTGCGCGGACGGTGTCTGTCAGGGCGACAAGGGACTGGGCGAGCCGTGCAGGACGGCCGACGATTGCCAACACGGGCACTGTGTGGACGACGTTTGCTGCATCAGCACCTGCGGCGAGTGCGAGGCGTGCAACGTGCCCGGTAACGAGGGCTTCTGCGGGCCGGCTCCGGATGGTGTGGCCTGCAAGGATGGCACCTGCTGCGGAGAGGTCTGTCTCCCCACAAACGCCGACCCAATCAACTGCGGCGGCTGCGGCGTGCGCTGCCGGGTGAACGAGACCTGCCGCGACGGCACATGCGTCTGCGGTGAAGAGGGATTGGATTGTACACCGGGCTTCACCTGCTGCCCAGAAGGCGACAGTGACAGATGCACTTGCACCACCACCGCATTCACCGACCCGACCACCTGCGAGCGCCCTGGCCTGGACCAGTGCCCCACCGGGACTACCCCCTGCGTCGGGACGACCGGCTTCTCCTGCATGGTCTGCTGCCCGGCCGGGACGACGTGCGACACCGAGACGGGGTCGTGCTTCCAGTGAGGGCGTCGGGCTCGGGAACGAGCGGGGGACGAGCGGGGCACGTCGGAGATGGCTCTGAGGAGCTTGACGGGTCGCAGCCCACGTCCTAGTCTGAGCCCAACTCGGATTCGCGGTCGATGGATGATCTACCAGGAACTCATCCGCGAATCACGCCCCCGTTCCTCAAGGGCTCAACGCTGACCGAGTCCCGCCGCAACCGCATGGCGGAAGAACGGAATCCAGGTGATGAGCAGAATCTCTCCCATCCCACACACGCCGGTAGCCCAGCCCAGCGGGCATACCAGCCGGCGGGATGTGGTCGCACCGCGCGAGGAGGAATCGGTCGACCACTCCGTGGCCGGCCACTCCTCCCAAGTCCATGGAACGTCGGTGCCCAGGTCGGCGGTGGTTGCGCTGCAGCGGACACACGGCAACACGCATGTGCAGCGCGTGCTCCGCATCCAGCGTGACCCAGAGGACAAGGCCCTCGAAGCGGCAAAGGCGGATGCCACGGCCGCGCAACTCTCCGTCGCTGCCCTCCACAAGCTGGCGGCTTCGCGTGACCGCGCGATGCTACGCCTTGGCACGACCAAGGAAGGGCGGGACGTCAACGCCTTCGTTTTCAAGGGCGCCATCTCAGACGTCGCCCTCGTCATCGCCGGCGTCCATGGCTCCGAGCTCTCTGGCGTCGAGGTCGCCGAGAAGCTCATCCAGCGCCTCGGCGCCAAGGGAGCCCCGCGCCCCTTCTTCACCGTGGTCATCGTCCCGCAACTCTTCCCCGACAACGTCGCGGAGAAGCGGGCGTGGGAGAAGAGCCAGAAGGATGCGTGGGAGAAGGTCGGGAAGGACGTCGAGAAGCAGCAGTCGGCGTACCAAAAGGCACGAAACGACGCCAATGACCCTGGCCGCTTTACGACCGACCGCCGCCACGGGGCCTCGCGCGAGCCGAACCGGCAGTTCCCGGAGCTCGGCAAGCCATTCGATCCGAAGAACCCGGTCGACGCGAATGGGAGGCCCATCGAGCACGAAAACATCATGCTGCTGACGCTCATCGATCGCTTCAAGCCCACGCGTATCGTCGCGCTGCACGCGATCAAGTCCCCGAAAGACGCGGGCATCTACGCGGACCCGCATCCTGCGCTCGTCGAACAACCTCCGTATAAAGGTGGCCTCACCGCTGCACAGAAGGGACTGGCACATCAGGCGGATGAGCTTGCCAAGCTCATGGCGGAGGCAGCAAAGAAGAAGGGCGCAAAGGTTCCGGGAAACTGGCGGGACGGGACGTTCACGTCGCTCTATCCCAACCAGGATCCAAAGATTAGCGCCGAACGGATGAAGCGCGAGAACAAGGCCGGCCGCTCGCTGGGACAGTGGGGGCCTAGTCAGGGCGCCGTCGTCATCACGGTCGAGCTGAACGAGCAATACGCCAGCGACTCGCCCGTCGAGCATCCCGGACGCACGAAGGAGATCGAGGCGCACGCCGAAGCCCTCAAGGAGGTCTTCGTCGGCCCGTCGCTGGCCGCGTTCGCCGTGGAGCACGTATGGGAACCCACGATCGAGCGCCTCCGGCGCCTGCGGCAAATGCTTCTCGGCCCGGCGACGCAACCCGCGGGGCCCGCGCGATCACCGAGGAGTGGCGACGAGGTTCAGCGCTTTCGCATCGTCGGGATGACCTCCGCCGGGACCGTGCTTGCTCGGCAATCGGCACCGGCGGCGGGCACGACCAAACACTACACGCTCCAATCGGGCGTCACGCTGAGCGCCGCCGTGGAGAAGAAGGTCGCGGAGATTGCCGATGACTATTACGCGGACCGTAAGAAGGATATCGTCGTGACGAGTGGGACGCGGACGGCGTCGTCACAGGCGTCGGCGATGTATACGAAGCTCGAAGCCGGCGACGATATCGTCAAGCTCTACAAAAACAAGACCGCCGTGAAGGAGATCAAGAAGGCGTACGACGACGGCAAAGCGGCGAAGAAGTCCCGCACCGAGATCGTCGACGCCATGACCGCGGTCATCGAGACACAGATCAAGGCGGGCACCTACATCTCCAAGCACTTGCGGGCTGGCGCGGTGGACGTGCGCAGCAAGGACATGACCGCCGATGATAAGAAGGCCTTTCGGAAGGCGGCAAAGGGGAAGGCAACGAAGGTCATCCTGGAGACCAAGCCGCCGCATTGGCATTTGCAGTTCTAGACGGCTGGCCCGGCTTCGTTGCTCCACGGCGCACAACAATGCCTGAGGCTCGCCGACGTGCGGCAGCAGTTTCAATCGTGCTATCTCACACAACGCACCCTTGTGCGTTGTAACAGTTGGAGGGTCCGCGACACTGGGGAGTGCGGGACCGTGGGGAAGAACCGAACGCCGGGAAGACGCGCAGGGCCAGCGCCGCCGGAAGGGCGGGTCGGACGGAGCGACGCAACTCGATGATACATGCACTGGCAACACCGGCCA